>NZ_QROH01000004.1:142704-679050 GCF_003474285.1 Bacteroides sp. AF39-11AC | reverse complement strand
TTATCTTTTTGACTCTGCAAAGATCCGACATATATACCAATATACCAAAAACGACTTTTCGCGAAAAAAGCCGTTTTTGCCCTATTTGGAAATCAAAAAAGGAAACAGGAATCAGTCCCTCGGATACAACTCGATTTGCACCATGAACAACTGTTTTTCAACGCTTTAATGCTTATCACATGTCTACTTCCATCCGCATCCATGAAATCTATAAGCAGATGCAGGGTATTGGCAAGTGCGCGAAATCCATACAGTCTTGCTCCCTCATTGTTGCTGACCAGCAGATGCACGAATGGGGTCAAGAAAGGTATAAGCTCTTCATATTCCACACGTAAACAACTGTGACACTGCAACAAGCACTCCATTGCGCAATTCAAGTCTTCATTCTCTTTCTCAAAACAACATGGAAACCTTTACCACAAAAATACTTTACCTTCCAAATAAGGCTTTTTTAGCCATAATCGTACTATTTGAAAACTGTTTATTTATGATATGATAACATATCGAATGCAAACAATGTTTTTAAAACTCAAAAACGATAGCGCAATGCTTCGTCATAAACCCGCATTTTTCCAACGAAACATCACTTTACCAAGTCGATGTAATCTCCATATCCTTCCGCCTTCATTTTATCTTTAGGAATAAAGCGCAACGAAGCGCTGTTAATGCAATAGCGTAAACCACCTTTATCCGCCGGACCGTCTGTAAAGACATGTCCTAAGTGGGCATCGCCTGCAGCACTCCGAACCTCTGTACGCACCATGCCATGAGATGTATCCATTTTCTCTTGAATAAGTTTACGGTCAATCGGCTTTGAGAAACTGGGCCAACCACAACCGGAATCAAACTTATCGGTTGAAACAAACAAAGGCTCACCCGTAGTGATGTCTACATAAATTCCGGGACGGTGTTCATCCCAATAATCATTATGAAAAGCCGGCTCGGTTGCATTCTTTTGAGTCACGGCATATTGTTCCGGAGTAAGTTTGGAACGTAAGGCCGCATCATCCGGTTTACTATAAGCGGGGGCAGATTTCTTCGGCATTTTAGCCTTACGCGCCAAGTCGAATAACTCAGGATGAATATGGCAATACCCGCCCGGATTCTTATCCAGATAATCCTGATGATAATCTTCTGCCGGATAGAAGTTCTCCAAAGGCTTCATTTCTACTGCCAGCGGACGGGTATAAGTTGCAGCCAAACGGTGTACCGTTTCCTGAATGACCGATAAATCTGCCGGATCGGTGTAATAGATGCCTGTACGATATTGAGTACCCCTATCATTACCTTGCTTGTTTACACTGGTAGGGTCGATGGTTTTGAAATAAAGATCTATAAGAAAAGGCAGGTCCACTTTCACGGGATCATACTGCACTTTCACGGTTTCTGCAAAATCGGTAGTTCCGGTACATACCTGTTTATAAGTCGGATTGGCAATATTGCCGTTTGCATAACCTACTTGCGTTGCCTCTACGCCATCAATCAGTTTCAGAAAGTGTTCGGTTCCCCAGAAACAGCCTCCTGCCAAATAAATTTCCTTAGTTGATTTCATATCTTCTTTCTTTTCTGTCTGCCCAGCACGGTTATTGGCACAAGCCAGACAACTCGTTAACAATATAAAAACAAATATGAGTTGTTTCATATCTTCAGCTCTCCAACAAATCTTATGTTATTGATATATTGAGTATATAACAATCAAACCGGTAGGATAGTTGAACGCAGGAGACTACAAAATCACATTACCCGTATTCTCTTCTATAAGAGAGGGGCGATCCGGCTCATAATTTATTTCTGCCTTACGGGCCTGCGAATGCTGAAACTGCCGGGCCACTTTAAACACCTTTCCTTCTTTCAGTAAAAAAGAGCCTGTTTGTTTGAACCAGAAGCCTACATTGGCATCTATGCATTGGCGACGAATCTCCAAAACCCAGTCATAATCGCATACACGGGCCTCCCGACCGGATTCTCCTCCAGCTACAACCTGCTCAACCCACTCACCTAACTCTCCCCTGAAATCTATCCGACTGAGAAGAGGTTCACAAATAATGATCTTATGCTTTATGGGAGCTGCCTTATAAATAGGCAGGCGATAGTCAATCCGATCCTGATTCTCCATCGTACAACAGATCGTTACATTATCATATCCTTCTCCCCAATCAGGAGGTAAACAATCCTTCAACCGGTCAATACGTTTAGTGATAAAAAGGAAATGAAGATCTTGCCTCAACCGCATCATCTCCCATGCTTCAGGACGCCATACGTCAGCATCTTCTACCAGAAAATCAGAAGTAAAACAAGTATAGACCAGATTACCGGAAGGTATCTTATATGTTTTGTTTTTCTTCCGTTGTACAGGCAGATTGAACTTTTCCGTCTTTGTTACAACAGAACTATCTTTACCATATTTACCATCCGTGCGATAAACATAGCAATGCTGACACCCTGTACTAAACTTATGACAGCCGTGCCAAGGATTCCACATCGACGTCTTTACACCTATTCGCAACATCTGCTTTTACCACTTTTTTTCATGTTCTACTCATGCACCATCACCCGTAGGTATGTTACTTTCACAAAAGTATGCATTGTCCTTATTCCAAGTGGTATTTAAGTTCTTTTTTATGGAACTTTTACATGAGCTTATGAAAAGAAATCGTATTTTTGAGACGGAGTAAAATGAAAAAGGATAAAGCCATGAATATTGAAGAATATCGGGAATATTGTTTAAGTATCAAAGGAGCAACAGAAAGTTTCCCCTTTGGCGAAAATACCCTTGTCTATAAAATCATGGACAAGATGTTCACTTTTGCTCTATAGAGGAAGTAATCAAGAAATTACCTAAAAAGAAACAGCAGGAGTATCGCAATACATTAGAATAGAGAGAAAAAATGAAGAAACTTCTCTTATATCCGAATCGTAATTAAATGCGCTTATTCCAATTCTCCCTTTTCAGATACAGATAAGAAAGCAACAGCAACATACCCCCGTAAATATATTCACTTGTCCACGCTATAGCGACATCCACTTGCAGATACATAACCATAACAACCACATAAACAACATAAATGGAAATGGTTATCAACATAATTTTCATAGACCGGCTTGTATTTCCTGTGCCGGAAACAGCATTAAACAGCACCAATCCGGGAGCTGAAAGGAGATATCCTGATAACATGATGTACATAGTAGGTAATGCTGCTTGTACCAACTCCTGACTATTGGTATATATCTGCAACAACACGGTAGGAAACAAGGCGGACAGCAATAGGAACGGTATACCTATCATATAAGTCAAGCGTATGGCACGTTTACAGGCAAGCCAGATTTCGCTCTTCTCTTCACCCCTTCCCAGCAGGTTGCTCACCATGGAGCTTGCAGTATCGGCAAACGCAAAAATAACCATGAAGAAACACGTATTGATGCTCCGCATGATATTAGCTATGGCCAAAGATCGTTCTCCCAAATGCTCTATGGCTATAAAAAACAAAAACCACTGAGACGGGAACAGTATAGACTGAAGCATGGTCCAACATGAGATATTCCAAATGCATTTAAATTCGGACAGTTTGAAACTAAACTGTTGGAATAAAGCATATTTTTTCTTATCCACTTTCAGCCAGGTGTATGCCACATAAAACAGTAACGATACCAACTCCGCCAGTGAAGAACCGATTGCTGCACCTGCAATACCTAAAGCCGGGAAACCGAATTTTCCGAATATCAGAATGTAATTGAAAATAATATTACTGAGCACCATCACTATAGAGTTGAGCGTCAGAGTACGTGTCTCCGTTATACCAATATAGAAAGCGCGAAACAGGATTGCAATAAAAGAGAAGAAAAGCCCATACCTTCTCCATTCCAGATAAGAAGCGGCAGCAGTATAAACCTGATCGGAAGATATCAGACGACCAAGAATGCGTGTTGTGATAAAATCGCACAAGAAAAACATGACGGTAGCCAATGCCAGCAGGAAAAAAGCGCCCTGTATAAATACTCCGCCTATTTCACTATACTTCTGTTCGCCATTTCTACGAGCTATCAGAATCTGTACACCAATACTGAATCCGAAGCCAAGCATATAAATAGCCATATAAAGAACGCCAGCCAATGCAGATGCTCCTAATTCTACTTCACCTACGTGGCCTAAAAAAGCTGTATCCGTAACATTTATCATGTGCTCCATCAGCAGGCTGATAAGAATGGGATACGCAATTATCCAAATTTGCTTATAACTGAAATTCATATATAAAGGATAGAAAGAAAAAGAGGATATAGCCCAATGCAGCATATCCTCTTTCCCAATATCAGAAGCTAAACTTCTCTAACTTCATGGAAGCCAATCCCTGTATTTTGGGAACCAATGTAACAAAATGTTCTGCTTTCTCATGAGCAGACAGCGATTCTGCATCTTCCCAAGTTTCGCAAATCATCAGGACATCATTACGGGTGGCGCTTTCGAAAATATCATAGGCAATACAACCTTTATCTTTCAAAGAAGATGCTACCAACTCTTTTGCAGCTTCCAACACCGCAGCACGGTTACTTTCACTTACTTGAATAAAAACATTCAGTCTAATCATATTTGTACATTTTAAAAGTGTGCTGCAAATGTAAACAGAAAAATCAGAAATGCTGATTATTTATCTGCATAAATACCGACGCGGTTTCCCTCCGTATCAACAAATACAGCGAAATACCCCCTACCCTCTGCCTCAATCTTTGTTTTGGGAATAACGACTTTTCCGCCTTTTTTCAAAATTGTTTCAAGAGTAGGCTCAATCTCATCTACATTGAAATGAATGAGTACCCCTTTTTCAGAAGGAAGGAAATCAGAAGCATAAGAAACTGCTCCGACAAATTCATCCTCTTCAGTGAAAAATGCCATCTTCTCTTCCTCACATTCGCAAGTCGGAAGTTTCATATTCAACACGGTTTCATAAAAATCGATTGCCCGACGGAAATCAGCAGCAGGAATTTCAAAAAATGCAATTAGTTTTTTCATTTTGTTTTCTTTTTATGGTTATTACTATGCCTTTGCAAAGACAATGCAAAAATAGGGTAAGCCGGTAACCTTCAATAGAAGAAAAAAGACATCTTTAAAGAGTGGAAAAATAATCGGAGACAGGAGCACAGACAGATAGGTATTCGGCAGGGGTATAGCCGGAGAAGAGTTTAAACTCCTTAATCATGTGAGATTGGTCGGAAAAGCCACACTCATAAGCTACCTGGGCAAAAGGTAACGCCGGATCTTGTTGCAAAGTATAAAGAGCACGCTGCATGCGCACAATACGAAGGAATTCTTTAGGAGTAGTACCTATATAATCGGCAAATATACGGCCAAACTGCTTGGAACTGAGGCAGGCTATATCAGAAAGCTCTAATGTGCTGACTTGCGGATGGAGGTTTATTTCATGCAAAACAGTAGAAAGTCTTTTCAGATTGTATTCGGAACAGGAAACCAAACGGCGGAAGAAGAAGTCTTCAATCAAGTGGATACATTGGTCATTATCCGGAGTATCCACGATTCTCCGGGATAAATCAGAGAGTTCCGTATCTTCTACTTCATCCGTAGAGATACTTTGCCCGAAGAAAAGATGCAGCGGGATTCGCAGGAAAGTCTTTGCCGCATAGGGCTGGAAAACCACCGTTATCATTTCAATCATTCCCGTCGATATAACGTCGGAAAAGCCGAAAGACTGACCGCAAATAAAGGATTGTGGTTGTAATTGTGAATTTTGCAATGATAATAATTGCCTGCCCTTATGAAATACCAGCTGCATACAGCCAACAGGCAATGTCCGTTCCGACACAAGAGTAAGGGCATCATCCCGCAATATCCAATAATAACGGATATAAGGAGCCAATGCAGGAGCAGGTTTTACGATACGAAAAGTTTGCATACGACAAATATATGATATATCTCATGAATTGCGGCAAAAGTAGACAAAAGGAATGGGGAGAGATAGTAAAAAAGGGACATAATGCCAAAGAACAAATACGAATCACAGTGTGTTATGAATAAAAACATAACAGATATGAAAGCAGCAATCAAAAATACCGTTAGAGAAGTAGATATTCCACGCTATATGGGCGTGTGGCACGAAATAGCCCGCTACGAAAACCATTTTGAGAAAGATATGGTAAATGTTACCGCAACTTACACTCTCCAGCCTGACGGAAGCATCAAGGTAGAAAATGCCGGTTACCGGAATGGAGTATTCAAAAAAGCAACCGGACGTGCGAAACAGCCCGATCCGCAGCAGCCGGGCAAATTAAAAGTGTCCTTCTTTCTTTGGTTCTATTCCGATTATTACATACTGGAACTGGATCAAGAAAATTATGGTTATGTACTGGTGGGTAGCAGTACGGACAAATATTTATGGATATTGAGTCGCGAGAAACAACTTCCGGAAGACATAAAGGAGCAGCTTCTCAGCATAGCTGCTCACCGGGGATATGATACAACAAAGCTAATCTTCAACTGATAGCTCCTACTTATTATTCACCCCATAGCCAAACAAAGCAAAATCACCGAAACAGGGATCATCCGGAAAGACTTCCGCTAATGCGGCAGTTATCCTTTGCGCATTTTTCAAAGAAAAAGTTTCCGTCTCGGTAAGTTCCAGCAATCGGGCTACGCGACAGACATGCGTATCCAAAGGGATGATTAAATCCCTGCAATCAAAACTTTCCCAAATTCCGAAGTCAACTTCCGGACCTTTACGTATCATCCAGCGGAGAAACATATTCAGCTTCTTCTGAGGACTGCGGGAAGATACTTCCAAGAAAGCACAGAGTTTCTCTATTGGCAGTCCGGAATACACTTGGAGCGCCTCTTCCAAACTTTCAAAACGGGAATAAGCAGCATACAAGCGTTCAAAGTAAGAATAAAAATCGGCATACGAAAGCATCCGGTAGAAGCTACGTTTTTCCTCAGCAGGAAAATCCTTCTCCCAACGACGGGAAAGTACATATTGATAAGGAGAGGTTCCCATACAATCGTGTAATTCATCGGCTTTCTTCAGAATCTGCTTGCGATTACCGAAACTCATAATAGCAGTCAGCAGACCGCTGATTTCTATATCCTGTTTCCGCCGGTAGCGATGCGGGAATTGTACCGGATCATTTTGAATAAAATCCGCACAATGATAGGTCTTTGCCCACTCCTGTAGTTTCTTTTTTATATCTTTGGTCATTTCTTTAAAATCATGGGAAGGGGTACAAAGATATTGAATTTATAGCAACTTTGGACAAGTCCCCTATTCTATTTACCCTTATTTTTGCATCGTGAAATTCAAAGAAGAACTTATGGAACATAGCAAGAAGACCACGCGTGAAGAGTATCAGAAATGCGTAAATGCAGTAGTAGATTACATCAACCTCCATCTTGGAGAAGAGATTGATCTGAAATCGTTGGCCAAGATTTCCCATTTCTCTCCGTTCTACTTCCATCGCATCATGAAAGCATTTCTGGGCGAGCCAATCGGGACGTTCATAGTCCGGACACGAACAGAATCTGCCGCCCGCCTGTTGCGTTACTCGGATTTGCCTATAGCAGATATCGCTTATCGCATCGGGTATTCCTCACCATCGTCACTGTCGAAAGTATTCAAGCAGTTCTATGGAATTTCACCTAATGAGTATCGTAACAATAAAAATTTTGTAATTATGAAACCAGCAATTATCAGACCCGATTTAGAGTTAAAGAAAGAAATAAGAGAAGTGCCTGCCAGAAATGTAATTTATATCCGCCTGTTCGGAGACTATAAAATGAATGATTACGGAAGCACATGGATGCGTTTGTTCCAATTCATCAAAGAAGAAAAACTGCCGATGGGTGACATGGCCCCTTATTGCATGTACCACGATGATCCCAAAGTGACGCCTGCCGACAAGTTGCGTACCGATGTTTGCATGGTGATGCCTGTAACCGTAACTCCCAAAGGTGATGTCGGCTTCAAGCAATTGCCTGCCGGACGTTATGCAGTGTTTACCTATAAAGGATCTTATGAGCATCTGCAAAGCGTATACGACACGATTTACGGAAAGTTCATTCCCGAAATGGAATGTACGATGAGAGACGAGTCGAGTGCCGAACGTTATCTGAATGATCCATGCAAGACGAAGCCGGAAGATTTGTTGACAGAAATCTTCATTCCGGTAGAATAATCATCTTATATATTGCGGGCAAATAGTCTTTGTCCGCAATATATAACTATTACTTTATCTCTCTTTTCATCGGCACATACTTCAGTCCATTCGTAATCTGCGGTTCCTGTACCTGCTCAAATCCCAAACTTTTGTAGAAAGGCACTGCATACGTAGAGGAATTTACAGTCATTTCCGGCACAGAAGTCTCTTCGATAAAAGCATCGAATAATCTTCTGCCTATACCTTTCCGGTGATATGCCTCCCGTATGAAAAACAGGGAAATATGTTTCCCTTCATCTTTGACTGCCATCACACCCACAAGTCTTGCCTCATCAAATGCACCATAAATGACCAAGCTGTTTATCATCGCCTCATCATTGACAAAGCTTTTGAAAGTTTCCAATCCTTGTTCATCAAAATCCTCTTCACCCGTCTGAAGATATATTTCCAAAGAAAGAGATGCGGCCTCTTTATATTCAGATAAGTCTAATCTTCGAACGCTTATCCCTGGGGTTAAACTCAAAGTATTCATAATAGTTAAGTTACTGTTCGCAACAAAGATATCAAATTTCTGGAAATGATGATTAAGACATTCCCATTATTCCATCCGGAAACACTATCTTTGTACAGGACATTTAACTAACCCAACTTTATTCAAAGATATGGAAAGACTTATCGACAAATATCTTCCGGCAGATTATCATGATACATTCATTGTGAAAGCCCAAAAGCCTGCAGAACAGATAATTCCCAAAGAACTGATCAAAAAAATATTCAATCACTCCCCGGCGTGGCTCAGTTTGTTAATGAAAGTCAGGAATATTCTGGTAAAACCTTTGGGGCTTGAAACCGGAAAAGTGTTGAAAACAGAAGATTGTATAATAGAAGATACAGAAAATGAGGCTATCATGAAGAAAGATGATAAGCACTTATTGTTTTATGTCTCCATTGCCAAGATAGGAAACAACCTGATAGATATAACAACCGTGGTTCAATATCACAATGCATTAGGAAAGGCTTATTTCTTCTTTATTAAGCCTTTCCATAAAATGATTGTGCCACGTGTAGCGAAAGAACTTATATAATGCCTAATCCGTAGCTACTGATCTCCTCAAAGTCCTCATCAGCATATGAGTTCTTCTGACGGGCATCTTGTACTATTTTCAGAAATCCTTCTGTTTTAGACAGGAAATCCTTGAATTTCTCTGATTCTTCCTCATGTCCTTTTACTACCGGTAGTTTCTCTGCCGCATCCAGTTGAAGTCGCAATTCCATAATCTTTAAATCCAGGCGGGATTTATCTTCAACATGCTTACGGGCATACAAATTGATGATGCTCTGCATAGTCGTACTCATGCTTTTCATTGCAATGATCTGCTCTTTCACAGGATTTTCTGCCAGAAGAACCCGCTGGGCATTTGAAACAATCGGGCTCAATATATCAAATATATTCTGCTTATATTCAGACATTTCCACGCTCAATTCATAGTTATTATTCAGCAAGTCTGCCATCCCTTCGGTCTTTTTTTCTTTCAGAAGAGACAAGTATTTATTGAAATTAGCATAGAACTGATTTCTCGACTGAAAAAGCTCCGCATAATTCTGTATCAGGTTCTGTCTTACATCTTCACCGAAGCATTCACCCGGTAGCATCACCTCCGCAGAATCTTTTTTCGAAATGACGGGAGACATGATGTATGAAAACATGGGTACTTCCGTCTTTTGTTCCATATACCCCAACACCGCATTTACATCCCTCTCCTTTACCACATTTTTCAACAGAGCCAATGAGGCGTCGTAGTATTTCATCACCTGCCCTGCATCTGCTATTTCTTCAGGGGTATAAGTCACCGTTTCTTTCCTGCCGCCTGTACATGAGGCAAGCATCAGGACGCTTACAAATGCGCCCAGAATTAATAAATTCTTTCCCATAACAATTTCATTTTACAAATAGTTAATTCAGTTAAGCCAGACAAATAGAATGGCGTTGCTGTAATAACAAAAAAATTGTCTTTTGGGTCAGTAAGAGAGAAAAAAGATGAGAATAGACGTATTGATTTCGCTGACAAGTATTTATTTGCTCTTCTTATAATCAGTGATGAAACCTTCCATCATCCACTTCGCTAACGCCTGACGATTGGAACTCATAACAAACCGGCGTTGGTCGAAAGTATTCTGAATATTGCCCAACTCTACAAACACTCCGGCAGGACTGGAATTGGCCAGCACATACAAATTGCGTGCGCTGACAGTTCCCGAAAAGCCGCGGTTAGGTTGGTGGCGGTCGTATTTAGATTCGAAAGTATTCTTCATTGTAGTTGCCAACCGTTTACCATTCACACTTTTGGGAGCATGATAGAAGAATACATCCGTCTGGTGACTCTTACTACGGCTATCCACATGCAAGAAGATGGAACGGCAATACGTATAACTCTTGCGGTCTTTCTGATAGAGTCCATTTATTTTCTCACAGCGCTGGCGAAGGCGGGCAACCTGATTCAGAGGAATAGGATCACCCATACAAGTTTCGCGTTTACTGTTATTAAGGTATTGATCGTCACGAATACCGTCTTTGGCATCCTGAATAATAATATAAACCTTAGCGCCTTCCTCCATCAGATTCCGGGCAAGACGGAGAGCGACATCATAAGCATATTCATCCTCATGCAGCTCCACGCTTCCTATCCTGCCAATGGCACCGGGATCGGGACCACCATGCCCGCTCACCACGTAGAAACACGCACCTTGAAGACGGTTTCCCGTCACTTTAACTTCAGCAAGGCTTTTCCCGAAAAGAGGTTCACGAATTGTTTTGTTGCCGGAACGGGCAGAAAAATTAGAAGCAGATGAGTTTGAAGCAGAAGAATTGGATGAAGCAGCCGTATTGCCACTCCCCTTTTTCAGAGGTGGAAGCAAATATTTCACTCCCAGCCGCAATTCTTCTTTACCTCGCAATTGTTTCTTATTCAGTTCCAGGAACTCCTGATAGTACGCTTTTCCGGTACGCCCGTTACGCTGTAGAAAACCAGATATTCCCTCACCGCTTTTCGGCGTAGCCCGCTCTTCCTGGGCCAACGCTTCGTAAGAGAATGACATGCAAAAAAGCAAAATAAGAAAGCAAAATAACTGTTTCATTTTCCATTTATTCATCTTGCGGACAAAAATACAATTATTTTCCCTACTTTTGCGTCCACAAATGCGTTAATTGATAAAAAACTATAAAAACAAATAGCATTATGGCAAAGCAATTTAAACCGGAAACCCTCTGCGTACAGGCAGGATGGACTCCTAAGAAGGGCGAGCCCCGTGTACTCCCCATTTATCAAAGCACCACTTTCAAATATGAAACCAGCGAGCAAATGGCACGCCTTTTCGATCTTGAAGAGAGCGGTTATTTCTATACTCGCCTGCAAAACCCTACCAACGACGCTGTTGCCGCCAAGATAGCTGCTCTTGAAGGCGGTGTTGCCGGTATGCTGACATCCAGCGGACAAGCTGCCAATTTCTATGCTATATTTAATATCTGCCAGGCAGGCGATCACTTCGTTTGTTCGTCCGCTATCTATGGCGGTACATTCAATCTCTTCGGGGTGACTATGAAGAAATTGGGTATTGAAGTTACTTTTGTTAGTCCGGATGCCAGCGAAGAAGAAATCTCCGCAGCTTTCCGCCCGAATACGAAAGCATTGTTCGGTGAAACCATTTCCAACCCGTCACTGGAAGTATTGGACATTGAAAAATTTGCCCGCATTGCCCATAGTCATGGTGTACCTTTGATTGTAGACAACACCTTCCCGACTCCTATCAACTGCCGCCCGTTTGAATGGGGTGCTGATATCGTAGTACATTCTACTACTAAATATATGGACGGCCATGCCACCAGCGTAGGCGGTTGTATTGTAGACAGCGGTAAGTTCGACTGGGATGCACACGCTGATAAATTCCCCGGATTGTGTACACCGGATGAGTCATACCATGGACTGACTTATACAAAAGCTTTCGGCAAGATGGCTTATATCACTAAGGCTACTGCCCAGTTGATGCGTGACCTCGGCAGCATCCAGTCTCCGCAGAACTCCTTCCTGCTGAATCTCGGTCTGGAAACTCTGCACCTGCGTATGCCGCAACACTGCAAAAATGCACAGGCAGTTGCCGAATATCTTTCTAAAAATGATAAAGTGGCTTGGGTGAACTATTGTGGTCTTCCGGACAATAAATACTATGAATTGGCACAGAAGTATATGCCGAACGGTTCATGTGGTGTTATCTCCTTCGGATTGAAAGGTGGTCGCGAGGTTTCCATCAAGTTTATGGACTCACTGCAATTGGTTGCTATCGTAACACACGTTGCCGATGCGCGTACCTGTGTACTGCACCCTGCCAGCCATACCCATCGTCAGTTATCGGATGAGCAGTTACTGGAAGCCGGAGTACGTCCCGACCTGATCCGTTTATCGGTAGGTATTGAAAACGTAGATGATATCATTGCAGATATTGAGCAGGCTCTGAACGCATAATTTCATAAAGTACCTATAAAACAAATAATATATCCCCGTCTCCGCAACCGGAGTACGGGGATTTTCTTATCTTTGCGCCTAGTAAACATTTAATAAAGAAAGATTTATGAAACGTACAAAATTAGCTGCATCCTTTCTGTTGGTCGCAACTCTATTCCTGACGGGATGTGTGACCAAGAAGGAATTTGTGAATCTTCAAACAGATTATAACAAACTGAAAGACGAAAAGTCTGCTCTCGACAAGTCATATCAGGACGCACAAATCCAGCTTGCCGAATACCGCACACAATCTAAAAGTTTGGAGGATCGCCTAAGCGAAGCCCGAAAAAATAATCAGGAATTGCGTAACAGTTACGCTACCCTGCAAGGATCGCTTGACAAGAGCCTCCAGCAGAACTCGCAAGGGAATATCAACATTTCCAAACTGGTAGATGAAATCAATGCCTCCAACCGCTACATCAAGCAATTAGTGGATGCCAAGAGTAAATCGGACTCACTGAACGTTATGCTAACCAACAATCTGACCCGCTCCCTGAGCCGCGAGGAATTGAAAGAAGTAGATGTGAAAGTACTGAAAGGTGTGGTTTACATCTCTTTAGCAGACAATATGCTCTACAAGAGCGGCAGTTACGAAATCAACGAACGCGCCGGCGAAACGTTGAGCAAGATTGCCAAGATTATCACCGACTACAAAGATTACGAAGTACTGGTAGAGGGTAATACGGACAACGTACCCATCTCACGTACCAATATCCGCAATAACTGGGATTTGAGTGCCCTGCGTGCCTCATCTGTAGTACAAGAATTGCAGAATAAATATGGTGTTGACCCTAAACGGCTTTCTGCTGCCGGACGTGGTGAGTACAATCCTATCACAGACAATGATTCTGAACTGGGTAAACAGCGCAACCGCCGTACACAAATCATTGTTACACCTCGACTCGACCAGTTCCTGGAGTTGATAGATAAGGCTCCGGAAGCTGAAGGAGAAAAAGAAGGAGAATAAGGACATTGATATATAATTAAAAGAATAACAGAATCATTTAAAAAACTAAATGATTCTGTTATTCTTTTATAGCTTTATGTTCTCCCACAAAATCATCAATAAAACTGCGCATATTCTTCGGAATATCGTACAAATACTTTCTTAAACTACGTTACCCCATACAAAAGTTGTTTTGATGGTTCTACATCTTCTATAAAAAAGGGATTGGATGGTTGTATAACCCTGTTACTCTTAATTAGTATTCCTAACCACCCTAAACTTACACTTTCCTGTTCCAAGCAATCCCGCTCCGTCCGTTCCTTCCACTACACCTATGAACTCGGTATTAATATCCGAGCAATAGAATGAAATAGTCGCTTCGCCTTTCTCGTCAGTATCAATAGAAGGTTGCCACAGTAGAGTATTCCGAGCATCCGGCGTAGATAGCTGCATATCTATTTCATCCGGCTGGTAGAACTCACGGGCAGCATAATAACCTTTGGTGCGGTAAAGGTTATTCATGTGCAATAACTCTTCTTCCGAATAGGTTTCACCATGATAAGTAACTAATTGTTCATCTTCAACAGAAAAAGCGTTACCACCTAAATGCTTAAATTTAACTATATAATATTTTTCCCCCTCAATCGGCTTGCTTCTTTTATCAGCGGAAATGCTGCACGGCTTCCAGTAAGGATGGGCATCATATCCCGGTTTGTAGTTCTGCAAATAACCACACCCACAGACATAAGCACTTCCTAAATTTGCTTGTGCCAAACTATCCAACCTCCCCATGAACTTATCACGGAACGGTTTGCGAGCTTTTCGGGTAACAACCACTTCATCCAGTAGGATTGTGCTGTCATTGCTCACCACCGGCATATCAAGAACCTGCTGCTTTAATACTTGCGATAAATCCATGATCGGATAACAGGACGGCTTGTTTTTTCTGATACTATCTATCAGCGGAAAATAATCTATTATTTCCAGTTTCGGTTTAAACTCTTTTGATAACATCGGTTTCAGATACACATATCCCCCTCGAATCTCCTTCATCATATTTGTACCGACTTTGAAGCATCCCGTTGAATCAGCCCAGACAAACGCCGATTTTCCTTCCGCACCCGACACCTGAATCAGTTGCTCCGTGCTTTGTGTTTCCTTGCTTTTCTTCTTGCTTTTTACCGTTTGAGTACCCGATATTTCATCCGTCAGGAATATCCCGCCATGATATGGTGAACGTCCAAACCTCCACACATACCGCCTCCAACCTTGTGTCAACAGCAATAAATCCATTGCTTCCATCCGGTCTTTATTCTCTTCATTGAAATAATAAGCCGGATTATGGATAATCCCCCGTATCTGGGAGGTAAGATAGCAATGTGTAAGGATATTTGCAGGATCAGCCGGATTCACATATATTTTGTCGAATACGCTGATACCCAGATTTGCCTGTATCGGCTTACCACCATCATCCGTCACCTTTATTTTCAACGTAGCCTTTTCACGAAGTACATAATTGTCCTTGTCCAGTTCGATACTGATATTCAGTCTCTTTTCCGGGTGAACATATACCAAACGTTCCGCTATGGGTTGCATTGTACCGTCAAACAATGTAAATTCCGCAATCCCCTGATATGGAAATTCCATTGCAGGAATCTTTATTCTCAGGCTATTCTTCAACTTCCCTTTTGCCACGCAGCAGACTACTCCCCGCATTTGCCCCAACAGATAAACGTCCTGTTCAGGCACCCCTTCTGTTTGGGAAATCACAAACTCCATCCATTCCTTATTGTGCTTCAATAACTGGAATGACATACCTTGTGAATAAATCTCTGGTAGAGAGTAACTCTTTCCATCTTTCAGTTCTATCCGGTAATTCCTGCCGACGGAAGGAGTAAAAGATAAGAACCCCATCCCGTCATGGCTGCTTTTGAACGTTGTGGCAGGATTTTCATCTATATACAACGTTCCTTCCACATCTACCGGATAACCGTTGCCGTCCGTTGCCTTAAAAGCCAAACGGGAAGGTAACCCGGCAACCAAATTTCCACCTTCGGGAAAAAGGTCGAATTTCAATTCCCTCTTTTTTCTTTTCTCCGCTTGTCCGCTGTCATGGGCGATATTCTTAACCACCTTGATATTTCGTGCCACCAGCATTTCCGTCGTGTCATTGAAAAACGAGTGCCGAGTATATGCTTCCAGAGAAAAATTCCCTTCCACCAGCTTTTCATCCATGTACACGTGACCGTCCGCAATCCCGTTCTCGATAGGATATTTCTCCCGCCATACCACACTGTCTTTAGCGTCCATCATTTGCAGGTACAGCGTTTTGCTGCGGTCAGACAATCCGAAAGACTGCGCATCCAGCCCGTAGGCTTTGAACCACAAATCTTCCCCTGTTTCATAGATACCCTTGTTTGTTTGCAGGTACACAAGTTCCGACGGATACCCCGCCAACCCTTCGCTTACAGACGTGAACAGCATATCTACATTACTTTGGGCAAACAAAATCTGTGTACAACAAAGAATGAGCAATACTAAAAAAAGATGATATATTCTTTTCATGGTTGTAATCTTATCATTGACTTAAATTCGACAAACATAACTTTAGACTTATATATTGCTAATAGCCTTAACGTGTCGGTCTATCCTTTGAAACAACTTTTATCAATTCGTATTTAAGATTACTGCCGTCCATTGGCGGATTAGCCAATATTATTTTCTTTACTTCAAGCACATATTCATATCCTTTCTCATATTCGAATCCATCTATTCCGCTAAAGGGAATAACAGCCCAGTCCATATTTTCCTTTTCTCTAACCTTCATTCCTTCTTTTTTAATATCGAGATCATAAACAGGAAAATACTCGCCTGTTTCCGCAGAAACATACATTTTTATGTTTTCAATCTTATCCTTAGTTTCATCGTCATTTAGGCATGAAGTCATACAAACCATGCAGAAAGAAAAAAACAATACAACTTTAAACGACGCCCTTAGTTTCATAATTTTATTTATTTAGTTGATATGATAGCTCCCTTTCAGATATGAACACCCGTTAGCAATCATTCTATAAAATAGCTAATGGTTGAATGTCTGATAGCATCGCAAATATATGAAAAAAACTTTTTCTAATGATCATTAGAAAAAGTTTTTTTTCCCACATACTAAATATAAATCAAAGGGTTATTTAATGCAGGTATTGAATAGAAGAAATCTCATCGAACAAGCAGACTGTATGTATATTGTAAGTTTTCTAATAATTTTTGAGTATCAAGTCCCACTGTAAAAGACATTTCAAAAGCCAATCCCCAATATATCTGCCGAAATATGGATGCAGTCTTCTCAACATCCACACCCGAATATATCTCTCCTGTTTCTTTAGCATTTGTAATAATCTGTCGCCATAAATCATATTCCTTTTCAAACATTTCATTGATTTTTGCATCAAACTCCGGATAATATCGGCTTGCTTGTATCAAGAAATGATAGTTATTGCGTGAGCATTCCTGCAAAGTCAGATTATCATCACAAAATACCCTCAGCTTTTTCATAGTTTGCTCTATACCTTCTACATATTGTACTATAAAGTCTTTCAGTGTGGTTGCAGTTACTTTAAATTTATTTTCGGGACTATGTGTTTGTAATACGAACTTATCCACAACAGCCTTGAATATAGCTTCTTTATTCGGATAATAGTAAGACATACCTGCCCCCGTCATTCCCGTTACTTGGGCTAACTTTGTGAAACTTGCTTTCTCATAATTCATGCACATAAACAAGCGGAAGGCATCTTGCAAAAATTTCTCTTGATTGAATTTCATATAGCAATAATAATGATTTTCTAAGGCGAAGATAGTTAAAAAATAAAAGTAACTATCCAATCATACACTTTTTATGCAATTCTGGACAGTTGTATTATCCTACTTTTTTGCCCTATAAATCATTTGATTAACATCACATCCTCAATCTCTTTTTTCCGTTCTTGCCAGATAGCGGAGAAAGAATTATCAGCATTTAGTTCAATTCTACACCATTTCAAATTAATCCTGTCAATAAGTACTATTTAATAGTTTTTATTGCACACAGACTTACACTTTATCACATTTATTCCTACCTTTGCGGCAAAATTATAACTTTTAACTAACAACTCATAATCAACTACCATGGCTAAGATAACTAAAGAAGCTGCCTTGCTGTATCACTCACAAGGCAAACCAGGTAAGATAGAAGTAGTGCCTACCAAGCCCTACAGTACCCAAACCGATCTTTCGCTTGCTTACTCTCCCGGTGTGGCGGAGCCGTGCCTCGAAATAGAAAAGAATCCGCAGGATGCTTATAAATATACAGCGAAAGGAAACTTGGTTGCTGTAATCTCCAACGGTACTGCCGTACTCGGTCTTGGCGACATAGGTGCGTTGAGCGGTAAGCCCGTAATGGAAGGTAAAGGACTTCTGTTCAAGATTTATGCCGGCATCGACGTATTCGATATTGAAGTAAACGAAAAAGATCCCGAAAAATTCATCGAAGCTGTAAAGGCCATTGCTCCTACCTTCGGTGGCATCAACCTGGAAGATATCAAAGCACCTGAGTGCTTCGAAATAGAACGTCGTTTGAAAGAAGAGCTCGATATCCCTGTGATGCACGATGACCAGCATGGTACGGCCATCATCTCCAGTGCCGGACTTGTGAACGCTTTGCAGGTAGCAGGCAAGAAAATCGAAGATGTAAAAATCGTTGTGAATGGTGCCGGTGCATCTGCCGTATCTTGTACAAAACTGTATGTTTCACTGGGTGCCCGCCTGGAAAACATCGTGATGCTGGATAGTAAAGGTGTAATCAGCAAAGCACGTACCGATCTCAACGAACAGAAACGTTACTTCGCTACCGACCGCACAGATATCCACACTTTGGAAGAAGCCATCAAAGGTGCCGACGTATTCCTGGGATTATCCAAAGGAAACGTTCTGTCGCAGGACATGGTACGCAGCATGGCTCCGTCTCCTATCGTTTTCGCACTGGCCAATCCTACACCGGAAATCTCTTATGAAGATGCCATGTCAGCACGTCCCGATGTACTGATGGCAACCGGACGGTCGGACTATCCGAACCAAATTAATAATGTAATCGGTTTCCCCTATATCTTCCGCGGTGCCTTGGATACTCAGGCCAAAGCCATCAACGAAGAAATGAAGATTGCCGCCGTACATGCCATTGCCAACTTGGCAAAACAGCCTGTACCCGATGTTGTGAACGAGGCTTATCATGTTAACAACTTTAGTTTCGGTCCGGAATACTTCATCCCGAAACCAGTTGACCCGCGTCTTATCACTGAAGTTTCCTGCGCCGTAGCCAAGGCTGCTATGGAAAGCAGTGTAGCCCGTAAAAACATTGAAGACTGGGATGCTTACTGCGTACAGCTACGCGAACTGATGGGTTACGAAAGCAAACTGACCCGCCAGCTTTACGACACCGCCCGTCGCAATCCGCAACGCGTGGTATTTGCCGAAGGTTCTCACCCCAATATGCTGAAAGCCGCTGTAGAAGCCAAAGCCGAAGGTATCTGTCATCCAATTGTATTAGGTAACGATGAAACCATCGAAAAACTGGCAAAAGAACTCGACCTCAGCCTGGAAGGCATCGAAATCGTCAACCTGCGCCATCCGAACGAAGCCTCACGCCGTGAACGCTACGCCCGCATCCTTTCCGAAAAGCGTGCTCGCCAAGGTGCCACCTATGAGGAAGCCAACGATAAGATGTTCGAACGCAACTACTTCGGTATGATGATGGTGGAAACAGGCGATGCAGATGCATTCATCACCGGTCTTTATACCAAATACAGCAATACGATCAAAGTTGCCAAAGAAGTTATCGGCATACAACCGCAATACAAGCATTTCGGTACGATGCACATCCTGAACTCCAAGAAAGGTACCTACTTCCTGGCTGATACATTGATCAACCGTCATCCCAATGCCGAAACATTGATTGACATCGCCAAACTGTCAGAGCATACCGTACGTTTCTTCAATCATACTCCGGTAATGGCCATGTTGAGTTACTCCAACTTCGGTGCAGACACCGAAGGTAGTCCGGTAAGTGTACACGAAGCCGTGGAATATATGCAGCAGAACTATCCTGATCTTGCCATTGACGGTGAAATGCAGGTGAACTTTGCCATGGACCGCAAGATGCGCGACGCCAAGTATCCATTCACCCGTCTGAAAGGTAAAGATGTGAATACCCTTGTATTCCCGAACCTCAGCTCTGCCAATTCTGCATACAAACTGTTACAGGCTATGAATACGGAAATGGAGCTAATCGGCCCGATACAAATGGGATTGAACAAGCCTATCCACTTCACCGATTTCGAAAGCTCCGTACGCGACATCGTGAACATCACCGCAGTAGCAGTCATCGACGCCATCGTGGATAAAAAGAAAGCAGGTAAATGAGACGCCCGTTATCGAAATCACAAAGTGTTTGCATTGTGTTGCTTTGGGCAGCACTTTGCTACATAGTTCTAACAACTGCCGAACGAATTGACGGTCCAGTCATCATGACACTTGTCATTTCGGCAGCATTAGTATTCATTCCGGTAATAAAATCATTAAAGAGAGGATAAATAATATCTTTTTATTCCTTTTTGCGGGATAAAACAATATTTTTGTTGTTTTATCCCGCATTTTCTTTATAAATTGTTTGCTTGTCTCATTTTTATGTGTACTTTTGCAACCGCAATAGAGAAAAAACATTCTAAAGAATACTTTGTTAAGACAATTATATTTAGTAGCAACCAATAAAAGAAATAGATTATGAATGCAGCTAAGGTATTAGAAGATTTGAAAAGACGGTTCCCCAACGAACCAGAGTATCATCAAGCAGTGGAAGAAGTACTTTCTACAATTGAAGAAGAGTACAACAAACACCCGGAATTTGACAAAGTCAATCTGATTGAGCGTCTTTGCATCCCCGATCGTGTTTATCAATTCCGCGTGACTTGGATGGACGATAAGGGTAACATCCAGACAAACATGGGTTATCGCGTTCAACACAACAACGCTATCGGTCCGTACAAAGGTGGTATCCGTTTCCACGCATCCGTGAACCTCTCAATCCTGAAGTTCCTCGCGTTCGAACAAACCTTCAAGAACTCTCTGACTACTCTGCCTATGGGTGGTGGTAAAGGTGGTTCCGACTTCTCTCCGCGTGGCAAGTCTAATGCTGAAGTAATGCGTTTCGTACAAGCATTCATGCTGGAACTGTGGCGTCATATTGGTCCTGAGACTGACGTTCCTGCCGGTGACATCGGTGTAGGTGGCCGTGAAGTAGGTTTCATGTTCGGTATGTACAAGAAGCTGACTCGTGAATTCACAGGTACATTCACTGGTAAAGGTCGCGAATTCGGTGGCTCACTGATTCGTCCTGAGGCTACAGGTTACGGTAACATCTACTTCCTGATGGAAATGCTGAAATCTAAAGGTACTGACCTGAAAGGCAAAACTTGCCTGATCTCCGGTTCTGGTAACGTAGCTCAATACACTGCTGAAAAAGTATTGGAACTGGGTGGTAAAGTACTTACCATGTCTGACTCTGACGGTTATGTTTACGACCCGGCAGGTATCGACCGCGAAAAACTGGATTACATCATGGAATTGAAGAATCTCTACCGTGGACGTATCCGCGAGTATGCAGAACAATATCCGGGTGTGAAATATGTAGAAGGAGCTAAGCCTTGGGGTGAAAAAGCTGACATCGCTCTACCTTCTGCAACTCAGAACGAACTGAACGGTGACCACGCTCGCCAATTAGTGGCCAATGGTGTAATTGCAGTATCTGAAGGTGCTAACATGCCGTCTACTCCAGAAGCTATCAAAGTATTCCAGGATGCTAAGATTCTGTATGCTCCGGGTAAGGCAGCCAATGCAGGTGGTGTATCAGTATCCGGTCTGGAAATGACTCAGAACTCTATCAAACTGAGCTGGAGCGCAGAAGAAGTAGACGAGAAACTGAAGAGTATCATGAAGAACATCCACGAAGCTTGCGTACAGTATGGTACTGAAGCTGATGGTTATGTAAACTACGTGAAGGGTGCTAACGTTGCCGGATTCATGAAGGTAGCGAAAGCTATGATGGCACAAGGTATTGTGTAAGAAGCTATAGTTGTTATATATGGGAATCCCCTTTGCACTCGGTGTGGAGGGGATTCTCTTTACAATTCAGATCTTGGAAACACGCTTTATATAAAGCCGCAAACAGGAAAAAGGTCATGCAAGAGAGATCTCCCATTCAAAGAGCTTTCAATGCAATAGATACTGATTCTACGAATTTATGTAACCGGTCCTCTATCTTTTTCTTTCTTGCTTCAGAACCTTCTATAGTCAATACCACATCATATATCCTTTTTACATATTGTATCAATTTCACACATTCATGATACTCTCCATACACATACGACAAGTCTATTTTAATGAAATTTTCTTTAATTTCTTCAAACAAAATGTTTTTGTCCGGATTTTGCATCTGCTCTATAGCCTCAATGCCCATTCTAAGATTATTCTTTGTTCCGATTATCTTGATACGTTTATTCAATTCTTTCTTATACTGTTCATCAACAACATTAGCCACAGCATTCCGAACATCTTGCAAAAGTTCATTAGCAACCTCATAGTTTCCCATATCATATTGCATCTTAAACTCTTTCAACTTAGATTCTACAGCTAAACTTTGCATTGCGCTTACCGGAATAATAAATGTATCCAACATTCCACGATCTATTTTAGTTATCAGCTTTCTATAACGTAAAAATAGACTTTGCTTATATTTAATGATATCATCCGTATCAGGAATACGCTGAAATATGCTATATACTTCTTGGAAAAGAGAAACGCATTGCTCGGGATTTTTCTCTTTTATCAACTTTGCAATATCAGCCATTATTTCATCAGCCCGTCTCAGCAACGCTCTATCACCGGAGAGCAACTTCATTGGAAGAGTTGCCTTATAAGCGTCAAGAACTTTATCAGTTAAAGAAGGTAGCCTATCATCATATTCCTTCTTACTGGTAACATGCCAACCAACACACGAGCGACAATAATAACTCCGGCTAGGGGCATGACCACTACACGCTTCTATCTCTTCATGATTGAATTTAATAAAATTATCTGCTTTTGACTCTGACTCAAATAGCGTTTTATATTTATTGCAATCGCGGCAAAATATTCTGTTCTTTTTGGGTTTCATATACTCACTTGGTTTATTACCTCTCCGCCATCCTCAATTTGATAAATTATAGTAAATGTTGTCTTTAGTGTGTTCCGGCTTAATCTTCCTGCAAAGGTAAACAGAATAGAACAGAAAACGAAGGAAAGTGACCAGCAATAACAAAAAAACACAACCTATATAAAACTAAAATCAAAGAGCCTAAGAACTAATCCCGGCATCGCAAGAAATTAATCTTTCATTACCTAAAAACTATTCTTACAACAAATATTGTAAGAAAGAAATATAATTATAGTAAGAAAATAATATAACTGTTGTAAGAAACTTCTATATTTGTAGTAAGAATACTTTTTAGTATAAACGATATTAGTCTGTAGCACATCCGACATTAGTCTCTCGCAGTTCCAGTACCAATTTGTTTCTACGAAAACATAAACCTCTTAAAAACAATGAATATATGAGTACTTATTATGACCTTTACGAAACACCGGACCCCAGTGGCGAAGGTAAGAAGAAACCACTCCATGCACGCGTCCGCTCCAAAGGCACTATCACTGCAAAGGAGTTTCAGGAACGGTTAATGAAAGAACAGCACATGCCACACGCCATGGTCGTGGGAATTATGCAAGCTATCAGCAATGCGCTGGGCGACTGGCTCGCCGAAGGTTACAATGTGGAACTGGATGAACTGGGATTTTTCAGTACTACACTGAAATGTACGCGTCCTGCCATACAGAAAAAGGACATACGTGCTGAGTCCGTACGCTTTGAAACGGTAAAATTCCGCCCCAGCAAAGCCTTCAAAAAGTACGTGAGACATCAAATGGAACTGGAGAGAATAGACAAAAAAGCCTCGGCAAAGAAACCGGCAGTTGCCAAAAAAGACAGAAAACAGATGATGCTGACCTTTCTGGAAGCAAATGTCTGCATCACACGCGCCGAATATGCCCGACTCACACGCGTAACGGACAGATGCGCCAGCTCTGATTTACAGGAATTTCTGACAGAAGGTGTTATCCGCAAGCGAGGCGGAGGACGTTCAGTGGTTTATATAAAACATCAGGTATAGTGCATCGTCTTTTTCGTAAAGCATCTGCTCTGTATCGGACAGGTACCATACCTTTCGAACTTTAACGAGGAAACCCGGATAAAAGTGCCTCGTAGACCGCCGGATGGAGGAAGTAACGAACATCTTTCCCTTCCTCCATTGCCTGGCGAATAAAGGTAGAACTGATTTCAAAAGTAGGCGTAGAAGCCACTTTTACATTCTCCGAAAGGGAATCGGAAGAAACCGGATAACCGGGACGGGGATATACAAGAATATGGTTTTCGGCAAGAATACGCTCCGACTGATACCAGCGGGAGAAAAGCGCCCAGTTGTCCGAACCGATAATCAAATGAAACTCCCGGTCGGGATAGGTTTCTTTTAGTTTATCCAGCGTATGGATGGTGTAGGACGGACGGGACAGGTTAAACTCAATATCAGAAGCCTTAAACTTGGGATAACCCTCAATGGCAAGTTGAACCAACTTCAAACGGAAAGTATCATCCATCAATTCATCTTCTTCCTTCAACGGATTATGAGGGGTCACGAGAAACCACACTTCATCCAGCCCTTCATATTCGCAAAGATAATTGGCAAGAGCAAGATGTCCGATGTGTACCGGATTGAAGGAGCCGCTGAAGATACCCGTTTTCATTCTTTTGTTTTCATACGTTTCCAGCAAGTATAAACATTGATGCAACTTGAAAGCAGTACCAATGTCATACCAAGAACTATTGTCCATTGACTATAATACAACGCCATCAGACCTGACACCAAAGATATAAGTGCCAGGAGTGCGTTGAGAATCAACAATGACTTGTTCTGTTTAGGAGAAACAGGTTTCGGCTGATACATGACAGACCTTATTATTCAGATAAAAACTCTGTAATTACCTGCAAAGCTTCCGCCTTTGCCTTCTCCAAGTCATCATTTACAATGACTTTATCGAATTTAGGAGCAAACGTCAGTTCATATTCCGCCTTGGCTACGCGGGCTTCTATCACTTCAGGAGCATCCGTTCCACGTCCTATCAGACGTTTACGAAGTTCCTCTACCGAAGGAGGCTGAATGAATACTGACAGAGCACGGTCGCCATAAAACTTCTTTATATTGCAGCCACCTACAACGTCCACATCAAAAACCACATTTTGTCCGGCAGCCAACTGAGCTTCTACCTGAGACTTCAATGTACCGTAGTAACGGTCTTTATACACTTCTTCATATTCCAGAAACTCGTCATTGGCAATGCGGGTACGGAATTCTTCGGGAGAAAGAAAGAAGTACTCCACTCCATGCTGTTCTGTTCCGCGTGGCGGACGACTGGTAGCAGAACAAGAAAAAGCGAGATTCAGGTTCTGCTGCAACAAATAGTTGATAATGGTTGATTTCCCTGACCCTGAAGGGGCTGAGAATATAATAAGTTTAGCCATATTGAAATAGTAATTACATCACGTTCAATACCTGTTCTTTGATTTGTTCCAGCTCATCCTTCATCTGCACTACAATCTTCTGCATCTCAGCATGATTGGATTTGCTTCCCAACGTATTGATTTCACGTCCCATTTCCTGGGCAATGAAACCCAACTTCTTACCTTGTCCGCTTCCATCCTCCATAGTATTGATGAAGTATTTCAAGTGGTTGCTCAGACGTTGTTTTTCTTCGTTGATATCCAGTTTCTCAATGTAGTAGATGAGTTCCTGCTCCAGACGGTTCTTGTCATAGTCCACACTGATGGTCTTTTCCAAAGCATCTGTGATGCGTTCTTTGATTTTCTCTACGCGCTCTTTTTCGTATGGAGCAACAGAAGTCAGCAATTTGGCAATATTGGAAATCTTTTCGCGGAACTTCTTCTCTAAAGCCGCGCCTTCCTGTATACGGAAATCAACCAGATTTTGGATAGCCTGAAGCACAGTGGTATGAACAGCTTTCCATTCTTCCTCGCTCAGTTCCTGAATATCGTTCTTTGTCATCACGTCCGGCATGCGGAGCAAAGTAGAGAACCAGTCTTCGGGTGCAGGGATGCCTGTCGTTTCGGAGATAGTGCGAATCCGTTCGTAATACGCCACTACCACATCCTGATTAATGGGAGTAACAAGTTCACAGGCATCTTTTTTATCAATCCACAGACTGAAATCCACTTTACCACGTTCCAGTGCCTTAGCTATTTCGTTACGGATTTCTATTTCTTTTTCCCGGTAGAGGGGGGCGATGCGGGTTGACAGATCCATCGCTTTACTATTGAGCGATTTGATTTCTACATTGATTTTCTTATCGGACAGTTCAGCGGTCGCTTTACCGTATCCGGTCATGGATTGTATCATAAGATTCTTTAGTTTTCCGCAAAATTACATGAATATTTTCATTAGTGAAAATTATTCAAGAAATAAGTGATGTGTTTATCGCTTACTCTTTACTCCAAATGCGTGTATTCAGGTTCAGTTCCTCTACAATATCCAGCAAGGATTGAAGCACTGAAAAGTCCGACTTAAGGATGCTCATATCATTCAAAGAACTCCACACATCTGCTTCAAACCGATTCTTTGAATCCGGAATGGCAACCAAGATCGTGGAGTTCCGGAAACTAATGGTAACTCCTTTCTTGAAATTGCTGTCCAGCTTCAACATTCTTTCCATCATGGAAGGGGTAATCAGATAGCGGGCCTCAATCTGGTTAGTGGAAAAGACATCAAAGACTTTTTCAAAATCGGGATTTTCCATTTTCACTCTTGAAGTTCCCATTTTAACCTTGAAAAAGCTATTCCGCAGAATGGTCGTTTCCCCCTGAAATTCTTTATGAAAGTCAGCAATGAAAAGAAATCCTTTGAAAATATCTTCCCAATAATACTGTACTCCATTCTTGGTAGAACGAGCCCTACGCTCTTCAGCATGTACTTCGGAACAGATAAAGCTGGTTTTATCCAGACATCCTTCTATCAAGTCTTCGGCATGATAACGGTCGGGAGAAGTAAACAGCCCACTATTTCTAAAAAGATCCTCACCCACTCCGTTATTCGGAGAATAGGTCGCATTCGGACAAAAGGCATGGATTATTTCATCTACCACTTCTTCTTTATAAAAGGAGGAGAATATTTTCGACTTATTATTGATGCAAGTAATAAAAATGATTACAGAAATAACAACAATAACTATCGGACCAAAGATTCCTTCCAATTTAAGTATTAGCAAAGCGATCACTCCTACTACCAGAAAAACAGCAGCATAAATCAAACCCTCTGAACGCCCTTTCCTCAGGAGTTCCTTACGTTTATTTTCCAGAACTTGCAATGTGGGGGCCAGCTTCTGCGCCAGAGAGTCAAAATCTACATAATCCATTGCCGGCTATTTTATGAATTGAACAAGTTCTTTACATCCGGAGTCGCACGTTCTGCTTCCGGAATTGTCAGCACCGCTTTGTTTGTAAAGCCAAACATACCTGCCAACAGATTCGTAGGAAAAGTCTGGACGGCATTATTATAGTCGGTTACAGAAGCATTGTAAGTGCGGCGGGCAGCAGCCAACTGTTCTTCCGTTTCATTGAGCGAACGCTGCAATTGCAGGAAGTTTTCAGAAGCTTTTAGTTCGGGATAGTTCTCCGCCACTGCAAAGAATTGAGTACGCACTTTGGAAAACATTTTGTCAAAGTCCGCCTTTTCGCTGTCATTAAGAGAAGTATAAGTCTTGTTGCGCATTTCCGTTATTGCAGCAAATGTATCAGCTTCGTGCTTGGCATATTGCTGGACGGTTGCAACCAAATTGGGTATCAAATCGAAACGACGTTTCAACATGACATCAATAGCAGAAAAAGCATTTTCTATCTGATTTCTCTTTCTCACCAGTGAGTTGTACATCGAAATCACCACCAAAATAAAAAGTACAATAATAATAGCTACGATCATAATTACAGATACAACGACCTCCTTGTGCCGGTTATTTTATGTTAACGAATTCAGTATTTATTCCTAAAATCAGACAGCAAAGATAGAAATAATATAAAATACCTCCCAATAATGCCGTAAGAAAGATTCTGAACCCTTTTTGGATTCGCTTGTGTATCTGAAAATAAACCTGTAAATTTGCCACAATTAAACTAACAAAAGACTATGTCGTGTATCTTGCATATTGAAACGTCCACCTCGGCATGCTCCGTTGCAGTGAGTGAAGATGGACAAAATGTATTTAACAAAGAAGACCTGAACGGTCCGTCTCATGCCGCTCTGCTGGGGGTATTTATAGACGAAGCTCTGTCGTTTGCCGACAGTCATGCTATGCCGATTGACGCAGTAGCGGTGAGTTGCGGACCGGGTTCTTACACCGGATTACGTATCGGCGTATCTATGGCGAAAGGAGTTTGTTACGGACGCAATATTCCACTGATCGGTCTTCCGACATTGAAGGTGCAATGCGTGCCGGTACTGCTTTATCATGATGAATTGCCCGAAGATGCATTGCTATGCCCGATGATCGATGCACGCCGTATGGAGGTATATGCTGCCATTTACGACCGTGCCCTGAAACCTGTACGCGACATAGCCGCTGACATAGTAGACGAAAACTCTTATACGGAATTTCTGGATCAGCATCCCGTTTATTTCTTTGGAGACGGGGCAGCCAAGTGCAAAGATAAAATAACTCATCCCAATGCTCACTTCATTGACGACATTCGTCCGCTGGCAAAGATGATGTTCCCACTTGCTGAAAAAGCAATAGCCGAAAACGACTTTAAGGATGTAGCTTATTTTGAACCATTCTACCTGAAAGAGTTTGTAGCCTCCAAACCGAAAAAACTTTTATAATATATGCAATATAACACTCAACAAAAACGGATGCCTTTGCCGGAATACGGACGCAGCATCCAAAACATGGTTGACCATGCGTTGACAATCGAAGATCGCGCTGAACGCCAACGTTGCGCAAACACCATTATCAACATTATGGGTAATATGTTCCCGCATCTGCGTGATGTGCCCGATTTTAAACATAAACTATGGGATCATCTGGCTATCATGTCCGACTTCAGACTGGACATTGATTATCCTTATGAAATTATCCGCAAAGATAATTTGAATACCCGTCCGGAAATGATTCCCTACCCCAGTACCAAAATCCGTTACCGCCACTACGGCCGTACACTGGAAGTGTTGATAAAGAAAGCGATTGACTTCCCCGAAGGAGATGAAAAACAAAATCTGATTGCCTTGATCTGCAACCACATGAAGAAAGACTACATGACCTGGAACAAGGACACGGTAGACGACCGCAAAATTGCAGAAGATCTTAACGAATATTCAGGTGGCAAATTACAGATGACGGATGACATCATCAAACTGATGGCTGAACGTATCAATCAGAACTACCGTCCGAAAATAAACAATCAGAATAACCGGAGAGATAACCGGAATAATAAGAGAAAGTACTAACAGGTTTATGATTTCAGATTTATGATTTATAAGCGGAAAGTCCGTTCAATAAGTCATAAATCATAAATCATAAATCATAAATCCCTATTTATGGCATCATTCGTAATTGAAGGAGGACACAGACTATCCGGCGAGATTCATCCGCAAGGCGCAAAAAACGAGGTATTGCAGATTATCTGCGCCACGCTGCTGACAGCCGAAGAGGTGACCGTACATAACATTCCGGATATACTGGACGTCAACAATCTCATTCAATTGATGCGTGACATGGGCGTTACGGTATCCAGAAAAGGGCTTGATACGTATTGTTTCAAAGCTGAAAAGCTGGATTTGAGCTATCTGGAAAGCGATGAATTCCTGAAGAAATGTTCCAGTCTGCGAGGTTCGGTTATGTTAATCGGCCCGATGGTGGCACGCTTTCATAAAGCGATGATTTCAAAACCGGGTGGAGACAAGATAGGACGCAGACGTCTGGATACTCATTTTATCGGTATACAGAATCTGGGTGCAGATTTTTCATACAACGCAGAGCGCGAAGCGTATGAGATTTCAGCTTGCGAACTGAAAGGCACCTACATGTTGCTGGACGAAGCTTCGGTAACCGGAACTGCCAACATCGTGATGGCAGCGGTACTGGCCAAAGGAACAACCACTATTTATAATGCTGCCTGCGAACCGTATCTGCAACAACTTTGCAAGATGCTGAACCGCATGGGCGCCAAGATACAAGGCATTGCCTCCAATCTGTTGACCATTGAAGGAGTGGACGAACTGCACGGTACCGAACATACGATACTTCCCGATATGATCGAAGTCGGCAGTTTTATCGGTATGGCAGCCATGACGCAAAGTGAGCTCACCATCAAGAATGTTTCTTATGAAAACCTGGGCATCATCCCTGAAAGTTTCCGCCGTCTGGGTATCAAACTGGAACAACAGGGAGATGATATCTATGTTCCTGCACAGGAAACGTATCAGATAGAGTCGTTCATAGACGGTTCCATCATGACTATTGCCGATGCTCCCTGGCCGGGACTGACACCGGACTTGCTGAGTGTAATGCTCGTAGTTGCCACTCAGGCAAAAGGCAGCGTGCTAATCCATCAGAAGATGTTTGAGAGCCGCCTGTTCTTCGTGGACAAACTGATAGATATGGGAGCACAGATTATTCTTTGCGATCCTCACCGTGCCGTCGTCATTGGCCATAACCATGCCATGCGTCTGCGAGGCGGGAATATGACCTCACCTGATATTCGTGCCGGTATTGCATTGCTGATTGCCGCCATGAGCGCGGAAGGAAGCAGCCGTATCCACAATATTGAGCAAATAGACCGGGGGTATCAGGACATCGAAAGACGCCTGAACGCTATCGGAGCAAGAATTACGAGAATATGATATGGGATGGTGGAAGATGATTAAGAATGGTAGGATGATAAGATGATAAAAAGAGAAGATGTATATAAAATAGGAGTATTCAACAAGCCGCACGGCATTCACGGTGAGTTGTCATTCACATTCACCGATGACATTTTCGACCGGGTGGAAGCTGAATACTTAATCTGCCTGTTGGATGGTATTTTCGTACCTTTCTTCCTGGAAGAATACCGTTTCCGCTCCGACTCCACTGCATTGGTAAAGCTGGAAGGGGTAGACACAGCAGAACGTGCACGGATGTTCACCAACGTGGAAGTTTATTTTCCTTCCAAACATGCTGAAGATGCCGGACCGGGAGAACTGACCTGGGATTTCTTTGTAGGTTTCCGTGTAGAAGAAGTTAACCACGGAGACTTGGGAGAAGTGACAGAGGTAGATACCACAACCATCAACACCTTGTTTGTAGTTGATCATCAGGGAGAAGAGTTACTGATTCCTGCGCAAGAAGAATTCATCCTGAACATTGACCAAAAGCACAAAGTAATCACAATGGATTTACCCGAAGGATTGCTGGCTTTGGATGAAACAGAGGAAGTGTAAATAAGTGATTAGTGATAGAGTGAAAAGTGATTAGCGCGTATGGTGAAAAAGAAACGACATAAAGCATTCTGGAGTAATATCAAATTCAAATATAAGCTGACTATCATCAACGAGAATACACTCGAAGAAGTAGTCGGTCTCCGTGTATCCAAGTTAAACGGCATCTCGGTATTACTTTCTGTGCTGACTGTTTTGTTTCTGGTTGCCTCAGTTATCATTGCTTTCACTCCGTTGCGCAACTACTTGCCGGGATACATGAACAGTGAAATCCGTGCCCAAGTGGTAGAGAATGCTTTACGAGTAGATTCACTTCAACAGTTGGTAGATCGCCAGAATTTGTATATCATGAATATACAGGATATTTTCAGTGGAACCATACGGGTAGATACTGTGCACAATATGGACTCACTGACTACTGTACGCGAAGATTCGTTGATGGAACGCACACAGCGGGAAGCGGAGTTCCGGAAACAATATGAAGAAACAGAAAAGTATAATCTGACAAGCATTACAGCCCGCCCGGACATAGAAGGATTGATATTTTATCGTCCCACGCGGGGGATGATTACAGAAAAATTTGATGCTGACAGAAAACATTACGGTACGGATATCGCCGCCAATCCCGGAGAGAGCGTACTTGCTACGCTGGATGGTACAGTTATCTTGAGTACTTATACGGCCGAAACAGGATATGTGATAGAAGTACAACATAATCAAGACTTTATATCCGTATATAAGCATTGCAGTTCCTTATTGAAACGTGAAGGGGACACTGTACAGGCCGGAGAGGCTATTGCTTTGGTAGGAAACAGTGGACAACTGACAACCGGTCCTCACCTGCACTTTGAGTTATGGCACAAAGGACGGGCGGTGAATCCGGAACAATATATTGTATTTTAAGTGATAGATAAATGAAAAAACAAATTGCTATACTCGGTTCCACCGGCTCCATAGGTACGCAGGCATTACAGGTGATTGAAGAACAATGCGACCAGTACGAAGCGTATGTGCTGACCGCCAACAACCGTGTAGAAGAACTCATTGCCCAGGCTCGGAAATTCAAACCTGAAGCGGTGGTTATAGCCAACGAAACGAAATATGCCCAACTGAAAGAAGCCCTCGCCGACCTGCCTATCAAAGTATATGCAGGAACGGATGCTATCTGCCAGATTGTGGAAGACTCGGAAATTGACATCGTACTGACTGCGATGGTAGGTTATGCCGGACTGAAACCAACCATGAATGCTATTCGTGCCCGTAAACCTATCGCTCTTGCCAACAAGGAGACGCTTGTTGTGGCAGGGGAGCTGATTAACGATATGGCACGCCTATCCGGCACACTTATATTACCGGTAGATTCCGAACATTCAGCCGTTTTCCAATGTTTAGCGGGAGAACTCGGCAATCCGATAGAGAAGGTGATCCTTACGGCATCCGGTGGTCCGTTCCGCAATTGCACGATGGAGCAACTGGCTATGGTAACCAAAGCCCAAGCCTTGAAACATCCTAATTGGGATATGGGAGCGAAGATCACGATTGATTCCGCATCAATGATGAACAAAGGATTCGAGGTGATAGAAGCAAAATGGTTATTCGGTGTACGTCCGGATCAGATTGAAGTGGTGGTACATCCGCAATCAATTATACATTCGATGGTGCAGTTTGAAGACGGTGCAGTAAAGGCACAATTGGGTATGCCGGACATGCGTCTGCCTATTCAGTATGCATTCTCTTATCCGCAACGCCTGAAGGCTTCATTTCCCCGGTTAGATTTCAAGATGTGCACAAACCTGACATTCGAACAACCGGACACTACCCGTTTCCGCAATCTGGCTTTGGCTTACGAAGCTTTGCACAAAGGTGGAAATATGCCCTGTATCGTGAATGCAGCCAATGAAGTGGTAGTTGCCGCTTTCCTGCGGGATGAGATTTCATTCCTCGGCATGAGTGATGTGATAGAGAAAGCAATGTCTATTGTATCGTTTGTGGCAAAACCGGAATATGAGGACTATGTAGCTACGGATGCGATGACACGCCGTATTGCACAAGAGTTGATAAAATAAAAATAGTACAGGTATTAGAGTATCTCAACTCCCTTCTTCCTCGGAGGAGAATAAGAATAGTAAATAGTAGTTAATAGTAAAATAGAAAAATTATTAGATGGAAACATTTTTGATTCGTGCCCTGCAACTCATTATGAGCCTTTCATTGCTCGTTATCGTTCACGAGGGAGGGCACTTCCTCTTCGCCCGTCTTTTCAAGACACGGGTAGAAAAGTTCTGTTTGTTCTTCGACCCTTGGTTTACCCTGTTCAAGTTCAAGCCGAAAAATAGTGATACGGAATATGGTATTGGCTGGTTGCCGTTAGGTGGTTATGTAAAGATATCAGGTATGATAGATGAGTCTATGGATACCGAACAGATGCAACAGCCAATGCAACCGTGGGAGTTCCGAGCCAAACCGGCATGGCAACGGTTGCTAATCATGACAGGTGGTGTATTGTTCAATTTCATATTGGCATTATTCATCTATTCTATGATACTTTATACCTGGGGAGATGAATACGTACCGGTACAAAAAGCCCCATTGGGTATGGAATTCAATGAAACGGCAAAAGCTATCGGTTTCCGTGACGGTGACATATTGATATCTGCCGATGGTGTACCCTTTGAACGTTATGGCGGTGACATGCTGACAAGCGTTGTCGATGCCCGTCAGGTAACAGTACGCCGTGATGGACAAGAGGTATCTGTTTATATTCCTGAGAATTTTATGGAACGTTTGCTGGCTGACAGTGTACGTTTTGCCTCATTCCGCTATCCGTATGTTATTGATAGTATTTGTGCCAACCGCCCTGCCGCCCTTGCCGGCTTGCAAGCAGGTGACAGCATTATGCAATTGGACGGAAAGAACATTGCTTATTTCGATTTTAAAGAAGAGATGTTACGCCGTCAGAAAGCGGATTCAGCTTCTCATGATATCACATTGACTTATGCACGTGCCGGAGTGATAGATACTATAACCTTTGCTACAGATTCAATCTATGAGATAGGTGTAGTGGCACGTACGGCAACCAACCAGTTACTGCCGGTTGTAAAGAAAGAATATAGTTTTCTGGCCTCTTTCCCCGCTGGTGCAGCATTGGGAGTACAAACTCTGAAAGGCTATGTAGGACAGATGAAATATCTCTTTTCTAAAGAGGGTGCCAAACAATTGGGTGGCTTTGGAACTATCGGAAGCATCTTCCCTGCTACATGGGATTGGCACCAGTTTTGGTATATGACGGCATTCCTTTCTATTATCCTCGCCTTCATGAATATCCTGCCTATTCCGGCACTGGATGGCGGACATGTGCTATTCCTTATTTATGAGATTGTGGCTCGTCGCAAACCAAGTGATAAGTTTATGGAGCGTGCGCAAATGGTGGGTATGTTTCTACTATTCGGATTGCTGCTTTGGGCAAACTTTAATGATATTCTGCGGTTCCTGTTCTAACACAGGATCTACTTTATAAAAACAGATGGTCTGTTTATGCAAAACGGATTATCTGTTTAAAACAAATAGACCATCTATTCGGAGTGAATAGATGGTCTATTTTATTATATGAAATATCTATCGTATTTTCTTACACTAAATGTCCGATCCACTCTTCACGATCTCCCGGCAAAAGATCAATAACCGGAACCTCCACCATGGTGTAACAACCAGGTTGTTGACGCATGGAAGCGCGAGCTACACAAACCAATACCTGAGCAGTAAGTGCAGGATTATTAATGCGCATATTGAACTCAAACAATTGATTCTGAGTTTTACCGGAAACGCCTTTACGAGTGAGGTTTACGCCATGTCCCATGTCAAGCAAAGCATCTACGCTGGGAACTAATTTCACATGAGTCTCATCATTCACGAAGTATGGGTCTGCTTTGATGGCAGCAGCCACTTTATCAAACTCATAACCGTCTTTTAATTCGATGTAAACCATGCGGCGATGAATACCTGTTCCAGTAGGAATAGTCATGGAAAGGGCAGCCTTTACACCGTCAATAGCTTTTACAGCTACGGTATGTCCCATACTCATTCCCGGACCAAAGTTTGTATAAGTAATTCCTTTCGGAGCAATTGCTTCCAACAAGGTACGTACAATAGAATCGCTTCCCGGGTCCCAGCCTGCAGAAATAATAGAAACCGCATTATGCTCTTTTGCAGAAGCAGACAGTGTGCGACGCAAATCTACAATACCGGTATGGATATCGAAGCTGTCAACCGTATTGATACCAAGTGCAAGAATTTCTTTGGCATAAGTCTCTACACTGCGGGTTGGTGTGCAAAGAATTGCGACATCAACGTCTTCCAATTCCTTGATATTCTTTACAACAGGGTATTCACTCAGTTCTGCGGGACGGTTTTCAGCTCCGGCTCGGCGTACTACGCCGGCAATTTCAAAGTCGGGAGCCGCTTGCAACGCTTCGAGCACGTATTGCCCGATATTGCCATAGCCAACAATGGCTGCTCTTACTTTTTTCATTCTTTTATTGAATTTATTTATCAGTTTTCTATTTTATCGGCACAAAAGTAATCATTTTCATTCAATTTAACCACAAAACGATTCAGTGTTCCACAGAGTTTTTTCTTTATTAAGACTTCTTTCAAACTTATGTACCTTCAAAGACTTGTCACTCTAAAACAATTTCCAAAGGAAAAAGTTCCCCGAAACTCTTCTGAGTCTGTAATGAAGAAACACAATATTCCTCGCTCGCGCGCGTTATAGTAAGTATTATGATAGAATACATCAGAGGCGGACTTGCCGAGCTCAGCCCGGCAACCGCAGTTATCGACTGTAACGGATTGGGATATGCCGTTAATATTTCATTAAATACGTATGCTGCCATCCAAGGCAAAAAAGAGTGTAAACTGTATATCTACGAGGCTATACGTGAGGATGCATATGTACTCTACGGCTTTGCAGATAAACAAGAGCGTGAATTATTCCTGTTGCTGATTTCCGTTTCGGGCATTGGCGGTAATACTGCACGAATGATACTTTCAGCACTCTCACCGGCAGAACTGGTGAATGTCATCAGTACTGAAAATGCCAATTTACTGAAGACAGTGAAAGGTATCGGATTAAAAACAGCCCAACGGGTGATTGTGGATTTGAAAGATAAAATCAAGACAGGTGCTGCAAGCGCAGGAAGTTCGATAGGAAGTCTCGGCGGAATGCTATCTGCTGCTAATGCACAGGTGCAGGAAGAAGCTATTGCAGCACTGACAATGTTGGGATTTGCACAGGCACCATCACAAAAGGTAGTTTTGGCAATATTGAAAGAAGAGCCGGATGCACCGGTGGAGCAGGTTATTAAGTTGGCGCTGAAAAGACTTTAGTAAATGATAAGTGGCACAAGCAAAGGTTACCTGCCTGTTAATGTTCTCCGTTTAGTTTCACCTTGACTGAGTTATTCTCAAGCCTATGAGAATGTTTTCTCACAGGCTTGAGAATAAAGTCTCACAAATGTGAGAAAACATTCTCCCTACGGTGAGAATAAAAGAATTATTCTACCGAAAGATAATAACATGAAGTCTCCTCGTATACGACATATCATCTGGTTATCGCTGCTGTGGCTCATGCCTGGCAGCTTTGTCGTTATGGGACAGAATGTAAATGGGGAAAGTGCACAAGAAGCGGAAAATGTACAAGATACAATAGCTCCGCGATATTCCGTTCGCAAGACCGTGCCGGGTACACTAAAAGACCTTTCTCCCCACCCTGCCGACCTGCAATCCCCTATGAACCTGCGAACCGAGGCAGAATATGATGCAAAAACAGACAGGTACTACATACGTACAAAATTAGGGAATACCGAAATCGGTGTGCCGATGATATTAACCCCCGAAGAATATCTGGATTGGACATTGAAACAATCCATGCAATCTTATTACCGCCAAAAGAACGGAGAACAAATCGGCAAAGGAAAAGAGGCTTTCGACTTTATGGATATGAAGTTCAACCTTGGTCCGGCAGAGAAATTGTTCGGCCCCGGTGGGGTACAGATACGTACACAAGGTAATGCGGAACTCAGCTTCGGCATGACATACAAAAACGTAAAGAACCCCTCACTTCCGGAAAGCCAACGCAAAACACTCGGTTTTGACTTTGACGAGAAAATTAATATCAACGTCAATGGAAAAGTAGGTGACAAGGTGAATATGAACATGAACTACAACACCGATGCAACCTTTGATTTTGACACCAAACGGCTGAAACTGAAATATGAAGGAAAAGAAGATGAGATCATCAAACTGATTGAAGCCGGTAATGTGAGCATGTCCACCAATAACTCACTAATACGCGGAGCATCCGCACTGTTCGGTATTCGCACGGACCTGCAATTCGGCAAGCTAAAGCTACAAGCTGTCATCAGCCAGCAAGAGAGTGAGGCCAAAACAGTGACAAGCCGCGGTGGTGCACAAACCACTACTTTCGACTTCTCCGCAGATAATTACGAAGAAAATCGTCACTTTTTTCTAGCCCATTATTTCCGGGATACTTATGACAAAAACCTGGCTCAACTTCCAAACATCCTTTCGGGAATCACAATTAACCGAATTGAAGTATGGGTAACCAATAAACGAAATAACTATGATAATCCCCGCAATATTGTAGCATTAACTGACCTCGGGGAGGCCTTTCATATTGGTAACAACACAGCTTGGCAGGGAATAGGAAACCCATCCAGCCCGACTTCCAATGTCAATGCACCCACCAACAATGCCAATACCCTTTATGCGCAGATGACCAGTACCTATGCTGCTGCCCGCGACATCAGCCAGGTAAGCAACACCATGAACAATATTCCCGGTGTAGAGGGTGGTATGGATTATGAGAAGATTGAAAGTGCCCGACTTCTCACTTCTTCGGAATATACTTTGAACAGTAAGCTAGGCTATATTTCACTAAAACAAACCCTGCAACCGGATGAAGTGTTGGCAGTCGCTTTTGAATACACACTGGGGGGACGGAGTTATCAGGTAGGTGAATTTTCTTCTGACATCAAAGAGACAGGACAAAGTTTATTTGTGAAACTATTGAAGAATACGGCTAACTCTCCCGATGCCGCCTGCTGGGATCTGATGATGAAAAACGTCTATAGTCTCAATGCCTACTCTGTTCAAAAGGAGAAGTTCCAGTTGAATATCACCTACCAAAGTGATACGAAAGGTGTGTATCTACGTTATATTCCCGAAGGCAAGATTGCCAAAATGCCTCTATTACGCGTCATGAATCTCGACCGCCTCAACAGCCAGAACCAAACAGGTGCAGACGGTTTCTTCGACTTTGTAGAAGGCTATACTGTAACTGCTGCAGACGGACGTATTTATTTTCCGGTTGTAGAACCTTTCGGCAGTCATTTGCGAAAAGCAATCGGTAATGACGCACTGGCAGATAAATACGTATTTCAGGAACTTTATGATTCTACCCGTACTGTTGCCAGACAAACTGCAGAGAAGAATAAATACCGATTGACGGGAGAATACCGTGCCTCCAATGCAAATGAAATACGATTGGGAGCCATGAATGTTCCGCAAGGGTCGGTACATGTAACAGCTGGTGGTATGACGCTGGTTGAGAATTCTGACTACACAGTAGATTACACATTGGGAATAGTTACCATCCTCAACCAAAGCATCATAGATGCCGGCACAGCCATCAGCGTAAATCTGGAAAGCAACACACTTTACAGCATGCAGCGCAAAACGATGATGGGACTAAACTTCACTTATGATTTCTCGCAAAACTTCTCTTTCGGAGGAAGCATCATGCACCTCAGCGAAAAACCGCTGACGAGCAAAGTGGCAATGGGTGACGAACCCCTCTCCAACACTTTATGGGGGGTAAATGCTTCATGGAAGAAAGAGAGTCAATGGCTGACAAACATGATAGATAAGTTACCTTTTGTCAATGCCACCGTCCCCAGTAGTATCAATCTGGGTGTGGAATTCGCCCACCTCATTCCGGGACATGCCAAAGGACTACAACAAAACGCTTCGTACATCGATGACTTTGAAAGCACGCAAAGTGGTATCGACCTTCGCCAGCCCTCATACTGGATGCTGGCGAGCACTCCCTACAGCCCTTCCGCCTCTGCCCTCTTTCCCGAAGCATCACTCAGTAATGATATAAACTACGGAAAAAACCGGGCATTACTGGCATGGTATCATATTGACGGACTTTTTACCCGACGCAATTCTTCGCTGACACCGACACACATCAAAAATGATCTTAACCAACTTAGTAATCACTACGTACGCGAAGTATATGAACAAGAACTTTTTCCTAATAAGGAAACCCCTTATCAGGAGTCAGCCTCTATGAATGTACTGAACCTGGCATATTACCCGCAGGAACGGGGACCCTATAATCTCGATACGGATATGAATTCGGATGGTACTCTGCGTAATCCGGAGAAACGCTGGGGAGGTATGATGCGCAAATTGGATACAAGTGACTTTGAAGCTGCAAATATCGAGTATGTTTCATTCTGGTTGCTCGATCCTTTCATCTATGCAGAAGATGGTACGCTTATTAAAAATACGACTTCTACCGCCCGCGGAGGTGACCTTTATATCAATCTCGGAGAAGTATCCGAAGATATATTGAAAGACGGCAAGAAATTCTTTGAAAATGGTCTGCCCATTGATGGAGATATGACAAAAACCGAAGAAACCGTCTGGGGACGTGTCCCCAGAGACCGTAGTGTAGTGTATGCCTTCGATAATACTTCCGGCGCACGCCGCCGCCAGGATGTCGGTCTGAACGGGCTCTCCACAGAAGACGAACGTACTTTCTCCACGTATCAGAAATATCTGGAACGAGTACAAGGCATCGTTAATGCCGAAGCTTACCAGAAGTTATACAATGACCCGGCAGGTGATACTTATCATTATTTCCGGGGCAGTGATTATGACCGGGAGGAACGTAGTATCCTGGATCGTTACAAATACTACAACAATACCGAAGGCAACTCCACAGCCAGTGAAGACTCTCCGGAGCGATATGACATATCCTCAAAAACCGTACCCGATGTAGAAGATATCAATCAGGACAATACACTGAACGAAACTGAAAAATATTTCCAATATCGTGTCCGCCTTGCTCCCACCGATCTGAAAGTAGGGCAAAACTATATCACCGACAAAAGAACAGTCAGCGTCCGCCTGCGCAACGGGCAAACAGAAGAAGTGACCTGGTATCAGTTCAAAGTACCTGTACGCAGTGGTGAAGCGGTGGGAAGCATTAAGGATTTTAAATCCATCCGCTTCATGCGTATGTTCCTGACCGGATTTGAGAACCCCGTTGTACTACGCTTCGCCACACTCGAATTAGTACGTGGTGAATGGCGTACCTATACCGATGCCTTGAACAACACACAGCAAGGTGCTTCTACCACCAGTTCCGCTACATTAGATGTATCTGCCGTCAACATCGAAGAAAATGGTGACCGCACTCCGGTAAACTATGTAATGCCTCCGGGTATTTCCCGTGTCATCGATCCCGGACAACCGCAACTCCGTCAACAGAATGAACAAGCCATGAGCTTGAAACTGGAAAAGTTGGCTCCCGGTGATGCCCGTGCCGTCTACAAAAACACCGGTATGGATATGAGACAGTACAAACGCCTGCAGATGTTTGCTCATGCTGAAGCCCTGCCCGACCTCAGTACTGATCCACAAGATGGTGAACTCTCCGTGTTTATCCGTCTCGGTTCGGACTATCGCAGCAATTATTATGAATACGAAATTCCACTCACACTCACTCCCCACGGAGAGTATAATGGAAGCACTGCCGCCGGTTGCCTTGCCGTCTGGCCTAAGTCAAATAATCTGGATATCGACCTCAGTGTGCTGACCAATGCAAAAAAAGCACGCAATCGCCTGAAGAATATCTCAAATAGTGGTGTAACCTATGCCAAAGTCTATTCCGAATATGATCCGGATAAGCCTGCTAACAAAATAAGTGTAATTGGTAATCCGTCGTTGGCAGAAGTAAAGACCCTGATGATCGGAGTTCGCAATAATTCTCGTACCGTCAAGTCTGCAGAAATCTGGGTAAACGAACTGCGTCTCACCGAATTCAATGAAGAAGGTGGTTGGGCTGCACAGGGCAATCTCAATGTGCAACTCTCTGATATAGGTAGTATCAATCTGGCCGGACACATGGAAACAGCCGGTTTCGGCGGATTGGAACAAAGTGTCAGTGAACGCCGTCTGGATGACTACTATCAATACAGCTTCACTACTACATTCGACCTTGGACGCTTCTTTCCCAAGAAAGCCAAACTGACTGCGCCCATTTATTTCTCCTACTCCAAAGAAGCCACTACGCCCAAGTATAATCCGCTGGACAAAGATATGTTACTGGATGATGCACTTGACGCCTGCACCACCGATTGGGAACGCGACTCACTGATGAATATAGCCCGTGAAATTACTACCTACCGTAATTTCAGCCTCAGCAATGCACGGCTGGGTATCACCAGTAAGAATCCCATGCCATACGATCCGGGAAACTTTACTTTCAGCTACTCCCGTTCCCTACGTCATAATCAAGGCAGTACTACCGCCTATGAAAATGAAACAGACTGGCGTGCTGCTATGACTTATAACTACGCTCCCATATACCGTCCATGGGAACCTTTCAAAAGCATGGAGAACAAGTCTCCCTGGATGCGCTTCATTAAGGAATTCAATCTGAACTGGCTACCTCAAAGTATATCATTCAATACCGACATGACGCGCCATTACTACGAACTGCAACTCCGTGACCTGGAAGCATTGACCTCCGGAATATCTGTGGGCAATGGAGACATCAGTATCGAAAGTATTCCAATCTCTGTAGCCAAAGAATTTCTCTGGAACCGTGACTTTGCCCTGCGCTGGGACCTGACAAAAAGCCTTCGCTTCAATTTCACCTCTGCTACCCACGCTGAAATAGTAGAGCCCTACGGTGTAGTGAATAAAGACCTTTATCCCGACGAATACACAGCCTGGAAGGATACTGTCCGCCGTAGCCTGCTCTCACTCGGTCGTCCCATCGACTTCCAGCAGACATTCAATGCTACCTATAAACTCCCATTTGATAAATTCCCCGCCACTGACTGGATCAGTGGAGATCTCCGCTTTGCTTCTTCCTATAATTGGGATCGTGGCGTCTCTTTATCCGAAGGCATAGAAATGGGAAATACTGTCAGCAACCAACGAAGTATCGATGTAAATTCCCGTTTCAATCTTGAAGCGTTATATAACAAGATCCCCTATCTGAAGCAAGTAAACCGTCGTTTCTCTGCCTCGTATCGCAAACCGACATCCCCCAAAGAACAGAAGCCACGCCGCTACGATAAAGAAGTACAACTACGTGCAGATACCACCCTCACGATACAGCACAATATGAACTCCCGTCGTCCCAAAGTCAGTGCACTTACAGTCGACGGGCGTCGTTATCCTGTAAATTATAAGGTCCTAAGTGCCAATTCCCTCCGTATCGATACAAAAGATACGGCACGCATTAAACTTACGATCATTCCCGGGCCCAATCCGGAAGATGGCTGGTGGTATAAATTCGGGCAACATACCGCCCGCTTCGCTATGAGCGTGCGCAATTTTAGCTTTACGTACAAGAATACATATGCCATGACCCTTCCCGGCTTCCGTCCTGAAGTCGGTGACATGTTCGGACAAAAAAAACATGGTGGCTTCCTTGCTCCGGGAATAGACTTTGCTTTTGGTCTTACCGGAGATGGCTACATTGATCGTGCCCTACAAAACGATTGGCTTGTTTGTAACGACTCCATTGTAAGTCCGGCCAGTAGCAATGCACTGGAAGACTTGCAACTACGTATTTCCCTGGAGCCAATACGCGACCTCAAAATAGACCTCACTGCCAATCGTACCCGTAACCGTAGTCGCGAAATGCAATATATGTTCGCAGGCATGCCGGATACCCGCAGTGGCAATTTCTCTATGAGCATCATTTCTATCGGAAGTTCTTTCGAACGACTCAGTGCCGGAGATGGCTACCGTTCCGGTACTTTCGAACGCTTCCGTCGTAACCTCGATGTTATCCGGGACCGTGTGGAAACTCAGTTCATTGGTGCACAATACCCACAAAGCAGCACCTTTGCCGGTAAGACATTCGATCCAACCAACGGCACTATCAGCAAACATTCACCGGACGTAATGATACCTGCTTTCCTTGCCGCTTATACCGGAAGGAATGCCCGTAACTCGGCTCTCGACTTCTTCCCCAGCCTGTTCTCCATGATGCCGAACTGGCGCATTACCTACACCGGACTCACCAAGATAGCCTGGTTCAAAAAGAATTTCCGCAGCGTCAATCTGAATCACGCCTACCGGAGTACATATAGTGTCGGCAGCTACAATACTTTCCAAAGTTTTATGAGCTACATGGGCGATCTTGGCTTTGTAGAAGATGTACAAACAGGAAATCCCATTCCTTCATCCCGTTTCGATATCAGCATGGTATCCATCAACGAGCAATTCTCTCCTCTCATTGGTATGGATGCTACTCTCAAAAATGGACTTACTGCCAAGGTAGAATATAAAACCAGCCGTATTCTAAATCTTAGTATGAGTGCCTGCCAACTGGTAGAAACAGCCTCACGTGACTTTGTAATCGGTCTGGGATACAAGATTGTAAACTTCAACTTATTCAGCCGCCGCAATGTAAAGGACAGTAAAAATCGTGTCAGCCATGATCTTGCTCTTCGCACCGATATATCATTCCGTAACCAGTCGGCCCTTTGCCGTGATATCCAACAAGGATTTGCCCAGGCTACCAATGGAAACAAAGCCCTTAAAATATCCTGTTCTGCAGACTACACCCTAAGTCGCCTCCTAACTTTGCGCCTCTACTACGATCGTCAGCAAAATACCCCACTGATATCTTCCAGTTCGTACCCCGTTGTCAGTGCAGACTTCGGTTTCAGTATGAAATTCTCACTGACGCGGTAAATATATCCGACGGTAGGAGCACAAGTTCAAGGGAAAGCCCTATCTTTGTCCAATATAAAGTAAAACAACATGAAACAATCAAGAATTTACATGAAGCGTTGGTTAGCAGCTAACGAACGCAGTAAACAAGTTCCGACCGACACCTGGTATTTGCACTTCGCCAGTCAACTACTTCTTTTGATCGATCAATCTCCATTATACTGTAAAAAATCTGAAACGGAAAGAGTAGATGCCGCCATCTCATTAGCTCTCTACTTCCAAGATTGTATAGCCCAATCAGGTGGCTGGAAAGAGTTTTCAGATGCATACTACGGACTGTATAAATCTTATCTGCCTTTCTATACACTGACGGAAGCATATACTCCCGATGAAATCAACGTAGAGGACTTGTCATTTGTACAATGGACACTTTTCTCCCGATATGCCATTTTTGAAGAAGACGAGGTTATCATCCAAGACCCTCATAATCCCGATTTATTAGCACTCAGCCAGGAAGCGTATGATCTAATGGATGCTTCATTCGAAGAAGCACCTATTTGTGACGAGCCTTCTTCTCCTATTTGGGTGATGGGATTGGATTTATTAGAAATGCCTCAAGTGCCATTACCCGAAATTAAACCGGGAATGCAACTCAAGAAAGATGTAGAAAATTGTCTGGCATACAGTAAAGGAGAACCACTATTGTATTTCTCTGCATATGACGAGCTATGTAAATTCTTTATAGAAGAACTTAAATGGGAAAATAGAAATGAAAGTTTATTACCCGAATTAAAGAATGAAAGGAACTTCGTAATCTATGCCAACGCCAAAGGTATGCTGATTGCCCCGAATGTTTCCTATTGTTTCTGCGATCCGCATAATCCAACATACAATGCAGCAAATGCTGCTGATAGAGGATTCAAATTATTCACTTATCCGGGTGCTTGCCCCTTCGATCTTGTAAAATATGGTATGGCTAAAGGATTATTCCCTGATCTGCAACTTCCTTTCCCCGGTGGAAAAGAGGTATTACATGATAACTGGGACTTCATTGCGCGTTACTTCTTGTGTGAATATTACGAAGGGGAGTGAAAATAAATGATTAGTTGTTAGTGATAAGTGATTAGTTAGTTGTAAACACAGCATTAATCACTTATCACTAACAACTAATCACTATTTCTACATTTCTATAATTTCTTCCTTGCACAGCGTCAACTTCTCTACCCCGTCCGCTGTTACTACCCAAGAATTCTCGATACCCAATGGACCGATACCCGGCAATACTATTTTCGGTTCGAGTGCAAATACCATGCCCGGCTCTAACTCTTGCTTCATGCGTGGAGCAAGTACAGGCGCTTCATTGATTTCCAGACCAATGCCATGACCTATAAATTTCGCTTTCTGTCCGGCTCCCATAAAGTAATCAGCAAAGCCAGCTTTAGTAACCATATCGATGGCTGTATTATAAAGATCTTCGCACACAGCTCCCGGTTTTGCCTTTTCTGTTACAGCTTCCTGTATTTCCAGGCAAGTTTGATGAGCAACATAAGCTCTCTCCGGCAACTTACCAATAGAAAACACACGGCTCATATCACCCATATATCCATTGAAGTTTCCACCCATATCCACCATGAGACTCTGTCCGGGTTGTAACATTGCACCATTCGCACCGATAGGTATAGACGGATCAAGTCCTTCACCCCCTAAAGCAAAATCATAAGGTGCAGGAGCAGTAGCATTGTCACCAGCCAACAGACTTCCCATAAATATCTCCATGCCCTGACCAAAAGTCCGGAAAATCCCCAGACAACCTTCCAGGCGCATCAGACGTTCTATCTCAATAGACAACTGGCGGTCTGTCATTCCCGGTTGATACACCGAAGGAATTTGCTCATAAGCTTTTGTATGGGCAGCACCCGACCGACGGAACATCTCAATCTCAATATTCGTCTTTATACTGCGTGCCTTACGAATAATAGGCGTACCATTCACAACTGTCGTTTCCGGAAAGCAGGCTGCCAGGCGGGTATATTCTGTATACGACAGCTCATCCCCCTCCAGCATTAACTTCGCAGGCAGGGGCAGTCCGTACTCTTTCAATAATTCAGGTAACTGTTCCGGCTTACGGATAGGATGAATATGTTCCCCTTCAATATTATTAGGGCGCTTGATAAACAAACGTGCCGGAGCATTCAGAGGCAAATAGAGATAACCGCTGACAACACGTCCATACGTATAGATTAAATTTACATTGCAAGTGATAAGAGCGGCATCAATCTCTTGTTGAGCCATCAAGGCGCGTATTTTATCGCGTCTCAGTTTCAATTCAGGTTGTAACATCTCTTTGTTATTTATAATTTCGAGATGCAAAGGTAAGAAAAAAACAGTGATTAGTGGTGAGTGATTAGTGATTAATACATAGTACCCATACCCTGCACAGCATTAATCACTAATCACTCACCACTAATCACTATAAAAAAAGTACTGCCCTACACCTTCGCAGGCAGGGGCAGCACAAACCACAAATACAAATACAACTAAACAAAGTTTTCCTTTAAATAATTCCCTGACCCATCATAGCGTGAGCCACCTTCATGAAGCCTGCAATATTGGCACCCTTCACGTAGTTGATGTAACCGTCAGGTTCTGTCCCATATTTTACGCATTGTGCATGAATGCCGTGCATAATAGCGTGCAGTTTTTCGTCCACTTCAGCAGCACACCAACTGAGGTGCATTGCATTCTGTGACATTTCCAATCCGGAAGTAGCAACACCACCGGCATTGACAGCCTTACCCGGAGCATACATAATCTTATGTTCAATGAACAAATCAATTGCTTCCGGCGTACAGCCCATATTTGAAATTTCTCCTACACACATCACTTTATTTTCAATCAACTGACGGGCATCATCACCATTCAGTTCATTTTGCGTAGCACAAGGCAATGCAATATCAGCTTTCACTTCCCACGGACGCTTACCGGCAACAAATGTAGAACCGGGGAATTCATCTGCATACGGAGCCACGATATCGTTGCCCGATGAACGGAGTTCAAGCATATAATCTATCTTTTCACCACTGATACCATTCGGATCATAAATATACCCGTCCGGTCCGGAGATAGTAACTACCTTTGCACCCAATTCGGTCGCTTTGGTAGCAGCCCCCCAAGCCACATTTCCGAAACCGGAAATAGCAACGGTCTTACCTTTGATATCAATGCCTTTAGTTTCTAACATCTGGTTCACGAAGTACAATCCACCGAAACCTGTAGCTTCAGGACGAATCAAAGAACCACCGAATTCCAAACCTTTTCCGGTAAATGTACCGGTAAACTCACGCGTCAGCTTCTTATACATACCGAACATATAGCCCACTTCACGGCCACCTACACCGATATCACCGGCTGGCACATCCATATCCGGACCAAGATGACGCCACAGTTCCAACATGAAAGCCTGGCAGAATCTCATAATTTCACCATCGCTCTTACCACGTGGAGAGAAGTCGGAACCACCTTTACCACCACCCATAGGCAGAGTAGTCAGTGCATTTTTAAACGTCTGTTCGAATCCTAAGAATTTCAGGATGGAAAGGTTTACAGAAGCATGGAAACGAATGCCGCCTTTGTACGGGCCAATGGCATTGTTGAATTGCACACGATAACCAAGGTTGGTTTGTACATCACCTTTGTCGTCCACCCAAGTAACACGGAACGTAAAGATACGGTCGGGTTCAACCAAGCGTTCTATGATTTTAGCTTTCTCGAACTCTGGATGCTGGTTATAGATATCTTCGATGGAAAGAAGTACTTCCTTTACGGCTTGAAGATATTCAGACTCGCCGGGATGCTTTGCCTCTAAAGAGGACATAATTCGTTCGATATTCATAATATTACGTTTTAAAAGGTTTATCCTTTCGTGATTTCAAGGTTATTCGAACAAAGTGTCAACGAATAACACTGCAAATATAGGAATTCTTTTGGATTCACCTATACTTTCCAGTGATATTTTGATTAAAGAATGATAAAATGTCAAATAAGTAGTGATTAATGATTAGTGATAAGTGATTAGCAGGCTTCATCCTTACACCGCATTACATAATCACTTATCACTAATCATTAATCACTAATCACTACTTATCAAACTTCATTCCCATATTATACATGATAAAGGCGTAGGTGTCGGCCTGTTCTTCAAGCACCTTACTCATTGGCTTACCTGCACCATGTCCGGCTTTGCTTTCAATACGGATAAGCGTAGGATTCGTTCCGTCATTACATTCCTGCAGGGTAGCAGCGAATTTAAATGAGTGGGCAGGAACTACACGGTCATCATGATCGGCAGTAATAACCATCGTTGCAGGATATTGGGTACCGGGTTTCAGGTTGTGCAGTGGAGAGTAGCCTTTCAAGTACTCAAACATTTCCTTACTGTCCTCACTCGTACCGTAATCGCTTGCCCAGTTCCATCCGATAGTGAACTTATGATAACGCAACATATCCATTACACCTACCTGCGGAATAGCTACACGGAACAGATCAGGACGTTGTGTCATACAGGCTCCTACCAGCAAACCACCATTGGAACCGCCTACTATGGCAATTTTATCTTTATTAGTATATTTATTACCTATAAGATATTCAGCAGCTGAAATAAAATCATCAAATACATTTTGCTTCTGCATCTTGGTACCTGCTATGTGCCAGTCTTCACCATACTCGCCACCCCCACGCAGGTTAACCTGTGCATAGATACCTCCATTTTCCAAGAACGGAATACGGGATGTAGAGAAGCCCGGATTAAGGCTGATATTGAAACCACCGTAACCATAAAGGAACACGGGATTCTTGCCATCCTTCTTGAGATCCTTCTTATAAGTCAGGAACATCGGTATCTTCGTTCCGTCTTTGCTGGGATAGAATACTTGTTCTGTCACAAATTCGTCAGAATTAAAGTCAACCTTCGGAGCACGGAAAATCTCGTAGGTATTCGCATCCATATCATATTTATAAGTAGCACCGGGTATGGTAAATGAAGTAAATCCGAAGAAACATTCCTTATCATCCTTGTCTCCAGTGAAACCTACAGAGCCAAGTGAAGGCAATTCTATTTCCAGTATTTCTTTACCATCCAGTCCATATACATAGGCATGGTTGGCTGCATCTTTATCATACGTCAGGAACAGTTTTCCACCTATCACACCTGCATCCGAAAGTACATTTTCACTCTCCGGAACCAGTTCCGTCCAGTCTTTCAAGGCAGGCTTATTGATATCTGCTATCATAAGACGATACTTAGGTGCATCGTAGTTTGTAAACATATAAATCTTATCTCCTATTACCTCCATCGGAGCATAGCTATAATCCATATCCGTAGCCATTGTCACAAATGGAGCATTAGGTTTACGCAGGTCTTTCATATATAAGGCATTACCGCGCCCGTCACCGCTCTCATACAGAAACAGGACAGTTTCATCCTCATTTACACTGGCAGTATAGAAACGCTTGGGGTATACAGGATTCTGATAGATCAGTTGATCCTGTGACTGCGGCGTACCCATCTTATGATAATAAATTTTATGATTCTCATTTACGTTAGAAAATTCCTTTCCTTTCACCGGAGCATCATAAGCACTGTAATAGAAGCCATCTCCTTGCCAAGTAGCTCCCGTAAACTTCGCCCATTCGATATGATCATCCAGCAGTTTACCGGTTTCTGTATCCATCACATAGATTTCACGCCAATCCGATCCGCTGCGTGATATGGTATATGCTGTATATTTTCCATTATTCGAGAAAGAGATACCCGATAAGGCTACTGTACCATCGTCCGAGAGTTTATTAGGATCGAGGAATACACGTGGTTCGCCGTCCAAGCTATCTTGTACATACAGCACGCTCTGGTTCTGCAAACCGTCATTCTTATAGAAATAATACTTGTCGTGTTTCTTGAATGGTGTACCAATCTTTTCATAATTAGCCACATCCGTCAGTCGCTTCAGCAAAGCATCGCGGAAAGGTATCTTAGACAAATAGTCGTTTGTTACTTTGTTCTGAGCTTCCACCCATGCAGCTGTTGCAGCGGAAGTGTCATTCTCCAGCCAACGATACGGGTCGGGAACTTCTGTTCCAAAATAAATATCTACAGTATCCACCTTTGCGGTTTCAGGATACGTAAGCTTCTGTTGTTGTTGTTGTGCACATGACATCATGATGATACCGGTTGCGAATAAAGTTACTTTTTTCATATTATACATATATAAGAGTATGATTGTTCTCTCTTTCTTAAAATGATTGCAAAAAATATTTTATTAAGTTTAGGCGTTAAAATTACAAAAACAACCAATAGTAAACAAGGTTTTTTCCTATTATTATACTTCAAATAGCATTTCCTGTCAGCTTCATTCTTTTTTTAATTGTTTGTTTGTCTTTACAAATGAGAACTTTTATTCATGATTTTCACAATACCTACTCCTTACTTACTCCTTACCTACTCCCTATCTACTCCTTACCTACTCCTAATTATAAGATAAGGAGAAGGTAGGTATCAAGTCAGTCTAAGCCTGGTAGTACATATGTAGAAATAGTGGTCACAATCTCCAAAAGAAAGTTTGTCTTTTTACTTTCCAAAAGAGTTTAAATATCATCAACTAAAGTAGATATTCTATCATTTCTTTGCTTTTTGATGGTTTTTAAAGGTTTTATGGCTATTATCAAACCTCCTTCTGCCAAATAATCGCTAATCTTGCATCAGAAACCAAAGGTTAACTAAATCATGAGAAAGAAATCATTCATATTATTCCTGTTACTCATAAGTCATGTTTCCCTATTCAGTCAAAAATCTCTGACTGGAGACGCCTTACTGGAAAAGCAAATTTATGAAACCGGATTCATTCATGCCCCGCTACCTTTGGACACCTCCCGTTCTTTCGAAGAGAATGCGTTGAAAAAAGAGGTGTTATCCAGTCAACCGCTTACAGAAACAGACGGTACAAACGGATGGTCCCATTCCGGAGCAGGCAGTATGGCTTTCTCTAATGAGCAATCCGTATCCGGCAAAGGTAGTATTCGTCTGACTTTTCCGACTGACACTGGGAAAAGAGCAGTCGGTTCTCCTTCCGACCCGGACTATGCAACTTATGGAAATAGCGGTATCACCTATCATGTCAATGGGCAAAATTGGGAGAAATATAACAGAATCGTTTTTTCCATCTATCCGGATTGTGATGGTGCACGTGTAGTCAACATGAATCTGACTTTCACAAACGATAATTCCACAACCAAGGAAGGATACAATCACCCCAGTGGCTCCCACCTCATCAATCTGGTTAACAAAACATGGAATTACTGTTTTCTTGATATAGACGAATATCAACGGGATAAAGTAATGTCTATTCGTTTCGACACAGCTCTAAAAGGGAAAGATCGGACCACAGGTGATTCTGCCATTTATTACATTGACAATATCCAATTACAGCAAATCAAAGCTCCCGGAAAAGTAAGCGGATGGACTCCGGCAGAAGATGCCATCATCTATTCTACAACAGGTTATACAACCAACAGTCAGAAAACTGCTCTCGTTCATAGTTTATTGTGTAATCAGCAGACTGCATTCCAACTGATAAACTCTGCCACTAAAGAGGTGGCATATGAGGATGCATTGCAACGAAAACAAACCACCCTCGGAGAATTTGGAGTTATTGACTTCACTGCCTTCAATCAACCGGGAGATTATCAACTGAAAGTAGGCAAAATCCTGACTCCGGCATTCCGGATAGACGAAAAACTATGGGATAATTCCCTTTGGAGAGTATTGAATTTCTTATTCTGCCAACGCTGCGGGCATCCCGTTCCCGGCAAACACGCGGCTTGCCACACGGATTTATTCTCCCGGCATGACGGAAAAAGTATTTCTTATTCGGGGGGATGGCATGATGCAGGCGACTTGTCACAACAGACGTTACAAACCGGAGACGTGACCTTTGCCCTGCTGGAAGCATACAATCGGCTCAAAACCGAGAACACTCCATTGGCTGCCCGCTTACTGGAAGAAGCGGAATGGGGAATTGAATTTATTCTGAAAAATCGCTATGGAGACGGATATCGTGCCAGTAGCATGGGATTACTCATCTGGCAGGACGGTATACTGAATACAAAGGACGACATCCATTCCGTACGCGTTCAGAACATGGCATTCGACAATTTCCTGTACGCAGGATACGAAGCATACGCCGCAATGACCATAGACCGGGACCCGATGCTGCAAGAACATCTGCGAAAGATAGCGGAAGAAGACTTTTCTTTTGCCACAGAGAAATTCAGGAAAGAGGGTTTCGACTCATTCAAACAGATGTACGAACATAGTTACAATACCTCCGAAAGCCAGTATATGGCAACCATATCCTGGTCCGCCAGCATGCTCTACAAACTGACCGGAAAGTCTTGTTATGCAGAGACAGCTGCAGAAGCCATCCGGTATGTGCTCGACTGCCAGCGTACGGAGTCTTTAAAAGACAAGGACAAGACCCGTGGCTTTTTCTATCGGAATCCATCACGAAAATCCATTGTACACTATATCCATCAATCGCGCGAGCAGGTTTACATGCAGGCCATGACGTTGCTTTGTGAAACGCAGCAACAACACCCTGATTATCAGAAATGGATAAATTCCATACAACTCTACGGCAATTATCTGAAAAGTTTAATGAAATATACCCAGCCTTACGGAATGATTCCGAGTGGAGTATATCATGCAGAAGAGTATAAAGATTCTGCGAGTTTTTACGCCCTCCACCTCTTTCCGCCATCCAATGCGCAGGATCAGTACACAGAGCAAGTGAAACGGGGAGTCAAGCTCGATAAGGAACATTACTTGAAACGTTTCCCGGTATGGTTCAGCATTTTCAACGGCAATACAGCCATACACCTCTCTACCGGAAAGTCTGCTGCCATTTGCGGTAATTTCCTTAAAGATGAAGAATTGCTCGGTATCGGTCGGGAACAGCTCTACTGGACGGTTGGAAAGAATCCTTTCGGGCAATCCCTGATATATGGCGAAGGGCATAATTATCCGCAAATGAATAGTTTCTCATCCGGAGAGATGACCGGTGAAATGCCTGTCGGCATCCGTACATTGGGCAATGATGATATTCCTTACTGGCCGCAAACCAACAACGCATGTTATAAAGAGGTATGGGTAACATCGGCAGGAAAATGGCTATCACTGGTTGCTGAATACGAATAAAAAAGTTATTAACTATATAAATTATGGATGCTATGAGAAGTATTAAATTCTATCTTATTCTATTGTTTGCTATCTGCACATTTGCGGTAAACGCGCAGATTCCCCAGGGGTATCCGGCTAATTATGCCAATGGTCCCCGTTTCAAGGCACTGGTTTACTATACTCAACATGCAGAAGAGGCACACTATCAATTCTCCTTGCAGGCGGTAGAGTTCTTCAAGAAACTGAATTACGGTGACGGTTTTGTACTGGATATTACCATGGACTTGTCTCAATATAGTTACGAACAGCTGAAAGAATATAGCGTAGTAGTTATGCTCGATGGCTATCCCAATACAAAAGCCGAACGCGATGCTTTTGAAAAATACATGGAAAACGGAGGCGGCTGGGTAGGCTTCCATGTAGCCGCCTATAACGACAAGCACACAAATTGGCCTTGGTTTGTAGATTTTCTGGGTGGCGGGGTTTTCTATTGCAATAACTGGCCCCCTCAACCTGTTTTGGTTGAAGTTGACAATGAAGAACACCCCGTCACCAGAAATTTACCCACTTCTTTTGTGGCTCCGTCAAGTGAATGGTATCAATGGAATCCCAGTCCGAGAACCAACAAAAACGTAGAGGTACTTCTTTCCATTTCTCCTAAAAACTATCCGTTGGGCATAAAGGACGTGGTTAATTTCGGTGATTTCCCCATCGTATGGACCAACACCAAGTACAGAATGATATATCTGAACATGGGTCATGGCGACGAAGAATTCATTGATGCCACACAAAACCTCTTATTTGTAAACGCTTTCCGTTGGGTAGTCAGCACTGATAAGAAAGGAGATCCTTTCAAGAAATAACAACCAGCAAATACCTCATACTTAATGAAAAGCTCAACATTACAACGGGTAGCGGCTGTGGATGTATTCCGCGCCCTTACTATGTTATTCATGCTCTTTGTCAATGACATTCCCGGTTTGAAGAATGTCCCGCACTGGCTGATGCATGCCGAGATGAATGAGGATATGATGGGATTCTCTGATACCATATTTCCCGCATTCCTGTTCTGTATGGGGATGTCCATACCTTTTGCCATTCAAAACAGAGTTAAAAAAGGAGATACGACTTTACAAATCATCGCTCATATATCTGAACGTACGGTTGCCTTGATAGCAATGGGGTTATTTATGCTCAATTGCAGCGATGTAGGCAACATCTCTTATCAATGGTTCTCCATACTGATGGTCATTGGTTTCTTCCTGATATGGAATGTATACCCCCATACCGAAGGTCCTGGGAAATATGTGTTCAGAGGGATGAAAACCCTTGGTATTATTCTATTAGCATTCCTTGTTATATATAAAGATGTATATGGTTCTCCATTCCATCAAGGTTGGTGGGGTATCTTAGGACTGATTGGCTGGACCTATGCCATATGTGCTGTCATTTATCTGTTTACCCGGGAGAGCCTTTGCAAAAATACAATTATCTGGATAGTCATCATACTACTTGCTGTCGTAAATCACTCCGATTTAATACCCTGGGGATACGGTAGCCGGATTGTATTACTCTCTTTTATTCCCAGTGATTGGACACTGCATGCATTCGGTATGTCCGGCATCATCACTTCCCTGATTATGCTGAAGTATGCCGACCGGAAGCATCCGGGTAAATTCTTGTATATCCTTTTCAGCCTCGGTATAGTGATGTTCGTATTGGGATTATTCTCTCATCCCCATTGGATTATCTCTAAAATACAGGCTACTCCTACCTGGTTGTTCTATTGCCTGGCTATGTTCTTCCCACTATTTGGAATATTCTACTGGTTGACGGATGTGAAAGGAAAAGCTTCCTGGTTCAATATCATTAAACCTGCGGGAACGGCCACACTCACCTGTTATGTAATACCTTATCTGTGGTATTCCATACAGCAATTATTGGAATGGTATTATCCACATGCGCTATACAGCGGTATCCCCGGACTACTAAAATCGTTCGTATACTCTCTCATCATTGTTATAATTGCCGGGCTACTGGCTAAGGTTAAAATAAAACTGAAAATATAATCCAAACAATTACAGAATATGAAAAGAAACAAACTCCCCGAAATAATACTTCTTGTATGCTGTTCTCTGCTTACCTGCATGCCAGCAAGCGCAAGTGATATAGAAGTTCGAAACGGAAACATCATCCTGGACTTCAGTACGAAAATCGCATCGCAAACTTCTGCCGGAAAATATACCATAAAACGATCTACCGGAAGATTCAGCGAATACCAGACGATTGGTAGCACGTCTTCAACAACATTTACTGATAAAAAAGTCAAAGGGAATCCCCATGATTATTATTATCAGATAATAGACAAGGAAGGTAAACTCCTAGCCTCAATGGCTATGGATACCGAAGTATTCGGCGACTATGTATACATATATAGTGATACGGACCGTAAAGAAGACGTAGGGAATGAGATTAATGCCATCCATGAACAAATGTTTGGCAAGGAGTTCAGTCCCAACCGCTATGCACTCTTATTCAAAGCTGGTGATTATAAGGAAGCGGGACTGCTGAAAGTTCCGTTCTATGTACATCTGGCAGGATTAGGAAAAACACCGTTTGATGTGGAAGTTTCCAATATACACACCCCTCCCCACTTAAGCAATGGTAACGGAACGTGTACTTTCTGGCGTTCTGCAGAGAATCTTTCTGTGATCGGACCAGATACCTATGATGAAGAGGAAACTTTCAAATGGGCCGTATCTCAGGCTGCACCGATCCGACGTATTTACTCACAACGTGTCGTACGCAACCAATGGGAAAACGGATGGGTAAGCGGTGGCTTTACTGCAGATTGTTACTTCGATGCTGCTGCCGGTTCTAAAAACCAACAGCAATGGTATACCCGAAATTCCTTTTTGAACAAAGGACGAGGAAAATTCGAAGAAATCAAATACAATTATTGTTTCCAAGGTGTTGAATTAGGTACAGAGGTAGATACCAAAACCTATCAGAACAATTGGGACAAGGGAGGTAATGTGACTTTTATCCCTACCACTCCGATCATTCGTGAAAAACCATTCTTGTTTATCGGCGACGATGGAAGATACAAAGTATTCCGTCCGGCACTGAAACACGAACACAAAGGAATCTCCTACAGCCGCACTGATATGGGCGAAGGTGAAAGTCTGGATTTACAGAATGAATTCTATGTAGTGAAACCGGGTGCCTCGGCCGAATACATGAATAAACAACTCGCAGCAGGTAAACATCTGCTTATAACTCCCGGCATGTACGAGCTTTCAGAGCCACTCCACGTCACCCGCCCCAACACCATTATATTGGGAATCGGATGGGCGACTCTGATTCCGGGAGAAAAGAATTCCGATACGGCAATTCTGGTAGAAGATGTAGACGGGGTAACGATTGCCTCTCTGATGTTTGATGCGCATTACACTTCCAATACCCTGATTCAGGTTGGTACGGAGAAAACAGCTCAAAGACATATACAAAATCCTATTCTGCTCACCGACCTGTTTTTCCGGATAGGCGGATTCCGTCCGGCAAAGGTACACGTAGACCGTGCAGTTGAACTAAACAGCAATGACGTGATTGGCGACCATTTCTGGATATGGAGAGCAGATCATGGTGTTCGTGGCAGTGTAGGCTGGGAAATCAATACCACCCGAAACGGTCTGGTAGTAAACGGCGACCATGTCACCATTTACGGCTTATTCAACGAGCACTTCCAGGAATATCAGACTTACTGGACAGGAGAACATGGACGAACTTACTTTTATCAATGCGAAACGCCCTATGATGCTCCCTCACAGGAATACTATATGAGCGAAAACGGCACACGTGCCGGATATGCCGCATATAAAGTAGCTGATAACGTGAATACTCATGAAGCTTTTGCCTTCGGTATTTATGATGTACTACATAACGAAATAATGATTGAGAATTCAATAGAAGTCCCCGATAAAACCGGTATAAGAATGTATCACATGTGCAACAACACCCTTTCGGGAGGAGGCGCCAAAGGTTTCAACTATATATTGAATGGCATAGGAAAAAGTACCTATAAGACACACCACGATTACAGGGCATATATAGATGAATTCATAGGAAAACGATAACAGAATAGCAAGAATAGAAAAATGAGGCTGTCTAACAACTAAAAAGTTAGATAGTCTCTTTTTTTTTGTAAAATCCTCTTCTATTGCCTATAAAGCTTGTTTAGTCTGCATTATTCATAGTCGGGAGTTAGAAGGGATTATCGGGAGTTATCAGCCAACAAGTCGGTTCTAACTCCTTGAAATAGAAGAGGCGTGACTATGAATTATATAGGTTAGGCGGTATGCTTTTGGGGAAATGATGTATTTTGGACTTTCCTTGATAGCTTTTAAACCGATGCGACATTAAAATGCAAATATAAGCGTTTTTTTAAACCTCAAATGTCATTTTTTCACCCACTATCGGAAATAAATCTCAATATATTTGTGAAAATTCTAACGCTAATGATTTTAACACTTAATGATTTTACTTAATTTTAATGCTATGGGAAAGTTATGCAGATTACATCTCCTTTTGTTGGCTTTGTTGCTACCGGGAGTGTCCTTCGCACAAAATCTTTTTAAAGTGCAAGGTTGTGTTACTGACGAGCAGAACGAGCCACTTATCGGGGCTACCGTGCAGACTAAAGACAAGTCGAAAGGCACGATAACAGATAGCAGTGGCAACTATGTTTTGTCGGGAGTTCCCAAGGGTTCAACCTTGGTGTTTTCGTATGTCGGCTACAAGTCGAAAGAAGCAAAGGCAACATCAACTTCTCTTAATGTTGTTTTGGAATCGGATGATGAGATGCTCGATGAAGTGGTTGTCATCGGCTATGGCCAGCAGCGTAAGGTGACGCTGACGGGTTCTGTCTCCAACGTGGGTGGTAAGGAACTTCTCAAATCGCCAGCCGCATCACTTGGTAACACCCTTTCGGGTAAGCTCCCAGGTCTCCAGTCGGTGCAGTACACCGGTGTTCCTGGTGCCGATGACCCTGTCATCCGCATCCGTGGTGTCGGTTCGTTCAACAGCGCCGAACCTCTCGTGCTTGTCGATGGTGTCGAGCGTGAGTTCAGCCAAATAGACCCAAACGAGGTGCAGGACATTTCTATTCTTAAGGATGCTTCCGCTACGGCTGTCTTTGGTGTACGTGGTGCCAACGGCGTTATTCTCGTTACAACTCGTCGCGGCGAGATAGGCAAGCCTACCATCACACTGACAGCTTCAGTAGGTCTTCAGCAGATTTCTAAATTCCTTGAGCCGGCAAACTCCTACGAGTATGCAACGGCTTACAATCATGCTCAGGAAGTGGAAGGAGTAGCCGAGGACGGATGGAAGTTCTCGAAGGAAGCTATACAGCACTGGAAGGACATGGATATGCCCACCGTTTATCCAAGCACCAACTGGTTCAAGTACTTGATGGACGACCACGCATGGCAGGAACAATATAATATTAATGTGTCGGGTGGTACTGAACATGCCCGCTATTTCGTTTCTGTCGGTATGCTCAATCAGGACGGTCTTTTCAAAACCTTCGACCAAGGTGATGACGCAAACTTCAAATACCGCCGTTACAACTTCCGTGCCAACCTCGATGTAGATTTCTCTAAGCTGAGTACGCTTTCTATCGGCATCGGTGGACGCATTGGCAGACGCAACTCTATCGGTAATGGTGAGTATAACGGCCAGTCAGGTGTTTTTGGTGTTGAGGGTCTTCTCAACAATGGTACGCCAATGTCAGGCTACGGTCTTGACAGTGAGGGACGTCGTATTATTTCCGACCCTAATCTCGTTGGCGCAGTTGGCTCCGATGGTCTCGGCCTTATCTACGAGCAGGGTTATACTACTCAGCGTCAGAGTGTTGTAAACCTCGACCTTCAGTACAAGCTCAAGCTCGACTTTATCACCAAGGGGCTTGATTTCCGTATCAAGGGTTCTTACAACTCTGACTATACACAGCAGAAAGCACGTACTACCGGCGGTGGTATCAGTTACAAGGCCACCATCGCTAAGGGTGAATACGAGGAAGACGGTTCTCCAAAGATTGTTTATGTCCGTCAGGGTGACTCATGGCCTCTTGGCTATGAAGAGTCCAAATGGGGCGGTAGAAACTGGTATGCAGAGGCGAGTCTCAACTATACCCGCAAGTTCGGTGACCACAATTTCGGTGCGCTCGTTCTTTATAATGAATCTAAAAACTACTATCCTGGTGGCGTCTACAATTCTATCCCCCGTGGTTATGTAGGCATGGTAGGCCGTATCACCTACGACTATCAGACTAAGTATATGGTAGACCTCAACATGGGCTATAACGGCTCAGAGAATTTCGCAAAAGGTAAGCGCTTTGGCTTTTTCCCTTCTGCTTCTCTCGGCTGGATAATCTCTTCTGAAAAATTCTGGGAGCCTATCCGTAACGTTGTTTCCTATTTCAAACTTCGTGGTTCTATCGGTAAGGTAGGTAATGACCAGGGTGTCGGGCGTTTCCTCTATCTGCCTGGCACATGGCAGTTCTACACCAACAACGGTGGTGCATGGTGGACCAACGACCGTACAGGTAACTTCGGTACCAACAACGGTGCGTTCATGCCTGGCGCACGCGAATCCAGCAACGGTAACCCCAATGTTACTTGGGAAACAGCCACCAAGCAAAACTATGGTGCCGATGTACACTTCTTTGGATCTCGCTTGAGTCTCGGTGTCGACTTCTTCTGGGAAGATCGCAAGAACATCCTCATTTCCAACGAAACAACCATCGCAGGTATTTCCGCTCTCAAACCCAACTCCATCAACTTCGGCCGTGTCAAGAACCATGGTTATGAAATTACCCTACGCTGGGCCGACCACATAGGTAAAGTGAACTACTCGATAGCTCCTACATTCGCTTTCGCACGCAACAAGGTTGTGGAAATGGCAGAAGTGAAGAAGGAATTCCCACACATGTACCACACTGGTCATCCTGTAGGTCAGCCTTTCGGCTACGACTTCTTTGAGTTCTATGTTCCTGGTGAAACCGAACAGCGCTACAAGGAAGTTTACGGTGTTGACATGCCAGACCAACAGATTACATTGCGTCCTGGTGACAGCGTATTCGTTGACCTCACAGGTGATGGTAAGGTGGATGCTAACGATGTACATGCTATCGGCTACAGCGATATTCCTGAGTATACTGGTAGTATAAACGCAACGCTCAACTGGAAAGGTCTCGACTTCTCCATGACTTGGGTAGGTGCCACCCACGTCAACCGTCAGCTCAGTTCTTTCTATACTCCAGCCTTCGGTACTGGTAACCAGTCAATGCTCAACAAATGGGTCTATGACAATTCTTGGACCGAGAATAACCCCGGTGCCAGCCTGCCACGTATCTCTCTTGAGAAATCGGCACGCGAGCATAACGGTTCACTTTCAGACCCATGGATGGTCGATGCATCGTATATCCGTCTGAAGAACCTTGAGATTGGTTATTCGTTCCACATACCAGGTGTGCCCATCAACAACATCCGTATTTATGCCAATGGCTATAACCTTCTTACTTTCACAAGCTTCAAGGCCAATGACCCAGAGGCACAAGCAGGCTATGGTAGCACACGTTATCCTATGACCCGTGTTTATAACTTCGGTATCAACTTAAACTTCTAACATTCAAAACAATGAATCTTATAGAGAAAATAAAAACTGCTACTATTATATGTGTAGCTGGTGCCATGATAGGGATGGGATCGCTGAGCTCCTGTGTCGATGATATCAACGTCGGAAATGGCTTCCTCAACAAGCAGCCAGGTGTCGACGTGACCGTAGACTCCATCTTTGCCAAGGGAGAGAATGCAAAGCGTTTCCTCTGGCACATGTACGGTGCCATGCATAACCCTTTCACCTATACAGGTGCAGTATGGTATTCTCACCCCGATGCCCTTACCGATATTTGCCAGTCGTACTGCGGATGGCACAATCTCGGAAAGTACTACGGTGGTGACCTTACCGAGACCGACCAGGATAACGGCGGTCTCGTCAAGTTCCCCTTCATCGCCAACGGTGACGGCAATGCCCGTGCAGGCATCTGGCGTACCATCCGTGAGGGTTGGATTTTCATCGAGAACATCGATCGAGTTCCCGACTTGAGCGAATCAGAGAAGAGCCAGCTCCGTGGTGAGGTATATGTCATCATGGCATCGCGCTATCTTGATGCTTTTCGCAACTTCGGAGGTCTTCCAAAAGTTGACCGCTCATTCGTGGCTACTGATGTTGTAGATGGCAAGCGCATGGGCGTAATCGAGACAGCAGAGTTCATTGACGGACTTATCCAGGGCGCCATCGACGAACCGGGTCTTCCTTTCTTTGTGCAAGATCAGGCCACCAACTCTGGACGTCTGACCAAAGGCTCAGCCTATGGTCTGCGTGTAAGGCTGTGGAACTTCGTGGCTTCGCCTCTGTTTAACAGTGACAAACCTTATCTTGAATTCACTCGCAACGAGGAGAATCAGGACCTCAGCCAAGTATGGGCTGGCGGTTACAAGCCCGAACTTTGGCAGAAAGCATTGAAGGCTTGTGAGGATTTCTTCCAAGCCAATAGCGCCAGTGGCAACTATTTCGCTCTTGTAGAGCCCACAGGTAACAGTGAGCAAGACTATTGCAATGCTTTCCGTGCCGCCTACTGGTTCCGTGGCAACAGCGAGAAGGTGATTGAAGTTCATGCTGGTCTGGGTACAGACGCTTGGAACGGTGACTGGAACGTAGAAGGTATGGATGAGTTCGGTATGGCTCTCTTCACCCTCGAATATATGGAAATGTTTGGTATGGCAGACGGCCGCAACTTCCCTTACGACAATGTGTTTAATACCGATAACCCCAACAACGTAGACATCTTTGTCAATCGCGATCCACGTCTCTACGAGACAATGGTGGTGAATCGCAACAATCTTGTCGAGCAATATCAGGGACTTTCGAGCACCGAGCTGTGGCAAGGTGGCAATGTAGACCAGACCTTCAATCCTGCTGTTACCGACAATCCATGGTCTACCCGTATGAAACTGTTCAAGTATCTCCGCGATAACGGCTATGCAGCATACCATCCGACCAACTTTGCTTATCTGCGTATGGCTGACATTCACCTTTGCTACGCTGAGGCACTCGCACAGACAGACAATCTGCCGAAAGCCTGCGATGAAATTAATAAGGTACGCGCACGCGTAGGTCTTGGCAAGATAGAGGTAATGAACCCGGGACTCAACCTAACCAGTAACAAGGACAACTTCATTGAGCAACTCCTTAAGGAACGTGCCTGTGAATTCGGTTATGAAGACTCCCGCTGGTATGACCTCATCCGCTACAAGAGATCCGACATATTCAAGAAACAGGTACACCAGCTGCGTGTATGGCGCAAGGATGCCAACGGCAACAAGATGAATCCTGCCGACCACAATGGCGACACGAGTCTCCAACCCGGTGAACCTTGGCCGAACTGTATCTACGAGAAGATACCTTGTACCAACAATACCCGCGTATGGTGGGATACTGACAACCAGACGAGCAAGTGGACCGACAAATGGTATCTCGCGCCTATTTCACGTGATGAGATCAACAAGGGCTATGGTCTGAACCAGAACCCCGGTTGGTAATCCAGATTTTAAATATCAATAAGACTTATAAAATATGAATATAAATAGAATGTTGATGCTTGCGACTGTTGTTGTCTCTCTCACGGCAAATGCGCAGGTAAAACTCAGCGATAAGAATGCAAATGCCTATGATATGGGTTACGGCGTGGAAATAAGCAATTTCCTCAGCACTGCTTCCGCAACCACAATCACAGGTGAAGAATTGCAGCAGACTTCGGCAACTAACCTTGCCCAAGCCCTCTATGGACGTCTACCAGGCCTCACGGCTCTATCGCAAGGCGGCTTCTCGGGCGACGAAAATAAGGGTGCCTCGTTTAATATTCGTGGCTATCACACGCTTAACGATAAAAACATTCTCATCCTCGTCGATGGCTACGAGCGTCCCATCGACCGCCTCAGTGTAGAGGAAGTGGAGAGCGTTACTATTCTCAAGGATGCTGCTGCTACGGCACTTCTTGGTCATGAGGGTATCAATGGTGCTATACTTGTGAAGACAAAACGTGGCGTTGAAGGCAAGACACACGTCAAAGTGAACTACAGCCATAAGTTCCAGTTCGACCCTGAATTCGCAGACATGGTAGATGGTTACGGATATGCCAATGCTTTCAACCGTGCTCGTCACAACGACGGACTCTCTGCCGCATACACCGAGCAGGAGCTTAACCTCTTCAAAGACGGTTCTGATCCGTACTTCTACCCTAACGTGAACTGGCGCAACCTTACTTTCAAGAATAGTGCCGAGGAAGACCATGCATACGTTTCGGTGTACGGAGGTACGAACAAGGTGAAATACTACACCCATATTGATTATACCGATGTACGCGGTGCTTTCAAGGACACCAAGCAACCAGACTACAATACGCAGTTGCGCCAGTCGAAGGCCAATATTCGTGCCAACCTCGACTTCAACATCACCAACACAACTCTCATGTCGGTGAACCTCTTCGGTATGTTCCAAGAGACCAAGCGACCCTCCGACATCAGTGCTGACGATGCTACAGCTGCTATCTACAGCCTGCCGGCAAGTGCTTTCCCCTACAAAACCTCAACAGGTATCTGGGGGGGTAACGAGGCATACGGTGATGCCAACCCCATTGCCAAGATTCAGGAGTCTGGTTTCTACAAGACTCATCAACGTCAACTGTGGGTAGATGCCAAGCTGTCTCAAAAACTCGATTTCTTGCTCAATGGTCTGAACGTATTTGTCAGTGCCGGCTATGCCAATTCATCGATTTACGCGGAAAATTCGCACAAGGCACACCAGTATGGCTACGAGCGTTACACCGGTACCATTGGCGATAAGAACAACGTAGCTCTGAACACATTCGGTAACAAGGAGACCAACCTCACCTTCAACAACTGGAATGCCGGTCAGTGGTGGAAAGCAAAGGCCAGTGTAGGTATCAATTACAAATGTTCGTTCTTCGACAACGACCACTTCAATGCTACCGTTGTTTACGACAATAGTGGTGTGAGCACTGATGGACGTGGAAACACCTTCTATCGTCAGAACATCATGGGAGTCTTCCACTACGATTTTCAGAACCGCTACGTTGCCGACCTTGTGCTTGCAGGTAACGGAGCCAGCCGTACCTATCCTTCTAAGTGGGCATTTTCACCCACACTATCGCTCGGCTGGATTTACGCTGACAACAACGATGATCTGCTCAACTACGGTAAGCTGCGTGCATCGGCTGGCATCCAGCATACCGACTATATGCCTACCTATGGCATGTGGCTTCCCACATGGGATGTTTCGCACGGTTATGTGATTATTGGTAACAACTACGGTGCTACATGGGGCGCATCGCTTGGCTCCTTCCCAACTACCGATTTCTCGCAAGAGACATCTACGAGCTTCAACCTTGGTACTGACCTTCGTCTTGCAAATGCTCTTGACATCTCAGTTGATGCTTTCTACCAACTTCGCAACCACATCATGCTCTCTGCAAGCTATGAAAATTCATCGGTGGCTGGTATACAGTCGTCATACAACGATGTTGGCGAAGTTAAGAGTTACGGTTTTGAGGTAAGTGCCAAGTATGTGAAGAAAATCACTCCCGACCTCAATCTCAACTTGGGTGCCAACTTGTCGTGGGCACGCAATGAAGTGAGCAAGTATATCGGCACACCGACCTATCCGCTGAGCGACCCTGTAGGTCACCGTGTAAACGAGGCATGGGGACTCAAGTCGGCAGGCTTTTTCAAGGATCAGGCCGACATCAACTCCAGTTACCGTCAGGAATACTCTACCGTAAGCCCTGGTGACATCAAATACCAAGACCTCAACGATGACCAAGTAATCAACGAGTTTGATGTCACCAGTCTCGATGGTGCTACTGACATCCCTGAGCTCAACTACGCCTTCAATGTCGGTGTAGAATATAAAGGCTTCGGCCTAAACGCATGGTTCCAGGGCACTGGCAACTACATGAAGTATCTTCCGTCAACAATATGGGGTGGCATGGCCGACAATGGTAACCTTTCAGTGGACTACTACAATAACTGCTGGGATGTGGCTGGCAGCAACGCTCTTTACCCGCGTCTGACAACTCTGAACAACAGCAACAACAGCCAGAAAAGCAACGTATGGTACAAGCCTGTTCACTTCTTGAAGATGCGAAACATTGAGGTTTACTATAAAGTGCCTGCAACGGTGCTCTCGAAACTCTCTCTTACCGCAGCCAAGGTGTTTATTCAGGGCGAGAACCTTCTTTCCTTCGACAACATCGACGCTATGGATGCTGAGGTACTTTCGACAGCATATCCCATGTTCAAGGGTGTCAACATAGGTGTCACATTAACTTTCTAATAAAAGATACATTTATGAACAAAATAACATATACTCTTTTAGGTATGGCGGCAGTAGTCTTTGTAGGCTGTGCCGACCTAGATTACAACGAAGCTTCGAATCGTGACGAAGACTGGACCTACAACAGCCCCCTCAATGGTGTCAAGGCTCTTGTATACGATGTCTACGCACAAATGCCGAGCGAATTCAAGGACGATTCCTACGGTAATGGCGCCCTGATAGCCAGTGCCACAGACGAGTCTGAGTTTGCACTTTCCTTCTCACCCATCCACAAGTATTTCAACGGTGGTTGGACTCCTTCGAATCCTTTTTCCACCACATGGGATAGGTCATACCGTGCCATCACTCAGGTACACATGTACCTTGAGCGCATCCACAAGATAGACTTGTCGGATTATGAATATGATCCCGACTACCAGACCATGGTGCAGCAGTTTGAGATATTCCCTTACGAGTTGCGTTTCCTCCGTGCCTATTTCTACTTCGAGTTGGTACGTGCCTACGGCGATGTGCCTTTAGTGACCACAACCCTCACCAATGAGCAGGCCAACAGCGTGGAACGCACTCCAGCCAAGGATGTGTTCAAGTTCATCATCAACGAATTGGATGCCGTGGCTGAATATCTGCCCGTGTCGTATAATGACATTCCTGGTCAGGAAATTGGTCGTGCCACCCGTGGTGCTGCCCTTGCACTGAAGGCACGCGTACTTCTTTATCAGGCTTCACCCTTGTTTAATACAGACAACAACAAGGAGATTTGGAAAGAGGCCGCTGCTGCCAGCAAGGTCATCATCGATAATGCACAGCGCTGGGGCTACAAACTCAGCGAGTATGCCAAACTATGGGGGCACGATACATTCACCAATTCTGAATTTATCTTCGTTCTTGGCACCCAGGCAAGCAACACCTTCGAGCAGTACAATTATCCTGTGGGTGTAGAGAACGGAAACTCCGGCAACTGCCCTACACAGGCACTGGTGGACGCATACGAATATCAGGCCGATGGCAAGACATTCAAGGAGAAACATCCTGGAGATGTTGATGTAACTACTGAGAATCCATACGATGGTCTTGACCCACGTTTCGAACTCACTGTAGTGAAGAACGGCGATCTCTGGCCATCTAACACAACTCAGCAGATTGCCATTGAAACGTATCAGAGCGGCTTCAACGGTGCTCCTAAGTACGGCGCAACTCCCACGGGCTACTACTTGAAGAAGTTTGTGGACGGCAACTGTGTCACCACAGCCAACAACCAGACTACAACACGCCACAACTGGATTGTGATGCGTCTGGCCGAAGTTTACCTCAACTATGCAGAGGCTATGTACAACTATTACGGCAATGCTGACGAACAGGGAGATTTTGGCATGTCAGCCAACGAGGCTATCAATGTGCTTCGTAACCGTCCTGACATCATGATGCCTGAATTCCAAGGAAACAACGGTTTCGAAGAGCGCTACATGCGTGAGCGTATGGTAGAGCTTGCTTTCGAAGGTCAGCGCTTCTGGGATGTACGTCGCTGGAAGAAAGGGGCCGAGTTCTTCAAGAATGTTGATGTGGCAGACTTCAAACTGAATGGAAACGGCAACTTGATTCTCAATCGAGTTACTAAGACTCGCCAGTGGTACGAGAAGTACAACCTGTACCCGATTCCGCAGTCTGAAATTCAGAAGAATGGCAATCTGAAGCAAAACCCCAATTGGTAAAACTGATTCAATGAAATTTCAAACGAATAAGATTTATGAAAAAACATATTATATATCTTCTGATCTTAGGATTCGCTTTGCTGTCGAACATGGCACTGACCTCGTGCAGCGACGATGATGTAGCGGATGCCAACGATGTGCTTATGGTGAATACTGTCCTGCCTACAAAAGTTATGGAAGGACAGGTTGTCACCATCACTGGTACGGGTCTTGAGAAGACCATTTCCGTTGTGTTCCCTGGCAATGTCTCTGTGAACAACATTACCAAAATAGGCAACGGCTATATCTCTGTAATAACTCCTGCCGGCGTTTCTGCAGAGGGGGGAACAGTAACAATAGAAGCCAACGGCGAATCGGCAGAGTCGGTCATGATGCTGACTGTCGGCAAGCCCGAGCCTTTGCGCGTGGCTCCTCTTGACAAGGAAATAAAAATCAACGAATGTGTGGAGGTGTACGGCAACGACCTCGAATTTATCACCAAGGCTTATTTCCCCGGTGAAGACGGCAAGGACATTGTTGTAGATGCAAGCAACTTTAAGCGCAAAGCTACCGGTTCTCTCTACATCTATTCGCCAATGGGTATAAAAGCCGGACCTGCCCAAGTTACCCTCGAAGACTGCAGTGGCAAGAAATATACTTTGCCAGAGGTAACACTGTCTGACGAGGTTGCAGGTGGCAGCGAAGGAGGTGAAGACTATGCTTCAATCTGGGAAGGCGAATACACTACTGGCTGGTGGTGGTATCTCCCAGCATCCGAGCTTGACCTCTCGGCAATAACGCCAGAAGCCGGCCAAACTATTAAGTTCACATTCACTCACCATGATGCTCCTCAGACTTTCTGTCTGTGCGATGGTTGGTGGGGTGCTCCTTTCATCCGCGATGGCGGTGAAAGCGGTAACAACATCGTTCTTGCCGCTGGTGAGGACTTCCTGGAATTCAAAATCTCGGAAGGTATGGCGGCAACAATGAATGGCGCTGAAACCGCTCTCATCATTGGCGGCGACATAACAATCACCAAGATTCAGATTAAGACAGATTAAACTCTATACAAAGAAGTCATAGCCTGATCTGTAAACATTTCAAGTCTGCCGGAGAGCTAAAGTTCTTCGGCAGACTTTTTGGTATTTACTTGTGTTTTGCTGTTTCTTCACCTGAAGGCTTTGGAGCAACAAACAGTAGTATAGTCTACGGAGACTACAGGCGAAGAGGAGTACTACAAGCAAAACAGATGCAATTCGATACATTTCGTATCAAAATAAAGAGAAGAAGCGGGAAAATAAGTAGGTTTTGAAAGGGTAGGTTTATGTAGATATTCGGCATTAACAGTAAGACAATCAAATGAATGTCCCATTAAAAAAGGGTGTAGGCAAAAATTGCCTACACCCTTTTTTAATTGTTTTCACCACCGCTATAATGTCTATGAACAGGGAGATACAGAGAATGAATGTATGAGTATATGCAAAAACATGCATAAACTACAGGTAGAATTTATTTCTTCAAAGTCCAGCGGATAGCATTGCTAAGCATCATCGTGAAGTCGTCCGACTGGAAAAGCTTCGGACTATGCCCCATCTGGAAATAAACATTCCGGGCAGCCTTGCCTTCGTTCACCCACACTACCGGATGGTCGCCCATCTTGACAGCGGAAGCGGGTGTATAAGTGGACTCGTCCACATGTGCCAAGACGCGAACATTGGGACGCGGAGACTTGTCGTACGTATACCACTCGTCATCCTGAACCACAAAAGAAGCGTCGACGCCTTTCATTACCGGATGTTCCTTGTCTTCCACAATCACTGTGCCATCAGCAAGCGGAGCGATATAGTTCTGGAAACGAATACCGCCCATGAAATCGGAGAACCATTGCCACAGAGGATAACCGTCAAAGTCTCCCAGCAAAGTAGCATGATGGAAACCAATCCAACCGCCACGACCTTCGTTAATGTAGTTGATGAAGTTCTGCTCTGCTTCCTTCGGCCAGGTATAAGGCGGGAAGTCCAACTGAATGACTAAATCCGTACCCTCCAACACTTCCTTCTGAGCCAGGAGACGGGTGTTGTTCAATATCTGTATCTGCAGATTCTGCACCTTGCTCTCATCCACCAGCCACTTCACTGCCGCATCCGAGAAAGGTTTATGCTGGCCTTGGCTTTCGGTAAGTACCAGTACACGATAAGTCCTGTCATAGAAAGGTTTCTGTTCTATCAATCCTTCGTAGACCGTACGACGCAAATCGCCTTGCTCGTTGTCACCGTCATAGTCCCAATACATGCCGCCCAGCAGTTTCTGCTTCAGGATATACTGACATTTTATGGCCAACGAACGGGGATTTTCATAACCGAAGACAAGCTTTCCTGCTTTATTGGCCAAATAGGGAACCTTGGCTACCTCATCCCAGCATTCACGATACTCTTTGGTATGGCCTACCTTGTTGAAATCCTGAAAGTTAGGATATCCATCGCCACCACGGCCATAGAAAGGCATGCCCATCACTAACTTAGAAGCAGGCACACCGGCTTTGAGGTGAGCCTCAACGGCAGCATCAGCGGTCATCCAGCCACTGTTCTCCGAACGATACAAAGCTGCATGATGTTTGGGAGCATTCCCCATATCATAAGACATGATATTGACAAAATCAATATAGGGAAGAATCGCCTTAAAATCTATATACTCTGCAGAAGCTACCGTAGCAAGAGTCAGCAATTTCTTCTTTCCTATCTCTTTCCGTATATCCCTCATCAGTAATGTGAAGTTCTTTGTATCATCCGGTGAAGCAGAAATATTGGCTGCTGCACTGGTAGGGTATTCCCAGTCTATATCAATACCATCAAGATCGAACTCTTTCACTACACGCTTGCAGTCCTTTGCAAAAGCCAAGCGATACTTATCATTGGCAGCCATTTCACTGAAACGGCCACTTCCCCACCCACCGATAGAAAGCATTATTTTCAGTTCCGGTTTCTGCGCCTTCAATGCAACAATCTCACGAAGACGGTTCTCATTTGCAATACCAACCCCGTTAAAAGTTTCACTGACATGCCCGAATGCATAGTTAATATGCGTCATATATTGCGGGTCCGGCATGATACTACTCCAAGAAGTCACATAAGCTACAATAACTTTTGTATCCGAAGAAGCCATACGCAACTCTCCTGCTTTACTACTGCACGACAACAATACCGCCAATGCAGTCAGAATCATTAATCTCATTCTTTTCATAATATTATTATAATAGTTAATCAGCTGTTTGACGAACACGAGAACCTATCAATGCATAATACAGCATAAATACTTCTCCCAAAATTACAATAAACCAAGACCATCTCCAACTTTCCAGCAAGTCAGCGAAGACACCTTGCAACAAAGGCAGGATGGCACCACCCACTACCCCTATCATGAATACACCGGAGGCCACCGAAGTATATTTACCCAAATGAGCCACAGACAATGTGAAGATAGCTCCCCACATGATAGAATGGAAAAGTCCAACTGCTGTCAGTAACCAGGGATTATTAAAGATGATAGCCAGCAAAGCCAACACACCTGCCGATATGGTAGTTACGGTCAGTTGCACACGAGGGGAAACTTTGCTCAACGAACTTCCTACCAGTCGTCCGATCAGCATACCACCCCAATAGAGTGTGGCCAGCAAGGCAGGTGAAGGACAATTCCGCTCAATGGCATATAAATTGATATTCGCACCAATGCAAACCTCTACACCCACATAACAAAAGATAGCACAAACTCCCAATGTCAAGTGACGGAATGACCATACACTTTTCTCCAACTTCTCCCCTTTCTCTACCCGTGTACCCTGTATGTCCGGCAAAGATAGTCTCATCAATAAAAAAACAACTACAGCTATAGTTACCATCAATGCAAAGAAAGGCATCATCAACTGACTGATTTGAATATCTTCCATAGCCAGGCCACCAAACACAACACCGGTCACGAAATAAGGGGCAATCGTAGTACCCACAGAGTTTGCCGTACCCCCAATAGCCAAACGTTGGATGGCTTGTGTCCCTTTCACACGGCAAGCGGTAAGATAAGGATTGATAACTACCTGCAGAATCGTGGCCGAAGCACCCACAACAAATGATCCTAATAGAAATATAAAGAATCCTATAGGAATAATACTCTCTCCCATTCTGATAGCAGCATCAGGAAATTGAACGGTAAAATAAGATGAAACAAAAAAGAGCCCCAGACCGATAATCATCACCCAAAGCCCACGGATCAAGGTTCCTTTATAGCCATACTTGCTAATCCAGGATGAACCTATACTCCCACAAATAGGGTAGGCAAGGAACCACGAGAAAGTAATCAGAGTCGCAAATGTATTCTTCAGATTACCTACTTTCATAAGAAACGTTTCCTTCAACGGCCCCTGAAACTGAGTATTGGCAGTTGTCAGGAAGCCCACTATAAGGAACAGGAAGACCATTGTAAGAAACGGTCCCATGTAATTGATTTGTTTTTCTTGGTGTGTCATCGTGTAGTATTAGTAAATGATTATTTTTCAGATAACTTAGCTGCAGAAGCAACATCCAGCAGAAACTCACAATCCGGATGCAACTGAAGGACAGAGGCTGGAACATCAGACGTGACAGGTCCTTCCAGCATTTGTTTCACGACCTCAGCTTTGTTACTGCCTTTGGCCACCAGTATAATCCGGCGTGCCTGCATGATATTTTTTATCCCCAGAGTTACCCCTCCCAGTTCCTTCTCCGACGGGGTGTGGGTTTCTCTACGAATGCGTTCTTCCAATTCCGGATTCATCTTAGTAACCCACGTATCTCCTCCCAAAGGGGACTGAGGTTGATTGAAACCTAAATGTCCGTTCTCTCCCAAACCCAGAATCAGCAAGTCAATACCTCCACGCTTGGCAATTTCTTCCTGAAATTCCCTACAAGCTTTCCCGAAATCATCTGAAACTGTAGGCAACATCAGGAAGTTCTCATCTTTAATACCCAATGCATCTATAATTTCCGTTTTCAGCATCGTATAACATGCTCCGGCATATTCACGCGGCACATTCACCACTTCATCCAATCCGAAGAAAGTGACCGCAGAGACATTGAAAGGATAACGGGAATATATTTCTCCAACCATCCGGTGCAGATTTCCGGTCGTACGTCCTGTCGAAAGCCCGATAACAGCTTCCGGTTTATTTAGAATTTCACCAATAATCTGCCATGCAGCAATGCAATCAAATTCTTTTTCGCTCTTTGCTATAGTTATTTTCATGAGTCCACTTTCTTATCACTAATCATTAATCACTAACCACTATTTACATATTCATGGCCACAGCACCTGCACCCAGTAAACCTATGAATTCCGGATTCAACTTTGTGATAACCACGCCATTGCTTACAAAACGCATAGTGGTCGGATTCAGCAACTCCATTATCTTCGCATGAATATATCCGTCTGCCACTACACCGCCACCTAAAACGATTGTCTCCGGATCTGTTACCCGCACCAGGTTCATTACAAGATTCGCTAATGCTTCGGAAGCATTCTCCACCAGTTTCACACATAAAGGATCACCTTTACGACTCAATGCAAAAATCTCACTGACAGGTATCCGTTCCCCTTTGTCGGCAGGAATGTGTAAATCCGTGGTATAATCATTCTGAAGTATTCTTGCACAACGGTCGAAACCAATACCGGAAGCTATAGCCTCTACACAATCCATTCTTCCACAAGTGCATTTGATTCCTACATTGACTCCTACCCGCACATGTCCCACTTCACCGGCATTAAAATGGCTACCGCGTATCTGCCTGCCGTTCACAACCGTGCCGACTGCAATACCCGTTCCTATATTTAAATAGATGAAGTTTTTGGAAATTTGCCCGAAGCCCCACACACGTTCGGCACGCGTGGCACTTTTCACATCATTATCTATATGGCAGGGAATGCCATAAATATCCGCTAATTCCTTAGCCAAAGCAATAGGTTGCGTCCTGCTGGGATCTATCTGCAACCAGATACCCTGATTAGGATCTACCCGTCCGATCAATCCCACTCCCATGGCCAAAGGTTTCTTATCATACCATCCTACGGTTTTGATATAATCATCCAGTGATAGTTTGATAATATCCAGCGCTGCTTGTTGGTTAAAATATCCGGAGTCATATTTTTTGTACCTCAAGATATTGCCGCGACTATCAATTTCGCCAATCAATAATTTAGTTCCGCCCAAATCCAGGCCTAAATACGTTTCCATTTTTTATCTGCATTTTTAGAAGGTTACTATTGACCACAATATTACGCACAATCAAGGAAACGAAAGTTGATTCTTTAACAAAAAAGGTTCGCTACTTATCCACTTAAGTTTAAATACAGTTTTTATACTCTAAAATTTGCTGGGGCTTGTGCCAAACTGTTTTTTAAAGCACGTACTGAAATATTTGGGGTCTGAAAAGCCAACCATGGATGCCACTTCTCCTATTGAGTATTTCTGTGAAAGCAAAAGCTCTTTCGATTTATTCAGCCGCACAATACGGATAAAATCATTAGGCCCTTGCCCTGTCAAAGTTTTTATCTTATTATAAACGGATGTACGACTCATACCTAACGCACGACAGAAGTCATTGATTGAGAATTCCGGATTAGTCATATTCTCATCAATAGCTGCCATAGCATTATCTAAGAATTCTTTATCCAACTGGCTACTATAATCTACTTCATTGACAGGTATATCCGAAGATAGGACGGTGTCCCTGAGATGTTGCCTGTTCTGAAGTATATTACGAAGCCTTACTTTTAACACAGACAGGTCGAAAGGTTTAATGATATAGTCATTTGCCCCGGATTCCAATCCTAATATAATATTCTCTCTTTCACAAAGGGCGGTTAACAAAATCACAGGGATATGACTGGTCTCAACAGAAGATTTCAAGATCCGGCACAACTCATCCCCCTGGATTACAGGCATTATGATATCCGAAATAATAATATCCGGATTAATTTCCCTCGCCATATCCAATGCCTTTCCTCCATCGGGTACACTGATTACCTTATATTCGGAAGACAAGCTGTCCGTCAGATACTCACGCATATCTTTATCATCCTCGGCCAGCAACAGAATATTTTTATCCGTCTTGTCATCCTCCTCCTGAGATGAAACATCAGGAGACGTTACTTCCGGAAAATCCTCCTTCGCCACAACCACCATACCCGATCGTAGTTTCTTGGGAAATGCAACAGTGAACGTAGTCCCTTTATTCTCTATACTGCTGAATTCTATCTTACCATGATGTTGCTTGATAATGCGGGAAGTAATCATCAGACCAATGCCGATGCCCTGTTCCTGAGAGTCTACCACATTCTTAGCACGATAATACTCATTAAAGATATTCTTCTGTTCTTCTGCAGGAATACCGACTCCTGTATCCCTTACTTCAACAATCCATTTGTTTTTAGTCTGTCTCACTACAATACCTATGGAACCTTTCTCTGTATACTTCAAAGCATTAGAAAGCAGATTATCCATTATATGATCCATCTTGTTCTTGTCCAGCCATACCTCAGGCATTCCCGGTTCTACCTCCAGATAAAGCTCTATCTCCTTTTGGGCTGCAGCCACACGGAAAGCAGATAACTTATCTTCCATGTACGCCTTTACATTATATAATGCCACTTCAAGATGTTCCGGGTGTGCTTCCACCTTTTGCAATTCCAGCAACTGAGTAATCATCGAAAAAAGCTTCTCGGCATTCTTCACTGCAATTGCCAATTTCTTCTTACTCTCTTCAGACAAGTCACCCCGTTCTTCAAGTTCACTCAGCGGAGCTTTTATCAATGTTACCGGAGTGCGTATATCATGGGCAACCCCTATAAACGAATGAATCCGTTCCCTGATTTTATTCTCCCGCACCCTTTGCCGTCTGAACTGGAAAAAGAAATAACCTAATATCACAAGCAAAATCAGATAGATCGCTATGGCCCACCAGGATGCCCAAAGCGGATGATCGATAGATATTTCTACCGAACGTTCGCCAACCTGTTGCTGGGTATATTTATCGAATGCGCGCAATTCAAAAGTATATTTTCCGGGAGGAAGATCCATATAGCCCACACTTTGAGCCACATCCCTATGATGCCACTGCCGTTCATGGTCTTTCAGCCTGTATTCATACCTGATTTTATGTGGAGAGACAAAATTGATAGCCGAAAAAGAGATAGAGAAAGAATTCTGATTGTATTTCAGTTTCAGAGACTTGGTATCATTGATACCTGCCGTTAATGGCGAACCGGCGGCTTCTGCTTTTACCGACTCATAAGGTAATTTAAAATCTGTGAATATCAATTCGATCGGTGCACTTTTGGAAAAGTCAAAAGAGGGTGTAAAGAAAAGAGCTCCTTCCGCTGTACCAAATGCCAGATGTCCGTCTTTTGTCTTCAAGGAAGCATTCGAATTATAATACCCCCAGCCGATATTTAAAAGATCATTGCCATTGATAACCATATCTTCAACCAGATCCAGACAATATAACTCCTTCTCCGTACTGAACCAAATATGTCCGTTACTATCTTCGACCACACTATTAATAGAGTTGGAGACAAGCCCATCCGCAGTTGTATAAATACGGGAACGGTTATTCTCCGGATTAAAACGAATCAACCCTTCTCCGTCCGTAAGCAACCAGATGTCACCGAAGGATGAACGCAGCAGGCAACGGACAGGATAATGCAAAGTAATATCACCAAACTTCTGCTGCCACTTGATTTCCCCCGTAGATTTGTCGAAGAAACCCAGACCGTCACAGCCGGCTATCAGCAATGTATTCTTGTCACCATACTTTATATCCCCTACACAATCAATCGGATAATAGGTATAAACATCGGTACGCCTGTTATACCGCGTGAAATGACCTTCAATACCTCCAAACCAGATATAATCACCCTCTGAGTAAATAGCATAAATATAGTCGGTAGAGATGCCACTATCAGCTTGTCTATTCCGTCTCGGCATTTTCCGGACTTCACCGGATTTCTTTTGAATACGATATAATCCGATTCCATAACCACCTACCCATACATTTCCCTCATTATCTTCACAAAGAGCCAACACTACAGACGAATAAGCAAAACCTTTCCCATTCAGAAAGTGCATCCATTGCTTTGATTTCACCCGGTACACACTGATTCCGTCATTGGTGCCATACCAATAATCACCTTCTGAGTCTTGTAGCATTACATTTACATGATCGGATACCAATGAAGAAGGATTATTCCGTTCGTGCCTGATCCAACGGACATCGGGTACATTAGGGTCCAGATAGCTGATACCATTCGTACAGGTACTTACCCAGATACCTCCATATTCATCTACGCAGATGTCCGAAACGGTATTACCATTCAGACTTCTTTCATCGTCTTCATCCGTTATATAATGCTCCGTCAATGTTTCATTAGCAGCATCGATCCTGAAGACACCTGCACCGTCTGCTCCTATCAGAATAGAGTGGTCTCCATCATGGGCAAAAACCCGGACAGGTATACCCGGAATAAAGGAATCGAGAGATTTTACCTGCTTCGTGGCCAAATCAATAACAAATGCACTGTTAGAAAAGGTTCCCACATATAATTTAGTACCGTAGAGGAATAAAGCCTCTATACGAGCCTCCACAGGAATATCTACCTTCTCTTTTGATAATTGGCAGGTCGTTCCCGCTCTCTCCATTTTATAGACTTCCGTATTGGTTCCTACGAAAAAGGTGTTCTCCGCTGATTTAATAATGCAATTGGTCCATTCGCCGATCAGGCCTGCCGGAGACAAAACTTTATCGATTCTGTTCCAATAATACACTCCTGTGGATGTAGATAGCCACAATCCCCCATTCTCTTCAAACTCTATACCATTCAAGACCGGAAAGGATATGGACTGCGACAAATCCACTTGTAGTTCAAAGCAATCCTTCAATTTGTCATACCTGTATATTCTGCCATTCCGCAGGGCAATCCAGAGATTTCCCTCCTTATCTATCTCCATCACCGTGAACGACAATATATGATCCTTGGAGTCTATCGTCTCATTTAGCTTATAGTGCCTTATCTCGTTCCCGTCATAACGGTCCACTCCCATATGGGTATAAGCCCAGATAAATCCCGTTGAATCCTTGCATATCTGATAAACTTGTCTGCTGCTCAAACCTTCCCTGACATTCAGGTGGCGGAAAGAACCCGCAAACAAGCTGGTATATAACGAAATAAATAGTAATAAAATAAATGTGCGCTTTATCATAATAAAGAAGTCTTTCATAATACTCACTTTTAGCAGCTGCAATAATACAGACAAATATATTAAGATTGGTTGATAAACTATCCAAATAGGTTTGTTTTCTATCCGAATTACATAAAGCTCTTTGATTTCTATCAAAGGTCGGAAGAAAATAGTTTGAACAGATATCCTTCTTTTTTGTCATACATAGCATATATTTCTATAAATTGATAAGAAAACTATGGCGACTGTAAAAGTAAAATTCAGAAAATCATCGGTGGAAGGCAAAGCCGGCACCATCTATTATCAGCTATGCCACAGGCAAAGCAACAGGCAGATAAACACCCGGATGCGTGTACTTCCCCATTGGTGGGATGCAGAAAAAGAAACATTCATAGCTGAAGCGGACAACAATGGGTTGTCGGCCCGCTACCAACAGCAAATAGAAAAAGACTTGCTGTGTATCCGCCGGATTCTATGCGAATGGGACGGAGAAGGAAGAGACTACACTTTAGCGGATGTCATTGACCGCTTTCGTACTTTGAATGAAAATGGAGACACAGTGCTGTCTTGTTTGGCAACCCTGATCGATGAGCTTAAAAACGATGGTCGGTGGGGAAATGCCCGCAATCTCCAACGGACATTGAACAGCTTTTCCGACTTCCTGGGAGGCTTAGACAGACCACTCAAGCAGGTCGACGAAAGACTCGTCATGGAGTATGAGCAATGGCTCCGGACACGAAAAGTGAGCAAAAACAGCAGTTCTTTTTATATGCGGACTTTGCGCTCTGCTTATAATAAGGTGATAAGCCGGAATCAAATGGAACAAACATTTCCTTTTCGGAATGTTTATACCGGTGTAGAGCGTACCCGCAAACGTGCCGTACCCGAAGCTATTATGGTTCGTTTACAAAAACTGGACCTGACACATTCTGCTCCACTTGCCTTTTCTCGCGACATGTTTATTTTCAGTTATTGCACCCGCGGAATGGCTTTTGTAGATATTGCCTATCTGAAAAAGGAGGATGTAAGTGGAGGAATACTTAGTTATGTCCGCCATAAGACGGGACAACGCCTCACTATTCGCATAGAACCTCTTATTAAGGATATTATCGAGCGCTACGAACCATTTGTCCGCAACAGTCCCTACCTTTTTCCAATCATTACGTCCAATGATCCGGAAGAGGCTTTCCGACAATATCAGACGGCACTGGGCTATCATAACCGGAAATTGAAGAAACTGGGGAGGTTGACAGGAGAAAATCTACATCTCTCCTCCTATACCGCAAGGCATAGCTGGGCGACGGTTGCACGTAAACACAACGTCCCGTTGTCCATCATTAGTGCAGGTATGGGACACACCTCCGAGAAGACCACGCTCATATACTTGGATTCTGTAGAAAATTCACTGATAGACAAGGCTAATGAAGAAATTTTAGAGGCATTATGTCGTAACGTTTCTAAGTAAGAAACCTTAAAATTACAGCGCAAAGATATAACAAATAAAAGAATAAAACAACATAATGCTATAAATATTTGTTTATATTTTACTCTCAAAACAAGTATAAAATACTGATTTTTAACACAATAAGCAACTACTTATAAAAAGAAGAAATGAATAGATATTTAAAACAGATGCTAATATAGAACTCGATAGATATATTCTAAAAAAATTATCCAGACATCGTACCGAATCTACAAAACCTAAAAAATAGGATAAAAAGATATTTTTTATCCTACAGGAATTCAACGCCTTAAAACGCCGTGCCGTTTCTTACTTAGAAACGGTACAATTACAGGGTTACGGATACCTTCTCCTGGGTCAGGAGAATTTCCGAGTTCCAAAAATCGACAGACAAAACGAAGAATTGGATTAACCTTGCTTGCTGCGCATCAGAGTTGTTTTAAAGATCAAAAACACTCAGATACGCAGGAATGGAAGGAATATCTTTTAGGTGAGATACGACAAATATGGAAGAGGTATCTTCAATTATGCATTGGTATGCATTCAAAGTCTTTTACAATAAGGTATTTGAGATAGAAGACTCGCTGAATAAAGACAAAATCGAGACCTATATTCCTTGTGAAACAATCCTTGTGGAACGTGGCGAAGTGAAAAAGTACGTGCGTAAACCGATCATTTCTTCCCTTCTGTTCTTCTATTCCACAGAGAAACAAGCACTGGCGTTACAGCAGAAGCTGACCGACCGAGTCATCCTATATACCCGTCTTGTCAATTGGCAAAAGCTGCCGATAGCTATTCCCGAACGGGAAATGAAAATTTTCATGCTTGTCACTTCCTCCGGAGAGAAAGGACTGGACTATTTCGGCGACGTCCCCATGGAGTACAGCACCGGCGAACGGGTTCTTGTAACGGACGGTCCATTCAAGGGAGCAGAAGGCTGCATACACCGCATCAAAGGAAACCGCCGCCTGATAGTGGCAATACAAGGTGTGTGTGCGGTGGCAACTACTTATATTCCCCAATGCTTTCTCAGAAAGATATAAATCAATACATCTAAACAAGCTTTCACTTAATCAAATCCTTCATAAATGACAATCTGCTATTTTGAAACCTTAGCGGCATTCGCCGTCAGTTGCCTGCTCAGTGCAATGATTATTCCCAAGATATCACTGATAGCTTTCAGACGGCGGCTTTTCGATCCGTTGGACGACCGAAAGTTGCATACAGCGCACATCCCCCGTCTGGGGGGAGTAGCTTTTTTTCCATCCATCATTGTCCCCATTTCACTCGCCATCGCCTGCCATAATCTCTGTACAGACAGCAATTTGCTCAATTGGGAACAATCCACCTGCCTGCTCACACTATTCAGCTGCCTCTTCATACTCTATCTGATGGGAATGAGAGACGATTTGATAGGCATGCGCTACCGTGCCAAATTTGTCATCCAGACACTTTGCAGCCTTCTATTAGTAACCTCCGGATTTTGTTTCGACAATCTCTACGGGTTGTTTGGCATCCATGAACTACCCCACTATGTAGGCATACCGTTCACAGTCTTTATCATTGTCTATATCATGAATGCCATCAATCTTATAGACGGCATTGATGGCTTGGCTTCCGGACTGAGTATGATAGCATTCCTCGCTTTTGGTTGCATGTTCGTCTGCCTGCACTGGTGGTTGTATGCCTTTATCTCCTTTGCGGCTTTAGGTGCGCTGATACCGTTCTTCTATTATAATATGTTCGGGCAGACCCGTCGCGGACGGAAAGTGTTCATGGGAGATACTGGCTCATTGACCATCGGGCTGTTGCTGGCTGTAATGGCCATTCATCTCAGTATGTCCGATCCCGTCAAGGAAGCACTCTTTCCCGGTGCTATCGTGACAGCTTTCTCTTTCCTGCTGGTGCCGATGCTGGACGTAGTTCGGGTAGTGCTTCACCGCCTGCGCAATCATCAGCCTCCGTTCCTCCCCGACAAAAATCATATCCACCATAAATTCATTGCCTTGGGTATGTCGCAACATCAGGCACTCCGCTTCATCCTGAGCATCGCCTGTCTTTTTATTATTGCCAATACACTCTTAGCCTCTTACCTGTCCGTTACAGTACTGTTTCTGCTGGACGTAGCGGTATGGACAGCGATGCACTTCTACATCACAGCAAAAATTACAAAAAAAACGCCCAAGAAATTAATACTTCATACCTTATATTTCATATTTCTATTTTATACTAAAATTAAAACATGAAAAATCATCTTTTATACTTGCTATTTTCGTTAGCATTGCTCTCATCGTGCAACACATCGAAAGAGATAATCTACTTTCAGGACGTGGAGGTAAACAGCCCCGAAGCAGTGGCCCCACCTCAGGATATCACCGTTCAACCCAAGGATCAGATATCCATCGTAGTGTCAAGCAAAGACCCCGAACTGGCGGCTTTGTTCAACCTGACGCGCGTACAGCAGAGAGTAGGCTCCACAGGACTGAACAACAATAACAACAACGGAGAAATTTCCGGATATACGCTTGATGACAAAGGTGCCATCGACTTTCCCGTATTGGGAAGCCTCACCGTGGCGGGCATGACCCGGAGTCAGATTGCCGCATTGGTAAAACAAAGGCTGAAAGAGGAGAACCTGGTGAACGACCCGGTGGTCACCGTGGAGTTTATGAACCTCAGCTTCTCCGTCCTGGGTGAAGTGAAGACTCCCGGGAAATACAGTATCTCGAAAGATTATATAACCTTGCTGGAAGCTATCAGCATGGCCGGTGACCTAACCATCTACGGCAAGCGGGACGCTATCTTCGTGATCCGAGAAGAAAAAGGCGAACGGGTGACGCACTGGGTGGATCTCCGCTCCTGCGATTTATTCAAATCTCCCGTTTATTACCTGAAGCAGAACGATGTGGTGTATGTGCAGCCCAACAAAGTACGTGCCGGACAATCCACACTGAATGAAAACAGCGTGAAGAGCGTAGGATTATGGATTAGCATCGGATCATTCCTCACCTCCCTGGGTGTATTGCTGTTTAAATAATTACTTATTACTATGGTTGAAAAGAAAACACCTGCCGGCAAACCCGCCGACGACTTTATACGGATACAGGACCTGTGGAGCATGTTTGTTCCCAAATGGTACTGGTTCGCCATCTCCCTGTTCATTACTCTGACTATAGCGGTGTTGTACCTGCTGAGTACTCCACCCATTTACACCCGTACCGCTGCCATTCTCGTCAAGGACAACTCAAAAAGCAGTTCTTCGACCAGTGCAATGAGCGACTTTTCCGATTTGGGCATCTTCAAGTCCAATACCAACATCAACAACGAGTTGCTGACACTGAAATCGCCCACACTGATGACGGAGGTGGTCAACCGGTTGGGATTGAACGAAACGTTCACCATCCGCAGAGGGCTAAAAAGCGTTGATCTGTACAAGGGTTCCCCCGTTACCATTACATTCTGCGACAAAATAGAAGTACCATTAAGTTTCACCATCGAGTTCTCTTCAAAAGAAGCGTTTACCATTTCTGAATTTGAAATATCGGGAGAGAGCATAGGAGAAACATTCTCCGCCCAAATAGGCGACTCCATACGGACCTCGGCCGGGATCATCATCATATCCCCCACAGAAAAGTTTACCGACGCTTTTACAGGTACATCCATCCTATACTCTAGGGGAAGCGTGCGTGCCGCCGCCGACACATACGCAAATGCACTGGTGGCCGAATTGGGCAATGAAGATGCCACCATCATCAATCTCAGTATCAACGATGCCTCCATCCAGAAAGCAGAAGACATCCTGAATACTTTGATCGAGGTTTATAACGAGAACTGGATTCAGGACAAAAACCAGATTGCTGTCAGCACCTCGCAGTTCATCAGCGACCGTCTGGGCGTGATAGAGAGCGAACTGGGGCATGTAGACGAAAACATCTCCAGCTACAAAAGCGAACATCTGCTGCCCGACGTGCAGGCAGCATCCAGTCTATACATGGCGCAGTCCGCCGAGAACAAGAAAGAGCTGTCGGCACTGAACAACCAGCTCTCCACCGCCCAATATATCCGCAGAGAGCTGAATGCCAAACAACCGGATCAGCCGTTGCCCACCAACTCAGGCATCGTCAACGCCAATATAGAAACCCTCATCAGTGAATACAACAATCTGGTGCTGGATCGCAACCGGTTGATAGCCAACAGTAGCGAAAAGAATCCGTTAGTAAGTAACATGGCGAATTCACTGCAAAGCATGCAGCGCACCATCATCCAGTCGGTCGACAATCTGATCGTCTCCCTGAATACCCAAATCCGCAGCATCCGCCAGCAGGAAGATGCCACCACCAACCGCCTGGCATCCAATCCGAATCAGGCGAAATACCTGCTTTCGGTGGAACGCCAGCAGAAGGTGAAGGAAGAACTTTATCTATACCTGCTCCAGAAACGTGAGGAAAACGAACTGTCGCAAGCCTTCACCGCCTACAACACCCGTCTGATCACAGCTCCCCGCGGCAGCATGTTTCCTACCGCTCCCCGCAGGATGAATATCCTGTTGGTGGCATTGGCCATCGGACTGTTGGTTCCGGCGGTAGTCATCTTCATGAAGGAGAACATGAATACCAAAGTGCGCGGCCGCAAGGACCTAGAAAATCTGAGTGTGCCGTTCATAGGCGAGATTCCCCAATACGCCGGAACGAAGAGAAAATGGATAAACGGTTTTCGGAAACGTCAGGAGATGAAAACTATCGTGGTGAAAGAGGGCAGCCGCAACATCATCAACGAAGCATTCCGCGTGCTGCGTTCCAACTTGGATTTTATGACAAGCAAGGACAGCAACCAGCATGTTTTCGTGCTGACCTCGTTCAACCCCGGCAGTGGAAAGAGCTTTCTCACCTTGAACATAGCCATAAGCTTCGCCATCAAAAAGAAAAAGGTACTGGTTATCGACGGCGACTTGCGGCACGGATCCACTTCTTCCTACATCGACTCTCCGGACAAGGGGCTGAGCGACTACCTAGGCAACCGGGTGAAGGACTGGAGGGAAATCATCGTCCCCGACAAATCATACGAGAACCTGCATATCCTCCCTATCGGGACAATACCGCCCAATCCTACGGAACTGCTGGAAGACAACAGATTAGCAACCCTAATCGCGGCTTTGAGACCGGAGTATGACTACATCTTCCTCGACTGTCCGCCCGTAGACATCGTGGCCGACGCGCAGATCATCGAGAAATGGGCGGATCGCACCATCTTCGTGATCCGTTCCGGCCTACTGGACCGCACCATGCTTTCCGAGTTGGAAAATATGTATACCGAAAAACGCTTCAAAAACCTCTCCATGATACTGAACGGAACCGAAAGCACCGGAGGGCGTTACAGCTACCGCTACGGCTATCATTATGGCTACGCGTCCTATTACGGAAGCAACGCAGATTCGAGGGGGGGGGTGGGAGTAAATGGCTGGTTGTCAGATAAATAACAGCCATTCCACTAAATATAGAATCACCACTACCATGCATTTATTTTACAAATCCCAACCCATCACGGAAAGCGGTATCCTTCGCGAAATGACCGACCACCATTCCCATGTTTTACCAGGAGTAGACGACGGGGTAAAGACAATGGATGAATCACTCACAATCCTGTACCTGATGGAGAGCCAGGGCATCCACAAAGTGTGGCTCACTCCCCATGTGATGGAGGACATGCCTAATACCACTCTTCTCCTGAAAGAGAAATTCGAGGAGTTGCAAGCCGCCTACCGGGGTACGATAGAACTGAATCTGGCCGCCGAATACATGATGGACAACCTCTTCAAAGAGCGTCTGGAAGCCGGCGACCTGCTCCTGCTCTGCGAAAGTGATTACCCGTATCTGCTGGTGGAGACCTCCTGCTTCAATCCACCCATGAACTTGTCATCTATCCTGAAGCACATTCAAAAGAAAGGCTACCGGCCTTTACTGGCCCACCCCGAACGCTATATGTATATGGACAAGTCCGATTACCGCGCATTGAAGCAAGAGCAGATCGCTTTCCAGCTGAACCTTCCGTCGCTGACAGGAGCGTATGGCGCGCATGTACAAAAAAAGGCCGCATCCCTGCTCAAAGCAGGGATGTACGACCTGACAGGAACCGATATGCATTCGCCAGAACATTTCAGAGAATGGCTCGGAACACAGATTGGCAGTCGAGACAGGGACACGCTTTCGGCACGCTTCCCGGCATGTCACGGTGGCCTCTGAGCTCTGCCTTCGGAAAGAGTTTCAGTAACCGGGACAGAAGTTGTTCCAGCTGTTCGAACTGCTCCAGGGTGAGCGTATTAGCGGGATACCCTTCCGCGTCCAGTCCGCCTTCGTAGCATACTCCGATAGAACACCGGTTGAGGGGACGGCAATGTGCACCCACCTCGAGCAACCGACGATGCTGGCTGACCGTACCATCGCGACGGACATAAAAATGATAACCGATGGTGCGGAACCCACGGGTACGATGGTCACGCAAGAGTTGTTCCACAGTATAGTCACAGTTGCAGCGGGTAGCTGAACAATGCAGGATGATGTAACGCACCGAATCAACAGCGTCCATCATCAGCCCGCCCTCCACCCGAGTGAGGAGTTCGCGCTCATCGCGCACCTCCTCCTCACCTACAGTCATAGGAAATGTTTCCTGTATCATGGCAGCAGACATTCGATGGCAGTTGAACAACTGGTGACACCCAGTGCTGTGAGTGCCGCAATGGCTGCCTGGATGATAGCTTTTAGCAAAGACACCCAAGTAATTTTATTCTTTGTTTCAGACATGATGAGATTTTTGATTTAATTCTTTAATTATTAATTCTTTAATTTCTAAGGCCTGAGGCCTTAGAAATTATCCCAGCGGATCACCTTCAATTCCGCCATCGCCTCCGGTTCCGCCTCCGTCGCCTTCGTCCACGTCGCCCGGATCGGAGGAGGTGACTTGCTTGATGACGTTTCCGTCCTTATCGTAACAGGTAATGTTGATGGAAGTATCCTTCAACTCCTGTTTGATGGTGGTACTGGGGGTGAAGATGACTTTGCGGGTGGTGATGAGTCCCGCACCTACGTCTTCTACTTTAGACACCGAGGCGGCTTGGAGGCCGAAGCGCATGGTACCCAGTCCGGGTACGGCTACGGAATGGCCCTCTGTGGCCCATGCCCTGATCACATCGCCGATAGCCTCCCAAGCGGCATTGATGCTTCCCTTCGGGATTCCCGAGCGGATAGCAGCTTCGGATATGACTTTTTCCTGTTTCAACGTGCTGTAGATTTCTGCCTGCATGATGAAGCGATACTGCCCTTTTGAGGGGCCCACCGTCAGTTTGGTCTGACGGGCTTTTACTTTGATTCCCATAATCTCAATAAATTTAATTAATAATGATTCTCAATGTAGTTAAGTAGTAAGCAATTACTACTTAACTACTCAACTACTTCAAAAACTCCGGGCAAAGATATGGCTGACCGGAAACCAACTTATGGGTTTCGATGGATTCCGATGGGTTTCACCATTACGGGTCGCCCAGGTGCCGGATGATTAGCGATACTTGACGGGAAGTAAGCAACTTCTGCGAACGATGATAACCGACTGCTTCCAGCTCCTCCATCAGGGGCGGACAATCGTGAACCCAGCGCATCAGACGGTTGGTGGCCACTGCGACAGCTGAATCCGGAAAATAGAGAAGGGCCAGTTCGCTCTTCTTCATGGAGACGGGGTGAAAGGAGTTATTCAAAATGAAAGAATTAAAAAATTAAAGGGTTGATGAGAGAAAAATGGGGAGAGAGAATTAGTACCCAAGTGGGGAATATTTTTTTCCCAGTTGGGAAAAAAAATCTTGCAAACTTGCAAATCTTACAGGGGGCCTCACACCCACACACGCACACATATACGTGCGTGAGGCAAATGGATTCACATTCCGAAGGATTCTTCATTTGAACCTGTATTCTCCCCGACCGTCTTTCTGCAGCTGACCCTTGTCGGTCATGCGTTTCAGCAGCGAGTCGAGCGTACCGGGAGACATCCCGAACCGAGTACTTGCCTGAAGGGCCTGGCTGCGAGTGAAGCAGAGAGGCAGTCCATCCAGAAACGTCTCCTGTGACACTTTCTGTGGCTGTACAGAGTCCGTCGACGGAAGAAGTGAAAGGATATGACACGAATGCAGATAGAGAGGCTCCGCGAGCGACAGCACGGCATGAAAGTCATCGCCGCCCACGGTGAGTTCGAACTGCGAAACCACTCCATCCTGCACGTTCTCTTGCGGAACATGAGGCGAAGGCGATAGCCCCGGACAAGCCAGCAAGACTTTTATCATGTCATCCGCAGGCTTTTCAGCAGCAGTCGGGTCGATGCCGTCCGTTGCCATCAGCAAGGCGTCGAGCGAGCGCATCAATGCCACGATGCCGATGATACGGCAGATGTTGATGGCAATACGTGCCACTGCGCTTTTCATGTGGTCGCCATGAACCACGCCTGCACGGCCGAATACGCTTGAGAGGTGAGCGTTGAACTCGTCTTTCTGTTCTTCGGTGAGCTTCAGGCTTATACCGCTTACCGCAGCCGTCAGGGCATCGAGCAGTCGTTTCCAACGCTCCCCCCAAAGGGTGAACATACGGTCATAGTCGGCTCCGGACTGGTCGAACTGATCCACCCACTCACGAATGGGAGGCATACAGTAGAACACCTGGCGCGAAAAGAGGCCATTCTCTGCCGAAGGGATGAGCGGCTTCACCTGGGCTGGCGTTCCACTGATCAGTACGCTGAGATATGATTTATTACATTCCCGATATTCGTGGTTGGTACGGCGATTGTAGGCCAGCCGCTCATGATCGAAACTCTTGCGCAACGTGTCGCTCCAGTGCCCGTAATCCGTGCCGATGGCTGTACTCACGGTGTCGGCTTCAGTCTCGCATATCAGTCCGGCTCCATCGGCGTCCATCAGGTTCTCCAGCATACCAGCTCCTGAGTTGTCTCCCGCAATGAGGAACATCTTCATACAAGGCTGTTCGGGTTCGGGGATATTCACCTTCTCCTTGCCCAGCACGTCCCATTGCGCTTTCTCGCGCCGGTAGATTTTCATCTTTTCGCTGTAGGCTGCCATAAGCGAGTCGTGCAGAGGTTCCGCCAGCCGGCGCACCCACGTCAGCGCGCCTTTTCCGGAAGCGGGCGGGGCAATGACAAAAGTTTGCAGACACGGATATTTGCTTTTTCGCCCGTAGGTAAAGCTCAGCAGCTTGTTGAGGGTGGCTCCGAATACAGTCAGCGCTCCCAGCAGCAGAATGTTCCTTTGGGCGGGCGAGTCTCCGCAGTCTATCACTTGTTGCAGAAAGAGCGGCCACCTGTATTCCGCAAAACAGGGCAGTGAAACAGACGTTTCTGCGGGAACTGTTATCACGGTATCTTCGGTGCTTTGCGGTTGTTTCTGTTCTGTGTTTCCGCCTTTCCCTCGTGCGTACGTGTGTGTGGGTGTGAAGGGTGCCTGCAAGTTTTGCAAGTTTGCAAGTTTCTTATCGAAACGTATGCCTGCCAGTTGGGCCAGATGAAACACTGTTCCCAGGGAATTGCCTCCCCGCCCGTTCTGCAGAGCGTGGTCGTAGAGTTTGTCGGCCTCGTCATGCCGGTACTTATCGGAGAGGCGACAAAGGCGATGGAAGAAACGACGTCCTTCCTCTCCGCAGCTGTTGGCCACAGCAAAAGCCAGTGGCATGTATTCCTGATAAGTGGGGGCAATATTGGCTCCGCCCTGTTCTACGGCAATGGTCAATTGCTCGATAATGTCAATTTCGTTCACGATAAAAGTTGTGATTTATGATTTTAATTATTATTTTTTAATTTGCATTCCGCATCGTATGCCAGGAAACAGGCTCTCGACATATCGGCGTTGGCGGCATCGGCCTTTAGTCCGTGTCGCCATTCCAGATAGTCCCAGGCGGTGTGCAGGGCATTGTCAAACGAGTTTTCGAGCGTATCTGTGAGGGTGAGGCGGTAGGGCACAAAGAGTTTCACCCCTTTGGCGCTGGGGCTTACAAAGGCAAGATCCGGTTGCAGCACTTCGTCGGCAAAAAGGCGGTCACGCCACATCATGGCCTCTTCGGCAGAAGCAAGATGGTCAATGTCTATCACAAAGGCTCCGGATGGCACTACGATGCACTGCTCCCGACAGTACGAAAAGACGCCTGCAGGCGTGACGTAAGGCAGTAACGTCTGCTTTTTTTTACGGAAATCCTTATCATTTTCCGTAGTGGACCTTACTATTTGTGTCAGTTCCTTCAGATGGGGATCGGAAGAGATGTAGGCATGAAGCCCCGCTATGCTGCATACTCCGGCAGGCACTTTGTTGGTGATGGGAGCATTGAAAAAAGACATAATAGATTCTTTCATAACACGATTATATTTATTACATTTATGTCAACAAAGATACGGTGAATAACCCATCCATTCCACTACATCAAAAGGCATTTATAAACTGTTTACATTCATTGAATACTCGTTGATAATACATTGAAAATGTTTAAAGAAAATGGAGATAAATAATACAAATATGAACGACAAACCGGAAATAGAGATAAAGATATTCGGCGGCACGAACATGATAGCCCCCGCGGCTACTGCCGCCGTTCAGCACTTTTACGGCGATCAGTTTGCCGAGGTCGCCATCCGTCCCGAAGGAACCGAGGACATTGAAAGCCTGAATGATGACGAGTGCCATCTCTTCACCTACGTGCCCGACGTGAAAAAAGTGCATGAGTACACCCGGCTTCTGGGCGAATGTACCACCGCCCATGATCTGGCCGGTGTGGTGAACATCATGCTCAGCGAATCCCTTGTGGGCAAGGACACAGTGGTGAAAGGCGCCTTCATCGAGGTTCTTCTTCCTTTTGCCTCCCGGCTGACGTCGGGTGCAAAGGTGGACAATGTGAGGCAACAAATTAATAATATGTTGATGAGGAGAGGAAGAGGAGGAAAATAAAAGAAATCGGTTTAAAGAAAGCAACGGATCATGACGTGTATCAGAAGAAGAAGTGAAAGCTTTGTTTGGAGAAAACGAACGGATTTTGTTACTTTACAAGTAAACCATACGTGAAGGAGAAAACAGAAAAATGATGCAGCAACGAAAACGCTATCCGATAGGAATACAGACTTTCTCAAAAATACGGGAAGGCAATTATTTGTATATCGACAAAACGGAATATGTTTATCGAATGACGCATTCCGGCCCTAAGTCTGTGTTCCTAAACCGCCCACGCCGCTTTGGAAAGAGCTTGCTCACCAGCACGCTTCATTCTTATTTCGAAGGCCGGAAAGAACTGTTCGAAGGTCTTGCCATAGCGGAACTGGAAGCGGAATGGATCTCGTACCCGGTGCTGCATTTTGACATGCGCACAGCGAAGCACGTGGACAGAGAGCAACTGGAACAGGAATTGAATCTCAAGTTATTGAGGTATGAAGAAATCTATGGCAAGGGAGAAGGTGAAATAAGTGCCAATCTGCGCCTGCAAGGTCTTATAGGACGTGCTTATGCTCAGACTGGTCGGCAGGTCGTCGTTCTCATCGACGAATATGACGCTCCGCTTCTCGACGTAATCCATGAAGAGAAGAACCTGCCCGAGCTTCGGAACGTAATGCGGAATTTCTACAGCCCGCTCAAGGCATGCGACCCTTATTTGCATTTTGTATTTCTCACCGGCATCACGAGGTTCTTTCCATCCAGAGAATTGAACAATATAGACAACATCAGCATGGATGAACCGTATGCCGCTATTTGTGGCATTAGCGAAGAGGAAATGCTGACCCAAATGTCAACCGATCTGGATTTGCTGGCCACGCGCATGAAGTTGACCCGTGAGGAGGTGCTGGAAAAGCTGAAAGAGCACTATGACGGTTATCATTTTACCTGGCCGTCACCCGACCTATACAATCCGTTCAGCCTGCTGAATGCTTTTGCCGATGGCAAGATGAACTCTTATTGGTTCGGCAGCGGCACGCCCACCTATCTGATAGAAATGCTGAACAAGTATGGCGTTGCTCCCCAACAGATAGGAGGACAGAAGGTATTTGCCACAGCTTTCGACGCCCCTACGGAACAGATGACAAACATTATTCCCCTACTCTACCAGAGCGGTTACATCACCATCAAGGACTATGACGCCCGTTTGGACCTGTACACGCTCGACATCCCCAACAAAGAGGTGCGTCTGGGGCTGATGGAAAGTCTGTTGCCCCACTATGTGCCACCCACCGAGGCTAATCGTGCCGCCACGCTGACAGCCTATCTGTTCGATTCCATTGACCGCGGCAACATGGACGAGGCCTTGCAACTGCTCCAGACCTTCCTCTCTACCATTCCGCAGTGCGACAACACGGACTATGAGGGGCATTATCAATCCTTGCTCTATGTCATCTTCAGCCTTCTCGGCTTCTACGTGGACGTGGAAGTACGCACTCCCCGCGGACGCGTGGATGTAGTGCTGCGCACCCATAGCACCCTATACGTCATAGAACTGAAACTGGATAAAACCGCCGATGCCGCCATGCAGCAAATCGACCTGAAAAATTATCCCGAACGCTTCGCTCTGTGCGGACTGCCGATAGTTAAGGTAGGGATTAACTTCGACAGGGAGCGGAGGACGCTGGGGGAATGGAGGATAGAAGGAGAATAGAATAAAAGATTGTCATCCAGTTTCTAAATAATCCGACCGATTGAATTTAGTAATCATTTTCTGTGAGGCATCCCGAGAGATACCTTACAGAGTGGATATGCTCTGAATTGAACACTAACAAGAATTTCATATTTCATAAAAAACAATGCTTATACAAAAAACAAATGTAGAGGGTTTGGTCATCATTAAGCCACGCCTTTTCAAAGACGCACGCGGCTACTTTTTCGAGTCTTTTTCCCAACGGGAATTTGAGGAAAAAGTGCGCAAAGTGAATTTCGTGCAGGACAATGAGAGTATGTCATCGTATGGAGTAATGCGCGGACTCCATTTTCAATTACCTCCTTTTACACAAAGTAAACTGGTGCGTTGCGTTAAAGGCTGCGTGCTTGATGTAGCTATAGATATTCGCAAAGGATCACCCACATACGGTGAGCATGTGGCTGTAGAATTGTCGGAAGACAATCATCTTCAGTTCTTTATTCCCAGAGGTTTTGCCCATGGTTTTGCCGTATTGAGTGAAGTGGCTGTATTTCAGTACAAATGTGACAACTATTATGCTCCGCAAGCCGATGGTGGAATCAGTATCTTGGATGAAGGCATAGGAATAGACTGGAAAATACCGGCTGATAAAGCGATACTGAGTGAGAAAGATACGAAGCATCCGTTATTGAGGGATTTTGAAAGTCCATTTGAGTATGGAATGGGGCTTTATGAATGATGAAGACACTTGTAACAGGCTCCCACGAATAATTAGAATACAAATGGAACAAAAAAGAAACTGCGCATTAGATATTGCAAAGGCTATTTGCATCATTTTGATGGTGATAGGGCATAGTGGATGCCCCGACTATTTGCGTCGCTTTATATATATGTTCCATATGCCTTGCTTTTTCTTTATAAGTGGTTATCTATTGAACGATAAATATCTGACTAATTTGAAAACAGGATTATGGAGAAAAATAAAAGGTTCTTATTATCCTTTTATCAAATGGTCAGTGATATTTCTATTATTACATAATGTATTTGCATACTTATATATTTACGATGCAAGCTATTCTTTGAAAGAGATTGCCATTAAGTTTGTTCGCATACTTACAATGACCGGTAGTGAACAGTTATTGGGTGGATTCTGTTTTTTGATTTCACTTTGCTGGGCTTCTATCGCTACAATACTATTCTTTCACTTTACGCGGAAGTCAAACAAATCATTGAGACTATGGGGTTAAAAAAAAATATACTATATAGTAGTTTTCTAACGACCTCCTTGTATATCTTCCAATTTATCACTTATCCTTATGTGGCACGTGTTCTTGGGGTAACAAATATTGGAATTTGTAATTTAGCACAAAGCCTAGTGCAATACTTTTCACTGTTCAGTATGTTGGGAATTACAACATTGGGCGTACGTGAAATTGCCAAGTGTAACGGAGATAAGATAAAAATAAGCAAAACTTTCTCTGAACTGTTTACTCTGAATGCTATTTTTACTTTTGTTGTACTTGTCTTATATGTTGGAGCAATAGAGCTGATACCCCAATTCCACCCCTATAAAAAATTACTATATATAGGTGCGTCTCAGTTAGTATTTGGTACCCTTGCTGTGGAATGGCTATTTCGTGGGTTAGAAAATTTCAAATATATCACTATTAGGACATTATTTGTACGAACGGCTTACGTAGTCTCTATTTTCTTGTTTGTACATGACACCGATGATTATGCAACATATTTCACTATCCATTCTGGAATGATTATTGCTAATGGCATCATTAACTGGAATTATGGGCTTCGATTTGTGCACTTTTCGTTCCAGCCCTTAAACAAAATCAAGTTACATATAAAACCTTTACTATTTTTAGGTTCTCAATTGATTTTAACTTCTCTCTACACAACTTTCAATACTGTGTATTTAGGAATGATGTGTGGCGATACTCAAGTGGGCTATTATACTACAGCAACAAAAATTCAGAATATTATCTTGGCTTTATATTCATCGTTTACATTGGTTATGATGCCTAGAATTAGCGCACTGATGGTTTTGAATAACGCTGATGGGGTTAAACGGATGACACAGCAATCTTTGAATCTCCTTTTCGCCTTTGTTTTTCCTTGTATCATTTTCTCAGAATTCTATGCAGAAGAGTTTATTTATTTAATAGCAGGTTCAGGATATGAAGGGGCTGTATTCCCAATGAGACTTGTTATGCCTTTAATGTTGGTAATTGGCCTGGAACAAATTTTGATTATCCAAATACTGATGCCAGCACGTGCAGACAAGCAGGTTTTTATAAATTCCGTTATTGGTGCTTCATGCAGTATTATTTTAAACTTATGCCTTGTTTCAAGATTACAAAGTGTAGGTTCATCTATTGTGTGGTTCATTAGTGAGCTTGCTGTGATGGCAGCAGCCTTATTCTTTGTCAGACAGAAATACAAAAACATGAATTTTGTTATAGATATAATAAAACATTTAGGGGCTTTCCTCCCCTTACTTTTTGGATATTATTTACTTTCACTTTCCAGCCATCTTATATGGACAAAGTTTTTTGAAGGTTTTGCATTAACGCTACTATACAGCCATTTTGCATTGTTTTATATCGCTAAAAACAGTTCATACGTAATGTTTACAAAGTCAATAATTTACAGATTTATACATAAATGAAAGTCGCAATAATATTACTTAACTATAATTCCGCTTTAGACTGTTGTAAGTGTGTATCGTTTCTAAATCGTCAACAGAATGTAGAAATAGAGATTATCATTGTAGACAATTGCTCATGCGAAGACGATGTGAAAGCTTTGCGTGAACTGTGCAGTGAACAGCAATGTACGCTGATAGAAAATCATGAGAATCGTGGCTACAATGCGGGCAACAATATAGGTCTGCGTTATGCAGCCCAAAAAGGTTATAAGTATGCCTTGATAGCCAATCCGGACATGGAGTTCCCACAAGAGGATTATGTGATAAGGATGGTGGAAAAAATGGAAGAGGATGAAGAGATTGTGGTGTGTGGAAGTGATATTGTGACTCCGGAAGGACGCCATCAGAATCCGCTGCGTGAGAGTACATATCAAGAAGAGTTATTATGGCCTATTACGTATTTGCGTTATCATCGCAAGGGAGATTGGTTCTTGGAAGATTATTCTAAAACCGGATATTGTGAGAAAATATCAGGATGTTGTTTGATGGTACGAATGAATTTTATAGAACATATTGATTTCTTTGATGAGGGTGTATTTCTTTATAGTGAAGAGAGTATATTGGCAAAACAGTTGCAATTAAATAAAAGAAAGATGTACTATCTGAAAGATGCTTATGCAATACATCGTCATGTAAAAAGTGAAAAAGGAAATCCAGCTAATAATTTATTAAAACTGTTCTCTTCAAGAGAATATTATCTATCCAAATACAGTGGCTATAGTGGATTCTCATTAAAAATACTTTTACTATCCAAATCATTGCAGAAACTTTTTTATAAGAAGATATGTTTCCATTTATAAAATCGCCCAACACGCTGGTCAATATTTTCATTATCTTGTTGGCAGTGGCACCTGCATTCGCATTAGGTGAAGGCAATAAGAATTTACTATTGATTGGGGCGATGTGCTTCTCTCCATATTTTTTTATAAAATATCCGGTCATCCTGCCCAAAATAGACATTCCTCTCATTAGCATTTGTTTAATGATGATCATCTTCACTGTGGTGTTTCATCCAGAGACATTACGGTGGTCTACACTTATGTACAGTTGTCTCTTCTGCATGTTTTTTATGTCATTTGCGCGGGTACTGTCTTTTAGCGACTATAGAGCGGATGATTTTGCAAAGTTAATAAAATGGCTACTATATGCCTATTGTATCACCCTGATGATACAGCAGTTTTGCGTTCTTACAGGACTACCGATATTTAATTTGGCCAATTATAACCCTAGAGAACCATGGAAACTTAATTCATTGATGGCTGAACCATCACACACCGCTCGTGTACAGACACTACTAATGTTTTTCTATATTAACATTCAGATGTATATTACGAATATAAAGGATATAAAAGAACTTTTATCACAAGTAAATAAAAAGGTAATAGCTGCATTTTTATACCCTATCTTTACTATGGGGAGTGGTACCGGTTTCTTGCTATTGTTTATTTTACTTTTGAGATTCATTCCAAAGAAGCAGGTAATATCTTTATTTATAGTCGGATTATTGTTAACACCGGCTATTATATATGTAATATCTACCAATGATACAGCCAAGCGAACAGCGGATTTTGTTGTGGCTATAGCCGATTTCGATGAGAAACAACTAATAAAGAAAGATTTAAGTGCTGCAATTAGAATCGTTCCTACACTTCATGGAGCTAAAAAAGTAACTATTTTTACTAAAGACGGTTTGTTTGGAAAGGGAGTTGATGCTGATGCCGGATTAACGCCATTACCATCTGTCGATTGCGGAGCAGGTTCTTTTAGTATATGGTATAATTTTGGCATTTTTTCTGCAATCATTTTCTGGAGCTTTACCTTATTTATATGTTTCTTACGTAACGATATGGTGATGAGTTGCTTTTTTTGGCTATTCCTATGCTTTTTCTATGGAGGCCTGAATGTTCAGATTATATGGTTTACACTGGCCTTATTTTTATCATATAAATACGTTACAATAAAAGACTATGCGAGAAATTTGGGCTGATAATGCTAAGGTTATCGGTATATTTCTTATGGTGCTTGGGCATAATGCGTTGGCGAATGATGGAGTATTTGATTTTATATACTCATTCCACATGCCCTTGTTTTTTATCCTTTCCGGATACTTTTCGTCTGCTAAGCAAGAGCAGTTCCTTCCTTACTTGAAAAAGAATGCAAAGGCGTTGCTGGTTCCTTATATAGTGTTCTATCTTTTGACATTGCCTTTTGGTATGTTTGTCATCTGGGCTCACCCATACAATCACCCTTATGATGGTTGGTTTGAGTTCATTATGAAACCCTTAATAGGATTGTTCACTGTTAAAACTACAAGTTTTGCTTTTCATACCAATGGTCCGTCATGGTTCTTTGTCGCATTATTCATAGTTAAGCTCTTGTTTTATATTCCTAAGAGATATAGATGTAGTGTTAAATCGTTGACTATTACAACAATCGTTTGCTTGACTGGATACTTTTTCTTCAAGGAGAATAATTATCCCCCTTATGCCAGAGTTGACACAGCATTGATGGCGTTTCCATTGTTTGTTTTTGGGTATTTATTAAAGACTAAGACAAATGTTATAGCACGGCTAAAAGAGAGCAAAATGCTTGTAAACATTGCTGTTTCTTTGTGTTGTGCGCTTATGTGTCTTTTAATCACTAATCTTAATGGTCATGTTGAGTTTAGTGGAGCCGGATATGGTAATAACATGATACTGATGTACTTGGCAGCTATCTTTGGATTTTTCTTTGTGATCGGTATGTCAATGTTTACACCAAGAAACAAACACATATTAACAATTGGAGAGGGAACTTCTGTAGTGTTAGGGCTTCATTCTCCTATTCAGCAATTAATTAAAGAAATAACGAAAGTAGTGTTTCACATACCTACACATGATTATTCAATGCTTTTGGCATTTCCAATGACCGTTATGGTCTTGATTTGTCATTTGCCAATAATATATCTTTTGAATCATAAGTTCCCGTTTCTCATCGGGAAATCTAAAAAAAACGAAAGTTATGAAAGTAATACATATCGTTCATGGTAAGGCTAATCCTGCCAGTGCAAATGGCATAAGCCGTGTGGTTTATTATCTGAATAAATATGAAAAGTTGGCTGGCATCGATAGCCAAATATGGGCAATTGTAGATGGACAGAATAAACATTCATCCTATAAACGAGATGAGTTTGTTACAGTAGAGTGCTTTCCTCGTGTCAAACCATGGGGAGGGCATGATATTATCAAACGTCTTGAAGTAGAAAAAGAAAGCATTGATATTGTGCATTTCCATCTCATTTGGTTTTATGACAAGAATATAATTATGGATGCGTTGCATCGTTTTGGAATACGTTCCGTAATAACCACTCACGGAACGTATTCCAACCCCCATGCTTTTACGGGCAAAAGAAAAATAGCCCGTTGGCTATTTGAACTAAAGTATTTGAACATGGCAGACGAGTGTCATATTCTAACAAGAGAAGAGGGTACCGGGCTACGCAAATATGGATATACCGGAAAAAGCTTTGTGGCTTACAATGGATATGAGCCGGGTGACATGCCGTCCGCAGAAAGGGCAAACCCTGATTTCTTCAAAGACTATCCGTTTCATAATAAAAAGATTCTCACCATGATATCCGTACTGAGAAGCGATAAGAATATTGATTTAATCATCCGCTCCATCAGCATGTTGCCAGACAATCGAAAGAAGAATTTGGCGTTTGTGCTTATTGGCCCCGATAATAAAGGCAATGCCGCTCGTTTTGAGGCATTGGCTAAAGAGCTTGGTGTAAGTGATAATTTCTATTGGATCGGTCCGCTTTACAAAGATGACAAGTACAACGCCATGCTTAGTTCTGACGGATATATTATGGCATCGGATAGTGAAGGCTTTTCAATGTCAATTATTGATGCAATGGCTTGCGGAATGCCAATGATACTCACAGCAGGTTGCAATATGAAGTATCTGAGCAATGAACCCTTCTATTTGATGTGTGAACCTTATGCCCAAGACATCTCTCGTTCCATTGAATATTTTCTAAACAAGCCTGACGAAATGAAAATGTTGGGAACTAACGCACGGTTGGTGTGTGAGAAAGAATTGCACTGGAGTAGTATTGTTGAGAATATGATAAAGAACTATAAGCGCATAGCAGGAACTCCCCAAAAACTATAAAGATGAATAATGAGTTTAACTTTCTGGAAGCACGTGTAGAATGGGACGAACGCCATGCTTCGCTCTTGAAGGATTTTCTGGATGGTCTGGCTTTTCATGGCATCCGTTATGTAATCTTAAAGAACGATGATGGATTGCCATATGAAAACCATTCAAAAGATGTGGATATAGTAATTGAGCCAAGTAGGTACCGTGACTCTGCACGAATCATACAATCGTGTTACAAAAAGCATGGAGTCAGCCATTACAAAGTTCACAAATTTGAACGCTTGCGTTGTTGGTATGGCATGAATCCAGATACTCGTTTTGCCATCCATATTGATTTATTGGAAGGCTTTTTACACAAGGGATTTGAAATGTTTCCATTTGACGTGTTATATGCGCATTCCCAAAAGAATGACAATGGAATTCAGGTGCTTGATGATTTAATGGGCAATGTAGTGTTGCTACTGCACAGTACAATCTGTTATCACTCTATAAAGGAAAAGTATGCCAAAAGTATCGCAAAAACATTCCAAGCTGAAAAAGATGATTTTGCAGTACTGCTAAAAGATATTTTAGGAGTATCCGCTGCTAATGAAATGGTTACATTGCTTGCAGCTGGAAGATATAAAGAAATTGCAAAGAAAGGGAAGCATTTTTCTCACCAATCAAAATTTCGTTTGTTGATTAAACACCCTCTGTTTTCGATATACAATGTGGCTGATTTCTTATGGGAAAAAGTGTGCAGATTATTGCTGAACTTGAACAGATATAACACGATGATTTCTGTTCATGCTCCCGATGGTACAGGTAAGACTACGTTTATTGAGCATTTCGGTAATGAATTGGGGTTTTACTATGTGTGTGCTGCTAATGATTTACTGGATACGTACCATTTTAGACCGAATATATTGCCAAATTTGGGAGCTGCCGGTGAGAAAGCCGGAGTTATGAAACAGGATAAAGATTTTACGAATCCACATCGTGCCAAACCCACTGGAAAACTTAGCTCATTATTGCGCATGACTTACTATTGGTTAGACTATGTTGTCGGCGTACCTCTTATCCTTCGCAAAAATGCTCAATTTGACAAAATAACCATCTTTGACAGATACATCTATGATTTTATATCGGATCCGGAAAGGACACGAATAAATTTACCATTTCGACTAAGAATGATGTTCGCAAAACTGACAAAAAAACCTGATATTGTATTTATTTTAGAAGCAGATGCAGAAACCATTCATAAACGAAAGCAAGAATTAACCATTGATGAAATCAATCACCAATTGAAATCCTTACATCGGTTAGCTGTATCAGGTAAATATTTCCACATATTGGATGCAATGAAAACTCCTGAAGAAATAGCTAAAGATGCTATAAAACTTGCATTTGATTTAACAACCAATAAATTGCAATAATATATTCAAATATTTTAATACTCAAAAATATAGTTTATAATCATTGAATTATCTTCTTTTGCTCGCTACAATCGGACTAAAAAAGCAATCAACGATAATAAACTCAAATCACTTGAATAAGGAATGAAAACGATATTAGTATCTGCATATGGATGTGAGCCATTAAAGGGTTCAGAAGCGGGCGTGGGCTGGAATTGGGTCTTACAAATGGCTAAACACAACCTTTTGCACGTTATCACCCGCGCTAATAATCAAGAACTTATAGAAGCACATCTACCTAAAGATGTAGAGAAAAATATCGTATTTCATTACTATGACACTCCCAACTTAATAAAGAATATGAAGAAAAAGGCAAAAGGTCTTTATTTCTACTATTTCTGTTGGCAGTTGGGTATTATTTCTGTTGTAAGGAACATAGTCAAAAGTGAAAAAATTGACTACACTATGCACCTGACGTTCGGTAGTATGTGGATGCCCACATTTTTACCTTTATTCAGAATCCCATTTATTTGGGGACCTGTCGGAGGTGGGGATTGCGAACCTAAATCTTTTCTTAAAGTATTACCTTTAAAACAGCGCGTCATACAATCTGCACGCTATACAATGAGTACTCTTTCTATACTCAATCCATTTATCCTTATCCCATCTATGCGAGCTAAAGCTATTTTAACCAGAACCCCAAACTCAGCTACTGTTATCCCTAAATGCTTTAGAAAAAAAACAAAAGTCATTTTGGAAACAGCAATGGAAGATGCAGTTTTTGAGCTCAAGAAAAAAGATAGGGAAGATGATGAAATTAGATTAATAACGTCTGGGAGACTATTGCCTAATAAAAACATTCTCACAGCAGTTCGGGCATTAAAGCATATTAGCAACACGCAAAAAGTAAACCTTTCTATCATTGGATCCGGCTATCAGAAAAAAGAGATTTTAAAAGAGATTGAAAAGAACGACTGGAAAGATTACGTTAAAATATACGACGAATTGCCACGCCAAAAAGTATTGGAATTAGTAGAACATTCAGATATATTTCTATTCCCAAGTCTAAGAGAAGGCGGAAGTTGGTCTTTAATGGAAGCGATGGCAATCGGTTTACCTGTTATATGCTTAAATTGGGCTGGGATGGCTGTAACAACAGATGATTCGTGTGCCATCCGCCTCCCTGTTACCAATCCGGAGCAAATGCCAAAGGATATGGCAGCAGCCATTATAAAATTGATTGAAAATCCAGAACTAAGGAAACGAATGGGTGATGCCGGGAGAAAACGCATAAAAGAGGTATTCAATTGGGAAGCAAAAGGACTGTTTATGGAAAGACTCTTTGCCGAATTGGACAGTAAACGATAAACCCAAATGAACATAGAATATTTATTGTCTTCCATCCTAAAACAGGATGGAGGTAATACTTTTTACACCTTTTCGAATGCCGACGGTAAGCGGTGGATGATGCCTGCGAAACACATGCAAACGGCCATGAACCTTTATCAGCCCAGTGGAATAAAGGGAAAAGGGATGAAAGCTTTATTTCCTTACCTTCATTGGGCAGATATAGTTAACAAAACGGTCGGAGCAGAGAGGGAACGATATGAATTAATGCCCGAATTGAACGGATTATTGTGCCAACTATTCAGTTCTGATAATGTAGAGTTTTCCATTTTTTGCGGTACGCCTTGCGTGCATCAAAAAATAACAATGCAGATAAGCAAGGGTACACACATATTAGGGTATGCCAAATTCAGTGACAACAATGAAATAAAGCATATCTTCCAACGAGAAAAAGAAACACTGGATTATTTAGGACAAAAGGGAGTAAAATCTGTTCCTCACTGTTTGTATAATGGAGAGTGGAGAAACGGTATAACTATATTTGTGCAAACCACGACCAAAACGCGACATTCATCAACCGACCACCGATGGGGTGCAAGAGAAACGGCATTCATAAAAGAACTGCACGAAAAGACAAAGTTACATATCCCTTTTGAAAAAACAGATTATTACCGGGACTTATGTTTGCTCTGTGAAGAGATGAATAATCTGCAAGGATTTGATACAAAATCTATTGTGAACGGTGTAAGCAAAGTTTTGAATTCTTATACCAACAAAGAGGTGAATTTCTCTTTTTACCACGCCGACTTTACTCCATGGAATATTTATGTGGAAAAAGGAAGCCTGTATGCTTTTGACTTTGAATATGCCAAACGCTCCTATCCGCCTTATTTGGATTACTTCCATTTCTTTACCCAAACCGCCATTTTCGAAAGGCATCTGGACGCTGATGGCATTTGGAAGCTTTTTCAACAACATAAAAACGATATAAAAGAACTTTGCGACGGTAATCAAATGGACTTTGCCTATTTGTGCTACCTGCTCGGTATTGTAGCACACTATATTAAAAGAGAAAATGGTGTGTATAGCAGTTCTATGATAAAATATTTTGAGTTGTGGATAAATCTAATTGCACAACTTTTACCTTGAAAATAGATAAATAACAACAATATGATAAACAGAATAATGCTTGTCTTCGGCACTCGCCCCGAAGCAATAAAAATGGCTCCACTTGTGAAAGAGTTCCAAAAACACTCGCAAGAGATAAAGACAATAGTTTGTGTAACGGGACAACATCGTGAAATGTTAGACCAAGTACTTCAGATCTTCGAGATTCATCCTAATTATGATCTTAATATTATGAAGCAGGGTCAGGACTTGTATGATATAACAAGCCGTGTTTTGCTGGGCATGAGAGATGTATTGAAAGATGCAAAGCCCGATGTGGTATTAGTACATGGTGATACTACAACATCAACCGCTGCTGCATTAGCTGCATTTTATCAACAGATTCCTGTCGGGCATGTAGAAGCGGGCCTGCGTACACATGATATTTATAGTCCATGGCCTGAAGAAATGAATCGTCTTATCACCAGCCGCATTGCCACTTATAATTTTTCACCCACCCCATTGAGCCGTCAGAACCTACTTAATGAAGGAGTGAAAGAAAATACTATTGCCATCACAGGCAATACCGTGATTGATGCACTCTACTGGGTAGTAGATAAAATCAAAAACGACAGGGTGTTGAATAAAGAATTGGAAGGCATCTTAATAAATTCCGGTTATGATGTGAAACGTCTGAATGGAGGTAAGAAACTGGTGCTGATTACCGGACATCGCCGTGAAAACTTCGGTGATGGGTTTATTAATATATGTAATGCAATCAAGCATCTTGCCGAAAAATATCCTGATGTGGATTTTGTTTATCCCATGCACTTGAATCCGAATGTTCGCAAACCTATCCATGAAGTTTTTGGAGAGAACTTATCAAACATCGACAATATGTTCTTCATCGAACCGCTCGAATATCTTTCATTTGTTTATCTGATGGAGAAGTCGCACATTGTACTCACTGATAGCGGGGGCATTCAAGAAGAAGCTCCCGGACTTGGCAAGCCCGTATTAGTAATGCGCAATACTACGGAACGTCCCGAAGCACTTGATGCAGGTACGGTAAAATTGGTAGGCACAAACTATCTAAAAATAGTAAATGAAGTGTCTACTTTACTCGATGATAAAAATTATTACAAACAAATGAATATGGCTGTGAATCCTTATGGAGACGGTTTGGCCTGCTCACGTATCCTAAACTTCTTAACCGAAAAATAAATGAATGTACTTTTTCAATCACGCAAAACACTCTATAGTGTGCCTGGCGGAGATACCACACAAATAATGAAAACGAAAGAATACTTGGAAAAGTTGGGCATAAAGGTAGATGTGTCGCTGGAACTGGCACCCGATGTTTCAGAGTATGATATTGTTCATGTCTTTAACTTAATGCGTCCGCAAGAGTTGTATCTCCAAGTGAAGAACGCCAAGAAGTATGGGAAAAAAGTTGCCTTATCCACTATTTATGGGCCATACGAAGAATACGAGAAAAAAGCCCGTGGTGGAATATTACAGGTGATGAACAATCTTCTTTCAATTACACAAATTGAATATTTGAAAGTAATTGCCCGTGCGGTCTTGAACCTTGAATTCAATAAGGGTACAGCCATTTATCTATTGAATGGACATAAGAGATTGCAGAAGAAGATTATAAAAATGGTAGATGTATTTCTGCCTAATTCCGACTCGGAAATGCTGCGGGTAGCTAAGGATTTCAATTTAAAGAAGTATAATTATGTGGCAGTAGCCAACGCTGTAGATATAAACAAGTTCGATTACAACAAAATCCAATTATCACCGGAACTGAAGCAATATAGAGATTGCGTGCTTTGCGTATCACGCATAGAAGGTAGAAAAAATCAGTTGAATATTATTCGAGCTTGCAAAGACCTGCCTTATAAATTCGTATTTATAGGGAAAGCCGGAGCCAATTTCAAGAGATACTATGAGAAGTGTCAAGAAGAAGCAAATTCAAATACATTCTTTTTAGGACAGATAGAACATGAGAAATTACCTCAATTCTATAAGTTAGCAAAGGTACATATATTGGCTTCTTGGATGGAAACACCCGGATTATCTTCTTTGGAAGCTGGAATAATGCACACTAATATAGTGGTGACCAAAAAAGGTGATACGGAAGATTACTTTAAAGATTCTGCCTTCTATTGCGAACCGGATGATTTAACCTCTATACGTGACGCAGTCGAACAGGCTTATAAAGCGCCTTTCGATGAAAAACTTCTTGAAAGAATTCAGGAAAATTATAAATGGGAAGACACAGCAAGGCAGACTTTACAAGGGTATAATTCCTTATCATAAATAATCCTTCTATTTTTATGAAACAAGTAGCTATTGTAGGCATCCAAGGAGTGCCTGCGAAATATGGCGGTTTTGAGACTTTAGTGGAGAACATTATCGGTGATAACTGTTGCTCCGAAGTCCGTTATACCGTTTTTTGTAGTGGTAAGGATTATGCCACACGCATGAAAACCTACAAGGAAGCACAACTGAAGTACATCCCGCTATTCCATGCTAATGGGATACAAAGCACTCCTTATGATATTCTGTCGATGCTTAAATGTTTGCGAGGTTACGATGCCGTAGTCATATTAGGCGTGTCGGGCTGCATTTTCCTACCCATCTTCAGGCTATTGTATCGTAAGCAACTGATAGTGAACATTGACGGATTGGAACACCGGAGGGCCAAATGGAGCAAGTTTGCCAGATGGTTTCTGCGAACAAGTGAAGCAATGGCAGTACGCTATGCGGATGTAGTGATTACCGATAACAAAGGAATTCAGGACTATGTGACAGATACCTACCACAAGCATTCGGAACTGATAGCTTACGGCGGAAATCATGTATTAAGGGATGTGCCAATGATGAGACAAAACGAAATATTAGAAAAATACGGGCTTACAAAAAAGGAATATGCCATTTCTATTTGTCGCATTGAGCCTGAAAACAATTGTCACATTACGCTCGAGGCATTTGCGGAAGTGGGACAGAAACTGGTGTTTATAGGTAACTGGAAATATAGTACATACGGAAAGGAGTTGCAGAGGAAATACTCCAAATATCCGAATATTTGTATGTTAAACGCTGTATATACTCTTGATGTACTATATACATTAAGAAACAATGCGAGAATCTATATTCATGGTCATAGCGCCGGAGGTACAAATCCATCATTAGTGGAAGCCATGTTTTTCGGCAAGCCCATTTTGGCATACGATGTGATCTACAACCGAGAAACTACCGAAAACAAGGCCTGCTACTTTGGAAACAGCAAACAATTGGTAGAGCTGCTGCGCGGAACAGAGGAAAACGGAGAACCGCTGAAAGAAATTGCGGAAAGACGGTATACATGGAAGCATATATCCCAACAATACGAAGCATTATATAAAGATGTTGAACTCTAACAACAAATTATTAATCGGGAAAAGGGGACGCTTGTGGATGGCAGCCTTGCTGTTACTGCCGTCCATGACGATTCTTTCGCAAGAGATGCCCGGTCCAAAAGTAGAAATCTTTGCAGGTGCGGAACTTCACTATCGAGACATCTTTTACACGAAGATGTATGATGTGTTGGTAAACTTGACACCCGGTGTGAAATGGCACATCGGTGACCGATGGCAGTTGGCGGGGCAGGCAATAGTTCCTGTTTATAACGATTATGGTGACCGCTACAAGAAAGTCCGCCTGAACCTGGCAGTGCTGTCGAAAGAGTGGAACTGGAGTGGTAGCCAGTTCTTGAAGGTAAGCGGAGGTCTGTTCGGTCGAGAACGGTATGGACTGGATGTGAAATGGATGTATCCCGTGAACCGATGGTTGGCACTGGATGCACAGGTAGGGCTGACGGGCTTCTGCTCGATGGCCGTAGACTGGGAATGTAGCAAGATGAAGAGAGTGACTGGACAGATCGGTATGAATGTATATTTAGAAAAAGTGAACACAGAGTTACGACTGCACGGAGGAAGATACCTGTATGAGGACTATGGCGTAATGGCTGAAGCAATGCGCCACTTCAAGCATTGCACGGTAGGAGTATACGCACAGTATAGCAACAAGGGCAAGGAAGACGGTGGTTTCAAGGTAGTGATGATGATTCCACCCTATAAGCGGAAAGCACGTAAGGTGATGGTACGCCCGGCATCGAACTTCAGGCTGACATACGATATTCATGGATTGCCTTATGCAGTGAAAATGTACACCACGGATCCGGAAGAGAATGAACGCGAAGGTAACTTCGACCGAAACCTCCTGCAATGGGGAGCCAACCGAATGGCACCGGACTTTACAATCAAGAAAGGAGGCAGACGATGAAACGCACTACTATGCTGATGATACTAAGTTTCCTGTTTCTGACAGGAAGCATAAAGCAAATCCATGCTCAGCAATATACGGGCATGAGCGGATTGATTCATGTGCCGAGTGCGGATATGGATAAAGCCGGAGAGATCCGCATTGGAGCGCACTTTCTGAACAAGAACTTCACTCCGGACCGAGGCTTCAACTATGGAGGAAAATACAACACTTTAAGCCACTATCTGAGTATAACTCCTTTCTCGTGGATGGAAATAGGATATACCTGCACTCTACAAAAGGGTAAGGCGATAAACATTGACGGACAAGTGCTAGAGGGGGCACCCCGACTGCGCTTCAAAGACCGATACTTCTCCATCAAGATACAGCCGCTAAAAGAAAACAAATGGTGGCCCAGCATTGCCATCGGCTCCAATGACCCATATGGCACAAGCAGCCGGACAGGAACCGGGAAAGAAAATGATAAGACAGTAAACGGTGACGGGTTGAGCCAATACTTCTGCAACTTCTACATTGCCGCCACCAAACATTTCTCTCTACAAAACCAAGTTGTAGGCATCCATCTGGCTTACCGCAAATGGAAGCGCAGCTACAATAGCAAGTGGAACGGACCTGTTGGTGGCATCACTTTTCAACCTTCTTTCCAAAAAAACTTGCGACTGATAGCAGAGTATACCGGTAATGAGGTAAATGTAGGCTTCGACTGGAAGTTGTGGAAGCATCTGCTGCTACAATCTTCCTTACAGGACGGAAGATATTTCACCGGAGGCATTTGCTTCTGTATGAATCTATTGTGATAGTTATTTATTTTTCATCATCAATATCATTAAACTTTTATTTTATGGAAAAATTTGTAAAGAAGGGAGCCTTTATGCTCCTTGTTGCCTTCCTCGCTGTAGGTATGGCAAACTGTAAAGACGATGATCCGGACTACGAAAACGTAACGCCGCCGGAAGTGCCCGTTACCAACAGTATCAGTGGTGTGATTACAGGTGTCAGTGGAGAAGGTATCAATGGAGCTACCGTCACAATGGACGGAACCACAACTTTAAAAACCTCTGCCGACGGAACGTATGCCTTTGAAAACGTAAAAGCAGGAAGTCACACTCTGAAAGCGGAAGCCAACGGCAAAATTGCCAAAGAAGAGAGCGTAAGTGTGGAAAACAGTGAAAAGGGAAGCATTGTCCTCTGGAATGCCACTCTTGCCAACGAAGGTATAACCATAACCACTAATGAAGACGGTGTGGGCGAAGCCAAAGTGGAGACCGAAACCGTGAAAGGTAATGAGAAGGCAAAAATTGAGATTACCGTAACAGTGCCGGAGAATGCCGTATCAGACAAAACCGCGACTATTACAATAACTCCGATTTATAGCATAAACGATGCCGCTAAATCCAGATCTACACGGGCAAGTGAAGAATCCGTACTTCTGGTAGGAACAAACCTGAAGTGCTCTAATGCATCAGCCACCCTTTCTACACCGATGACCCTGACATATAATGTGGATGCTGAAATAACAGGCAGCGTTTCTGCCAAGAAGCTGGTCAACGGTTTATGGGTAAATGCTCCGTTTGAGGTTAATGAAGGAACAATTTCCGTGACAGCAGACTCTTTCACATCCTACTCCCTGTTCCTGAACGCAAGTATTACAACCAAGACATCCAGCGAAGTTTTAACATTCAATCCAAACACTTTTGACAATCTGTATGGTAGCGGCGATATGGCTGTAGGCACTTCTTCTTATCAATATAAGGTGGGTACGGAAATTACCTCCTCCGGAACAACCAAACTTACCGCATATCTGATCGAAATTCTGGCCCGTCTGGCAGGCGCAAGTGTCACAACGATTGAGAAAAACTATCCTATCAATGTAACCTTATCCGTAGGAACGGCACTAAGCATCAGTGGTACACAGTCTGCAACCACTTATACGGTTTCTGCACTGAAACGCTCAGTTTCGGGCAAGAAATATGGAAATATTTCCGTCACAACCAGAGCCTACAACCGCCAACATACGGGTGGCAGCAACTGATGACATAAAATTCTCTTATCAACCTGGATTAAAGCCAATCACCTCATCGTGGTTGGCTTTTTTTTATTACTTTTGTCCATCCAAACCAATAATTCGTGATAGGCCATGCTTAGCAAGCTTAAATTAAACCAGCTTTATTTTAAAGATACGCAGTTCGCCAACCTGATGACGCGCCGCATTTTCAATGTCCTTCTGATAGCCAACCCCTATGATGCTTTCATGCTGGAAGACGACGGACGTATAGATGAAAAAATATTTAACGAATACACATCGCTCTCCCTGCGCTATCCACCACGTTTTACCCAAGTATCCACCTGTGAAGAAGCGTTGGCACAACTTTCCACCGTACCGTTCGACCTCATCATCTGCATGCCGGGTACGGGAGATAACGACAGTTTTGATGTAGCACGCCACATCAAGGGCCTGTACGAACATATCCCCATGGTGATACTGACTCCTTTCAGCCACGGCATCACCAAGCGTATTGCCAATGAAGACCTGAGCCCCTTCGAATATATCTTCTGTTGGTTGGGAAATACCGATTTGCTGGTGTCTATCATCAAACTGATAGAGGATAAAATGAACTTGGAACACGATGTAAACGAAGTCGGCGTACAAGTGATTCTGGTAGTGGAAGACGGTATCCGGTTCTACTCGTCCATCTTGCCCAACCTTTATAAATTCGTGCTGAAGCAAAGCCAGGAATTCAGTACCGAAGCATTGAATGCCCACCAGCGGACACTGCGTATGCGTGGACGTCCAAAGATCGTACTGGCACGTACCTATGAAGAAGCTACCGGTATCTACGAGAAATACAAGAATAATATATTAGGAGTGATTACCGATGTCCGCTTCCCGCGTGTGGAACGTGGCGAAAAGGATGGACTGGCAGGCATCAAGCTGTGCGCCGCCATCCGTAAGGAAGATCCGTTCGTGCCGCTCATCATCCAGTCGTCCGAATCGGAAAATGCACTGTATGCATCCAAATACGGTGCCGCCTTTATCGACAAGAACTCCAAGAAGATGGATGTGGACCTGCGCCGCATCGTATCGGACAACTTCGGTTTCGGCGATTTCATTTTCCGCAATCCCGATACGCTGGAAGAGATAGCCCGTGTAAAGAATCTGAAAGAATTGCAGAATATCCTCTTTGCCGTACCCGCAGAGTCGTTCCTCTACCATATCAGCCGTAACCACGTCAGCCGCTGGCTCTACTCACGCGCCATGTTCCCGGTGGCAGAGTTCCTGAAACCTATCACTTGGAACAGCCTGCAAGACGTGGATGCCCACCGAAAGATCATCTTCGAAGCCATCGTAAAATACCGCAAGATGAAAAACCAGGGTGTGGTAGCTGTGTTCAAGCGTGACCGCTTCGACCGTTACTCCAACTTTGCCCGTATCGGCGATGGTTCATTGGGAGGCAAAGGTCGCGGACTGGCTTTTATTGACAACATGGTGAAGCATCATCCCGAATTTGAAGAGTTCGACAATGCCCGCGTTGCCATCCCTAAAACAGTGGTACTCTGTACCGATGTCTTCGACGAGTTCATGGAGACAAACAACCTGTATCAGGTAGCCCTCTCCGATGCTGATGACGACTTAATCCTGCGCTACTTCCTGAAAGCCAAACTACCCGACCGGTTGGTGGAAGACTTCTTCACCTTCTTCGATGTAGTGAAGTCACCGCTTGCCATCCGCTCGTCTTCCTTACTGGAAGATTCGCACTATCAGCCCTTCGCTGGAATCTATAATACTTATATGATTCCGTATCTGGATGATAAATACGAAATGCTCCGTATGCTGTCCGACGCCATCAAAGGTGTATATGCTTCGGTCTATTTCCGCGATAGCAAGGCGTATATGCAGGCCACAAGCAATGTCATCGACCAGGAAAAGATGGCTGTCATCCTGCAAGAGGTAGTCGGCAACCAATATGGCGACCGTTATTATCCCAGTATGTCCGGCGTGGCACGTTCGCTCAACTATTACCCCATCGGTGATGAAAAGGCCGAAGAAGGTACGGTAAACCTCGCCCTCGGTCTTGGCAAGTACATCGTAGACGGTGGCATGACGCTTCGCTTCTCTCCCTATCATCCGCATCAGATTCTGCAAACCAGCGAAATGGAGATAGCCCTGAAAGAGACGCAAACCCGTTTCTATGCCCTCGACCTGCGCAATGCCGGACACGATTTCTCTATGGACGATGGCTTCAACCTGCTGAAACTGCACGTGAAAGAGGCGGAAAAGGATGGAGCACTGAACTACATAGCCTCCACCTACGACCCTTACGACCAGATTATCCGCGACGGGCTTTATCCCGGTGGGCGCAAGGTAATCACTTTCGCCAACATCCTGCAACATGATGTTTTCCCGTTGGCACGCATCTTGCAACTGGTATTGAAGTACGGTGAGCAGGAAATGCGCCGCCCCGTCGAGATAGAGTTTGCCGCCACCATGAGCCGCGAACAGGATAAATCGGGCACTTTCTACCTGCTGCAAATACGTCCTATCGTAGACACCAAAGAAATGCTGGACGAAGACCTCACTGCCATACCGGATGAGAAAACCCTACTCCGCTCCAACAACTCCCTGGGTCATGGCATTATGAACGATATCTATGACGTCGTCTACGTGAAGACGGATGACTACAGTGCATCGCACAATCAGGAGATTGCCTGGGAGATAGAGAAGCTGAACCAACGTTTCCTGGACGAAGGGCGAAACTATGTCCTCGTTGGTCCCGGACGCTGGGGAAGTAGTGACACCTGGCTTGGCATTCCCGTGAAGTGGCCGCACATCAGCGCCGCCCGCGTCATTGTGGAAGCCGGACTGACGAATTACCGTGTAGACCCCAGTCAGGGAACCCATTTCTTCCAGAACCTGACGTCCTTCGGCGTAGGGTATTTCACCATCAATGCATTTATGAACGACGGTGTATACAACCAGGAATTCCTGAATGCCCAACCTGCCGTACACGAGACGAAATACCTGCGGCACGTACATTTCGAACAACCTGTAACAGTAAAGATGGATGGCAAGAAGAAGCTGGGAGTAGTACTGATGCCCGAAGAATAATTTCTGTTCTCATTCAAAGAGGATATGATTAGTGATGAACATTCAGTTCTATCACCACCACCTCACTGGGGGCGAACATGCGGATATTCTTATTGGAAGTCCCCAGACCATTGGTAATAATCATCGGTATTCCCTGGGAATTGCGCTTCAGTCCGCCACGAAACCGCTGTCCGTAGTGCGAAGGAAGAATGGGAGCATAAAGCCCGAACAGCGTCACCTGCCCGCCGTGGGTATGTCCGGCAAGGACGAGGTCGGTATTCGTTATAGCGACATCCTCAGCATAGTCGGGTGTATGCGTCAGCAGAATCACGAAATCATCAGGTGAAAGAGCGAGCGTAGGAGATACACCATTCTTCTGCAGATCGAAAGGATTACGCACGCCGGCTATCAGAATCTCCGCCCCGTCCCGCCTCAGTGTATCCACGCGGTGCTCCAGCAAATGAATGTTGTGTGCCTCCAGTTGGCGCACAATATCGGCGTAGCAAGCCTCATAGTCGTTGTTGCCCAGCACCACGTAGGTGCCCATCGGTACCTTCACCGCCGCCAGGGCGGAGATGACGGGCGCCACATACTCACATCCCTCATGCAGGTCGCCCCCCACCAGCAACACGTCTGCCCGCTGGTCATTGAGCAAGCAGACCAGGTTCTCAAGACCTTTCTCCTTGAAAAGACTTTTGTAGTGCAAATCAGAAATAAAGGCAATGCGAAAACCGTCGAAAGCGGCAGGCACATCGGGGTGACTGAACTTGTACGTCCGCACCCGGCTGATGCCCCGGTAGCCGGAAGCTGCCTTTGAAGAGATTATTTCTGTATCGACGAGTCGGATACTGTCCGCTGCCGAAGTCTCCGGCAGCAAAGAAGGAAGTACGTACTGATTCGACCTACAGGAAGAGAGAAACAGAACACCGAGAATCACATAGAGGAATTTCTTCATCATATACAAGCAGTATTTTCTTCATTACACAGACACAAAGATAGGCATTTTCAGTATCTTTGTTGCAAGAATCGGTAACAAGCATTCACCCTAAACTAAAAACGGAATATGAAAGAGATTAAACTGAATTCACCTTATGCCTGGTTTCTCGCCGCCCGTCCCAAGACCTTGACGGGAGCCATCATCCCCGTACTGCTGGGTAGTGCCCTGGCTTTCAGCGACGGGGAGTTCAAGACCCTGCCCGCCCTGCTGTGCGCCCTCTTCGCCTGCGGCATGCAAATTGCCGCTAACTTCATCAATGACCTTTTCGACTTTCAGAAAGGCACCGACCGTAAGGATCGTCTGGGTCCGCCGCGTGCCTGCGCAGAAGGCTGGATTACACCAGGAGCCATGAAAGTGGGCATCGGCTGCGCATTGCTGCTGTCGTGCCTGGCAGGATTGACGCTGCTGTTCACCGTCTGGGGGCAACTGCCCCACGGAGGTTGGGAACTGGTGGCACTGGGAGTAATATGTATCCTGTTTGCCTTCCTCTATACCACACTGCTCTCCTATCTGGGCTGGGGCGATGTGCTGGTACTGGTCTTCTTCGGCTTCGTGCCCGTCTGCGGCACCTACTACGTGCAGGCCTACGCGTTGAATATGGATGTGTTGGTACTGTCGCTCGTCAGCGGTCTTGCCATAGACACCCTGCTAATGGTGAACAACTACCGCGACCGCGAGCAAGATGCCGTGAGTGGCAAGTGCACGCTGGTGGTGCGCTATGGCCGGAAGTTCGGTGAAAATATGTATTTGGGACTGGGCATTGCCTCCACGTTGCTCTGCCTCTGGTTTGTAAATACCGGTCGACTGACGCTGATCGAGTTTATCTGGGCTCCCTGCGTCTACCTCTGCATGCATGCCCTGACGTGGCGCAAGATGGTGAACATCCGCAGCGGTAAAGGGCTGAACCGTATCCTGGGCGAGACTTCACGCAACATGCTATTTCTGGGCATACTGCTGGCCGTAGCGCTGGCTGCATAAACGCAGCAGGCATCCGGATTCATCCCATGAGACAAAAAAAATCATCCCGTGAGGTGAAAAATTCCGTCTCACGGGATAAAAAAAATCATCTCATGAGACTATTTAAGATCGTCTCATGAGATGAAATTATCACCTTTTGCCGTACATCTTCTCGTAATAGTGCTGGTAGTCACCGCTGGTTACTTCTTCTACCCACGCCTGGTTATTCAGATACCACTCAATGGTCTTCACGATGCCGTCTTCGAACTTCGTTTCGGGATACCAGCCCAAAGCAGCGGTAATCTTCGCCGGATCGATGGCATAGCGCTGGTCATGACCGAGACGGTCCTTCACGAAAGTAATCAGATCTTCATTAATCCAGCTGATGTCAATCTGACCATCTTCGCCTTTCGTCTTCTTCTTCAGGACTTCGCGATATTCAGGTTTCTCCGTCATCAGGCGGTGGATGGTGGCAATGGTCAGCTTCACGATTTCGAGGTTGGTCTTTTCGTTATGGCCACCTACGTTGTACACTTCACCTTCCACACCTTCGCGAACTACCAGGTCGATAGCTTTGCAATGATCTTCCACATAAAGCCAGTCGCGCACATTGCTACCGTCGCCATAGACAGGAAGTTTCTTTCCTTCCAGAATATTCTTGATGATGAGTGGAATCAGCTTTTCGGGGAAGTGATACGGGCCGTAGTTATTGGAACAGCGGGTAATGGTCACCGGCATTTTATAGGTATCATGGTAAGCCATAACCACCATGTCGGCACTAGTCTTGGAAGCACTGTACGGGCTATGTGGACAAAGCGGGGTTTCCTCTGTGAAGTAGCCGTCGGCACCCAACGAACCATACACCTCGTCCGTAGACACCTGATGGTAACGCACACCCTTGCGCCAGGTAGGATAGCCATTCTCGTCCTTACCCGTCACCCAGGCACGACGGGCTGCATCCAGCAGGTTCTGCGTACCCAGAATATTAGTAACGAGGAAGAGCTGCGGATTCTCAATGCTACGGTCTACGTGACTCTCTGCAGCAAAGTTCACCACATAGTCGAATTTAAATTTGGCAAACAGTTCGTCGGCAAGTATCCGGTCGCAGATGTCACCTTTTACAAAGAAACAACGTTCGTCATCAATGTCTTTAGCGATGGTTCCAAGGTTTCCGGCATAGGTTAAAGCATCAAGTATCACAAGCTGCACGTCATCATGCTTTGCCAGGATGTACTTGATATAGTTCGCGCCGATAAATCCGGCAGCACCGGTTACAAGATAAGTCTTCATTTATTTATGATTTATAATTTATGATTTATGATATTCTCAGCGGTGGGAATTGGCAAGTTCCATCAAGTAGGTGCCATATTCTGTTTTGCCAAGTTGCTCACCAAGACGGTAAAGCTGGTCGGCATCTATCCAACCTTTGCGCCAGGCTATCTCTTCGATGCAGCTGACACGGAAACCCTGACGGTTCTGTATGGTAGCCACAAAGTTGCTTGCTTCCAGCAGGCTGTCGCAGTTTCCGGTATCGAGCCATGCGAAACCACGGCCGAAGATCTCTACTTTCAACGTGCCCTCGTCCAGATACAGGCGGTTCAGGTCCGTAATTTCATATTCGCCACGGGCGGAAGGTTTCAGGGCAGCAGCCTTGGCAGTGACTGTAGAGTCGTAGAAATACAGACCGGGCACTGCATAGTTGCTCTTGGGCTGTGCAGGTTTCTCTTCGAGGGAAATCGCTTTTCCGTCGGTATCAAATTCCACCACACCATAAGCACGAGGGTCCTTCACATAATATCCGAAGATACACGCACCCTTTTCAATGGAGGCAGCACGTTTCAGCATGGCAGAAAAGCCCTGTCCGTAGAACATGTTATCACCCAGAATGAGGCATCCCGGCTCACCGTTCAGAAATTCGGCCCCCAGCACGAAAGCCTGAGCCAGTCCGTTAGGCTGCTCTTGTATCTTATAAGAAAAGGACATTCCAAGCTCTTCACCCGTACCCAGCAATTCGCGAAACATGGGCAAGTCACGTGGAGTGGAGATAATCAGCACTTCGCGTATCCCCGCCAACATAAGCGTGGAAAGCGGATAATAAATCATTGGCTTGTCATAAACCGGCATAATCTGCTTGGAAATAGCCTTAGATAAGGGGTAAAGACGGGTGGCGCTACCACCGGCAAGAATAATTCCTTTCATATTTCAGTTCTTTTTTCGGTTGATACAAATATAGAATAAAATAAGAAGGAGGACAACGCCCCACGGCTCTCGGTGATCTATTCAGGCTACAAAGATAATGCAAACGGAATGCAGTACAAAATAATTTAAATTATTTTTAGGAGCTTTCTCACCCTGCGAGCTCTATCACTTCAAGATCCTTGAACACCCCATTGTCCACAATAAAGCGTACCATGGTACGTACTTTATGAAATCCGGAGATACCTGCAGCACCAGGATTGATGTGCAGCATATCGAGCGTTTTGTCATACTTTACCTTTAGTATATGGGAATGTCCGCTGATGAAAAGCTTAGGCGGACGCACCAGAATACTGCCCCGTATGGAGGGATCATAATTGCCGGGATAACCGCCGATATGCTTTATCAAGACCTCGGCACCATCGACCGTGAAACGGTTGATTTGCGGATAGACCTGACGGATGTCTTGCCCGTCAATGTTACCATACACGGCACGGAAAGGACGGAATGCCTCCAGCTTCCGGGCCACCTCCAGCGAGCCGATGTCACCGGCATGCCAGATTTCGTCACACGTCTCGAAATATTGCAGATATTTTTCATCCCAATAGCCGTGTGTATCGGATAATAAACCAACTTTTGTCATCTTTCTTTTGTTTATCTGTGCAAAGGTAACTATATTTGGGCAAATCTTGATGAAACCATGGAAAACCAATATCAATATTTTAAACGGGACATCAGTTGGCTGTCATTCAACTACCGTGTCCTGCTGGAAGCGGAAGATGATACTCTTCCACTATACGAACGCATTAACTTTATATCCATTTATTCTTCCAACCTGGAAGAATTCTACAAAATACGCGTTGCCGACCATAAGGCAATAGCTACCGGTGCCGCGCAAAGTGACGAGGAAACAGTACAATCGACCATCGAACTGGTAGACGCAATCAATCTTGAAGTAAACCGCCAGATGGAGGACCGTATCCGCATCTATGAACAGAAAATACTTCCTGCCCTGAAGAAAAACCATATCATCTTCTATCAGAGCCGCAACGTAGAACCGTTTCATCATGACTTTGTACGGCGTTTTTTCCGGGAAGAAATCTTCCCTTTCCTGCAGCCCGTACCTGTTTCCAAAGATAAGGTAATCTCTTTCCTGCGAGATAATCGCCTGTATCTGGCCGTACGCCTTCACCTGAAAGGATTGCCGCCCGGTGCTCCCGGACGTACGCAGTACTTCGTGATGAAGCAGCCCTACAGCAAAGTACCCCGTTTCATCGAACTGCCCAAAGTGGGGAACAACTATTACCTGATGTTCATCGAAGATATCATCAAGGCCAATCTGGATGTAATCTTTCCCGGTTATGATGTGGACAGCAGTTATTGTATCAAGATTTCGCGCGATGCGGATATACTGATAGACGATGCCGCCAATACTTCCGAAATCATAGAACAGGTGAAGACTAAGGTGAAAAAGCGCAAGATAGGAGATGTCTGCCGCTTTGTGTACGACCGTGCCATGCCACAGGACTTCCTCGACTACCTGATAGATGCTTTCCATATCGACCGCCGCGAACTGGTTCCGGGTGATAAACATCTGAACCTGGAAGACTTGCGGCATCTGCCCAATCCGAACCCGAACATCCATCCCATTCGGAAACCGCAACCGATGAAGCTGACATACCTCAACGAACGGGAGTCCATTTTCCAATATGTAGAGAAGAAAGATCTGTTATTGCATTACCCTTACCACTCCTTCGAGCACTTCATCCACTTCCTGTACGAGGCGGTGCACGAACCTACCGTACGCGAAATCATGGTAACCCAATACCGGGTGGCGGAAAACTCCGCTGTTATCAATACCCTGATAGCTGCCGCCCAGAATGGGAAGAAAGTCACGGTCTTCGTGGAACTGAAAGCCCGCTTCGACGAAGAGAACAACCTTGCCACCGCCGAAATGATGAAAGCATCGGGTATCAATATTATATATAGTATACCCAAATTGAAGGTACATGCCAAAGTTGCCCTCGTTTTGCGCCGCAATAAGGAGGATAAGAAACTGACCAGCTATGCGTATATCAGCACCGGAAATTTCAATGAAAAAACCGCCACACTGTATGCCGACAGCGGACTGTTCACCTGCAATCCCATAATCGTCAATGACCTTCACAACCTGTTCCGCACCTTACGGGGGAAAGAGAATCCTGTATTCCACCGGTTACTGGTGGCACGCTTCAACCTGATACCGGAACTGAATCGCCTCATCGATCATGAAATGGAACTGGCAAGGAAAGGTAAGAAAGGCCGGATCATTCTTAAAATGAATGCGCTGCAGGATCCCACCATGATAGATCGCCTGTATGAAGCCTCACAGGCCGGTGTGGAAATAGACCTGATCGTACGCGGCATTTGCTGCCTGATACCGGAACAAGAATACAGCCGTAACATTCATGTAACACGTATTGTGGATACATTTCTGGAACATGCCCGTATATGGTACTTCGGTAATGGAGACAATCCGAAAATCTTCCTCGGTTCACCGGACTGGATGCGGCGTAACCTGTACCGTCGCATTGAAGCCGTTACCCCTATACTGGACCCCGATGCAAAGCAGGAACTGATAGATATGCTTTCCATTCAGCTTTCGGACAAACGTAAAGCCTGTTTCGTAGATGATAACTTGCACAATTGTTGGAAATCAGCCCACCCACAGAAAGAAAAAGTACGCTCACAGTATACCTTTTACGAATATCTGAAAGAGAAACTTGAATAACATTGTAACATTTCTGTAATATGTATGACACCTCGCTGCAACACAATTTCCGTTCCTTTGCAGCCAGAAATAAAATACATTATTATGGAAACGATTTATCTATGCATTGTCATCTTCCTGTTCGTCCTTGCGGTGTTCGACCTCATCGTGGGCGTCAGTAATGATGCGGTCAATTTCTTAAATTCGGCTGTCGGAGCAAAGGCAGCTTCTTTCAAAACCATGCTTTTTATTGCCGGAGTGGGCGTATTCATCGGGGCAGCAATGTCCAATGGCATGATGGACATTGCCCGGCACGGCATCTACCAACCACAACATTTCTATTTTGCCGAGATCATGTGTATCCTGTTGGCAGTCATGTTAACCGATGTCGTGCTGCTGGATGTCTTCAATACTATGGGGATGCCTACTTCCACTACAGTATCCATGGTATTCGAATTACTGGGTGGTACCTTTGCACTGGCACTTATTAAAGCACACAGTAATGACGCAATCGGCTTGGGCGATCTGATTAATACGGACAAAGCCCTATCCGTTATCATGGGTATTTTCCTTTCCGTAGCCATCGCTTTCTTCTTCGGTATGCTGGTACAATGGCTGGCACGTGTCATCTTCACTTTCAACTATACCAAAAAGATGAAGTACAGCATCGGAATCTTCGGTGGTATCGCCGCCACTTCCATCATTTACTTCATGCTCATCAAAGGATTAAAAGACAGTTCATTCATGACAGCTGATAACAAGCATTGGATACAGGACAACACTGGAATGCTTATCAGCTGTTTCTTTATATTCTTCACCATACTGATGCAAGTGCTTCACTGGTTGAAGGTAAATGTTTTCAAAGTTGTTGTGTTATTGGGTACCTTCGCCCTTGCCCTCGCCTTTGCCGGCAATGATCTGGTCAACTTTATCGGCGTACCTCTTGCCGGATATTCTTCATTTATAGATTATACAGCCAATGGAGCAGGCGCAGGTCCGGACGGCTTCCTTATGACTTCGCTTCTCGGTCCGGCCAAAACACCCTGGTACTTCCTCTTCGGTGCAGGTGCCATCATGGTTTACGCCCTTTGCACTTCTAAAAAAGCGCATAATGTTATTAAGACTTCCGTTGATCTCTCCCGCCAGGATGAAGGTGAAGAAAACTTCGGTAGTACCCCTATCGCCCGTACCCTGGTAAGATTTAGCCTTACATTATCCAATGGTATCTCCAAAATAATGCCTGAACGCAGCAAACGGTGGCTCGACACCCGTTTCCGCAAAGACGAAGCTATCATTGCAGACGGTGGCGCATTCGACCTGGTACGCGCTTCGGTAAACCTTGTATTGGCAGGCTTGCTCATTGCGCTGGGTACTTCACTGAAACTTCCTCTTTCCACCACTTACGTAACCTTCATGGTTGCCATGGGTACCTCTCTCGCCGACCGTGCCTGGGGACGTGACACCGCCGTATTCCGTATAACAGGTGTGCTGAGCGTTATCGGTGGCTGGTTCATTACGGCCGGTGCTGCATTTACCATCTGTTTCATTGTTGCTCTGATTATCCATTTCGGCGGCACGGTTGCCATCGTTGCCCTGATCGGCCTGGCTGTATTCTCTCTGATCCGCAGCCAGGTGATGTACAAGAAACGCAAAGCTAAAGAGAAAGGTAACGAAACCATCAAGCAACTGATGCAGAGTAGCAGTAACGAGGAAATTCTGGAACTGCTGCGTAAACATACCCGTGAAGAGTTAGTAAAGATACTGGCGTTTACCGAAGAAAACTTAGAACGTACCGTAACCGCATTCTTACACGAGAACTTACGCGGATTACGTCGCTCCATGGGGTCTGTGAAATTTGAGAAACAACTCATCAAGCAAATGAAACGTACCGGCACTCTTGCCATGTGCCGCCTGGATAACAATACAGTATTGGAGAAAGGGCTTTACTATTATCAAGGCAACGATTTTGCCAGCGAACTGGTATATAGCATCGGACGTCTCTGCGAACCGTGCCTCGAACATATCGACAATAACTTCAAGCCACTGGATGCCATTCAGAAAGGTGAATTCTCTGATGTAACGGAAGATATCGTCTACTTGTTACAAGTTTGCCGTCACAAGATGGAAAACAATGATTATGATAATTTTGAGAGTGAGCTCCGGAAAGCCAATGACCTAAACGGGCAGTTGTCGCACCTGAAACGGGAAGAATTGCAACGCATTCAGAGCCAATCCGGCAGTATCAAAGTCAGCATGGTATACCTGACTATGATACAGGAAGCACAGAATGTCGTTACTTACACAATTAACCTGATGAAGGTAAGCCGTAAGTTCCAACTGGCTGAATAATAGAATATCAGTTTCAGACATAACGAAATGAGCCCTGCAACGTTAATGTTGCAAGGCTCATTTTATTTTTATCAACTCAGAAGTCAAGGACGTTTTAATCCCATTTTTGCTGCCCGTTCCATCATAAAAGCGCGTGCTGCTTCGTATTCATTGGGAATCACTCCATCCAGAATAGCGTCTTTAATGGCGCTTTTCAAAGCCCCTACTTCCCGGCAGGGTTCCAGATTGAAAGTTTCCATAATCTCTTCTCCACTGACAGGCGGTTGGAAATTGCGGACGCGGTCACGCTCTTCAAGGTCTTTCAACTTCTGGCGTACCAACTGGAAATTATTCAGGAATCGCTGCTTACGCTCCATGTTTTTGGAAGTAATATCAGCTTCGCACAACGTCATCAGGTCATCAATATCATCTCCGGCTTCAAAAAGAAGACGACGCACCGCAGAGTCGGTCACCACATCGTCTGCTATGACAATAGGACGCATATGCAAGCTCACCAACTTCTGTACATACTTCATCTTTTCATTCATCGGCAACTTCATCTTCCGGAAAATCTCAGGAACCATCTTCTCACCAATGAAATTATGATTATGGAAAGTCCAACCCGCACGAGGCTCCCAACGTTTAGTGGCGGGTTTGGCTATATCATGCAGCAGTGCAGCCCACCGTAACCAAAGATTATCCGTTTTACGACTGACGTTATCGAGTACTTCCAATGTGTGATAGAAATTGTCCTTATGTGCCCGCCCATTACGTGTTTCCACACCTTGAAGGGCAGCCAGTTCTGGAAAAATCAAAGACAACAAACCGGAACGGTCCAGATCTATAAATCCTTTAGAGGGAACCGGAGAAAGTATTATCTTATTAAGTTCATCGGCAATACGCTCCTTGGAGATAATGGATATACGCCCACAATTGCGGCACAAAGACTCAAATGTAGCATCATCAATATAAAAATTCAGCTGAGTGGCAAAACGGATGCACCGCATCATGCGCAACGGGTCGTCACTAAATGTAATATCCGGGTCAAGAGGAGTACGGATTGTTTTTTCTTTCAGATCTTCTATACCACCAAAGGGGTCTACCAATTCTCCGAACCGGCTCTGATTCAGGCAGACAGCCAATGCATTGATAGTAAAATCCCGCCGATTCTGATCGTCTTCCAATGTACCGTCTTCAACGATGGGCTTACGGGAGTCACGCTGATAAGACTCCTTGCGTGCACCAACAAATTCCACTTCTATACCACGGTATTTTACCTGTGCGGTACCAAAATTCTTAAACAAGGCTACGTGTGCTCCACGTCCCAGGCGTTTACCCAGCGCTTCGGCCATCTCTATACCACTACCTACTACTACAACATCAATATCCTTAGAAGGGCGTTGCAGGAAAATATCGCGCACATATCCACCGACTACATAACATTCCAATCCTAATTCATCTGCTGTCTCGGATATCCGTTTGAATATATCGTCGCTGAAATGCTGTTTCAGTTCTTCTGCCGTCAATTCTATCATACTATACTTTTTAAAATAATTATTTAGTTTTCATCGGAGAAAGTAGCACTGTTTTTGGTCTATATTCCCTGCCTCTCCTCTCCCAATTCTTATCTGAGCCCTACCATCTCCGTAGTTACTCCGTGTCTATACACTTGGACTTGGTACGGACTTGGTACGGGCTTGATACGAAGTTGGTACGGCCCGGATATTAGATTGTTCTAAATTTCCGTTTTTTCCGGAAAACTAAAATACTATTTATATATTTTCAGAGTGCAAAGATACGGATATTATTTCTAATTTTGTCCTCACTAACAGAACAACAGTAATTATGAAGAAAGTGACACTTCTTGCGTGCCTCTGCTGCACGCTCTTATCTTGTGAGAATGTAGAGAAGAAAGCAGGTGAGAAACTGCAAACAGCCCGTGCAGCCTTCGAACGGGGAGACTTTAGCGAAGCGAAAATGCAAATAGATAGCATTAAAATACTATATCCCAAGGCTTTTGAAGCGCGCCGGGAGGGCATTGGATTAATGCAGCAGGTGGAACTGAAGGAGCAGGAAAAAACACTTGTTTACCTGGATAGCCTGCTTCAACAAAAACAAGGAGAACTGGATGCCCTGAAGGGTAAATTCACGCTCGAAAAAGATGCCGAATATCAACAAATAGGTAACTATTTGCATCCTTCACAAGTTATAGAGAAGAATCTGCACCGCTCCTATCTCCGTTTCCAGGTGAATGAAACCGGACAAATGAGCATGACTTCCATTTATTGCGGTCCCAGCAATATTCACCATATAAGTGTAAAAGTAGTCGCCCCTGATGGCAGTTTTGCTGAGACACCTGCTTCCAAGGATAGTTATGAAACCACCGATTTGGGAGAAAAAATAGAAAAGGCGGACTTCAAAATGGGAGAAGATGGTAATGTAATGGGATTTCTCTACTTGAATAAGGACAAGAATATCAAAGTGAACTATCAAGGCGAACGCTCCTACTCCACTACTATGTCTCCGGCAGACCGCCAAGCATTGGCAGGGGTTTATGAACTGGCACAGATACTTTCATCCATCACTCAGATAAAGAAAGAAATGGAAGAGGCGAACCTGAAGGTAGAGTTCGTGAAACGGAAGATGCAGGAAAGAGAAAACAAGGAAGTGGAATAAAGAATTTCCGAATATTATAACATAAAGCGGAACAACCTCTTACGAAGTTGTTCCGCTTTCTATTATATTATAAATAAAATCCTTAAAGGGTTTCTTATACTTACCACTGTAATTGCGGCAGGAACTTGCTCAGGCAAGTACGCAATGCACTCAACGTAATGGGTTTCACCAATACTTCCGAAGCACCGGCAGCCATTGCATTTTCGCGGTCGGCCGTAAAAGCATAGGCAGTCTGCATAATGATAGGAAGTTCCTTTTCTTCTTCGCGGATGATCTTTGTCGCTTCCAGACCATTCATGATAGGCATTTTGATATCCATAAGGATAGCAGCTGTCTTTCCACGGTTCTCTTTGAACAGATTAACCATCTCTTCACCGTTCTTTGCCCACAATATCTCGCATTTCTTGCCAATAATAGCTTTTATCAATTTAAAGTTGCTATCATCGTCTTCCGCTACCAGTATCAGCGGACGGTAATCTTCTGACAAATTCCCTGTTTCCATGACCAATGTATTTTTGTTTAATGAGGCAAAGATATAAAAAATAATATAAATGTACTATCTTTGCGCCTCAATTTAAAAATAGAGTATGATTTCAATAGACGGACTGGCCGTAGAATTTGGCGGCACCACCTTATTCAGTGATATCTCCTTCGTTATTAATGAAAAAGACCGCATCGCCCTGATGGGAAAGAACGGAGCGGGGAAAAGTACCTTACTGAAAATTCTGGCAGGAGTACGCCAACCTACCCGGGGCAAAATTTCAGCACCCAAAGACAGTGTAATCGCTTATCTGCCGCAGCACCTGATGACGGAAGACGGACGAACTGTATTTCAGGAAACAGCACAAGCCTTCTCACATCTGCATGAGATGGAAGCAGAGATAGAACGCCTCAACAAGGAGTTGGAAACTCGTACCGATTACGAAAGCGACAGTTATATGGAACTGATCGAAACGGTTTCTGCCCTGAGTGAGAAATTCTACTCCATAGACTCCACCAACTATGAGGAAGATGTGGAAAAAGCTTTGTTAGGACTCGGCTTCACGCGCGAAGACTTCAATCGCCAGACCAGTGACTTCAGCGGTGGATGGCGTATGCGTATCGAACTTGCCAAGCTGTTGCTGCAGAAGCCGGACGTGTTGTTGCTGGATGAGCCTACCAATCACCTCGATATTGAAAGTATCCAGTGGCTGGAAGATTTCCTCATCAATAATGGTAAGGCTGTCATCGTCATCAGCCACGACCGTAAATTTGTGGATAACATCACTACCCGTACTATTGAAGTAACAATGGGGCGGATTTATGACTATAAAGTAAATTACTCCAAATATCTGGAACTCCGTAAAGACCGTCGCGAGCAACAACAAAAAGCCTATGACGAACAACAGAAGTTCATAGCCGAAACCAAAGACTTCATCGAACGCTTCAAAGGCACTTATTCCAAAACTCTGCAAGTGCAAAGCCGCGTAAAGATGCTGGAGAAACTGGAAATTCTGGAAGTGGATGAGGAAGATACTTCAGCATTGCGATTGAAATTCCCGCCATCACCACGCTCGGGTAACTATCCTGTAACCATGGAAAACGTAGGTAAAACCTATGGTGACCATGTAGTATTCAAGAATGCTACATTGACTGTGGAACGGGGAGACAAATTAGCTTTTGTCGGTAAGAACGGTGAGGGTAAGTCTACACTGGTGAAGTGTATCATGAAAGAGATTGAGCACGACGGTACACTGACACTCGGACACAATGTACAAATTGGTTATTTCGCACAGAATCAAGCATCTATGCTGGATGAAAACCTTACGGTATTCCAGACGATTGACGATGTGGCAAAAGGAGAAATACGTAACAAGATACGCGACTTGTTGGGTGCTTTTATGTTTGGTGGCCCTGAACAATCCATGAAGAAGGTGAAAGTGCTTTCCGGTGGAGAACGTACGCGACTTGCTATGATTAAGTTACTGCTGGAACCAGTGAACCTGCTGATTCTGGATGAGCCGACAAACCACCTGGACATGAAAACTAAAGATATCCTGAAGCAAGCTCTGCTGGATTTTGATGGTACACTGATCGTTGTAAGCCACGACCGTGACTTCCTGGACGGACTGGTTACGAAAGTCTATGAATTCGGCAATAAACAAGTGAAAGAACACCTGAGCGGTATCTACGAATTTTTGGAAAAGAAGAAAATGGAGTCGCTCCGCGAACTGGAAAGGTAAACGTTCCTTAACAGGGCTTCTGCAACTTTTCTTGCGTCATATTGTTTTATTTTCATAAACCTCTAACTACGAGAATAATGAAGCGATATGACGCAATAATAATAGGATTTGGCAAAGGTGGAAAATTACTGGCAGCCGAATTAGCCAACCGCAACTGGAAAGTGGCGGTTATAGAACGTTCCCCTGAAATGTATGGCGGAACTTGTATAAATGTAGGATGTATCCCTACCAAAACCATGATACACGAAGCAGAGTTTGCTGAACGTATCTACCAGGATGATTATAAAAAACAATCCAAGTTATATTCTCTTGCCCTGAAACGCAAAGATAAGCTGGTCATGTTCCTACGGGAGAAGAATGTCGAAAATCTGACAGGCAATCCTAATATTACATTGTATGACGGAACCGCTTCTTTTGTATGCGAAGATACGGTGAAAGTAACTCTTGCACCCGGAAAGGATGAAGAATCTTTCGAACTGGAAGGAAAAGAAATATTTATCAATACCGGTTCTACACCTATCCTGCCGGATATAGATGGATTAAGAGATAGTAAATATGTATATACCAGTGAAACATTGCTTCAGGCAGATGTTCTTCCCCAACATTTACTAATCATAGGCAGTGGTGCCATCGGACTGGAATTCGCAACCATGTATGCCGGATTCGGCAGTAAGGTTACTATTCTGGAAGCCGGCAAACGTTTTCTGCCGAAAGCAGACCGGGAGATTGCCGAATACATGCAGGAAAGTTTAAAAAGAAAAAATATAGAGATACGCCTGAATGCCCGTGTGCAGTCATTGCATGATACAGCAGACGGTATTACAGCCGCCTATACGGATGTTTCGGACGGTACACCTTATTTTCTGGAAGGAGATGCCCTGCTCATTGCAACAGGCCGTAAACCGATGATAGATGATCTGCATCTGGAAAAAGCCAGAGTACAAGTCAATGCACAGGGAGCAATAGTTGTAAATGAGCAATTACGCACTACTGTACCACATATCTGGGCTTTGGGAGATGTGAGAGGCGGAGAAATGTATGATTACCTTTCCATCGATGACTCCCGCATTATCCTGAACCACTTATTCGGCAATAAGGAACGATCTATCGACGACCGCAATCCTGTGCCTTACGCCATCTTCACAGATCCTCCGATGGCACATATCGGTCTGACAGAGGAAGATGCTGTGAAACGAGGTTATCCGATCAAGATATCACGTTTGCCTGCCTCAGCTATTCCACGGGCACGTACTTTGCAGAATATGGATGGTATGCTAAAAGCCATCGTAAATACGGATACAGAGAAAATTCTGGGCTGTTCCCTTTTTTGTATAGATTCACCGGAACTTATCAATCTGGTAGCGTTTGCCATAAAGACCGGACAGAAATCTTCTGCTTTACGTAACTTTATATTCACCCATCCCAGTATGAGTGAAGGTTTAAATGGATTATTCAAGGCTTTTTAATAACTAACATTTGGTAATTAAGCCGTTAACTTCTATCTTTGTCCGCAATTAGAAAATTAAGATGCAGAAGAAACGGTATATAACATTTTTCCTAATGTTTATCAGTATGGTTATGCTGGTAGTGCCGGTTATTCCTCATCACCATCACAACAACGGGTTGATATGCATGAAGAATGATATAGCTCCCGATTGTTGCGGACAACAACACAGCTCGGATAACGAACATTGCTGTTGCGATACGGGATGTGTAACGACTCATTTCTTCCAGCAAACTCCCAGCTCGGACAATGGATGGGCACATCCGGACTTTCCGCTGGTTATTACATTGTTTTCCGAACCACTCCTCAGATTATTGGTCCTACCCGAAGAAAGTGGGCAAAGACAGGACTGCATATACCAGGAGTCACTTCATGGCACGTATCTCACACGTGCCACAGGGCTTCGCGCACCTCCGTGTGTTCTTACTTTATCATAAAGTCTGCAACTTTATTGCAGGCTTTTATCTCTAATTTTGCACACTGATAAAAGTAAGAACATAAAAATATCATCATGAAAAAAATTCTTTTTATGGGAGTCATAGGGCTATTCCTATTGGGTTCCTGCAATAGTAAATCCGGCGACGGACACGAAGGTCATAGTCATGAAACAGAAAAACATGAGCACGAAGGTTGTGATCATGATCATGAGGGCGAAGACCACAATCACGAAGGTGGCGAACACAACCACGATGGACATAGCCACGATGGAAAAGCAGCAGCCGGACATAGTGACGAAATCATTCTGCCTACCGCCAAAGCACAGGCTGCCGGAGTAAAATCCAATGTTGTAGAACCGGGAATTTTCCATCAGGTTATAAAAACCAGTGGCCAGGTAATGGCAGCACAAGGAGACGAAAGCGTTGCTGTAGCAACAGTGGCAGGTGTGGTAACTTTCCGTGGAAAAGTTATCGAGGGCATGAGTGTCAGCAAAGGTACACCGCTGGTTATATTGTCTTCTAAAAATATGGCGGATGGTGACCCTGTAGAACGGGCACGCATCGCTTATGAAGTATCCAAAAAAGAATACGAGCGTATGAAATCCCTTGTAGGAAATAAGATTGTTTCTGAAAAGGATTTCGCTCAGGCTGAACAAGCGTATGAGAATGCACGTATCAGCTACGAAGCCGTAGCCAAAAACAGTTCGGCAAGCGGACAAGCCGTGGTTTCCCCCATCAGCGGATATGTAAAAAGCCTGTTAGTGAAAGAAGGCGATTACGTAGCGGTGGGACAACCGTTAGTCAGCATTACGCAAAACCGCAAATTATTCTTGCGTGCTGACGTTTCAGAAAAATATTACCAGTATCTTCGTACTATTGGTTCTGCTAACTTCTGCACTCCTTACAATAATAAGGTATACACATTGAAAGACTTAGACGGACGTCTTCTCTCCTATGGCAAGGCTTCGGGCGGAGACGGTGGATATTATGTACCTGTAACCTTTGAATTTGACAACAAAGGTGATATCATCCCCGGTTCGTTTGTAGAAATCTTCTTATTGTCTTCCCCTATAGAAAATGTAATATCCCTGCCCCATTCAGCATTGACTGAAGAGCAAGGCAGTTTCTTTGTCTACCTGCAACTGGATGAAGAAGGATATAAGAAACAACTCGTGACTCTTGGAGCAGATAACGGTGAAAGCGTACAAATTCTCTCAGGTGTAAAAGCAGGAGACCGCGTGGTAACCGAAGGAGCTTATCAAGTGAAACTGGCAAGCGCTACGAATGCGATACCGGCACACAGTCACGAACACTAATTTAGCGATGAGTGGTTAATGATAAGTGATTAGCTCACTTATCATATTTACTAATCACTAAACACTAATAAACTAATCATTATTAACATGTTAAATAAGATTATACATTTCTCACTTCATAACCGCATCCTGGTGCTTGTGGCCTCGGTGTTGTTACTGATAGGCGGAACTTACACCGCCATGCACACGGAAGTGGACGTATTCCCTGACCTCAATGCGCCTACGGTTGTCATTATGACTGAGGCAAACGGTATGGCGGCAGAAGAAGTGGAACAACTCGTCACATTTCCTGTTGAAACAGCAGTGAACGGTGCAACAGGTGTGCGCCGCGTACGTTCTTCATCTACCAATGGATTTTCAGTAGTATGGGTAGAGTTCGATTGGGATACGGATATTTATCTGGCCCGACAGATTGTCAGCGAAAAGTTAGCTGTCGTAAGTGAAAGCCTGCCTACCGGTGTAGGTAAACCGACGCTGGGCCCACAATCATCCATTCTGGGTGAAATGCTGATTATCGGATTGACGGCCGACTCTACCTCCATGCTCGACCTACGTACAATAGCCGACTGGACCATCCGTCCGCGTTTGCTCTCTACGGGCGGTGTGGCACAGGTAGCAGTACTTGGCGGTGATATAAAGGAATATCAGATACAATTAGACCCGGAACGGATGCGCCATTACGGTGTTACACTGAATGAAATCATGACCGTAACCCGCGAAATGAATCTGAACGCAAACGGTGGCGTGCTATATGAATATGGTAACGAATACATTGTGCGTGGAGTACTTTCTACCGACCGGGTAGATCAACTGGCACGTGCCGTAGTACGTGGTGGAACTACTTCGGGCAGTGCTCCTATTCTATTGGAAGACATTGCAGACGTACACATTGGAGCAAAATTACCCAAACTGGGTACAGCATCGGAACGGGGCAAAGCCGCCGTATTGTTGACTGTAACCAAGCAGCCGGCCACCAGTACGCTGGAATTGACGGATAAATTAGAAACATCTTTAAAAGACTTGCAGAAGAACCTGCCATCAGATGTAAAAGTCAGCACAGATATCTTCCGCCAGAGCCGCTTTATAGAAAGCTCTATCGGAAACGTACAGAAGTCCTTGTTTGAAGGAGGTATCTTCGTGGTGATTGTACTATTCCTGTTCCTTGCGAATGTACGTACAACGGTGATCTCATTGGTTACACTGCCGCTTTCATTGATTACTTCACTGGTTACGCTGCATTATTTGGGCTTCACAATTAATACAATGAGCCTCGGTGGTCTTGCCATCGCTATCGGTTCGCTGGTGGATGATGCCATTGTGGACGTGGAGAACGTATATAAACGACTCCACGAGAATAAGTTGAAGCCTGTGGAAGAACGCCTTTCCATACTGGAAGTAGTATTCAACGCATCGAAAGAAGTACGTATGCCTATTCTGAATTCTACGCTGATTATCGTAGTCAGTTTCGTACCGCTGTTCTTCCTCACCGGTATGGAAGGCCGCATGCTGGTTCCACTGGGTATTGCGTTCATTGTAGCACTGGCAGCTTCTACGGTAGTGGCATTGACAGTTACACCAGTACTTTGCTCCTATCTTTTAGGAAAAGACAAGAAGAAGGAACAGAAAGAGAGCAGCGACTCGTTCGTAGCACGCAAGATGAAACAGTGGTATGGTGCTGCATTGGCATTCGTACTGGGACATAAGAAGATCATACTGGGCAGTACAATCGGTTTGTTCATAGTTGCTCTGGTATGTTTCTTCACATTGGGACGTTCGTTCCTGCCTCCTTTCAACGAAGGTTCATTTACTATCAACATATCTTCCTTACCGGGTATCTCTCTGGAAGAAAGCAATAAGATGGGACATCGTGCTGAAGAGTTATTACTCAGTATTCCCGAAATACAAACCGTTGCCCGCAAAACCGGACGTGCCGAACTGGACGAGCATGCACTTGGCGTGAATGTTTCGGAAATAGAAGCTCCGTTCGAATTGAAAGGCCGTTCACGTAGTGAGTTGGTTGCCGAAGTACGCGAGAAGTTAGGTACTATCGTAGGAGCAAATGTGGAAATCGGCCAGCCTATCAGCCACCGTATCGATGCCATGCTCAGTGGTACGAAAGCCAACATCGCAATTAAACTGTTTGGTGACGACCTGAACCGTATGTTTACCTTGGGTAATGAAATCAAAGGTGCCATCCAGGATATTCCGGGTATTGCCGACCTGAATGTGGAACAACAAATAGAACGTCCTCAGCTTATCATTTCGCCCAAGCGGGAAATGCTGGCTAAATTTGGTATCTCATTACCGGAATTCTCTGAGTTCGTGAATGTCTGTCTTGCTGGTGAAACCGTATCACAGGTATACGAGAAGGGTAAAAGCTTCGATCTTACCGTACGTGTACGTGATGATCTTCGCGACGAAATGGAAAAGATACGCAACTTGATGATAGATACCAGTGACGGAAAGAAAATACCTTTGAACTACATCGCAGAAGTGCGTTCTGCCATGGGACCGAATACGATCAGCCGCGAGAACGTGAAACGTAAAATCGTGATCTCTGCCAATGTTGCCGACCGTGACCTGCGCAGTGTGGTGAATGATATTCAGGCCCGTGTGGACAAGGATATCAAATTGCCCGAAGGGTATCACCTGGAATACGGTGGCCAATTTGAGAGTGAACAGGCAGCAAGCCGCACCTTGTTACTCACATCATTGATGAGTATTGCGGTGATCTTCTTACTGCTTTACCATGAATTCCGCAGTGTCAAAGAAAGTGCAATTATACTTATCAACCTGCCATTGGCATTGATCGGTGGTGTGTTTGCTTTGTTGATGACAACGGGAGAAGTGAGTATTCCGGCTATTATCGGCTTTATTTCACTGTTCGGTATCGCTACTCGAAATGGTATGTTGCTGATCAGCCACTACAACCATTTACAACAGGAAGAGGGACTGAATGTGTACGACAGTGTAATCCGTGGCTCAATGGACCGTTTGAATCCGATTCTGATGACAGCATTGTCTTCTGCTCTCGCTCTTATTCCATTGGCACTGGGAGGTGACTTGCCGGGTAATGAAATTCAAAGTCCGATGGCGAAAGTTATCCTTGGCGGTCTCTTAACTTCCACATTCCTGAACGGTTTCATCATTCCGATTGTTTATCTGATGATGCACCTCAAAAAACAACCATTAACAATATCAAATAATGAAACGAATTCTCATATTTAGTTTTATCACTTTTTTCCTATATGCGGGAATGCGTGCCCAATCGGTCGGCATAGACGAAGTGTTGCACCGCATTGAGGCAAACAATAAGGAGTTGCAGGCCAATGCGCAACTCATCACTTCACAGAAATTGGAGAACAAGTCGGAGAACAACTTGCCTGATCCCACTCTCTCGTATGCCCATCTGTGGGGTTCGGAAGATAAGAGCGAAACAATAGGTGAACTTGTTGTTTCCCAGAGCTTTGATTTCCCGACCTTATACGCTACACGCGGAAAAGTAAACCGACTCAAAACAGGTGCGCTTGATGCACAGTCTGCCGCTTTCCGTCAACAACTGTTGTTGCAAGCTAAGGAGCTTTGTTTCGACATCATCATGTTGCAACATCAGCAAGTGATTCTGAATGAACGTATGAAACAGGCTGAGGAACTCTCTGCATACTATAAGAAACGTCTGGAAACAGGTGATGCCAATGTATTGGAAACAAACAAGATCAATCTGGAATTACTGAATGTACGTACAGAGTTCCGTGCCAATCAGACTGCGCTTGATAACGCCTGGAAATCTCTCCTTGCACTCAACGGAGACCAGTCTTTGCAAGATAATGAGCTGAGCAGTTTTCGCTCCATTAGCGACTATCCATTGCCGCTTCTTCCTACCAACTATGAACAGTTACGTTCGGAAGTGTTGGCAGCCGATCAGACTTTGCTGTCATTAAGCAGTGAAAGTGCTGCCGCCCGCAAACAGATATCTGCAAGCAAACAAGGCTGGTTGCCTAAATTGGAACTTGGATATCGCCGTAATACGGAGTCCGGTACTCCATTCAATGGAGTTGTAGTAGGCTTTTCCTTCCCGCTGTTTGAAAATCGCAATAAGGTTAAAATAGCCAAAGCGCAATCTCTGAACCTCGATTATCAGAAAGAGAACGCTGCTTTCCAAGCCGAAGCAACCTTGGCAAAGCTATACAGCGAAGCACAATCATTGCAGACTTCCATCCAGGAGTACAGGGAGGCATTCAGTTCACAACAAGATCTTGCATTGCTGAAACAAGCCCTTACCGGTGGACAAATCAGTGTGATAGAATATTTTGTAGAAGTTTCTGTGATTTATCAAAGTAAGCAGAATCTGCTTCAACTGGAAAATCAGTATCAGAAGGTGATGGCACAGATATACAAGAGTAAATTATAAAGCTCAGTAGAAGACTGGAATATAACAAACTTCCAGTCTTCTATTTATCTTTCAAATATTTTGTTATCCATTTGAATCTCTCTATCTTTGTTCCAAAACAATACAAGAGATGGATAGGAAACTCATTATACGCAATTTTGGTGCTATCAAATCAGCAAGTATATGCTTGAAAGATTATAATATATTTATTGGAGAACAAGGCTCCGGTAAAAGTACAATAGCCAAGCTAATTACTATTTTTGAAGGTTATACGATCAATCGTATCGGTGATTTTCAACAAAGTCTATTGTCTTTATTTGAAGAGCACAACATTGCATCCTATTTTAACGAAGATACTTATATACACTTCACTTGGGAAAGCGGTACCATATATTATGAAGATAATAGATTCGCTTGTGAAGTTCCAGAATCCAAAGAAATATCTACTATAGCGAACCTCTACATACCGGCAGAGCGTTTCTTTGTAAGTACATTCTCTCGTTCCATCGCTACATTAGTGCTCAACAAAGCCCCAATACCCCAAACCTTATTGAACTTTGCCTCTATCTATGAGAAAGCAAAGAATAAATATCCGAATTATAACATCTCTATTTTTGATATGTTATTTCAGACCGATAAATCAAACGAAACTCTATATCTGAAAGAGAGTCGCAAAACAATCCCCTTTAAAGATGCTTCTTCAGGAATCCAGTCTGTCATACCACTATTAATGGTACTTGACTATGCTGTTGATGAAAAAGAGTATAATCGGTTTGTAATAGAAGAACCAGAACTCAATCTCTTCCCTCAGACTCAGGTAAAACTGCTTCAGCAAATAGTCCGCAAATGTTCAAAAGTCACTTTGACCACTCATAGTCCATATCTTTTATCAGCATTCAATAATCTGATAGAAGCCCACAATGCGTTAATTAGCAACCCGTCTAAAGCAGAAGAAATATATAAACTCGTACCGAAAGAATGTATCCTAAACTTTGAAAACGTAGGAGCATACAAAATAGAAAATGGCAAAGTGGTATCCATCTTAGATGAGGAATATCGTCTAATTATAGCTGACCAGATAGACTCTGTCGCCGACCTCATGCGATTGAACAATTAGAAGCAACTATTAAGCAATTGTCATCTTCTGCAAGTTTACAAAGGACAGCGATAATTGTTAGTAGCCGGCATCCAAGCAATGATACCTCTATACAGCGGGCAAAGGCATTGTTCAAGAAGAAATACAAGGTTGATCTGATTTCTAAGAATATAAGGTTGGAAATACAACTATAGTTTCGTAATCTTTCCCATAAATAAGATGGCTCCCGTACTCTTTTCCTTAATCATAAAAGCAAAAGGACGATTCACAAAGAAAGGAACAGGAGAAGACGGACCGGCAGAAGTTTCAAACATTCCTCCTATAGTAACCGCAGCCGCTTCGGTACCTTCCTCATCCACATTTATATAGGTGAATTGTTGTAAAAGACCGATATATAGCTCTGCACCGGACATATTGGCAAACTTTGCTTTACGAGCATCGAAAGCATCTTTCATCCCCATAGCTATCATGTCCTCTTCCAGCTTTTTGTCATATTCTACTTTAAAACGAGGAAGTTTAATTTGTAACTCTCTTCCTGTCATATTCTTACTCCACAGTTTCCAGTTTTCGTAATTCAGGCCGGATAAGCTTTCATCCAAGGTCTTATCTCCGGATGGCAACAGTATCACCATACTAAAAGCTTCATTGCCATAGGGTAATTCCGCAATAGAGAAATCATCAGTCTGGGTGTAATTGAACGTTGCGGTCTGGTTCATCATAGCTACTTCCTTCTGACTGCCGTCAGCATTGGTAAAGTTATCCTGTCCAGTAGCCGACTTATCAAACTGGCTTTTCCAGATACCTTTAAAATAGAGTGCATTAATCAGATACATACGAGCATCCGCAGGTATTTCCTGAATAACCTCCTTTATACAATTATTAGTCTTATTGGCGCACCATTGATTTATCACATCTTTGGCTGTCGGAGATGTGAAATCAAGTTCTTGCACCTGGGCATCGTACATTTTCTTATTCACATCAACAAAAGAGTCGTACACCTTAAAACCTTCCTTTATCCAGATAGAATTAGCTATTCCGAGTTGAGTCGTATTGTCCAGATTCAACAAAGCCGAAGTTAATTTTTGATTATAGTTGTTCAGATCATCAAGAGAGAAAGTAGTAGCAGGGAATCCTAATACATCCTGCATCTCAGCAAGCGTATTATCAGTAGCCCCATTCGTAATCATGGATAAGCAAAGTGATGCACTCAATGGAGACACAAAAACATTCGGTTTTTCTTTTTCGGTACTGCACACCTGATCGAAGAAACGGAAAGCAAAGTCTGTACCTTTGTCCATAAAATCTTGTTCCGCACGGGTAAGATTGATGTCTTGACGTGGTTTAGGTTCCAGTTGAGAAGGATTCTCATCATTCTGACAGGCTGCAAGGATACTGAGTAGGCTTAGTGCAGCAATAGTTTTCTTTAGCATAAGCATTATAATATTAGTTTTCCATTAAGTTACTCTGTTAGAATAAATGCATAAATTTATAAAATACTGCACTACATCACAAATAAAACATAAATCTTTCCTATCTTTGCTCCCGGTTTTGTTGGAGGATGCCTTTCGGTATACTCCATGAAAAGGGAATTGGGTGTGACTCCCAAACAGTCCCGCTGCTGTGAACTCATATTAAAGGATTTACCAATCACTTGTGCCACTGCCAATATTCGTATGGCGGGAAGGCGGCAAATCCGGAGTAAGTCAGAAGACCTGCAAAACCATCATTACTTATGCCTTCGAGGAAAGGGCATGAGGTGTATATAGTTTTATAGCATTCTACTTATGATAAGAGATAATCTATGCCGGTATATGTGGCTACGATTCTGTTTATGTTGTCTTATACCGTTGCTCTGCATTAATCTGCAAGCGCAACAGGTAGGAGATTCCATTACCGGAAAGGTGCATACCATTCCGGAAGTGGGAATAAAAGGTCGGCGTGTACCACAGCGCATATCTGTAGCGATGCCCATACAAGTACTTGAAAAGAACGAATTGGAAAACCTCGGACTTCAGAATATAGCTGATGCTGTTCGCCGTTTTGCCGGAGCCAATGTAAAAGATTACGGTGGCATAGGAGGATTAAAGACTGTTTCCGTCCGAAGCCTTGGTGCTACACACACAGCAGTAGCCTACGACGGAGTGGCTGTGAGCAATACCCAAGCGGGACAAATAGATATAGGACGTTTCGCATTGGATGATATAGACATGCTATCTCTGTCTGTTGGGCAAAACCATGATTTGCTGCAACCTGCACGGCTTTTCGCTTCAGCAGGAATACTGTCCATCTATAGCAAAAATCCTTTAGAAGGAACAGACAAAGCATACACTTTCAAAGGACAAATAAAAAGTGGATCCTTTGGCTTAGTAAATCCTTCTCTCACATGGGGGCAACGTATAGCACAACGAACCTGTTATACCTTTAATGGGAATTACCTACGAGCAGATGGTAATTATCCTTTTAAATTAATAAACGGCAAATATACTACGAATGAAAAAAGAAAAAATACTGATATAAAATCATGGCACACAGAAGCTAACCTGTTTCACACATTGAGAGATAGCAGCCAACTGAACATAAAAGCATATTATTTCGATTCGGAACGTGGATTGCCGGGTTCAGTAATTCTCTACAATGATCGAGCCAATGAACGTTTATGGGACAGAAATATCTTCATACAAGCCCGATACCTAAAAGAGATCACTTCGGAATGGACCTTGCAAGGTCAAGCTAAATATAACTATTCGTGGAATAAATATGAAGACACGGACGTGAAATATGAAGGAGGCAAACAAACAGACATTAACAAGCAGCAAGAATATTATCTATCAGCTACTATACAATGGCAGCCTTGCAGTACATTTTCTACTTCATGGGCAAATGACCTTGTACTTAATACACTGGATAATAATTTGCCCAACAATCCTAATCCCACACGATATACATGGCTATCTGCATTTAATTTACGCTATCAATGGAAAGGACTTACAGCCACAGGAACATTAGTACATACGCTGATTGCCGAGGATGTGAAATCAGGTAAACGTCCTGATAATCGTTCTCGTTTCAGTCCTGCCCTTTCATTTATATATCGCCCCTGGAAGAAGCACTCCCTATTTCTGCGATTAATGTACAAAGACACTTTCCGCGTACCAACTTTCAATGACCTTTATTATCAGCGTATGGGCAATACTGACCTACGCCCTGAAAAGGCACGCGAATACAATGTAGGTATTACTTGGAGCGGCACTCCATTCTCTTTCACTAATTACGTAATGCTGACCGTTGATGGATATTATAATGAAGTAAATGATAAAATTGTCGCCCTACCTACCACTTATGTCTGGAAGATGATGAATTTTGGGAAAGTACATATCACCGGGGCAGATATAACTTTACGTACCTCTATCCCTATTCACCGTAACATTGATTTATCAATAACAGGCAATTATACCTATCAGAAAGCTATTGACGTAACTTCATCAAGCAGTAAGAATTATAAAGACCAGATTCCTTATACCCCTCTACATAGTGGCAATGCTTCCATACTTGCAGAAACCTCCTGGATAAATATAGGTTATGCCTTAACTTGTGTGAGCGACCGATACAGCCTGCCACAGAACATACAGGAAAATCGCATTGATGGATATACGGAGCATACCCTGTCAGCATCCCGCGCATTCCAACTGAGAAAATGCAGACTTCGCCTCCAGGCCGAACTAATAAACCTGACAAATAAACAATATGATATTATCAAATATTACCCAATGCCGGGACGTTCATTTCGGATAACGGGTAGCATACTTTTTTAATTAATTACAATCTAAAAAAACAAAACATGAAAGTAAGAAGCTTATTATTCAGTACTCTTTGTATGCTCGCAATCTCTGTAACATTCACCTCTTGTAGCGATGATGACGATGACCCATGGAACGATGAAGGTACTAAAGTAGAATTACCACAACGACGAATGTTCATCCTGAATGAAGGAAAAGCTGATAACAACAATGCAGGCATTGCCTTTTATGCCCCTAATAAAGATGCTAATGACAGCAATAATAATTTTATTGCCAACATCTATTTTAAGCAAAATGAAAAACAGTTGGGAGACACTGGCCAGGATATATTAGAATATGAGGACAATATTTATGTCATTGTGTCCGGCTCAAGCCTATTGCTGAAACTGAACGCCGCAGCAGTGGAAGAAGCACGCCTTTCATTCAGTAGTTCTGATGGTCAACCACGATACATGGCAGCTAAAGACGGCAAAATCTACGTTACACTTTGGAGCGGAAAGGTTGCACGTATTGATTCTCGCACTATGAAAATAGAAGCTTATGTCGACGTCAATGCCAACCCGGAACAGATTGTTGAAAATGAAGGCAAACTATATGTAGCGAATTCCGGATATGGGGAAGGAACAGATGTTTCTGTAATCGACCTGAATACTTTCAAAAAAGAGAAAGATATACCCGTTGTAAAAAATCCCAATCGCATACTTGAATCAAATGATGAAGTCTACCTTTTATCATGGGGTATCTGGACCAATGTATTGGGTGAAGGCTACACTTTCCAGCGCATAAAATCAGATGATACTGTAGAATCAATAGCAGTAGCATCAGCTTTTGCAGAACATGATGATACGATTTATCTCATTTATTCTGACTGGAAAAGTGACGGATACGAACATAGTTTTTCCACTTACAATACAAAAGCACATAAACTTACTGAAGGAAATTTCTTAAAGAATGCCCCTCAGGAATTGTTATCATCAAGTATATATGGTTTTAATATCGACCCTGAAACGGGAGAATTCTATATCAGTACTTCTGACTATGTTTCCAATGGTGATATTTACCGTTTTAAGAAAGATGGAACTTTTGCTGAAAAGTTTGATTGTGGAGGTATCAACCCTAACAAAATGATTTTCTTATAATGAAACAAATTTCTTTCTTTATACTCCTTTGGGTGACAGTGTTACTTCTTTCCGCCTGCGGCGGAAAGAGCAGCACTACTTCCGGTTCTGCACAAGGAGACACCATCCCACTGCGCTATTCTTCGAATCTTTCTTTGGTAGATTACGAAGATTATACCGTTGCGCAGCTACGCAATCCCTGGGATACGGCAAAGATATTGCATACCTATATATTAGTAGACAAAAAACAGCCGTTACCCCAAGAACTGCCTCAAGGAACTCTTGTCCGCACTCCACTTAGTAAAGCAGTCATCTACTCATCCGTTCATTGCAGCTTGCTGAAGGACCTCGGTGCCTTAAATAGTATCGGTGGCGTATGCGACCTGAAGTACATCAAACTACCGGAAATCGAGGAAGGATGCCAAAACGGAACCATCACCGATGTAGGTGATGGAATGAACCCCAATATCGAAAGAATCATAGACCTGCACCCCGATGCCATCCTACTTTCTCCTTTTGAAAACAGCGGCGGATACGGGCGTGTGGAAAAGTTGAATGTACCCATCATTGAATGTGCCGATTATATGGAAACCTCTTCATTGGGACGTGCCGAATGGATGCGTTTCTACGGTCTGTTATTTGGTAAAAAAGCGGAAGCAGATGCTATGTTTGCTTCGGTAGAAAGAAGCTATAAGGATTTGCAGGAATTAGTAAAGTCCATCTCCTTTGCTCCCTCCGTGATGTGTGATTTGAAAACAAGCTCTACCTGGTACACTCCGGGTGGCAACAGCACCATTGCCAGGCTATACGCTGATGCAGGTGCCAACTATATTTTCAGAGAAGATACACATAGCGGCTCACTCCCCTATCCTTTCGAAGTTATCTTTGAGAAAGGTCAACAAACGGATTTCTGGCTGATACGCTATAACCAACCCATAGATAAAACATACAAGGAACTGGAAAAAGAGTTTGCCCCTTATGCAGGTTTCCGTGCTTTCAAGGAACGGAACATCTACGGATGTAATACCAACCGGGTTCCTTTTTACGAAGAAACGCCTTTCCATCCGGACTGGTTATTGAAAGATTTAATTAAAATATTTCATCCTTCACTGTTGGAAGGCTATGAGCTGAGGTATTACAAAAAACTATCAGAATAGAACTGATGATAAGAACGAAAGCAAAAGGATATATATATGGCATAGCACTGTCGGTCCTCATTCTCGTATTGATGGCTGCGAATCTCTGGTTCGGTTCAATCAATATCCCCGCCGGAGCTGTGTGGAATACTCTCATAGGGAATGAAGTAGAAAAAGCCAGCTGGGCTTTTATCATCTGGGAGTCCCGTCTGCCACAAGCCGTCACGGCATTACTATGTGGTGCCGCACTCGCAGCTTCGGGACTGATGCTACAAACGGCATTCAACAACCCACTGGCAGGTCCATCCATCCTGGGCATTAACTCAGGAGCAAGTCTTGGTGTCGCATTGGTGATGCTGGCCGGTGGAGGAAGCATTGCTACAGGGGTATTTACATTATCCGGTTTCTTCTCCGTGATACTCGGTGCCTTCATCGGGTCGATGGTGGTAATGGGACTTATCCTTTTCTTTTCGACACTGATAAAAAGCAATATCATGTTGCTGATTACGGGTATCATGATCGGTTATATCACTTCGTCCGCTATTTCATTACTCAATTTCTTTGCTACTGCCGAAGGAGTACATTCTTATATGATATGGGGCATGGGGAACTTCGGAGGTGTCTCATTGCAACAACTCCCCTATTTCTCCATTTTCTGTCTGGCAGGTTTGTTACTTTCCATCCTGCTTATCAAACCCTTGAATGCCTTGCTGCTGGGTACGCGCTATGCTGAAAACCTAGGAGTAAACATCCGTCGCACAAGAAATCTGTTACTGATTGCCACCGGACTACTGACAGCCGTCACTACCGCCTTCTGCGGACCTGTTGCTTTCATCGGTTTGGCCGTTCCACATATCTCCCGCCTGATGCTGGGCACGTCCAATCACAATTCACTGCTTCCCGTCACCTTGCTGACGGGTGGTGTGATTGCCTTGCTCTGCAATCTGATCTGCATCCTTCCAGGCGAAGCAGGTATTATTCCTCTCAATGCGGTAACCCCTGTGCTGGGGGCGCCTGTTATCATTTATGTCATTGTCAACCAACGTAAAATACAATACTTCAACTGATGGAGAAAGCTGTTATCACCGCAAACGATTTATGCATCGGCTACCGCCAGGGAAAGCAAGAGAAACGGATACATGAACATCTCTCCTTCCGGCTCTATCCCGGAGAACTGACCTGCCTGCTGGGAGCTAACGGAACCGGTAAATCAACTCTGCTCCGCACTTTGGCTGCTTCACAACCGACCTTGTCAGGAGAATTATTTGTACAGGAAAAGCCATTGTCTGCCTATTCCGAAAAAGAACGTTCACGTACCATCGGAGTAGTACTGACAGACAAGACACAAGCAGGCGGACTGACTGTATATGAGTTGGTAGCTCTGGGACGACAACCTCATACGGGGTTCTTCGGCAGGTTGAACAAAACGGATCACTCCATCATTGAAGAGGCTCTGGAAGCTGTAAGCATCAGCCATAAAGCCCACAGTTACACTGCAGAGCTATCAGATGGGGAACGACAGAAGGTCATGATTGCCAAAGCATTGGTACAGGAATGTCCGCTCATTCTGCTGGATGAACCGACAGCTTTCCTGGATGTAGTGAGTCGCATCGAAATTATGACTTTGCTTCATCGCCTGGCAGTGGAACAAAAGAAGGCGATCCTGCTTTCCACCCATGACATAGAGCAGGCATTGGTACTGGCAGATAAACTTTGGTTACTTTCAAAAGAAAACGGACTGCAATGTGGAGTAACGGAAGATATGATTCTAAGTCACCGGATGGACGGCTTGTTTTCCCGCAACGATATCCGGTTTGATTATGCGCACGGGGTATATTATCCCAAAGTAGATAGTCACCGCTGTATCATTGTAGAAGCCAGTGATGAAGTATTGCTGCACTGGACAACGAATGCACTCAACCGTCATGGCTATGCTTGTCACCCCGCTTCTTCGCCGGAAACAAACGAAATACCGCGTCTGCAAGTTTTATCCGCCGACCGCTTAATACTGCACAAAAAAGGAAAGAACGAATATCATTCTTTTGAACAGTTACTTGCAAATATCTGATCAATATCTTAATACCTCCATTACAAGCAGTTTGTCAAACAAATGATTTATAGCTATTTTGCGGATAAGAATAGTGTTGTATTTCATCAGAGTTTAAGTCTTTGCAGTTCTCCCCTGACAAGGACGACAGTTTCTCTTAATGGGAACGGAATCCGTTCCCAATGCTATGACTTCAATATCAGTATCTCATCCGGCAAGTATCCACTTCGGATGCGCCACTCCTGTGGATAAAGATTATTAGCCCGGTTACCGATATTCTTCACAAAACCTAAAGGAACATCCTTATACGTCAACAGTACATAACCGCGTGGAGCTGTACCGGGAAGTACAATGGCTTCCTTACGCAAATAAGCAATAGCCTGTTCGTACGAGATTTCTTCACGAGGAAAAACATCGGAAGCCTGCACAGTGCTCATAGCAAGGGCATGATTGGGAATCAGGTCCTTTCCTTTCACTTCGGCAAGGGTAACGCCTGCCTGAATGACACGAAGAGATTGTTGAAGGACGGATAATCCGGATATATATCCTTTAGGGAAAGCCGCAATATTCATTCCATTTGCAAAAAACTCATAGTCCTCTGCCGAAAGGAGCCAGGCACGGACGGCCAACAATTGTTCCTTAGATGCTCCGGCATTAGCTTTAGACGCTAAAGCACCAGCCTTCTTCTTTCCTTGGGAAACGGTGGATTTGTAACGGATTTGTACCGTCTCTCCTTCCGGCTTACGAAGCACGGCAAGGAAAAAGCCTTCACCCTTTGTACGATGAGGCAGGAAACGATATACAGGAAAATCTTCACCTGAAAGCAAATTTCCGGTAATGTTCCACGCTGTCGGAGCATCTACCGGAAGTACCTCTGCCCCAAATTCATCGCGCATCCAGCGGATATTCTCTTCATCTTCCTGCGTATTATACGTACAAGTGCTATAGATAAGCAATCCACCGGGTTTCAGACTGGGCCATATATCAGAGATGATACGTCGCTGACGTTGCCAGCAGATTTCCACATTCTCCGGACTCCACTCGCTGACGGCAACGGGATCTTTACGGAACATGCCTTCACCGGAACAGGGCACGTCAGTCAGTATGACATCAAAGAAGTCTTCCAAACAGGAAAAGTCGGCCGGATCATTATTGGTTACCACTACACCGGGATGCCCCCACTTCGTCAGATTCTCTGCCAGGATTTGCGAACGGTTACGGATCACCTCGTTTGCTACCAGCAGGCTGCCTGCAGGCAATACACTGCGTGCATGAGTGGACTTTCCGCCGGGAGCAGCGCAAAGGTCAAGCATCACGGAGGGCGTTTCGCCGATATATTGCTTTAATACCTGTTCCACAAACATGGAAGATGCTTCCTGCACATAGTAGCATCCGGCATGAAACAACGGATCGAAGGTAAACGTCAATCGACGGTCGAGATAAAAACCCGTGGAAGACCAAGGCACCCGGTCGGAAGAGGCATGAAAAAGACTGAATGAAGAATCGGGTAGTTTTTCTTCATTCAGTCGGATGCTTACGGGCTGTTCGCCATTCAAGGCGTCAGCCAGTTTGTTATATTCTTCATCGCCCAAGAGGGGACGGGTACGGTCTGCAAAAGATACGGGTAAGTCCATGTGCCAAATTGTTTTACGGGTACAAAGGTAATGCAAATCGAATGCATAACTTTCATGCTTGCATGAAAAGTTATGCTGAGATGCAGCTTATCTTCTTCAAAGGTAACATAAAAAGGCAATACAAGGCAAACCCGCCGGGCACTAAAAACTAAGCTTGACTCCCGCAAAGTAGCAACGAGGCGCTCCCGGACCATAAATGTAACCGGAATCGCGGGTGGCTCCTTTATCAAAATCTTTCTGATAGGAGTTGAAGATATTCTGTACTCCCACATTGAATTGCAGGCACATGCCGGAAAAATCTATATCATAAGCTACCTTGGCACCCAGTTCGAAGAAATCCGGGCTTTTCACCAGCAAGTCTGCCGTACCATCCACTTCGGACATCAGATGAGGCACATACATTCGCCCGGTATAATTACCGTTCAGGGCTACCGACAATGCTTTTGTAGGATTAAAAGTGGCAGTAAAGTAACCATAAACATCGGGGGTACGCAATATCCGGTCGCTATGGCGTTCTTCATCCGACAAATGTTCCTTGTCCGCACTCCACTCCTCGGGAGAATCGTACAGACTGCGTTGCACGGTCAGTCCCGCCTGCAACTGGATTTTATCACGCCAGGCAATCTTTCCTTCCAATGTACCGCCATATACCTTTGCACCGGAACCGTTGACACGGGTTTGTATCAGATATCCGCTACCGTTCGGATCTTCTATCGGTGCTGTCAACACAAACGGATCGGAGAGTTTTGTGAAGAAACCTTCTACCAGTAAGTTTGCCTGGAAATCACCGAAGTAATGATACCAGTCCATCGAAGCGTTCACGCTGCGCGAACGTTCTTCTTTCAGATCCTTAGCACGAACGATGGAAATCAACTCGCCTCCCACATTACTAATATGCAAGTCTTCGTCGAAAGCCTGCGGAGCACGGAAACCTTCGGCATAGCTGAAACGAAGATTGATATCCTGCGTAGGGTTGTAGCGGATATTGGCACGGGGACTGAAGATGGCTTTGTTCATAATGCTATTCTTGTCCAGACGTCCGCCTATCAGAAAACTCCACTGCTCACTTTTCCATTCATTCTGCACATAGGCGCTCGCAATGTTCACAATCTGTTTCAAAGGAGCGGGCGTATATTTATCAATCAACTGTTGCAGACGGTCTCCTGTTGCAGTAGGTTCTTCCGCCAGAGCGGCATCCCGGTATTTTTGCATATCCGTTGCTTTGTCGTCCAGATTATCATGATTAAATTCCACCCCACCCGTCAAGTCGGAAGGCATGAAAAAGAGCTTATCAAAATGATAGATATACTGAGCGCCCAATACGCCGGTAAAGTCTGTGGTATGACCATAGGCGCTGTAATAACTGTCGCGCACGATATGCTGGGCAGAGGCGTATGCATTGAACGAATGTTTCTGATCCTTGGAGAAGGCACTGAACTTCAATCCGCCCGTATTGATAGAATGTTCGATCTGCTCCACCAGTCCGGGTTCGCCCGAACCATTCAGATTGGCATCTTCGGCAATGTGGGGCGGCAGGTCAAAGCGGTTACCGCCACGACGGAACTCTTCCATGTGATGATATTCCAGATTCAACTTGGAATAGGGACTCAGTCTATAATAAGCATTCACACCTACTGTCTGGTTCTTTAACTTGGGTAATTCGGAGAAACCGTCGCCATTGGAGTCCCATGCCGAACGGTGGCGGTTTTGCCCGTAGATGTAGGCTCCCATTTTGTTGTCCGAAGATACCAGGGAAAGGTTGAGTGTGGTATTATTGTCGAATGAACCGGAACCATCGAAGTTGGAGATAGAGTGGGCAAACGAACCGGAGTTGCGAAGAGGTTCTTTCGTGATGATATTCACCGTTCCGGCAATGGCGGAAGAACCAAATAGGGCCGAGCCGCCACCACGCACCACTTCCACACGCTCTATCATATTAGCGGGAATCTGCTCCAAGCCGTAGACACCTGCCAGTGCAGAAAAGATGGGACGGGAATCAATCAATATCTGTGTATATTTCCCGTCCATACCATTGATGCGTACCTGAGAGTAACCGCAATTCTGGCAATCGTTTTCTACACGTACGCCCGGTTGGAATACAAGACCTTGAGATAAGGTGTGCGAATTGGTCATGTCGAATAGTTTCGGAGTAACGACTTTAACCAAGGTAGGTGCCAGTCGGCGGGCGGTTTCATTACGGTTGGCTGTAACGACTACACCATCCAAGGCTACCATATCTTCTTCCAGTTCGAAGTTCTCTTCCAGTGTTTTGCCTCGTTTCAAGATTACTTTTCGTTCTTGTGGTTTATAACCTACGGCACTGACGGAAAGTGTGAACTCACCTTCCGGAAGATTCTTCAAAAAGTAGTGTCCGGTGCCATCGGTCATAGTACCAATAGTGGTTCCTTTCAGGGCTACTGTCATATAAGAGAGGTGTTCTCCTGTTTTTTTCTCTAATACGTGGCCGATAATATTAGCATCGGATTTATTTAAATCAATGGCATAAGCGGTGTGGGAGAGCAATGTGTACATTACTCCCACCACGAAAAAGATATATTTTTTCATGTAGTTCTAATTTTTAATGGATTTTGATAGAGGGGGATTATCAGTATTGGCACGCGGACAACGCGTATCAATCCCCCCGATAAAAGCATTCCTACTGTCAATGAACCACAGGCGGTGCACGCAGACTGATGCCGCAACGAACTCGCACGCACTTGATATGTTCTACAGCCGGAACACCCAGTACACGCAATAAAATGAAAAGAGCTGATGCGACAAAAAGAATAGAAGGTAGAGAAGAAGCCACAAAAGAAGAAAGAAAGAATATCGTTTCAACCTGCGCTTCCGTATGACTATGTTCACCTTTGAACGGGTGGGAATGTACAATAATTACCCCATTTACCACATGCGAGTGAGTAAACAGTGTAATTCCTCCTAAATATGCGATAAATAATAAAGGAAGGAACCATTTCAGTATATTCCGTAACTTCTCCAAAAGCGTTTTTAATATAGATTTGCGAAAGTAACACTAATTACAATAAGAAACAACCGGATTTAGTTGTTTTAGCCGGATATAGAGCAAAATACCTACATCTTATGAGTACAAGATGTCTGATATTACATTATTATTAAATAAAACTGATTCATTGCTTTTCGGTTATGAATTATCTTACTTCACATTTATAAGTACATAGTCGTTTTCCTTTCATGGAAATTCTGTTTACCCCAAATGGTAACTTTGTTCACTCCACACGGTAACTCCATTTACATGCCGAGGTAAAGGCCGTTACATACGGCGGGAAACGCTTTTACATCTTACGATAAGCTTTCGGTAAATACTATTAACTGATTATCAACAAACTAACAAGAAAGTCATCAGCAATCTTTGATTCATTATTTTCCCGGAAAGAATCAATCCTATCATCCCCTTCTTCACCTTACATCTAAAATTTCTGCAAATACTTTCAGATAATACCGATTTTCTAAAAAAAATGTCGTCTCTTTGCAACTTTCTAACTGGCATGATACGTCTAACACACAAAGAAAAAATAAAAGATAAAACAAAATATGATTATGAAACGAATAATTTTAGCACTCATCGCCACCGTGACATTATGTTCACTGGTGCAGGCAAAAAACAGAACGATTACAGAAAACGATAGTCAGGGGAACAAAAAACGCGTAATTGAACTGTGCGATACTACCATCGACGGAAAGACGGTAACCGATACGCTCAGCATCATGACCTACGAAGGCAGTAGTTCAGACAGCAAAAGCGATAAGGGATGGAAACACCACAACGGCAGTGATTGGGACTGGGAGTTCGATTTAGGCAGCAAAACTTCTAAAACCATTATTTCAGTTACTGCCCTCGTCTTCATCTTCGGTCTGCCGCTACTCATCATCTTTACGGTATTCTTCTTCAATTACAAAAATCGAAAAGCCAAATACCGCCTTGCAGAACAAGCACTTTCGAATGGACAACAACTACCCGAAGACTTCTTCAAGAATGCAGAGAAAACAGAAGATATCCGTACCAAAGGTATCAAAAACATCTTCATCGGCATCGGATTGTTCATCTTCCTCTGGGCCATTACCGAGAACTTTGGAATCGGCTGCGTCGGACTACTGATCATGTTCACCGGATTCGGGCAATTAGTTATTTATTATACACAGGACTCTAATAAAAAGAACAACCGGGAGAGATGAGCCAACTCAATGACATATCGTTAGTCGCACAGGTCGTGGTGTTTCGCAACACCAAGGCCTTCGACCAGTTGGTGAAGAAATACCAGTCGCCCGTGCGACGGTTCTTTCTCAACCTTACTTGCGGCGACAACGAATTGAGTGACGACTTGGCGCAGGACACGTTTATCAAAGCCTACACTAACCTGGCTTCATTCAAAAACCTGTCCAATTTCTCCACCTGGCTCTACCGTATTGCATATAATGTATTTTATGATTATCTTCGCAGTCGGAAGGAGACAGCCGACCTCGACACCCGGGAAGTGGATACTCACTGGAACACCAGTCAGGATGACGTAGGACAACAAATGGACGTTTACCAAGCACTGGCAACACTAAAAGAAATGGAACGAACCTGCATTACCTTGTTCTACATGGAAGATCAGAGCATCGAAAAAATTGCAGATATCACGGGATGCCCGGCGGGAACAGTTAAAAGCCACCTCTCGCGGGCGAAAGAAAAAATGGCTATCTACTTAAAACAAAATGGTTATGACGGAAACAACTGATGATAAACTTTTGCAGCAATTCTTCTCTGACAATCGGAAAGAGATAGAAGATAACGGCTTCAGCCGTCGCGTGATGCACCACCTGCCCGACCGGTATTACCGGATTTCGCAGCTGTGGAGCTTGTTCTGTTTTACGCTTGCCGTAGTGTTATTCTTTGTTCTTGATGGTTTGCAACTGGTGCTGGGAGCTTTGCGCGAGACTTTCACCAGTGCCGTACAAAGCGGTGCAGCAGAACTCGACCCCAAATCACTGATTATAGCGGCCGTAGTACTTGTCTACTTAGGATATCGCAAGATTTGTTCTTTAGCATAAAGTTCACTTATCCCTTGCAATAAATCCGTTTGCCCTTACAATAGTTTAGTTAGCCCTTACCTGCTTTCTACAGGTCAAGGGCTAATTTTTTTTAACTGAGCAAACATTTCTCATCAATAAATTGTATCTTTGTCGACTCAATTAGAAAAACTAACTAAGCGTAAGAAGTTTTGAGAAGAATATTATTCATCATATTATCATCTGCATTATTTTTTATAGGAAATATTCACGCGCAAGTCGCCACCAGTGACTCGCTCGTGGTGCATTATCTGCAACAACAAGGCATTCCGGTCACCGCTAACAATGAAGTAAAACTACTGATGAGCGGGCGGGAGAAATTTCTTGATCTCTTCGAAGAAATACGCCATGCCAAACATCACATTCATTTGGAGTACTTCAACTTCCGCAACGACTCCATTGCCAATGCCCTGTTTGACTTACTGGCTGAAAAAGTACAAGAAGGTGTGGAAGTCCGCGCTCTCTTCGACGCTTTCGGTAACTGGTCTAATAACAAACCATTAAAGAAACATCATCTGAAAGCAATCCGTAACCGAGGTATTGAAATTGTGAAATTCGACCCGATTACCTTCCCGTGGATCAATCATGCTATGCACCGCGACCACCGGAAAATTGTAGTGATTGACGGAAAAATAGGATATACCGGTGGAATGAATATCGCCGACTATTACATCACCGGACTACCCAAAATCGGTCAATGGCACGACATGCACATGCGCATCGAAGGAGATGCCGTACGCTATCTGCAAGGAATTTTCCTCACCATGTGGAACCAGGAGACTAAACAGCACGTCGGCGGTCCCGTTTACTTTCCGGATATACCGCAACTCCCCGACAGTATAGCCGAAGAAATAGCAATAGTAGACCGTACACCACGGGAAACTCCCCGCTCTATCAGTCACGCTTATGCAGCATCCATTGGATCGGCGCAACACAGCATACAAATTGTGAACCCTTACTTTGTACCGACCAAATCTATCCGGAAAGCCATTAAATATGCATTAAAGAAAGGTACTGAAGTAGAAATTATGATACCTGCTGTTTCTGATATTCCTTTCACCCCGGAAGCATCTTTCTATATCGTACACAAGCTGATGAAGAAAGGGGCAAAAGTTTATCTCTTTAACGGAGGTTTCCACCATTCCAAGATTATGATGGTAGACCGGAATTTCTGTACTGTGGGTACGGCCAATCTGAATAGCCGCAGCCTGCGATATGACTTCGAAACGAATGCGTTTATTTTCGATCCTACAATCACTCACCAGTTGAATGATATGTTTGAACGGGATAAAAAGAATAGTACGCTATTGACTCCCGAAGTTTGGAAAAAACGTTCCGGGTGGAAGAAGTTTGTAGGTTGGGTGGGTAACCTTATGACACCGTTCCTTTAATTATACCGCCGTTCCTCTAATTTTTAATTGAAAATTATTCTATGCTATCTGCCGAAGTTTAGTTACCTTTGGCGAGGCAAAAAAGATTGCCTCTTTTGTTGTTTATAATTCGTAATCTGCAATCATGAAACAATATTTAGACTTGCTCAATCGGGTATTAACCGAGGGCGTACACAAGGAAGACCGTACCGGAACCGGTACAATCAGCGTATTCGGACATCAAATGCGCTTCAATATGGATGATGGCTTTCCCTGCCTCACCACCAAAAAGCTGCATCTGAAATCGATTATATATGAATTGCTATGGTTCCTGAATGGAGACACCAATGCCAAGTATCTGCAAGATCATGGTGTTCGCATCTGGAACGAGTGGGCGGATGAGAATGGTGACTTGGGACATATTTACGGTTACCAATGGCGTTCCTGGCCTGATTACAAAGGTGGTTCCATCGATCAGATCAGTGAGGCTGTAGAAACAATTCTTCATAATCCGGATTCCCGCCGCATCATTGTCAGTGCTTGGAATGTGGGAGATCTTGACAATATGAATCTTCCTCCCTGTCATGCTTTCTTTCAATTCTATGTGGCAAACGGACGGCTGAGTCTCCAACTCTATCAACGCAGTGCGGACATTTTTCTCGGTGTACCTTTCAACATTGCATCTTATGCCCTACTGTTGCAGATGATGGCACAAATAACAGGATTGAAAGCAGGAGACTTCATTCATACACTTGGTGATGCGCATATTTATCTGAATCATCTGGAACAGGTAAAACTACAACTTTCCCGCGAACCACGTCCGTTGCCGCAAATGAAGATAAACCCGGACGTGAAGAGTATCTTTGATTTCCAATATGAAGATTTCGAATTGATAAATTACGACCCGCATCCGCATATTGCCGGTAAAGTTTCTGTTTAACAAATCATAAATCCAATCATGATTAATATCATCGCCGCCGTAGACCGCAACTTAGGAATCGGTTTCCAAAATAAATTATTATTCTGGCTTCCCAATGATTTAAAACGTTTCAAGGCATTGACCACAGGGAACACCATCATCATGGGAAGAAAAACATTTGAATCCCTGCCTAAAGGTGCACTGCCCAATCGGAGAAATGTAGTGCTTTCGTCCAATCCGGCAACCCAATATCCCGGTGCAGAAGTATTCCCTACCCTCGAAGCAGCTTTGCAAAGCTGTCAACCGAAGGAACAAGTATATATTATCGGTGGAGCAAGTGTATATAAACAGGCAATTCCATTGGCAGACATGCTTTGCCTGACAGAAATTGATGCAGAAGCACCTCAGGTAGACGCTTACTTCCCAACTGTAGATTCCACAATATGGCGCGAAAAAAGCAGGGAATCTCATCTTGCCGACGAGAAACATCCCTGCCCCTATGCATTTGTGGATTATATCCGTAAGTAATTCCTAATCTTCATCTACCTCAACCATAATCGGCATCTGCCGCTTAATGGCTTCATGGAAGGATATCAGTGTTTCAGTACGCGCTAACCCCAGTGGCTGTAATTTATCGTGGATAATGCTCAGCAAATGGTGGTTATTGCGTGCGTAAAGTTTGATAAACATATCATATTTACCTGTCGTAAAGTGACATTCCACAATTTCCGGAATAGCTTCAAGTGCCTTTGTCACTGCGTCAAATGATTCCGGATCTTTCAGATAAATACCAATATAAGCACAAGTCTCATAACCGATCTTTTCCGGATCGATAACATATTCCGATCCTTTCAAGATACCTAAATTCGTCAGTTTCTGTATGCGTTGATGTATGGCTGCGCCGGAAACATTACAAGCTCTTGCCACTTCCAAGAAAGGAATACGGGCATTATCTGCAATCAATTTCAGTATTTGCTCGTCTAAAGTATCCAATTGATGATGTCCCATTTCTAATTTTATGATTAATAAATAACGATTGCCTCACCGTATTCTCATACGATAATGTGCAAAGTTAGCGAAATTTTTCCCAATAAAAATACGATTTATTACTTTTCTTACTAAAAAATGAATAAACCCGCAGTTGCGATAAATAGGGTGGAAAGAAGATAAGCTGCACCTCGGCATAACTTTTTCATGCAAGCATGAAAGTTCTGCGCTCAATTTGCATTATCTTTGCCTATAACTACAAAATAAGATTGTTATGAAAAAATATCTTGTACTTGCATTGTGTCTACTGATGGTAACAATAGGCTATGCGCAAAACTACACTGAGTATTTTGCCGATAAGACATTGCGTGTTGATTATATCTTTACAGGAGACGCTTCCCGCCAGAATGTATGTTTGGATGAACTGTCCGTACTTCCATCATGGGCCGGAAGGCGTCATCATTTGGCTGAACTACCTTTGCAAGGCAACGGACAAATTATCATGAAGGATTTGGAAAGTGGAAAGACAATCTATACGACTTCTTTTTCTTCTCTCTTTCAAGAGTGGCTGGAAACGGACGAAGCCAAAGCTGTCACCAAAGGATTTGAAAATACCTTTCTATTACCCTACCCGCTCCGTCCTGTAGAAATAGAAATTACCCTGTTAAGCCCGAGAAAAGAAGTGCGCACGCGTCTGACGCACACTGTACGCCCGGATGATATACTTATTCATCAGAAAGGAACTGTACATATCACTCCACATAAATATCTGCTAAAGAGCGGTGAAACTGACAAGTGCATCGATGTGGCCATCCTTGCCGAAGGATATACCCCTGCAGAGATGAACGTATTCTATCAGGATGCGGAAATTGCCTGTGAAAGCCTCTTCTCACACGAACCGTTCAAGAGTATGAAAAATCGCTTCAATATTGTAGCCGTCGCCAGTCCTTCTGACGACAGTGGTGTAAGTGTCCCCCGCTTAGGAGAATGGAAGCATACGGCTTTTAACTCGCATTTCAGCACATTCTATTCTGACCGTTACCTAACTACCCGCCACGTCAAGGCCATACATGATGCTTTGGCCGGAATACCGTATGAACACATTATTATTCTTGCCAATACTGAAGAATATGGAGGTGGTGGTATCTATAATGCTTATACCCTGACTACAGCCCATCATCCAATGTTCCGCCCGGTAGTTGTACACGAATTCGGACACAGTTTCGGAGGGTTGGCCGATGAATATTTCTACGATGATGATGTTATGACAGATACCTACCCATTGGATACAGAACCCTGGGAACAAAATATAAGTACCCGCATAGATTTCGCTTCTAAATGGGAAGATATGCTTGTCAAAGGTACTCCTGTCCCTACTCCTGTAAGCGAACAGGCAAAGTATCCGGTAGGAGTGTATGAAGGAGGTGGATATTCTGCCAAAGGGATATTCCGTCCTGCTGATAACTGCCGCATGCGTACCAATGAACATCCTACATTTTGTCCGGTATGCCAACGAGCACTGCAAAGACTCATTGATTTTTATACAAAATAATAAGAGAACTAAACTTTAAAGACCAACAATATGATCAGACTTCAACGTATCAGCACCGCTGATGGATTTTTGTATGAGTACATGGAACAGTTGATAACCGCTGCCTTCCCACCGGAAGAGCACCGACCGTTAGAGGAGCTGCGCCTGTACACCGATAGTAGACCTCACTTCTATAACAATATTATTTTCCATCATGATACTCCTGTAGGTTTTATTACCTACTGGGATTTCGGCAAATTCTACTATGTCGAACATTTCGCCGTAGATCCAGCCCAGCGTAATGGCGGACATGGAAAGAATGTTTTAAACCATTTATGCCAGTTGCTTCAACACCCTATTGTCCTGGAAGTGGAAATGCCGGAAGAAGAAATGGCCCAAAGACGTATTAATTTCTATAAGCGCCAAGGATTCGTGCTCTGGGAAAAACCATATCTTCAACCTCCATACAGACCTACAGATGAATATCTTCCTATGTTGCTTATGGCCCATGGAGATTTAGAGTGTGAAAGGGATTTTGAAACAGTAAAAGACTCTATATACAGAGAAGTATATAATGTAAAGGGATAAAAAATAAAGGGTGCCTACTTTGAATAAGCACCCTTTATTTTTTTATAGTTTGATTAACTTTTTACTGACGCGGTTGCGCAGAATAGTTAAGTTTCAATGCATAAGCTTTACGAAGAGCTTCTTTGATATCTGTTACGATACCCATTTTCGTATCTTGGTCAACTTTCAAAGAAACAGTCATCTGAGGCTGATCTTCCTCCTTCATACTGGCACGTTCACCAATAATGTAGTCTTGAATTTCAGCAACTTCAGCATAGCTATCATTCAATTGGATACGGCTTTCATTACCCAGTTTCTTACGAAACTCAGCTGTAGGCTTTCCTACATAGATAAACGTAACCAAAGATTTCTTTTCCAGTTTTTCCAATTCTGTAGCTTGCGGAACCTTAAACTCAACCTTTAATGTTACCTCACGCATTGTTGTTACAATCATAAAGAAGAACAACAGAGTAAAGATAAGGTCAGGTAGAGAAGAAGTATTCAACGCAGGCATTTCGCGTTTACCAGTCTTATTAAATTTTCCCATTACTTCTTTTCTCCGTACTTTTTAGGTTCTGCCTCAGAAATCTTCTGAGGATATACATCACGAATTGCTTTTTGTTGGTCTTCGTCCAAAGCAGCATAATTCTTACCAAACTTTTCCTGAGCCAATTCTTCTCTCAACTCATTATAAGCAGCTACCAGTTCATTCTGAACCGCCAAATATGCCTTATAGGAAGATCCACGGTCGCAACGCAAAGAAACTACATGCTTTTCCGTAACCTGCATAGTGCCAAAGAAAGGTATCTCTTTTGCATGCTTTTCCGGTTTGGTTTCATCATTATACGGGTTAGCAATGAATTCTTTTGCCCTATCTCTCAATTGATCTACATTGATGTACTCTCCATTGGCCATGAGTTGGTCATTCATGTTCAAGAAGACTGTCATTACGTTACGCTCCTTAACCTTATCTGATTCATCCTTCGGTTGGTCTTGTTCAGGCGGTGGCGGCAAACGTCTTGCCAAACCACGGTCCGTATCCATAGAAGTCGTAATCAAGAAGAAGATCAACAATAGGAAAGCGATATCCGCTGTAGAACTTGAGTTTATATCAGGAACTTTTCTTTTTCCTTTTGCCATTGTAATTACTCCATTAGACTGAGTTTCCTCAATCGATTATGATAATTTCTTTTTAATACTACTGAAAAGCATTGCAAGAACAGTTGCTCCCAGTAAGAAATAAATAGTATACAAGAACATGTCTGTTATCTTCAGCCAGAACGGAACATTATCAGTTCCACTATAGCCTGGGATATTCATTTGTTCACCACTACCCATAGACCAAGCAACGATCATTACAACAGCTAACAAAATAACACCAAGTAATGACTTCAAAGCCTTTACCGGATTATCTTTTAATGCTGTACCAAACTGCAGAATAAATCCACCAACCATTGCAATAACAGCCAAAGCAAACAAACCATACATTAAATACAGCATGCTATCTGTCTGTGCAGGCTGCCACATCTCTGGGTCAACACCCATCAGTACTGCATCGCCCTGAGCATCTCCACCAAAGTAGAATAAGCCCAATACTACTAAAATAGCGGCGAATAAAACATACAGTACGTAATATGATACTCTATATGATAATTTAGCCATTTCTCTTATTTTTTGTATTTCAAGTTATATTTGATAACCATGTCCAACAAAGTGATAGAAGAATCTTCCATTTCGCTAGTCAAAGCCTCGATCTTAGACAGGATATAGTTGTAGAATACCTGCAGAATCAAAGCAACAATCAAACCGAAAATAGTTGTAATCAAGGCAACTTTCATACCACCTGCTACAACCGTCGGAGAGATATCACCTACTTGTTGGATCTTATCAAATGCTTGCACCATACCGATTACAGTACCCAAGAATCCCAAAGACGGAGCCATTGCGATGAACAGTGTGATCCAAGAACAACCTTTTTCCAAGTAACCAGCTTGTACACCACCGTAAGATACTACTGACTTCTCAACTACGTCAAGACCTTGATCAATTCTCAATAAGCCTTGGTAATAGATAGAAGCGATAGGACCTCTTGTATTACGTGCGATGTCTTTAGCAGCTTCTACGTCGCCTTTTTCCAAAGCAGCTTCAATAGCAGCCAAGAATTTCTTTGTGTTGATTTCAGCCAAGCTCAGATAAATGATACGTTCGATACAGAATGCAAGACCGATAACCAAAGCGATAGCAACCAAACTCATGAAAGATGCAGTACCTTCAATAAATTTAGTTTTGATTTCCTTGTGAATACCACCTTCTTCTGCCTCTACAGTAGCATCACCAGCAGGAGCTGCTTGAGCTGCAGGAGCAGCTTGTTCTGTTTGTTCAGCTGCAGGAGCATCTTGAGCCTGAGCAAGTTGAGTTGAGCCAAATGTTAAGACTCCCATCACAGCAACAATTGCAAATAACTTTTTCATTGTGTGTCTAATTTTTAAGATTAATTAATTAAATTGTTTATTATATTCATTTATTACTTTTGTTTTCTTCTTTCATACTGCGGAGAGACGGGGATTCGAACCCCGGATACCCTTTAGGGGTATACACGCTTTCCAGGCGTGCCTCTTCAACCACTCGAGCATCTCTCCAATAGACGCCTCTTTCAAAAACGGCTGCAAATTACAAAAAAAATGCGAACCACAAGCGTTTTCAGCTACAAATGTATTCTTTTTTTCGTTCTTGCCCTTCATTCTCTCCGTTTTATCTTTAATAAAATCTCAAAATTAATAAACTTTAAAATCTTTGCGATGTTATTTGAGCATTCCAAACACTTTTAAAGCGTTTTCAGAAGTTACGCTTCCGACAGCCTCCGGAGACATCCGATAGATCTCAGAAACCTTCATTAAAGTATCCTTCACATAGGCACTTTCATTTCTCTTACCACGATTCGGAACCGGAGTAAGATAAGGGGAATCCGTTTCAAGAACAATCTTCTCCAAAGATATTTTAGTCAAAACTTCCGGAAGATGCGACTTTTTAAAAGTAACCACACCATTAATTCCAATTAGAAAACCTGAAAACTCCAGAATCCGGGCAGCTTCCTCATCGGTACCCGTAAAACTGTGGAAGATTCCTTTTAAAGAAGTATTCTTGTAAGGTTCCAGCACCTTATATATATAATCAAAGGCATCCCGACAATGAATAACGACAGGAAGGTCATATTCCAAAGCCCAATTGATTTGCTTATCTAATGCAATCTGCTGTTCTTTCAGAAAAGTTTTATCCCAATATAGATCTATACCAACCTCCCCTATTGCAATATATTCATTGGAAGACTTGAGCTCACGAGTCACGATTTCCAATTCTTTTTCATAACCGGCATTGACTGAAGTAGGATGTAAACCTATCATAGGAAAACAGTAACCTTTATAGGTATTACAGACAGACAACATTGAGCCAATCGTCGTACTATCAATATTAGGCATAAAAATATGAGTAACTCCTTCAGAACGGGCACGATCAATAACCTGTGGCAAATCTTCTGAAAATTCTTCTAGAAAGAGATGGGAATGTGTATCTATCAATCTCATTTATTTACTTCTTCTTTTCGTTTTTCACCAGTACGGTAATAATAAACTAAACCGTAATCACGGCACAAATCCAAACGTTTTTCATTTGGAGAAACATTTTCAAACTTCTTTTCAACTTGATTCCAAATATCCAAAATCAATTCATCTGCTGTGGTTCGCATAGCAGAAAGAGATTCTAAACTACGCGCAGTCAAAGCCTGCAGATTTTTTTGTCGGTCATAACTATCTGTAAAGATATCATAATGTACTCTAACCTTGGCTATTGTAGGATTATAAATAGGAATTCCGCCCTGTGAAGTTCGTTTAGCCTCTCCATCTATAATTTTTCGTCCCCATTCCACCAATGCTGTTTCTGTTGATAAATCCGGAACATTTGTACTATCTCCCGGTAAACCATAATATGCTTTGTGAGCAGCACGTACTTCCGAACGTATTACAGCTAAATTCAATACCTGAATAAAATGAGATACGTACAAACGTGCCATCTTTACATTGGTCTGATGCTTATGACCAGCCTGCGACTGACGCTCAAAACATTGCAAATAATAGGCTTGGGCAGCTTCAAATCTTGTTAAAAAATTCCGGGCCTCTGTCAACGTCTTCAGAGAAACTGCCAAATCATAAAGGTTCTGGACATCAGCTTTCGCAACCACTGCTTTCAGTGCCCGTATTCTCGCCTGATCTGTATTTGGTAATCTTCTATAAGGCATAATTCTAAAAAGACACTATTACACTTCTCTATGCATCAAATTTTCTATTATCCTTTTAAGTTCTTCTTTTTTATCCTCTGCAACACTAACAGCCGCAAGACTTTCCATCGCACGATTACTATATTCCAACATTTGATTCTCGCAAATAGATTTTACACCAATCTGATTATAGAGTTCCGTAACAGCAGCAATCTTCTCAACAGGTTGAAAGGCTTCTGCATGAACCCAATGATTTAACTGCTCACGTTGACTTGAATCGGCATGTTCAAATGCTTTAATCAGCATATAAGTTTTTTTATTGCAAAGAATATCTCCACCAATATTTTTCCCAAAGACTTTGGCATTACCATAAACATCCAAAAGATCATCTTTCAATTGGAAAGCAACTCCTATTTGCATTCCAAAATCATACAAACGATCGGCGTCCTCTATTGAAGCTCCTCCCAAACGAGCTCCAATCCGTAAACTTGTAGCTAATAAAACTGCTGTTTTCAGACGAATCATTTCCAGATACTCTTCTGCTGTTACATCATTTCTCTGTTCGAACTCCATATCCATCTGCTGACCTTCACATATCTCAAGAGCTGTCAGACTAAAAAGATCCATAACTTCCTTCAAAAAAGCAGGAGAACACTCTGCCATAAATTGATAAGCTAAAATCAACATTGCATCTCCCGAGAGAATAGCGGTATTATCGTTCCAGACCTTGTGAACAGTTTCTTTACCTCTACGACGATCGGCACGATCCATCAGGTCATCATGAAGGAGAGTATAGTTATGATAAACTTCGATACCTGTAGCAGGAGCATAGATGCGAGTTACATCTTCCTGGTACAAATTATAAGCCATCAACATTAATACCGGGCGAATTCGCTTCCCCCCCATAGACAATACATATTCCACCGGAGCATACAATCCTTTTGGAGTACGCGTAAACTGTAAATCAGCAATATGAGAATTAAATTTTTCGAGAAGCTCGGAAGCTGTAAACATAGTGATTATAAATTAAGGAGAATAGTAAGAATAAAAAGAGGCTGCCGAAAAGCAGCCTCTTTTTTTATATAGATAACGTTATTACTGCAATCTGAACATTACAGGCACCGTATATTTTACGCGTACAGGTTTACCGCGCTGCATACCGGGTTTCCACTTCGGCATGGTACCAATCACACGGAGTGCTTCTTTATCCAAATACGGGTCAACACCTCTTATGACTTTAGCGTCTACAATACTACCATCCTTATTAACAACGAACTGTACTGTTACACGACCTTGAGTACCGTTTTCCTGTGCAATAGTAGGATATTTAATGTTCTTGCTCAAGAATTGCATCAAACCAGCCATACCACCATTCGGGAATTCAGGCATTTGTTCTACAACCTCAAAAATAGTTTGTTCTTCCGGTTCTTCTTCTACAACAGTTACAGGCACGTATTTTACTTCTACTGCCTGACCTGTTTCCTCAGAAGAAGCAATAACTGTTTCTTCCACATCAGCATCATCAGCCACGATTTCCAACGTTTCGTTAATCGGAGCCACTTCTGGAGGAGGAGGAGCTACTTTTTCTTCCTGCTCAGTAATAGGAACCATTTCTTCTTCAAAATAGAGATCAGTAAGCGCCTGGCTCGTATCGATCTTGATATCGCGCTTTGTCCATTCAAATGCTATAAACATAAAAGCCAGCACAATAACATAACCAATAAGCATCCAAGTCGATTTTTTGTTCTCCAAATCTGCTTTAGGTGTTTTCTTAATTTCCATAATTATAATATTATTTTAACGTGTTTCTCATTTTGGGCAAATATAGTACTTTTTCTGCAAAACGTTCATCCGTACTATCTTTTTTAAGACAATATGCACCCATTTTTGTTTTTTTTATCCTTCAAAAAGCACACCTGCGCTTTTGTGCTACAAATGTAACGAGATATTTTAAAAATACCGTATCTTTGGCAATAATTTTAAATGAAATGTTGAAAAAGTCTTTTATTACGGCGCTACTACTACTGATTTTCTCCGTTTTACGTGCGCAAGACGGAACCAGCGCCTTCCAATTTTTAAAGCTTCCTTTTTCTGCCCACGCATCGGCATTGGGTGGAGAAAACATTTCTATTATAGAAGACGATTTAACTATGGCTGTCCAAAATCCCGCCCTTCTTTCGTGTGTAGCGGATAAAACTCTCAACCTGAATTATATGCTTTACATGGATGGTGTCAATGTGGGAGGGGCCGCATTCGCACGTACAGCAGGCGAGCGTTCCACCTGGGCGGTAACCGCTCAATATGTAGATTACGGAGAATTAAAAGAAACCACCGAAGAAAATATAGAAATCGGCACTTTCTCTGCCAAAGATATTTCCATATCGGGCATTTATACCTATGATTTAAGTGATTATTGGAGTGGTGGTGTCCGCACTAACTTTATTTATTCTCATTATGATAAGTACTCTTCATTCGCAATTGGCATTGATTTGGGATTGAATTACTATCATCAGGAGTCTGACTTTTCCGCTTCACTTGTTGCACGCAACTTGGGAGGACAACTGAAAGCTTTCGAAGAACGGCATGAAAAACTGCCCGTCGACGTACAGCTTGGTTTCAGCAAACGATTGGCACATGCTCCTTTCAGGCTCTCATTTACTCTACATGACCTGACACACTGGAGTACATCAGCCACAGCAGCAAACAATTTTGGAAAGAAATTGTTAAATCATATCGCCCTTGGCATTGATTTCCTCCCAACCAGCAATTTTTACCTGGCAGCCGGATATAGCTTCCGCCGTGGAGAAGAAATGAAAATAAACGGCTCCAGCCATTGGGCGGGTTTTACTTGTGGCACAGGTATTCAGTTAAAACGATTGAAATTGGGGATGGCATATGCCAAATATCATGTGAGTTCATCCTCACTTATATTTAATTTGTCATATACCTTATAATATATAAATAGTATAACTCAAAATGAAAAAGATAACTATCGCAATCGACGGTTTTTCCTCCTGTGGAAAAAGTACCATGGCAAAAGATCTTGCCCGTGAAATAGGTTACATATACATCGACAGTGGCGCCATGTATCGTGCAGTCACTTTATACAGTATAGAAAATGGCATCTTTAAAGGAAATGAGATTGATGCGGAAAGACTTCAGAAAGAAATCGGTAATATTCATATTTCATTTCAACTAAATCCGTCGACCGGACGCCCGGATACCTACCTGAACGGTGTGAATGTGGAAAATAAAATCCGTAGCATGGAAGTTTCTTCTCGCGTCAGCCCTATTGCAACTTTAGGATTTGTACGCGAAGCAATGGTGGCACAGCAACAGGCAATGGGTAATTCCAAAGGTATTGTCATGGATGGACGTGATATCGGAACTACGGTTTTTCCTGATGCGGAACTAAAAATATTTGTAACTGCCTCCCCCGAGATCCGCGCACAGCGTCGTTATGACGAATTGAAAGCCAAAGGACAAGAAGCCAGTTTTGATGAAATACTTGAGAACGTAAAGCAACGGGATTATATCGATCAGAACCGTGAAGTAAGCCCACTTCGCAAAGCTGACGACGCATTGTTGTTAGACAATACACAAATGACTATTTCCCAACAAAAAAAATGGTTACAAGAACAATTCGATAAGACCGTTAAGGGATAAAGGAAAAGGATGTAGCCTTTCCGAATATCTGCTTAAAATATCTATATCAACATATTATATTATGGTAAAAGTAGAAATAGATGAGGGATCCGGCTTCTGCTTCGGTGTAGTCACTGCAATAAATAAAGCTGAAGAAGAACTAGCCAATGGCGGTACTTTGTATTGCCTGGGAGACATTGTGCACAATAGTCGTGAAGTGGAACGCTTGAAAGAGATGGGCCTCATCACTATCAATCACGATGATTTCAATCATCTACATGATGCCAAAGTTTTGTTGCGTGCCCACGGAGAGCCTCCCGAAACCTATGAAATCGCCCGCCGTAACAATATTGAAATTATCGATGCCACTTGTCCGGTAGTACTCCGCTTGCAGAAGAAAATCAAGCAAGAATATGCTCAGAAAGATACCGAGGAGAAACAAATCGTTATCTATGGAAAAACCGGTCATGCAGAAGTCCTTGGTTTAGTGGGACAAACTACCGGAGAAGCAATCGTTATAGAAAAGCTGGAAGAAGCTAAAAATCTGGATCTTACCAAGAGCATCCGTTTATATTCGCAGACAACAAAGTCACTGGACGAATTCCAGAAAATCGTAGAATACATCAAAGAACATATCTCGCCTGATGTCACATTTGAATATTATGATACCATCTGCCGACAAGTAGCCAATCGAATTCCGAACATACGGAAATTTGCCGCTTCACACGATCTGGTATTCTTTGTAAGTGGCAAGAAAAGTTCCAATGGGAAAATGTTGTTCAGCGAATGCAAAAAAGTCAACCCTAATTCGCATCTGATAGACAGCGCTGAAGAGATAGACAGTTCTCTGCTTACCGGAGCTTCCTCTATCGGAGTATGTGGAGCAACCTCCACTCCCAAATGGCTGATGGAAGAAATTTCAAAGGCCATTCAATCACGACTTACAGGACAATAAGTCACCGTTTTGAAACAACAAATTAACGTTAAATATGAATCACGCCCTCAGCTTTTTGCTATCTTTGCCGAGCGGAAATAGGCTGCGTTTCGGCAAAAGCAAAATGTTTTTTGCTTTTGCTCTTAACTTGCACTATTTTTGCGGTGATTATTTAAACCAAACTAAAAGATTGTTATGGGAACAGTTAAGTGCATAGGTATTTTGACATCCGGTGGTGATGCACCGGGAATGAACGCTGCTATTCGTGCGGTAACACGTGCTGCTATTTACAACGGATTACAAGTAAAAGGTATATATAGAGGTTACAGAGGTCTGGTAACCGGTGAAATCAAAGAATTCAAAAGCCAGAACGTAAGTAATATTATACAATTAGGTGGTACTATCCTGAAAACAGCTCGTTGTCAGGAGTTCACTACTCCTGAAGGACGCCAGATTGCATATGATAATATGAAAAAGGAAGGTATTGATGCCTTGGTTATCATTGGTGGTGACGGTTCATTGACGGGTGCACGTATTTTCGCACAAGAGTTTGATGTACCTTGTATCGGATTACCCGGTACTATCGACAATGATCTGTACGGAACAGATACGACTATCGGTTATGATACAGCTTTGAATACCATTCTGGATGCAGTGGATAAAATCCGCGATACGGCAACTTCTCATGAACGTTTGTTCTTTGTGGAAGTAATGGGACGTGATGCTGGTTTCCTTGCTTTGAACGGTGCTATTGCCTCAGGTGCAGAGGCCGCTATCATTCCAGAGTTCAGTACGGAAGTCGATCAACTGGAAGAATTCATCAAAAACGGTTTCCGCAAATCCAAAAACAGTAGTATTGTAATTGTTGCGGAAAGCGAACTGACAGGTGGAGCCATGCACTTTGCAGAACGTGTGAAGAATGAATATCCTCAATACGATGTACGTGTTACTATCCTTGGACACTTGCAGCGCGGTGGAAGTCCTACAGCTCACGATCGTATCCTTGCCAGCCGACTCGGTGCGGCAGCTATCGATGCCATCATGGATGGACAACGCAATGTAATGGTTGGTATCGAACATGATGAAGTAGTATACGTTCCTTTCACAAAAGCTATCAAGAATGATAAGCCAATCAAAAAAGACTTGGTAAATGTATTGAGAGAACTCTCTATTTAAATAGAATATAGTGAAATATGCAAAGGCGCAGATGAAATTCATCCGCGCCTTTTTCATTATAGCCATTTTGCCACAATTTCTTCTGTCTGATCCCATAGTTCCTTCATCTGTACATGGTGAAGGAATTTCCCTGAAAGTTTTTTAGGGTGACAACTTACATTCAATGTTCCAGTACGTTTTCCTGCATCTTCATCCAGCAACAAACTGATGGCTGTCGCTGCTCCCTGACGAGGTGTACGTATGAAAGGCCGGAAAAAGATATCCGTCAACGGATCAAACCACATATGCATCGTAATGATTTTTGTGGAAACAATGCCCGGATCGGCAGCATTGACAACAATACCTTTGGATTTCACCTTCTCCGATAGAGCTATTGTAAACAGAGTTAATGCCAATTTCGTATTACTATAAATTGGAATACGCCAGAAAGCTCCTTTCTTTCCACGCCAAAAGAAGTCTGGAAAATCCAGTTTACCAATAGCATAAGTACAAGACACCATATTTACAATCCGGCTTCCCTCTCCCATCAATGGTAACAATTTACGGGTCAACAAATAGGGAGCTACATAATTAACACTCACCGTACGCTCCAATCCCTCTTCGGTAATACGACGTTTCGTTTCCATGGTGCCGGCATTGTTCATTAACAAGGCAATAGCTTCTCCACGCTGAAGAAGTTCATTGGCAAAAAAAGCTGTAGAAGACAAAGAAGCAAGATTGACCGGTACTATCTCCAATGCTACATTTCCTGTTTCCCGCATTATAAACTGGCGTTTCTCTTCTGCGATTTCAGGATCACGACACGCCATAATGACTTTATATCCGGCGGCAGCAACAGCGCGTGTAATCTCCATTCCCATACCGCCATCTGCTCCGGTTATAACTGCAAGTTTCTGTTTCATTATCCTTTTGCTTCTATTTTTGTAATTTCCCGCTTCAAGCCGGCCGGAAGTTCTTCATTCAAATGCTGATGGCATGCCATTTCAATGGAATACATCCGTGCAATACAATAATTACTATGTTTACAATTACAATGTGCTTTCTCCTCTTCACGCATACGGTTGACAAAACCCGGTTCGTTAAGCAGGGCACGTGCCATCTGCACTGCTTCAAAGCCATCATCCAGTACCTCATCTATTTTCTCACGCGAAACTAAGCCACCTACATATACCAATGGCATCTTTATTTCCGTCCGGAATTTCAGCGCATCTTCCAGAAAGTAAGCCTCTTTAAAAGGAACGGTCGGTATCATCCACTTTCCTACCATTCGCACTCCATACTTCAGCCACCAGCAATTCATATAATGAGTCATAGAACGGATAGGCATCTGACCACGCATCACATACATAGGAGCCTTACTAACAAAACCTCCACTTAGCACCAATGCATGAGCGCCCGATTGCTCCAGGCGTTTTGCCACCTGCATAGTCTCATCCATTTCCATCCCGCCACGGAAACCATCGCGCATATTCATTTTCACCAATACAGCCATGTCGGTTCCGGCAGCTGTCATCACTTCCTCCATCACCATGTCCATAAAACGCATCCTATTCTCCAAAGATCCGCCGAAACAATCCTTACGACGATTAGTATAAGGAGAAAGGAACTGAGAAATTAAATATCCGTGTCCGGCATGTATTTCAACTGCATCAAAGCCTGCCTCACGGGCCAGATTCACAGCACGACCGTATGCACGTGCCATCTCCGGCAATTCCTCTTTTTTCAAGCCACGAACAAAAGTAGGTGAGTAAAGATTAAAACCGGTGGAAGCTCCGACAGGAGTAACACCACAGATACTTTTATGCGACATATTGCCGCAATGTCCCAACTGTATAGCTGCTGCAGCACCTTCGGCATGTACAGCATCAGTCAGTTCTTTTAATCCGGGTATGATTTCAGGGCGCATCCATAATTGGCGGTCGAACGACAAACCACTTTGGGTGACAGCTGCATAGGCCACAGTAGTCATTCCAACACCGCCAGCCGCAACTGAACGGTGATAGTCAAGCAACATTTGCGAAGGGGCATTACCCGGACACATACTTTCAAATGCCGCCGAACGGATAGTACGATTCCGTAAAGTCAGCGGACCAAAAGTTACAGGAGTAAATAACTTGCTCATGAGTATTATTTATGATTTGTGATTTATAAGTGGAGAGATTAATAGAGGAACGGAAAAACACGTTTCCGGTTTCCCACCTCATCTCCAAACTCTTCTTTATAGCGATGCCAGATGGCATTGGCACGAGGAACCAGATTAGCCACTGTCCACCACAGGAAAACCAGTCCGGAGAGCGACCAAGTCAATATAGCCCATCCTGCCCATTCTATAATTTCACCAAAGTAATTGGCAGAGGTGACATAACGATACATCCCCTGCGATGGAAGGTAATGCCGCGTATCTCCCGGTTTACGAAGATGGCGGATTACATAATCCGAATACCAGTTGATTCCCATTCCGGTAAAGAATAGCAATACTCCAATAATAAACTGGGGAGTCAGCAGCCACTCCGGTGTATAAAGAGTTTCAGGAGCCAGATAAAAAAGCCATTCTCCTTGCATAAAGCCATTTAGGAGGTTGAACAGCATTCCCATCATCATAATGGCAAGCGGCATACGACTCTTTCCCTTCAGCAGGAAAGGGAACACAAAAGCGCGCTGGAAATAATGCAATTGGAATAAGAGAAAGAAAATCAGGGGAACAATTGAATTATATCGTGGTGAATTCCACCAGAGTAACAACATCACAATAAACACAGGTGCTTCCATCAGCATCCACGCCAATTTATTATTAATAGAAATGCCCCAAGATGCAGTGCGGAACATTCCATATCCCGCTTTGACAAAATAAAGTACGATAAAAACAAACAGTGCAATGATGCTCATTACACCAAGAAATAACTGAAAAGTCCCTTGTTCCATACTTGTTTCGATTTAAGTACAGGCAAAGATATATAAAAAGGAGGAAAAAGAAAACTTCTTCCCCTTAATTAGTTTACAAAGACGTTAGCGAATTATGTCAAAAAACAATAAATTTTAAATCAAAGTGATAAGTTAGCGATTTACGTCAGAAATGAGTACAAAGTTACTTACTAAAGAAAACAGAATGAGACATAGTTGCATACTTAGGGTATCTCAGTCCCATACTTAGGGTATCTCAGTATCATACTTAGGGTACCTCAGTCGTATACTGAGATAGGGTTATTATACACCTCTAATAGTCAACTAGTTACAAAAGCACTTTTAGTATTAATAAATCAGTACAAACAGTTTAGAAAAAACGGTCTCATTACTGGAGGGTTATGAACTAAATGATAAATAATCTTTTAGACGCGGATGACACGGATGACGCGGATCTTTTTTTTATTTTTTTATAGCGCAGCCTTTTAAATCCGCGTTATCCGCGTCATCCGCGTCTAAAAAATAATATCCCGAATGGCGCTTATCACTTATCACTAAACACTAATCACTTCTTTTCTTTCCCGTTTTACTCCTATTTATCGCTTCTTAATAGGTACATAAACCGTATCTTCGAGTACATTTTTGTATGCCGGACGAATGATACGCTTACCTTCAAAGTTCAATTCTTCATTGCGGTGCGCACACCAGCCGACGATACGAGCCATAGCAAACAATGGCGTAAAGATTTCCTGCGGTAATCCAATCATTTCATAAACAAAGCCGGAATAGAAATCAACGTTGCTCGATACCGTCTTTCCATTATTCTTCACGCGACCGAAAGTTTCGATAGCACGTTCTTCCAAGAGTTCAAGGAAAGCAAACTCGCGCTCTTTACCTTTTTCCCGGGCAAGATCACGAGCCAGTTCTTTCAGTAAGATAGCACGTGGATCGGAAATTGTATAAACAGCATGTCCGATACCGTAAATCAATCCGGTCTTGTTATAAACTTCCTTATTCAGCATACGGGTGAAGTAAGTGTCGATTTCATCCACACTCGTCCAGTCCTGAATATTCTCCTGTAAATGATGGAACATATCAGCCACCTGAATATTTGCACCGCCATGAAGCGGACCTTTCAACGAACCGATACCTGCGGCAATGGACGAGTATGTATCCGTTCCGGTAGAAGAAGTAACACGAACCGTGAAAGTGGAGTTATTACCACCACCATGCTCTGCTTGAAGCACCAATAAAAGGTCGAGTGTACGGGCATCCAACTGTGTATAATTACGTTTCAGCATATAGAGGAAATTTTCGGCTATAGAAAGATTTTCCTGCGGATGGCGAATATGCAGCGAACGGCCGAAAGTGGCATGACGCAACATATTATATGCATACGCAATAATAGTCGGGAACTTAGAAATCAATTCAATGCTCTGGCGCATCAGGTTGTCACGGGAAGTATCATCGGCAGCAGGATCAAAACGATACATCTCAAGTACACTGCGTGCCAGGATATTCATAATATTATTTCCTTCCAGTTCGATAATATTCATCTTGGTTTTCTGTTCCAACGGCATATTATCATTAATCAGTTCACGGAAAGAAGCTAACCCCTCCTTATCGGGTAAATTACCGGACAGTAACAGATAAGCCACTTCCTCAAACCCGAAACGTTTCTCTTTAACAAAAGCATGGACAATATCCTCTACATCATAACCACGGTAGAACAACTTACCCGGGATAGGTTTCAAGCCACCGCCAGGAATACGTTCGTAACCCACTACATTACCAATTCTGGTGAGTCCAACCAACACGCCCGTGCCGTCTTCATTACGCAAGCCGCGCTTCACATCAAATTTGGAGAATAATTCGGTATCAATCCGAACTGCTTCCTTCATATCCTCGGAAAGCTTATACACTAAATATTCCTTCTTCATTTTCGTATCGTTTTAATCGTTAGTATTATTTTTCAATTCTTTCCACTATCTCCCGGGTAAAGGCAGAAGTGGACAAAGAGACGCCGCCGGGCATGAAGCGCGCCAGGTCGGCGGTAGCACGGGCATCAAGGAAACTTCGTTCCAAGGCATGTTCTATCAAAGAAGCAGATTCTTTCCAACCAAAGTATTCGAGCATCATTACGGCAGACAGAATGATGGAACAGGGATTCACAATATCTTTGCCTGCAATATTCGGTGCCGTACCATGGGTGGCTTCAAAGATGGCATGTCCGGTCTGGTAGTTGATATTTGCACCGGGAGCAATACCGATACCGCCCACCATGGCAGCCAACTGATCGGAAACATAATCTCCATTCAGATTAAGGGTAGCAATCACAGAATATTCTTCAGGAATCAACAATGTATTTTGTAGGAAAGCATCCGCAATACAATCTTTTATCACCAGTCTTCCGTCAGCCAATGCTTCTCCAAACTCACGTTCAGCCAGCTCGTAGCCCCACTTTTTGAAACCTCCTTCGGTAAACTTCATAATATTTCCCTTGTGCACCAACGTCACGGAAGGCAGATTATTCTCAAGTGCATACCGGCAGGCAGCACGTACCAATCGTTCCGTTCCTTCTTTTGAAACAGGTTTCACACCGAAAGAAGACGTCTTGGGGAACCGTACTTTCTTTACCCCCATCTCATCGTGCAGAAACTTATAGAACTTCTCAGCCTCCGGTGTACCGGCTTCCCACTCGATACCTGCATAAATATCTTCCGTATTCTCACGAAATACAGTCATGTTCACCTTCTCCGGATGACGAACCGGAGAGTGGATGCCCTGATACCAACGAACCGGCCGCAGGCATACATACAAGTCCAGTGTCTGGCGCAATGCCACGTTCAATGAACGGATGCCACCACCGACAGGAGTCGTCAGCGGACCTTTGATACCCACTTTATAATCACGGAAAGCTTCCATCGTTTCGTCAGGCAACCACAGCCCGCACTTTTCAAAAGCCCGTTCGCCTGCCCACACTTCCATCCATTCAATCTGCCGCCCGCCGCTATATGCTTTCTGCACGGCAGCATTCACAATAGCTTGCATAGAAGGAGTAATTTCAACTCCTACCCCATCACCTGTAATAAAAGGTACTGTAATTTTATCCATCTTTCTATCTTGCATTAAGAGCAGAACCGGCACGGAACCAGCCTATCTGCTGTTCATTATACGTATGTTGAGCTTCGAAGCTTTCCTTCGTACCATCTTCATGATGAAGGACAATCTTAAGATTACGGCCGGGAGCAAAGTCCGTCAATCCGATTACCGAAATTAAATCATGTTCCTGAATCTTATCATAATCGGCTTTATCCACAAAAGTCAATGCCAGCATGCCTTGTTTCTTTAGATTCGTTTCGTGAATACGGGCAAAACTCTTTGCCAGAATCACACGGACATTCAGGAAACGGGGTTCCATAGCGGCATGTTCACGACTGGAACCTTCACCATAGTTTTCTTCGGCTACCACAATGGAAGAAATCCCTTCGGACTTATACATCTTTGCCGTACCGGAAACGGGACCGTATACATTAGTCGAACGATTCCAAACACTGTTAGTTTCACCATTAAAAGCATTCACAGCACCCATCAGCATGTTATCCGAAATATTTTCCAGATGTCCACGGAAACGAAGCCACGGACCTGCCATTGAAATATGATCGGTAGTACATTTGCCCTGTGCCTTAAGCAGCAACGGCATATTCAGCAAATCGGTTCCTTCCCAGGCAGGGAATGGCTGTAGCAATTGGAGCCGTTGCGAATGGGGATTCACATTGATTTCAGTCTTCTCACAGCCGGGGGCTATATATCCTTCGCTACCTTCAGCGAATCCCTTCGGTGGCAATTCTTCACCCACAGGCTCGGAGAGTTTTACTTTTTCACCTTCGCGATTCACCAATACATCTGTCAGCGGATTAAAACAAAGATCTCCGGCAATTGTCAGCGCCATCGTCAATTCGGGTGAAGCGACAAAGGCATACGTATTCGGATTACCGTCTGCACGTTTAGCAAAATTACGGTTGAAAGAGGTTACGATAGAATTCTTGCGAGTGGGGTTATCCGTCTCACGTTTCCACTGACCGATACAGGGACCGCAGGCATTTGCCATAATTGTAGCACCGACTTTTTCAAAAGTTCCTATCATACCATCCCGCTCCGCAGTAGCCCGTATCCGTTCAGATCCGGGGTTCACAATCAGGGGAGCGGCTACCTTCAGGTGCTTCTCTTCAACCTGGCGGGCCAGGGAAACGGCACGACTTAAATCCTGATAAGATGAATTGGTACATGAACCTATCAATCCGACTTCCATCTTGCGCGGATAACCGTTAACCAACACTTTTTCTGCAAATTCGGAAATGGGCGTAGCGGCATCGGGAGTAAAAGGACCATTAATATAAGGTTCCAGTCTGGAAAGGTCAATCTCAATGACCCGATCATAATACTTCTCCGGGGCAATCATGATGTCGGCATCTGCACGAAGATCACCCGCCACAGAATCAGCCATCTCTGCCACTTCTTCCCTACCGGTAGCTTTCAGATAAGTAGCCATACGATCATCGTAAGGGAAAAGTGACGTAGTGGCACCGACTTCGGCCCCCATATTACAAATAGTTGCCTTACCGGTAGCGGACAAAGAAGCCGTGCCCGGTCCGAAATATTCAATGATTGCATTTGTACCGCCTTTAACCGTCAGGATACCTGCCAACTTCAGAATCACATCTTTTGGAGCCGCCCAACCATTTAATTCACCTTTCAGATGTACACCAATCAAACGGGGCATTTTTAATTCCCATTCCATACCGGTCATCACATCCACCGCATCGGCACCACCGACACCGATGGCAACCATACCGAGGCCACCTGCATTGGGTGTATGAGAGTCCGTTCCTACCATCATTCCACCAGGGAAGGCATAATTTTCCAATACTACCTGATGAATGATACCTGCACCCGGCTGCCAGAAACCGATACCATACCGGGAAGAGACATCACGCAAAAAATCATATACTTCTTCATTTGTCCTGGTAGCAGTGGCAATGTCTTCCCGAGCCCCTCTATAGGCTTGTATCAGATGGTCGCAATGTACGGTCGAAGGTACGGCAACCCGCTCGCGACCTGCATTCATAAATTGCAGCAATGCCATTTGTGCCGTTGCATCCTGCATCGCTACACGGTCAGGGCGGAAGTTCACATAATCTTCTCCCCGTTTGTAGTCTTTTACCCCCTTCTCATCAAACAGATGAGTATACAAAATCTTTTCTGCTAATGTCAGCGGACGTTGCAGCACTGCCCGCACGTGTTCCATTTTCCCCTTATAAGAAGCATAAAAGGCCTTTAACATAGTTACGTCATACACCATAATCACATTTATTTTTAGTTTTCCAATATTGTAAAGATTACAAATTAATATAATAAACAAACTAAAATAGTTAAAGGTTTAACAAATTAAAGCTTTTCTTCGTGCAAAAGCGAAGAATGATTACCTTTGTAAGAGATTTAATAATAATATGAGCAATAACCTCCTTTCCCCAACCGACCATCTTCAGCAACAAGAACTGCTCCTGCGTATGGAATATGAATTCGAAAAAGAAGAATTCAAACGGCAGACCGAAACCATGGGTATCTCCCGCAAGGTAAAACGGGGACTCTGTTGGTATCCTGCCACTCCCGGACGAAGTTACTACAATTCACTGAATCAATTAGTAATAGAAATTACACATACGGAAGATACTGATATAGAACATAATTTTGAATTCGGGCGTCCTGTCTGTTTTTTCCGTAAAGGATACGACGATAAGATCACATATTTCAATTCCATTGGTACCATCAGTTATGCCAACGAAACACGTATGGTTGTTGTGATGCCCGGTGCAGGTGCTATACTGGAAGTGCAATCAGCCGAAAACCTTGGAGTACAGCTTTATTTTGATGAAACTTCCTACCGCACCATGTTCGAGGCCCTCTCCGATGTAATTCGCGCCAAGGGCAATCGATTGGCAGAATTGAGAGATATCATGCTGGGAACTTTGAAACCCGGATTCCGTGAGCTCTACCCAGTCCGTTTCCCCTGGTTGAACTCTACACAGGAAAATGCGGTGAATAAAGTGTTGTACTCCCGAGATGTTTCTATTGTACACGGGCCTCCGGGAACAGGGAAAACAACCACTCTCGTAGAAGCTATCTATGAAACATTACACCGCGAACCGCAAGTATTGGTCTGTGCTCAAAGTAATACCGCTGTCGACTGGATCAGTGAAAAGCTCGTAGACCGTGGTGTGAATGTCCTGCGCATTGGCAATCCCACCCGGGTAAACGACAAAATGCTTTCGTTCACTTATGAACGCCGATTCGAAGGACACCCGGCCTACTCTGAATTATGGAGTATACGCAAAGCCATGCGTGAAATGGGCGGCAAACATCGGGGTAGTTACGAGGAACGTGAAAGCGCCCGCAATCGCATGAGCCGTCTGCGTGATCGTGCCACACAATTGGAAATACAAATCAATGCCGATCTTTTCGACAATGCCCATGTCATAGCCTCCACTCTTGTCAGTAGCAATCACCGCGTACTGAACGGGCGCCGCTTCGGTACACTCTTTATTGATGAAGCCGCCCAAGCCTTGGAGGCTGCTTGCTGGATAGCCATTCGCAAAGTTGACCGTGTAGTTCTGGCAGGTGATCATTGCCAGCTCCCACCTACTATAAAATGTTACGAAGCTGCCCGTGAAGGATTGGAATGTACATTGATGGAAAGAGTCGTTGCCAATAAACCCAGTACCGTCTCTCTATTGAAAGTACAATACCGTATGCATGAAGAAATCATGAAATTTCCCTCACAATGGTTTTACAACGGAGAACTGGAAGCGGCTCCGGAGATACGATACCGCGGTATTCTCGATTGGGATACGCCTATCAGTTGGATAGATACTTCTGAAATGGATTTTAAGGAAGAATTCATTGGGGAAACATTCGGGCGTATCAATAAAGCAGAAGCTGATTTACTGCTTCAGGAATTAAAAGCTTATATTAACCGGATAGGTGGAAAACGCGTATTAGAAGAACGAATCGATTTCGGTATAATCTCCCCTTACAAAGCCCAAGTGCAATATCTTCGCAATAAGATTAAAGCAAGCGGTTCATTTAAGTCTTACCGCAGTCTACTCACAGTCAACACAGTAGATGGGTTTCAGGGACAGGAACGTGATGTCATTTTCATTAGTCTTGTCCGCGCCAATGAAGAAGGCCAGATTGGTTTCCTGAATGATTTACGAAGAATGAATGTTGCCATCACCCGTGCCCGCATGAAATTGGTGATATTGGGAGAAGCTGCAACTTTAGCACACCATGCTTTTTATCGTAAATTTCTGGAATATACAGGTACTATAAAACCATAAAAAGAGCGCGGCCCTATGATGCTTTGCTTTCATATAGCCCGCGCAAAATAAGAGAGAAGAACTACTTACTAATCAACATTGGTCTATTTCGCTCCTTTACCTGTTTTATACCAATCTTGATTTGTCGTACCCTTAGATTTAGCCCAACTGGCAAATGCCGGATATTGTCCTTCCAAATCAATTCTATAACTTTCATCAGCCGGAACAAAGCCTGTAATAGGAATATTGATAGCAAATGGGAATTGACTGCCATCTTTAGAACCTACATAATATGCATTATCTTTTGTCATCAATGATACGTCAGCAGAAGAAGTCATATCAGCCAGTGGCAAGTGTACCTCTACTCTGTTTTCAGTGGTATATTGTCTAGTGATAATATACGGATTAAAGTCACTGGCTACATCAGTCTGCGTCAAGCCTAAACCTGTCAAATCGCGTTCAATCGTATAAACTGTACCTTCAGCAATCTCTTTTGCACTGGTTTCAATAACAAATGAATTCGTTGCAGTCTCAGCTCTCACCCCTACAGGTAATGTCATTTTTCCCAGATGTTTATACTGGCAAGCAAAGAAATTATTATTGGTAGCACTACCTTTTTTCTGAACAGCCTTAAATGTCTCTACAGTCTTAGTAGCTTTGTTATTTGCATCAAAAGTAATATTACGATTATATTCGATCATTACGTCATTCAAGTCATAATCACCACCACCGGGCCAGATATCTTCGAAAGCAAGAGTACCTTTTAGCGGAAGTACAACAGGTTCCGGATCCGGATCAGTAGGAGGTACCGGTTCCAAATCACCACCACCTAAATCTTTAGAAGTGGTAACAGCAAACAGCAAATCCTTATAATCATCCGGAGCTTGACTTGATTTTACATAGTCTTCAATACCAATGATACGCATTTTAGACTTTTCATCATATACAGATATAAAACGACGATCAGTGCCAGCATCGTCAGACATACAGGCATTGCGATATCCACTATAAAGGGAAGGGTTACTATATCCAAGCTCATCCAATTGTTTTACATAGCCAAGAGCAATATTAGCATCACTTCCAAAGCCATTACTAATTAAAAACCAGCCAATAGTATACCCTTCAGGGAAAGATTCTGACTGATTACCATCTTTATCAAAATACAATAGTTTTGCCGTTTGTCCTGTTTTCAGAGTCATTGTGCTTTGCTCATCTCCACCGCTTGAATTCGGGAAAATAAGGTATTTTTTCATCTTGTAAAAACTCTCGGGAGTTACTGTCTGACCTGTGGGATAATAATAATAACCAAATGAATTCAAGTATGCAGCAGCCTCCCCCATGAATGATACACTTACGGTCGAACCACCTGCAGGAACCTTTAGATTTATCTGATCAGGATTTCTTAGCAGCTGCAGCACGTGTTCCTAGCGTACTCTTCGTAGCATCATACGTATACCCGCTTGCCGAAACCTCCAATTTTACACAAGTCAGCAAACCGAACAAGCCTGTATAGAGGTATGCCTCTTTTACAGCTGTAGGAATATTCATTTTGCCTTCATACTTTCCATTAATGTCGGTATACGCCACAAAAATAGGTGAAATTCCCTCCTTCTTTGTCCTGCGATCCTCCATAGGATTCTGATCATACACCTCAATAACAGCCCGATAGCCTGGTGCATCATAGTTTACATTTAACTGTACATCCCCCGTCAAAGCGAAATCAAAGTAATCTTCTTTTGGTGGTAGTTTGCCATCATCGTCGTTACCTGGATTATAAACGTCCTTGTCGCATCCTGTTACAATCCCCATCAGCATCAGTGCATAGAGCCCCGTAACCAAACTGTTTCTTTTAATCCGTTTCATATTATTGTGAGTTATAAAATTAATATCGTTACAAACATATAACTTATTTTGTCATAATAATCAAATACACAAGTTTATTTTTCAGGATAAATCACTCAATCAACAACTCTTATAGAATCATAAATAATCAATAGAATACTTTCATAACCTATTTTTAATCAACATATAACTTGTATATATAAATCATTTATTGATTATTCAAAATCTGTTTAACATTTATAAACCACTGCAAACACATCACACTGTCACCAATCTTTTACAAACATGCAAATATTTATAAATCAAAAAATATTTCCTCTATCAGTTGGTTGAATTATGTAATCTAATATTATTTTTAAAACTAAATCCACTTATTTAAAGAAAGAGTTCAGAAATGGAAGATTGAACAATGCAATCCCACAGCACAAAAAAACTACGCAACTTCGTGCACAATGCACAGAAGTTGCGTAGTTTCTTATAATAACTTTAAAAAGGATTTTCCTACTTATACCAATCCTTACATTCGCTACCATTAGATTCAACCCATCTCACAAAATTAGGATAGCTTTTATCCACACTCTGAGTTTCAGTGGTGCTGAATTCTTCCGCATCAACCAGATTAATGGCGAAAGGATAATTCTCAGCAGCTACATAATAGATTCCGGTACTGGGTGAAGATAAATCTTTGCCTGTGTGAAACAAATCCATATTTGCCTTTGTCGTCGGTTTATTGTTTATCAGATGCACTTCACATCTGTTATCTCCAGCATTATCATGAACCATAATGAACGAATTATAAGGAGATATACCAAAAGTCTCATGATCTACAGGAGTACTTAACTTATTCCTAATCTTATAAGTTTCTGTTTTCGTATTGTCACCCGTAACAGAAAGCGCATTGAAAAAGACATTGATCGTTGCTTTAGAAAGGTCCTTGTCTATTCCTTGATTGATATCAGCCACCGGATTTTCCACAAATGTAGTAATCACATTAGAACGGTCGGTATTCATCTCATATCCAAAACCATTATGGAAAGAAGCACCTGACCAAAGCGCCGTGAAAGTATCTTCAGTAGAGAGAACTTCATTCTTCGTATTAAAACTCAAAATAGAATTATACTTCACAATGACATCATTCAAATCATAATCGCCTTTATTCGGCCAGTTATCTTCAAATGCAAGAATACCTTTATATGTCATACGGTAAGCTACAGATTCATCTTCTTTATCACCCTCATCAGGTTTCACCTCGGGCACATCAGGAGTTATCGCCTCTATCGGATTAGACCATATATTGAACTGAACATCATTATAATCCTGATCGGTCCAGTCTTCAAATGAAAGTACCACAAAGTCATTGATGCGGAAAGCAGCCGTATGTGTACGTCCATCACCATTCAATGCTATAGTTGAATAGAAAGTCCCCAATCCATTCCCGCCTTTGAAATAAGAGTCATTTAACAGAAACCAACCGATCTTCACTCCATTAGGGAATTCAGTTCCCTTATCTACACCATCCTCATTAATATAATGCAACTTAACACATTCTCCACCTTTTAGCCCAACAGGTCGTCCATAATAATTAATGGTGTGCGTATTCGGGAAAACAATATACTTCTTTGCAGCTTTTATATCCTCATCAGAAGCACCGGACTTATAGCAATAATAACCGAAAGCACTTGCCGCACCACTGGTTCCACCTATGAAACGAACAAATATTTCAGCATTTCTACCTTCCGGATCCTTCACCTCAAAATCAGCAGACTGACGATACTTCTTTGGGCAAGTACCTCTCTCAGGAATTACATTCTTAATTGTATTCAGAATAGATTCCGATAAACTTAGCTCCCCTTCAGTATCCAAATAATTGGGACGGCCATTGTCTGCCCAAGTTCCCAAAACTCCATATCCACTCGGAACAGTCCAGTTCCCTGCACGTGTGTGAGGGGTATTTCCGGTTAATTCCCATTTAATATCTGCATGAATCGCATTATCACTAAGCGATGTCTTGAATAATCCAGGAACTCCGACATAGGAGGTATAAATATAAGCATCCGAACCATGATCAGCCGTGATGGTTTCTTTGCCATTATATACACCGTTTTCATCCGTCATACGAGTCACCACAGGAGCCAGATCGGTACGCAGCACCACTTGTCCCTCATCATTTGTCATAAATGGATTTTCAAGATAAACATTAAAAAGTACTTTATATCCTTTGGGGACATCATACTTCACATTCAGTTGAATAGTAGCAGTAGTAGAAAATGGGAAAGGATTTGGGTTCTCATCGTCTCCATTACCATTAGGATCATATACATCACGGGTACACCCCAACATTACAAAAATGACCAATACGTTGCATAGTAGAAAGTAGAATGCGTTGCGTATTGCCCTGAAACTAATTTCTTTAGTCATAGCACGCTCGTCTTTATGTTGTTAATTTGGTGCAAAAGTAGCAAAAAACAGCCACATATTGAATAAAAAGCGAATACTATTTCTAAAATACACAAATTTTAGCATTTATAAATCAACTATTATTCGAAATAAGAAAATCTATCTTCCAATTATAAACAATTACACGATTTCTGTCAATAGCAGATTTATAAAGTATTAACAGGATAAGAAAAGCTTAGTCTATCTATTACATCATTCGCAAAGCAGATGATATGTTTACCTCTATTACATAGTGTCTTTTACCTCACCAGATAGTGTGTTTTGAATGATTACATCATATGTTTTGCAGCAAAAGAGGATGCGTTTTCAGTAATTTCATACCTTATTATATAAAAAGAGAGGAGCAACTTACGTTACTCCTCCCATTGTCTTCTTCCCGAACTTAAATCAGGATTACGGTTACAAATATACTACATTGAAACACCGAAATCAAGTATTCGGGCATTTTTATTCTTATCCCCGAGAAGGATTAGTTATTTTCCGGACGCAATTGACGAACTGTAACAGCAGTCTGCCACATTTCGCTTTCGCGCAACTGACGAAGTTCTTCGTTCAGTTTCTCACGATAATCAGGTTGAGAATTGCTGTCGATAGAGATCTGAGCCTCGTTACCGGACTTAACGCTTGCATACAATTTCTGTACTACCGGCTTGATAGCATCGTGGAACGGAGTCATCCAGTCCAGAGCACCGCGTTGTGCAGTAGTCGAACAGTTAGCATACATCCAGTCCATACCATTCTTAGCGAATAACGGCATCAATGACTGAGTCAATTCTTCTACAGTTTCATTGAATGCTTCTGACGGAGTATGACCGTTTTCGCGCAATACTTCGTACTGAGCCAACAACAATCCCTGGATAGCACCCATCAATGAACCACGCTCACCTGTCAGGTCAGAAGTAGCTTCACGTTGGAAAGTAGTTTCGAACAAATATCCTGAACCTACACCGATACCCAATGCGATGGTACGATCCATAGCTTTGCCTGTAGCATCCTGATAGATAGCGTAAGAAGAGTTCAAGCCACGGCCTTCGAGGAACATAGTACGCAATGAAGTACCCGAACCTTTAGGAGCTACCATGATTACGTCGATATCTTTCTGAGGAACTACACCTGTACGGTCGCTCCAAGTGATAGCAAAACCATGAGAGAAGTAAAGAGCTTTTCCAGGAGTCAGGTAAGGCTTGATAGTAGGCCATACAGACATTACAGCTGCATCGGACAACAAGCACATAACGATAGTACCTTTCTCACAAGCTTCCTCAATGCCAAACAGTGTTTCACCCGGTACCCATCCGTCAGCTACTGCTTTCTCATAGGTCTTTCCCGGACGCTGTCCAACAATTACGTTGAAACCATTATCGCGCAGGTTACATGCCTGTCCCGGTCCCTGTACACCATAACCGATCACTGCAATTGTCTCATCTTTCAAAATCTCACGTGCTTTTTCCAAAGGAAATTCTTCGCGGGTCATTACATTTTCAGTAACACCGCCAAAATTCATCTGTGCCATTTTCTTTTTTAGTTTTTTATTTGTGGCTTGCGCCAACTAATGATTAATAAAATTATTTCTCTGTAAATATTACTTTCGAACGGCAAACGACTTCGTTACCATTCTTTTTCACTTCAATATCAAAAACTCCGTCTTCCAACTCATCTTTATAGAGTGTAAGTTCGTCGCCGTAATAACTTTCGGCTACATAAGCCATTTCAAAACGACGGATACGCTTTTCCTTATACATCTCTATCGGAAACAAGTCCATGATATGTTCGATGTAGCGGATACTGTTCACATGCCCGTTGATGTCGATATCACTGTATTTAGCTTTCAATGCAGCTACCGGTTCGGTAGAGGTCACTTTAATTCGCGAGGGTTTCTCGATAGGGCAAGGTTCATCGCACACATAATCCACGATGCTACCTCCGTGCAATGCCAGCAAATCGGCAGGCTTGCGGGTATTGAGGTTAATCATAGCCCATACGGAACGCGCATAGCCAATCTTCTTTCCGTCTTTGTCCAACAGGGCAAAGTTACGATCGGTGAAGAGGCGGTACACATTCTCCACCCAAGTCCAGATGGTAAAATCCTCATATTGATAAGGCATCTCATCCAGTTCGATGGCAAGGCGTGAGAGCACCCATGTGTAATTATCTTCATTCAGCGTAGCTATACCGAATCCACGGTCGCTGGCATGGAAACCGGCGCAATTCAGCAAATGGTTTCCCAATACGCCCATAGTAAGGCGTCCGGTAAAGTCCACGTGGAAGGGTTCCGCTACAAACTGATATTTTCCTACCTTATTACTATTCTCACTCATTATTTTGCTCCTTTTCTTTTTTCAAGCGATATTTAGTTTCACGGTCGGCAAGGTATTCGTTCACACGCTCAAAGCAGCTGGTGGTGATAGCCACACGTCCCGAACGAACAAACTGAAGTACACAGTCGAGGGCACGCAACTCATCATAAAGATTGGTGATTTCTTCACCCATACCATTCTTCTCTACGATAGCAAACACAGCATTCACCTCTACAATGCGTGCATTATACTTACGGATCACTTTCGATACCTCCGGTTTTTCTTCCAGTATCGGGGTTGTTATCTTATACAATGCAATTTCGTGCTGATAGATCTCATCATCCGTGAAGTAGTGTGCTTGCAGCACATCTATCTTCTTGGTGATTTGCTTGGTTACTTTCTCAATGGTGTCTTTATCCGTCCATGCGGTAATGGTGTACTTATGTACGCCCTTGATGGACGAAGCCGATACATTCAGGCTCTCGATATTGATCTGGCGACGGGTAAACACTGCGGTTACCTGATTCAGCAAACCGGCGAAGTTCTCCGAATGAACGATTATCGTATATAATGTCTTATCCATTTCTTCCAATTACTAATTACTAATTACAAGGCTGCCATTTACGATTACAAATTTTCAAATTCCTTTAAGTGTTCACTCATTCGTAATTTATAATTTGTAATTCGTAGTTATCTCAACATTCCAACAACATCTGGTTTACCGAACCACCCGGAGGCGTCATCGGCAATACATTGCCTTCTTCCATAACGCAGGCTTCCAACAGGAACGGCCCATCCGCAGCAAGCATTTCCTCTATCGCACCTTTCAGTTCTTCACGCGTCATTACACGGCGTGAAGGGATGTCGTAGGCAGAAGCTATCTTCATATAATCCGGATTCAACATCGGAGTGAACGAATAGCGGCGGTTGAAAAACATCGCTTGCCACTGGCGTACATTACCCAGGAAGTTGTTATTCAGCAAAATCATTTTAACGGGAGCCTTCTGTTCCATAATGGTTCCCATCTCCTGAATGTTCATTTGCAGACCACCATCACCCATAAATACACATACAGTGCGGTCGGGACATCCGAAAGTCGCACCGATTGCTGCGGGAAGCCCGAAGCCCATCGTACCCAATCCACCGGAAGTAACAATACTGCGTTCCTTACTATACTTAAAGTAACGGGCAGACATCATCTGATTCTGACCAACATCAGTAACCAATACAGCTTCATGATTCGTTGCCTCGCTTACAGCACGGATCACTTCTCCCATACTCAGGGATTTACTTGCCGGATGCAATTCAGGACGAATCACCTTTTCCTCCTCTACTTTTTCGTAAGGTAAGAAGCTATCCAACCATTCCTGGTGAGTAGCAGGTTTCAGAAGTGCCGTAACGGCAGCAAGAGTCTCCTTACAGTCCCCCAACACGGCAATATCTGTCTTCACATTCTTATCTATCTCAGCAGGATCTATATCGAAATGAATGATTTTCGCCTGTTTGGCATACGTATCCAACTTTCCGGTTACACGGTCGTCAAAGCGCATACCTACGGCGATAAGTACATCACACTTATTCGTATTGATGTTCGGTCCCAAGTTACCGTGCATACCCAGCATACCTTTATTTAAAGGATGCGCGGTAGGCAAAGCAGAAAGTCCTAACAGCGTACAACCGGCAGGCATTCCAGCTTTTTCTATGAAAGCGCGTAGTTCCTGTTGTGCGTCACCTAACTCAACCCCCTGTCCCACCAATACCAACGGACGTTCAGCACTATTGATCAGTTCAGCAGCCTGACTCACAGCCTCTTCATCCATTTCGGGAACAGGCTGGTAACTACGGATGTAATCCAACTTGGCAGGAGTATATTCACTTTTCTCTACTTGCGCATTCTTGGCAAAGTCCAATACAACAGGACCGGGACGACCGCTTTTTGCAACATAGAAAGCGCGGGCTACAGCCCAGGGCACATCTTCGGCACTACGTATCTGATAGCTCCACTTCGTGATAGGCTGCGTAATACCTACCAAGTCAACTTCCTGAAAAGCATCCGTCCCAAGGAATCCCGTACCTACCTGACCGGCAATTACTACCAAAGGGGTACTGTCTATCATAGCATCTGCGATACCCGTTATCGTATTCGTCGCTCCAGGACCACTCGTCACCAGGCAAACACCTACTTCGCCTGATACGCGGGCAAAACCTTGCGCGGCATGAGTAGCGCCCTGTTCGTGTCGAACCAAGATGTGGTTCAATGTCTTCCGATGGTCGTATAAAGCGTCAAATACCGGCATGATGGAGCCACCCGGATATCCGAAAATGGTCTTTACTCCCTGATGTTCCAAGGAACGCATCAATGCTTCAGCGCCTGTTATTATATCTTTCATTCTATTAATGGATAATGGAATTCTATTTCATTTGTCAATTCTCGGTTAATCAATCAATCTCACTGCACCCTTATCGGCAGAACTTACCATACTGGCATATGCCTTCAGGCTCTTTGAGACTTCACGTTGACGGGTGACAGGAGTCATCGGACGGGCAGCCAGTTCCTCATCCGTCAGTTTGACGTTGATAGCACGCCCGGGAATATCAATCTCGATGATGTCACCATCCTGAATCTTACCGATATTACCTCCGGCAGCCGCTTCGGGAGAAATATGTCCGATACTCAATCCTGACGTACCGCCACTGAAACGACCGTCCGTAATCAGTGCACATTCCTTGCCCAGATGGCGCGATTTGATATAAGAAGTCGGATAGAGCATTTCCTGCATACCGGGACCGCCTTTCGGACCTTCATGTGTGATGACCACAACATCACCGCTGACCACTTTTCCGGCAAGAATGCCATCGCAGGCAGCGTCTTGTGAATCGAACACTTTAGCAGGCCCCGTGAACTTCCAGATGCTTTCATCCACACCTGCCGTTTTCACTACACAGCCATCCTGAGCGATATTGCCTTTCAATACTGCCAGACCACCGTCTTTGCTATAAGCATGTTCCAGATCGCGAATGCAACCTCCGGCACGGTCAGTATCCAGTTCTTTATAATAAACATCCTGCGAACCCAGCACCAGATTGAACTTTCCGGCAGCAGCACTCTTATATTTCTTCACAGCTTCTTCGCAAACATTCGGGCTGGTAACGCCATATTTGTCGATTACATCTGCCAATGTCATACCGTCTACACGCTTTACGTTCGTATCGACTAAGCCGCCTTTGGCAAGCTCGCTCATAATAGCGATAATGCCTCCGGCACGATTTACGTCTTGAATGTGATACTTCTGAGTATTCGGGGCAACCTTGCACAGACAGGGAGTCTTACGTGACAGCATATCGATGTCATCCATACTGAAATCTGCCTCTGCCTCGTGGGCTACAGCCAGGAGGTGAAGCACCGTGTTGGTTGAACCACCCATCGCAATATCCAATGTCATAGCATTCAGAAAAGCCTGACGGGTAGCAATGCTACGGGGGAGCACACTGTCATCCCCATCTTCATAATATTTATAAGCATTTTCAACAATCAGTTTGGCAGCATCCTTGAACAGTTGCGTACGATTGGCATGAGTAGCTACAATCGTACCATTGCCCGGCAATGCCAGTCCGATAGCTTCATTCAGACAGTTCATCGAGTTAGCGGTAAACATACCGGAACAACAACCACAAGAAGGACAAGCATGTTGTTCTATCTGAGCCACATCGGCATCACTTACACTTTCATCAGCCGACTTAATCATAGCATCGATCAAATCCAGATGCTGACCGTTCCATTCGCCGGCTTCCATCGGTCCGCCAGAAACGAATACAGTAGGGATATTAAGGCGCATTGCTGCCATCAACATACCCGGAGTAATCTTGTCGCAGTTACTGATGCAAACCATCGCATCCGCTTTATGCGCATTCACCATATACTCTACGCTGTCGGCAATGATGTCGCGTGAAGGAAGCGAATAAAGCATTCCATCGTGTCCCATCGCAATACCATCGTCAATGGCAATCGTGTTGAATTCGGCAGCAAAGCATCCCAGCTTCTCAATCTCAGCTTTCACCAGTTGTCCGATTTCGTGCAGATGCACATGTCCCGGGACAAACTGTGTAAATGAGTTGACAATTGCGATAATAGGTTTTCCTAATTGCTCTTTCTTCATGCCATTTGCCATCCACAACGCACGAGCCCCTGCCATACGGCGGCCTTGCGTGCTGAACGAACTGCGTAATTGGTGTTTCATCTTCAAATCTCCTTTTAATTAAAAAGCCTTCCTCACATATGGTGAGAAAGGCTCCTAAATTGATATCTTAACGTACGAATACATACACAACCTTTCTCACGCTCTTGATTCCAGGACCACGACGCGAATAATATGCAGGACTGCCAGGTTAATAGATGTATGTAAGTTCATAACTTTATTTACTTTACTGTTTTCGTTAATCGTGCTGCAAAGGTAAGGGCTTTTTTATAAACTCCAAACAATTTGAAGAAAAAAATGAGATTATTATGATTAATCGTAAGAAAACCCCGCATTAAAATCTTATTTTATCACTTATTCAAGGCAAATCTGAGTAATTCGCTACCATGAACAGGAATTATTCAAGAGGGTTCGAAGCATTTAATAATCTGAAAATTACAAGAGCTTACTCATTCGCCAACTAAATTATTCGTATCTTTGTCCCTTTCAAAAAGAAAAAACAGGAATTACTAACTAAAAACAGTAGGAATATATCAATGGAAACAGTAGAAAACAAGTACATTACCGTAGCTTATAAATTATACGCTATAGAAGATGGTGAGAAAGATTTCACCGAAGAAGCCACCGCAGAACATCCGTTTCAATTCATTTCCGGTCTGGGTTTGACTTTAGAGTCTTTCGAAGATCAGGTGAAAGATCTGAAAGCAGGCGATAAGTTTGATTTCACTATCGCTTGTGCAGACGCTTACGGTGACTTTGACGAAGAACATGTAATCGACCTTCCGAAGCAAATCTTTGAAGTAGACGGTAAGTTCGATAGCGAACGCATTGTAGCTGGTAACGTAGTGCCTTTGATGACCTCTGAAGGTCAACGTATCAACGGAACCGTACAAGAAATAAAAGCAGACGTAGTGGTAATGGATATGAATCACCCCTTGGCAGGTTGCGACCTGAACTTTGTAGGTGAAGTAATAGAAAGCCGCCCGGCAACCAATGAAGAATTAGCTGAAATTGCCCGTATGATGAGTGGCGGCGGGTGCAGTTGCGGTTGCGATAGCTGTGGTGACGATTGTGGCGGTGGATGCAGCGATCACGATCACCAGGGATGTGGATGCGGATGCAATCATTAAGATACTGATTAACGGTAAGTGATTAGTGGTTAGCAGCTGCACTATTATACTGCACAGTTTCTAATCACTAATCACTCACCACTAATCACTATTTCCCCGTCATTATCTCCAGTACCAATTTATCCGTTTCATTCATTCCCTTCGACCCTATCTTGGTCAGATTACGTATGCTTTGGTCCACATCTTCATCAATAATACCTTCTACAGAAGTCACGCAACGGTTTTCCATAGCCATGATGGCAGAAAGAACAGCGGTAGATACACCTGTGGTTACTTTCAACGCACAGCTGGGCTTCGCACCATCACAAATCATACCTGTCAGGTTGGCTATCATATTCTGAACGGCATAAGATACCTGATCGTAAGTTCCTCCCATCAACCAGGTAATACCGCAACTGGACCCCGTAGCAGCAACCACACAGCCGCATAAAGCGGACAAGCGACCCAAACTTTGTTTAATGTAGATTACCGTCAGATGGCTCAACATCAGGGCACGTATCAATTCTTCTTCGGATTTATCATTTTCTTCAGCGAAGACCAGTACGGGCAAAGTAGCAGATATACCTTGATTTCCACTACCGGAATTGCTCATTACCGGAATCATAGCTCCTGCCATACGAGCATCACAGGCACCTGATGTATAAGACAAGATATGTGAGAAGACACTGTCTCCCATCACCTTATGTTCATAAGTACCACGCAACATCTTACCCAAGCCATGGCCATAATTGCCTTCAAAAGAGCGTTCGGCAGCCGCCTTATTCAAGCGGGCTGTTTCCAGAATAAAGCTGATCTCATCCAGCGGAGTATTCAGAGCAAAATCATAAACTTTACGTAAAGTCAGTTCCAGGCATTCTTCTTCTTTTTCACAGCTTGCCGTATGTTGTTTCTGAAATTGAACTTCTCCATTACGTTCTATATATATAAAGGTGGTATGTCCTCCGGCAATCACAGCTGTTGTTTTATCATCTCCGGCCTCACAGCATACTTCAATATATAATTTCTCTTCAATATTCTCTTTTAACGAAATATGAATGCGCTTTTCCTCAATAAAACGTTTCCCCTCTTCCACCACATCAGGCGTACTGTCTTTTAACACCTCCAACTGATATTCTGATTTTCCTATCAGCGCGCCCAGTGCAATAGCAATGGGCAGACCAATCATTCCGGTACCCGGAATGCCCACTCCCATAGCGTTTTTCAGAATATTAGCACTTAGCAACACATTTATTTTTTCCGGCTTTATCCCCAGTGTTTCTGTTGCTTTAGCTACGCACAATGCCACAGCAATGGGCTCTGTACACCCAATAGCCGGCACCACTTCCTGATGTATCAGGTCGATTATCCGTTTTCTCTCCGTTTCCGTTATCATTATTTCACTGATTTTAATGGACACAAATTTAGAAAAAATGTTTTTAATACGTGCGCAAAGTCTTCTATTTCAAAAAAGAAACTTAACTTTGCGCTCGAGTTTTACATTATTAATAACCAAAAACTGAATTAAATGAAGATTAAAACGCTAACCTCGTGTTTCTTTTTAGCATTTGCCATATCTTCTTGTATACAAGACGAAGCGCTAAATTCAGAAGCAGCCATAGATGGCTGTACAGGTGCAGATGTGCAATTGGCAAACATAAACGCGGATGAAAAAAAAGTCGATGTATATGTGCACAAGGGTGCAAACCTTGCAAAACAACAACTAAACTTCACCTTGCCGGAAGGTGCATCCATCAAGCCCAATGATCGCAGAGATGGTGATATAGGAAACATATACAACTTTAGCGAAGGAGATCACTCGCGCTCATTTACGGTGACCTCCGAAGATGATGTTTGGAAACCTGTTTATGAAATAAATGTCCAGCCAACAGAATTACCGAATTCCTATCATTTCGAGGAGTTATTAGTTGCCAAAAATACTCCTTATCACATCTTTTACGAATTTGAACCTAGTACTTCACAAGGGATTTCAAAAGTATTGCAGTGGTCCAGTGGTAATCCCGGTTACAAGTTGACCGGTATGTCTAAACTTCCTACAGACTATCCTACCGTACAAGTCGCAGGAGGATATATAGGTAAATGTGTCAAGTTGGAAACTAAAGATACCGGAAGTTTCGGTGCAATGGTAAAGATGTATATTGCTGCCGGCAACTTATTTATCGGAGCTTTTGATCTTGCCAATGCACTTAAAGATGCTCCTAAAGCAACAACTTTTGGTTTCCAGTTCTACAAACGACCGAAAGCTTTGAAAGGATATTATAAATTTAAAGCAGGACCGGTTTATACTGAGAGCGGAGAGCCTCAAACTGGAAAGAAAGATCGATTTGATATCTATGCTGTCATGTATGAGGCCGAAGATAACTCATTTATGTTAGATGGAACCAATTCTCTTACTTCAGATAAAGTAGTATCTTTAGCCAGAATTAGTGCAGAAGAAGCATTGGAAACTGATCAATGGACAGCGTTCAATCTCTCTTTTAAAGCTCAGAATGGTAAAGAGATTAGTGAAACGGAACTTCAGAAAGGTAAATATAAACTTGGCATTGTATTCTCTTCAAGTGTAGACGGCGCTTATTTCAGAGGTGCCGTAGGCAGCACGCTATATATTGATGAAGTAGAGCTTATTTGCGAAGAGAACTAAAAAAGATAATCATGAAGAAATACAATATTATTATTGTCATATTACTGTTAACAGTAGTTGGAGCTACGTCAATAAAAGCTCAGGAAGATAGAACCCATATTCTCGGCCAGTCTTATCTTCGTGGTTGGGAATATTCATTAAAGGCAGGATTCAGCATCGGAGGAACCGCTCCTCTACCTTTGCCCGAAGAAATACGCAAGATAGACAGTTATGTTCCCAGTATGGCAATTTCTATTGAAGGTAATGCTACCAAATGGCTGGATGAAAAAAAAATATGGGGTCTGACTTTAGGCTTGCGCCTCGAAACTAAAAATATGACTACTGAAGCCACCGTTAAGAATTATGGTATGAAAATTATCAATACTAACGGTGGTGAATTAGAAGGTTTATGGACGGGAGGCGTAAAGACTAAAGTAAAAAATTCCTATCTTACTGTTCCCGTTCTTGCTAACTACAAAATAAGTAAACGCTGGAAACTTGTAGCTGGTCCTTATTTCTCCTATTTACTTGAAGGAGATTTCTCCGGTCATGTATATGAGGGTCACCTCCGTACTCCGGACCAAACGGGCTCACGCGTAGACTTTACGGATGAAAGTATTGCTACATATGACTTCTCTAATGATTTGCGTAAAATCCAATGGGGCATACAATTAGGTGGAGAATGGAGAGCTTTCAAGCATCTGAATGTTTATGCTGATCTTACATGGGGATTAAACGATATCTTTAAAAAGGACTTTGACACAATATCATTTGCCATGTATCCTATCTATCTGAATATAGGATTTGGATATTCATTCTAAAACAGTTTTTTAAGCTTATTTCCTTAAATATTAAACAGAAAAAGCGGGAGTTTATCTATGATTGACAACTCCCGCTTTTCTTATCTTAGCAACTCTTACTTTTTCCTTATAAGTTCTACCGTGATAGCCCCAAGAACCGGCTTGTGATGTAACAATATTAATCTCCAATGTAGCTAACTAAATTGTAAAGAGCCATAAATATTGATATAATCATAAATAAAATGCTGAAAGCCAAACTTGCGATCAACTTCCAGCATTATTATTTTATAGTATGATACCTTATTCTCCAATTATTTCCAGCTCATCGATCCACAACGTACTGCCACCAGCACCCTTGAACGAATCACCCTCCTTACTTGAAGAACAGACTATTGCCAACTTATATTCTTTACCTGCTTCATAAGTTTTTCCATTCACATAAGTAAATGGTATATCAAAGTAGGTATATGCAGCTTTTGCAGTACCATCCGCCAATACAGCCGCAGCCACACGATATGCAGAAGTATTAATATCATGCCCTGTTAAGATCACTTCATTACCCTCAGCATCTTTTGCCTCATACAATACAGCCTGAATAGCACACTCATCCGTAATTTCCGGACGCTCTACTACTTCTGCCGGTTTAGTAGCGCCAGTACCATCAATAAACTTGGCACCCGGTGTATACTTATACCATCCCCTAAAATAGGCTGGCTTCTTATCATAAGAAATACCAAATTTCGTACTATTTAAGCGATCTTTCAAATCAAGTTCAAATTTTCCAGTAAAAACAGAACCTGATGTAATAGCTGGTACCAATGAATTCATTTTCGCACTTGTATCCATAGTCACCAGCTTAGCAGCAGCTGCACCTGCAATGATATCTTCAGTTTCTTTATATAAAGGAAAACCTTCTATACCATAGAGCCATAAAAGAGAAGCAGCAGTCGCACTGGTAGCCAATACCTCTTCAACCGGTTCATCATGTTGAGATTTACCAGTACCAACAGATTTCCATTCATCAAATGGATATTTCATCACCACCTGACGACCAGCCAATGAAACAACATATTCTTTTACTGTTCCGTCCTCCGCTATAACTGTATAAGTAACATCAGAAGCGAAGTTCTGCTTTATGCCTGTTGCAGGAGTAATAGACGCTTTTGAAGAGATTGCAATAGTAGGCACAAGTGCTGCCAATTCTTCATTTGTAGCACCATCAATTACCTTAAAAGCAATTTTACCCGTCGCATCATCAATTACCGGCTGCTCAGTAACAATCGTAGCGCCTTCAAATACAAAGCTGGTAATTTTCGCCTCTGAACTTTCAGAACCAGTTAATTTAGTACCTTTGTATACAACCTTAACTTTCTGGCCTAATTGTAATACATCAATATTCAGATCTGCTTCTACTTTTCCATTATTAATGGTACCAGCTACGTCTACATTACACTTGCCAATGCCACTTAAATTCAGTTCTTGACTACCTGTAAATGTATAAGAAGTACCATTTTGTTTCAGAACGCATTTTTCCAATTTGATAGTTAGGTTCATTCCCATGAAACTGAAGTCCTTCAATTCCAAACTAACGATATTATTCCCAGCCTTTGCAATTGTAATGTTCTTTGGCATCCCATTTGCAATAGAAGTCCCATCTAATTCAATATCTAAAGTACCTTTATAGGTACCTGCCAATTCTTCCTCAATCGGATAAACAGGGTCATCATCATCACTACAAGCAGTGAACAAACTCATTGAACAAATCAATGCAAACAAATAAAATAAATTCTTCTTCATAAAATCATCTTGTTTAGTTAATACACCTCTTCTCATCGAAGGTTACAATGTTCCATTTTACTCTAATAAAATTTAACCGTGCAAAGAAACAGCTTTTAAAACATATAAAAAAGGTCTGTTCTACGTTTTAATGTTCCATTTTTAATATAAATTTAAAGTACTATATGAATAACATAAGTACAGAAGGCTCTTAATTATAAAAAACAATCAAAGGTATCTAATTGTTTCTTCACTTCAACAGAACTACTTATAAAACAAAAAAAGAGCTGAATCTTTTGATTCAGCTCCTCCATAATTTATCACTAAGATATTATCTCATTAAGTCCAAACCTAAATTAAAGCTTGTTGTTACTGTCCAATATCCACCTATCATCTGAATAAACATTCCAGCAGCTTGTGCTTCCTCCGGCACAATTCCACCTTCTACCAATGCATTCCAAAGCAATATTAAATCATTCACTAATACAGGATCTCCCCAGCTATCCGTTTCCCCCGTATCACGAAGGGTGAAAAGATTATCAAAGGCACTCTTATCCAAATAAATATAAGTATGACCATTATCAGCAGTCTTAATATTCATAGGTATTCCATCTTTAGCCCAACCCAATATCTGACTAATAGTAGCATCTTGTATTCCACTAAGATCAGCATTCAAAAGTCCACCAAGTAATGCTTTAACAGTAGCTGGATCTCCACTCAACACTTCATCAATAATATCAACCATACCGCTGGCATCAGCTCCAGTAGCTGCAGTCAAGATAGCAGGAATATTCAATTTTACAGTGAATTTTCCATTTCTCTCACTCCAATATGCCAAGTCTTTAGGAGAAGTAGTAAAGCCACTTGTAGCAAAATTAGCTTTTACCTCACTTGTAGTAGGAAAAGCACCTGTAAAAAAGATAGACATTATAGAATTGGGGTCTAGTGCTATTGCCGGACTAGCAACATAATCAGCTATAATACTACCACTTTTATCTAAAGTAATTGAATTCAAAGCTTGAGGCAAAATAGAACCTCCAAGATACCGTAATAAAGCTGAAATTAGATCAGGGTAATTATCCTCACCAGTAAATTGCCAATCCGTGTACAATGCACTTGTTACAGGCCAATTCTTCATTACCTCTTTTTCTGTCCAGGTATAATCCGTAGCCGTATAATCTGCCATTTTATAAGTTCCAGTCCACGGACTTACTTCATCATCATCATCGCTACAAGCAGTAAACAAACTCATTGAACAGATCAATGCAAATAAATAAAACAAATTCTTCTTCATATTTTTCTTGTTTAGTAAATAATAGCTCCCCATCGCTGGGTAGTCATGTCTTTTTAATTGAATAAGATTTCGAGGTGCAAAATAACAGTTTTTAAAGATATTACACAAGGTCTATTCTAAAGATGAGCTGTTCTTTTTTTAAGCATCCAAACTTTAATTATCACCTTTTATAAAAAACGACTTGCCAATAGAATGAATTCAAAACACAGCCGCAAGTGTTTTCTCAAGAAGCTATAAAAAACATCTCATTCCATAAAAAATATAATATTTCTCCCTTTTCATAAGAAAAATCCATAACTATTTGTTATCTTTATGCAACCAAAAGCTTTTATTCAAAGGATTTGGCATGAATAAACCTTATACATAAACCATTAAAGCAAAAGATTATGTTCAACTCATTCGGCAACATTCTCCGCCTTACCAGCTTTGGGGAGTCACATGGTAAAGGCATCGGAGGCGTCATAGATGGATTTCCCGCGGGCATCCGCATTGACATGGATTTCGTGCAAGCGGAACTGGATCGTCGCCGTCCCGGACAGTCTCTTATTACTACGGCCCGGAAAGAAGGCGATAAAGTAGAATTCCTTTCAGGTATCTTTGAAGGCAAATCAACAGGATGTCCCATTGGATTCATTGTATGGAATGAAAATCAACATTCCAGTGATTATGATAACATGAAAGAGGTATACCGTCCTTCGCATGCTGACTATACTTATAAGGTGAAATATGGCATCCGTGATTATCGTGGCGGTGGTCGCTCATCAGCACGCGAAACCATTTCCCGCGTAGTGGCAGGTGCCCTTGCCAAACAGGCACTCCGCCAACTGGGAGTGAAAATCACGGCATATACCTCGCAGGTAGGTCCAATCCGTCTGGAAGAAAACTATACTGCTTATGATCTTGATCTAATAGAAACGAATCCAGTACGCTGCCCGGATCCGGTAAAGGCAAAAGAAATGGAGGAACTTATTTTCAAGACCAAAGGAGAAGGTGATACCATTGGCGGTGTAGTGACCTGTGTCATCAAAGGATGCCCCATCGGATTAGGCCAACCCGTATTCGGTAAGTTACATGCTGCTCTTGCTTCCGGTATGCTCAGCATCAATGCAGCTAAAGCATTTGAATACGGTGACGGATTTAAAGGTCTGAAACAAAAAGGCTCGGAACAAAACGATGTATTCTTCAATAACTGCGGACGCATTGAAACGAAAACCAACCATTCCGGCGGTATCCAAGGCGGTATTAGTAATGGACAGGATATCTTCTTCCGAGTTGCCTTTAAACCGGTAGCTACTGTATTGATGGAGCAACATACAGTCAATATAGATGGCATAGATACAACATTGAAAGCTCGCGGTCGTCATGATCCATGCGTATTGCCACGCGCAGTGCCCATAGTAGAAGCCATGGCTGCCTTGACTATACTGGATTTTTATCTGATTGACCGTACTACACAGTTATAAAAAGGGATAAAGAGTGGTAGAGTGATCGGGTGATAAAGCAACATCACCTATCCCCCCTACCACTTTATTACCCTATCACTCTACTACCTTATTTATTTTATATGAACGAAATACAGAAATACATTTCAGAGAATGAATCGAAGATGCTGGAAGACTTGTTCAGCCTCATCCGTATCCCAAGTATCAGTGCAAAACCTGAACATCATGAGGACATGTTGGCTTGTGCAGAGCGCTGGGCACAACTATTACTTGAAGCAGGTGCAGACGAAGCACTGGTAATGCCATCGAAAGGCAATCCGATTGTTTTCGGACAAAAGATAGTAGACCCGACAGCAAAGACAGTTTTGGTATATGCACATTATGATGTAATGCCGGCAGAACCGTTGGAGCTATGGAAAAGTAATCCCTTTGAGCCGGAAATCCGTGATGGGCACATTTGGGCCCGTGGTGCTGATGACGACAAAGGACAATCATTCATCCAGGTAAAGGCATTCGAATACCTTGTGAAGCACGGCATGCTTAAGAACAATGTCAAATTTATCTTTGAGGGTGAAGAAGAAATCGGTTCACCCAGTCTGGAAGCTTTCTGTGAGGAGCATAAAGAGTTATTAAAAGCGGATATTATTTTGGTATCGGATACCAGCATGTTAGGTGCCGACCTGCCCTCACTGACTACAGGTCTTCGCGGACTGGCATACTGGGAAATTGAAGTAACCGGGCCTAACCGTGATTTACATTCAGGACATTTCGGAGGTGCCGTTGCCAATCCCATTAATGTATTATGCGGAATGATTGCCAAAGTAGTAGATGCCGACGGACGTATCACAGTGCCCGGTTTCTACGATAATGTGGAAGAAGTTCCACAGGCGGAACGTGACATGATAGCCCATATTCCTTTCAATGAAGAAAAGTATAAGGCAGCCATTGGTGTAAAAGAGCTATTCGGAGAAAAAGGATACAGCACCCTGGAGCGTAACAGTTGCCGTCCTTCTTTCGACGTTTGTGGCATTTGGGGCGGATATACCGGCGAAGGCTCCAAGACAGTACTTCCCTCAAAAGCTACAGCCAAAGTTTCTTGTCGCCTGGTTCCCCATCAGGATCATCACAAGATTTCCCAAATGTTTGCAGATTATATCCTAAGCATCGCTCCGGATACCGTACAGGTAAAAGTGACACCCATGCATGGAGGACAAGGCTATGTATGTCCAATTAGCCTTCCAGCCTATCAGGCGGCCGAGAAAGGTTTTGAAAAAGCATTCGGGAAGAAACCACTTGCAGTACGCCGGGGAGGAAGTATTCCTATCATCTCCACATTCGAGCAAGTACTTGGAATCAAGACTGTACTTATGGGATTCGGACTGGAATCAAATGCCATCCATTCACCGAATGAGAACTTCCCATTGGATATTTTCCGAAAAGGAATCGAAGCAGTCGTTGAATTCCACCTAAGGTATTAGCTACGAGCTACAAGTTACAAACTACGAGTACTGCGCTATCGTACTGCATAGTACTTGTAGCTTGTAACTCACCGATATGTCGTTCGCAACACTTTAAATTCTGTGCGACGATTAATAGCATTACAAATCTCCTGCTGTTCCAGCGGGAGATTTTTTATAAACTCTTCTGTCAATACATCTCCCACCTTCAGGAAAGGTGCAGATTTCAGAGTGAAATTAGTGACTGCCTTAGGCTGTTGCTCCCCATACCCTTTCGGCGTGAGACGTTCCGAATCAATGCCTCCTTTAATAAGATAGCGTACTACAGATTCTGCACGACGTTGCGAAAGGCGAAGATTATAATCATCATTCCCTTTATAATCGCAATGTGCGGAAAGTTCGATGGTAACATTCGGATTATCATTCAATAATTGTATTAGTTCATCCAAGGCTACTGTGGATTCCGGAGTCAGGTCAGCCCGGTCAAACTCATAAAAAATATTCTCTATCAGTACAGGACGGGTAATGGAAGACAAAGGAAACTTAAGTTCATAATGACGATCCTCATTAATATCTTCCGTCATCAACTCCTCTTTGTCATTCAGATAACCACGACAAGAAGCAAGCAAGGCATAACGGCATCCGGGTGTAAGTTCCTGAGTAAAAGTACCATCCTTCTTTACATTGATCTTCATATAAGTACCATCTTCTCCCACCAAAGTAACCAGCGCATCAGAAAGTACATCCCCCTCTTTATCATAAACCAATCCTTTCAAGATATGATGTACCTCCGGAAGCTCAAAACTGTAAATGTGATCCCAGCCACGGGCATCTCCCCGGTTAGAAGAGAAAAAGCCCCGATTGAGCGCACCCGGTTCAAAAGTCATACCAAAATCATCACTTTGCGAATTTACCGGAGATTTCATATTTTCAATATACCAACGCCCCGTCAGGCTATCCGGCACAGCACGAAATATATCCAGTCCACCCATACCGGGATGTCCGGTGGAGGAGAAATACAGGGTACCATCCGGTGCAAAAGAGGGAAACATTTCATCACCGGAAGTATTAATTTCAGGTCCCAGATTATCGACATAACCGAAACCATCACGAGTCACGTTGATACGCCATAAATCCAGTCCCCCCTGTCCACCTGGCATATCAGATACGAAATATAGATAATCACCTGCAGGAGATAGTGCAGGATGGGCAACAGAAGAAAGGGTATCATTCAGGATTGTACACTTCTGAGGACTCCCCCACTCTGCCCCGGCGCGTTGGGAAACATATATCTCTGCATAAGCCGGTGCATTGGGCAATGTCCGACAACGAGTGAAATACATCATTTTACCATCTGCCGAAAAAGAACAGGTCCCTTCTTCAAATTCACTATTTACTTCCGAAGCAAGCGGTTCAGGCTTTTGCCATTGCTTCTTTTCATTTCGCTTGGAGTGGAATATATCAGCACTTTTCATGCCGGTAATACCATTCAGGTCGGCACCTTTGGCTTCGTTACGGGTAGAAGTTAAATATAGGATATCAGGATCATTGCCCGCATACATAGGAGAATAATCACTGCGGCGGGAAACAAGAATAGGGATGCGCTTTACAATATGACGGGTAGGATTTTTTTTCCACTCCTGTGCCAAAGAACAAGAAGTGATTCCTATATGTGCCAGAGAGTCTTTTCGCCCTTTTATATCAGACTGATTCTGTGCATAAGCAAGATAATTCTCATAATAAGGTATGGCAGCAGCATATTCGCCATTCTTACGAAGCATCTCCGCCAGATAAAAATGAGAAAGAGTATCCGGATAGCGATAACGGACGGCATTCATGTAGGCAGCTTTAGCCTTCAACGTATAATTGATACGGCGGTAGCAGTCACCTTGTTTGTAGGCAAGCACACCTCGTTGCGAACGATCTTTGGGAGGAGTACGAGTATAGGCCGTTTTGTAATGGCGTGCAGCATCAAAGTATTCTCCACGGGCATAACTTTGCTCTGCCTGACGCAGGCTCCGCCCCACTCCACAGGAAGTGAGAAATAAGATAGCACAAAGAAGAAATAAAAACAGTTTATACAATTTCATGCCTCACAAGTTATCATTCATATAAACTGAAAAGTCGGCTGATTATTGTATGACCATCATTTATTCAAATGGTTTACGGAAAGTACATCCGTTCTTCCACTCCGAGCAACCATAAGCCTTTTTCCCCTTGATCACGGTTCCTTTGCCACACAATGGGCAAGTTTGGCCCTCAATAGATTGTATTTGAGAAGTGTCAGCAGCATTTGTTTCCACAACCTTCTTGCGCGGTTTGCTTTGGCGTTTAGGCTTGGTAGTATCTTTCTCTTTTACCGCCTTTCCACCTTGCTTCTTACTACCACCGGATGCTTCCTGCACCGCCTGCACAATAGTAATATGACGATTGCTATTATCCGAAAGTACACTCATCACAACCTCAGAAACCATCTGTTTCAGTTCCTCAAGGAATTGTGCAGCATTATAGGTCTTCTTCTCGATCTCACGAAGTTTCTTTTCCCAGATACCCGTCAGTTCGGCAGATTTCAATAACTCTTCATGGATAATCTGAATTAGCTCGACTCCTGTAGGCGTAGCTATCAGATTCTTCTTCTCTTTACGGATATAATTACGTTTAAATAAAGTCTCAATAATAGCAGCACGTGTGGATGGACGACCGATTCCATTCTCCTTCAATGCATCCCGCAATTCATCGTTATCCACCAACTTACCCGCCGTTTCCATAGCACGCAGCAAAGTAGCTTCAGTATAAGGACGGGGAGGCTGTGTCCATTTCTCATATAAATCGGGTACATGAGGACCGCTTTCACCTTTCACAAAGGCCGGCAATACATTTTCTTCATCTCCCGGATCTTTTTCTTCCTGTGACTGTGTACCTGGAGTTCCGAATATAACTCTCCAACCCGGTTCCAAAATCTGCTTTCCGGTAGTCTTGAATTCTATTTCTTCCACGACACCCAGTACAGTAGTAGTAGCAAACTTACAATCAGGATAGAATACTGCTATAAACCGACGGGCTATCAAGTCGAATACACGGCGTTCCATGTCTGTCAGGTTCTGCGGATATTGTCCGGTAGGAATAATGGCATGGTGATCTGTTACCTTTGAATTATCGAATACCTTCTTCGATTTCAATAAAGTGGTCCCATCCAAAGGGGTCGTGAATGTTGAATAATCACGCAAACCTTTCAAGATACCCGGACATTTCGGATAAATGTCATCACTCAGAAAGGTGGTATCTACACGAGGATAGGTAGCCACTTTCTTTTCATATAATGACTGAATGATTTTCAAAGTTTCATCGGCAGAATAAGCAAACTTCTTATTACATTCTACCTGTAAGGAAGTCAAGTCAAACAAACGGGGGGGAGCTTCTTTTCCTTCTTTCTTGGTTACATCCGTAATCGTAAAAGGAGAATTCCTGATCTGTTCCAGCAGTGCCATACCCTGTTCCTGGTTGGCAATAGGATCAATACCTCTATTCTCTTCTTCCTTTTTGGGTTTCTTCCCGGCAGCAATTGCCTCCTTATTCTTTTCAGCTTCCAGAACCAATTCTTCTTCGCTCTTCCTGATGATAGCAGAGAATGTCGTATCCCGATACACTGTCTTCAATTCCCAATACTGCTTGGGCACAAAGTTCTCTATTTCCAACTGCCGGTTTACAATCAACGCTAATGTAGGTGTCTGCACACGGCCGATAGAGAGAACTTGTTTGTTCTGCCCATACTTCATGGTATAAAGTCGTGTAGCATTCATTCCCAGCAACCAGTCACCGATAGCACGAGATAATCCTGCTTCATAAAGCGGCTGGAATTCTTTCTGATCTTTCAATTTGGCAAAACCTTCCCGAATAGCTTCTTCCGTCAAAGAAGAAATCCACAGCCGTTTTACCGGACAGTGTGCACCGGCTTTCTGCATCACCCAACGCTGAATTAACTCTCCTTCCTGCCCGGCATCACCACAGTTTATGATCATGTCGGCTTTCTGCATAAGAGTCTCTATCGTATGGAATTGCTTTTCATAAGTAGGGTTACTGATCAGTTTTATTCCGAAACGCGGCGGTATCATGGGCAAGCTTCCCAAGCTCCAAGATTTCCAGTTCGGAGTATATTCGTGCGGTTCCTTGAGTGTACAAAGGTGACCGAATGTCCAGGTCACCTGGTATCCGTTTCCTTCGATATAGCCGTCTCTTCTATCTTTCGCTCCTAATACATCAGCAATGTCACGTGCCACAGAGGGCTTTTCAGCAATACAAACTATCATTCATTATTTTTTTAACGGAGCAAAGGTACAAAAAAGGGAAGAATGATAAAAGAATTGGCATTGAGATATTCTTTATCTTCCAATATAAGCCCATATCACATTTTAAGAGTAACCAACAACTCCCATAAGCCTTATTTCGCTTCACTTTCAACAAAACCCAAAGAACTTTCAACAATATTAGAATCAAAATACCCATAATTTAAAAATCATAAAACGATTCCAAACACAAAATTCCACCTTTATGCATACTTTTATAACTGAAAAATCAATATTTTGTAGTACATGAAATATCGTAAAAAACGTAATTGTTTCACTTATAAATAAAATCATGAGAAAATGTTATACCAATTACTAATATTAACAGCGCATTATGTATTTGTTTTATTTCTAGCCGTTCGATTGGCATTTTCCCAATTATTCATATCTTTGTTTCACGATGTTCCCTTATAATCTCATATTATGACAAAACTTTTTCTATATTTCATTTTCTTTTTATCAGCATTTTCCACATATGCTCAACTCCCAAATACAATAAACTTTGTCCATATTGGACTTGAACAAGGATTATCACAAAGTACAATACTTGACATAGAACAAGATGATCGAGGAAACATGTGGTTCGCCACCTACGACGGTTTAAACAAATACGATGGATATACTTTTACTGTATATCAGCATAATGAAAATTATGCGGCCAGTATATCAGGAGACATCGTACGAACCCTCAAAATAGATAGTAAAAAAAGACTTTGGGCAGGAACCGAAGAAGGACTTTCGCTTTATGCTTCCGGCAGAGATCATTTTGTGAACTTCTATCCGGTTAAAGGTGAACAGGTACCTATAATTGATATTGAAGAAATAAATTCAGAAGAGTTGCTTGTATGTACTGAAAAAGGGATATTTCTTTTTAATACAGAAAGCCATTCATTTAGTGTTGACAAACTTCCAACGTCCCTTGTATCACTCTCCTCCACGTGCCTCAAAAGAGAAGGGGATAATGTCTACATCGGCACTCCACGGCAAGGCGTATTTATTTATTCCATATCCGGCAATACATTAAAATCTTTCCCCATCCCACAATTAAGGGAAACGGAAATATTAGCTATTCTGCAACAATCTTCTACATGTCTATGGGTAGCAACAGAAGGTAAAGGACTTTTCCGGATCAATCCACAAACATTAGTAACCAACATATACCGTAAAGGAGGAGAACATCAACTCAGTTCTGATTATGTACGTGTACTTGCCACTGATCAGCAAAATCAATTATGGGTAGGGACTTTTACCGCACTCAATATTTACAACGAAGAAAAAGATACTTTCACCACCTATGATCGAGACCTACAAAAACAAACAAGCTTATCACAAACCTCTGTTCGTAGCATCTTTATGGATTCTCAAGGAGGCATGTGGGTAGGTACCTACTTTGGAGGACTGAACTACTATCATCCTCTCAAAAGTTGTTTCCAAAATATACGATATATGTCTGAGCGAAATTCATTAAATGACAATGTAATCACATGTATCATAGAAGATAAACAAAAAGGGCTCTGGATTGGTACTAACAGTGGAGGTGTGAATCACTACGACAAACATACAAACACCTTTACTCATTATACACAAAAAGATGGATTGAGATCAAATGATATAAAAGCAATCTATATAGACGAAATTAAAAATTTGGTTTATATTGGCACACATGCCGGAGGGCTCAGCATTCTACACCGTCATTCGAAACATATTGAAACGTACAATTCCAACATAAAGCACGCATATTCCATAGTACCGGCTAGCAATGGAGACCTTTGGATAAGTACACTTGACTCTATTGTACGCTTCAACCCACACAAAAAGACATTCACAACTTACGCCACCGACCAAGATAAAAAGCCAATAAAAACGAATCATATCACTACCATTTTCCGTGACAGCGAACAACGCTTGTGGTTCTGCGGTGAAAAAGGAATCAGTACTTATATTGAAACAGATAATGAACTAAAAAGTATTCCATTATTACCTGAAGGTTCTTCTGCCAATCACAATTTTATCAACAGTATATACGAGTCCCACAATGGCCTTTTTTGGATAAGTACCCGAAGTGGTTTATACCGCTTTGATATAAATAAGAAAGAATTCAAGCAATACACCACAGCCAACGGACTTCCTAACAATATAGTCCACGGAGTTCTGGAAGACTCTTATGGAGAACTCTGGATAAGTACTAACAAAGGATTGAGTCGCTTCCAACCGCAAACAGAAAAAATCAAGAATTATACAGACAACGACGGATTGCAGGGTAACCAATTCACAAACAATTCCTTCTGCCACACTGAAAATGGAGAAATGTACTTCGGAGGAATCAATGGCATTACCACCTTTCATCCAGATCAATTAATAGATAACCCCTATACTCCCCCAGTTGTCATCAAACGATTACGACTTTTCAATAAAACCATCCTTCCCGGCGACGATTCCGGTATATTACAAAAAAATATCAATATCACGGAAAGCATTACATTAACAGCTGCCCAATCAGTATTTTCACTGGAATTTGTTGTTTCAAATTATATTTCCGGCAATCATAACACATTTGCATACAAATTGGATGGGTACGATAAAGAATGGTATTACTCAGATATATTGCGTACAGCCTCTTACTCGAATCTACCACACGGTACTTATCATTTTCTCGTAAAAGCTTCCAATAACAACGGAAAATGGAATGAGAAACCAACCCAACTGAAGATTATAATTCTACCTGTATGGTATAAGACGTGGTGGGCTATCTTACTATTTGTATTTGCGCTTATAATGATTTTCACCTTCATCCTCCGATATTTCTGGATGCGGAAAAATATGAAGATGCAGCTCCAAATGGAACGCATGGACAAAGAGAAACAAAAGGAAGTAAACGAAATGAAGCTACGTTTCTTTATCAACATCTCACACGAGTTACGTACTCCACTCACCCTAATCCTTGCTCCTCTACAAGAAATTATGGATAAGGTGAACGACCGCTGGATACATAAGCAGCTAGAACATATACAACGAAACACGAATCGATTGCTGCACCTAGTAAACCAACTAATGGATTACCGACGTGCTGAATTAGGCGTATTTAACCTTAAAGTTAAATACAATATTATTCACCAAACTATTGAAGAGAGCTTTCTCTTTTACAAGAAAATGGCCCAATATAAAAAAATAGACTATAACTTCTACTCTGAAGTAGAAGGACAAAACATCCTCTGTGACCCCAGCTATCTGGAACTAATAACCAACAATCTGCTTTCCAATGCTTTTAAATACACCGGGGAAGGAAAAAGCATCATTATAAAACTGAAAGAGGAGAATGATATGTTATTACTTCAGGTGAAAGACACTGGAAGTGGTATACCTAACGACAAACAAGGACGAATTTTTGAGCGTTTCTACCAAGTAGATAACGAACATCTGGGCAGCGGTATTGGCTTATCCATAGTACAGCGATTAGTAGATTTGCATCATGGAAGGATTGAACTGGAAAGCCAAGAGGGTGTTGGGAGTGTTTTTTCTGTATTTTTACCAACAGACGAGTCTGTCTATAAACCTGAAGAAAAAGCCACAGAACAAGAAACTGAAGTTCATACAACCAATAATCAAGATATGTACATTACAGATACAGAAAACATACAAGAAAAAGAAGACATAACTGAGACGAATAAAAATAATAAAGAAAGCATATTGATCGTGGAGGACAATATCGATATTCTACAATACTTGAGCGACGAGTTAGGTAAAAATTACCAAATCCTAAAAGCTCAAAATGGAGAAGAAGCAATAGCTATAATAAAAGAACAAGAAGTAGACCTTGTTTTGACCGATATAATGATGCCCGTCATGGATGGAATACAACTATGCAAACTCATTAAACAAAATTTGCGTACTTGCCATATCCTCGTCATTATTCTTTCTGCCAAGACTGATTTTAAAGAACAATTGGAAGGTTTACAAGTAGGAGCAGATGACTATATACCCAAACCGTTTTCGTTAGTTATGATTACGACTAAAATAAAGAATTTATTCCGGACACGGCACCGCGCTATAGAATACTACTCCAAATCTTTAGAAATCGAGCCCGAAAAAATAGCACTCAACCCATTAGACGAAGATTTATTAAAAAAAGCGGTTGAAGTTATGGAAAAGCACATGGATGATGCCGAATTTACAACAGACGAATTCGCCCGTGAGATGTGTATGAGCCGTTCCAACCTTCACCTTAAAATGAAGGCATTGACTGGTGAATCGACCAATGAATTTATTCGCAAGATGCGATTCAATTATGCTTGTAAATTGCTGAAAGAAGGGAAATATACAGTGTCTGAAATTAGTAGCATGGTTGGTTATGTACCTTCCTACTTTGCTACAAGTTTCAAGAAATATTTTGGTTGCCTGCCATCAGAATATGGGAAAAACGGCAAAAGCAATCACAGCCAAACCTAAAAAAGAAATTGAAAATCCACTTCATTTTTCCACTTAAATAGCCTGTTTACAGGCTATTTAAGTATATATTACACAAAAACGAAAGCTACTTCAACAAAAATAAAAGCATTCTATACAATACCTCAAGTCGTTTCTACAAGAGTAAAGCGAATATAAAAAAACACACCCTACCTTTACATCAAACAAAAAAGCAGGAATAATGAAAAGCATTAATAATAACTCCATTAAAACGATACAATGAAAAAACTATTAACCTTATTAATCGGGATCAATTTATCACTTATTGTGAATGGTCAAAACGATTTGGTCTCTAAAGAGCAAACTTTTATCCACGAAACCTCCAAAGAATACGAATGGCCTACAGATCCATCCGTATTAGAGAAGATAGAAAAGTGGCAAGATTCAAAGCTTGGCATTATGTTCCACTGGGGAATATATTCGGTTCCCGGCATTGCAGAATCATGGGCATTATGTTCAGAAGACCGATGGTTTACTGACCGTCGCAGAGAGGCACGTCCGGGAAGTACCTATTGTGAATTTAAGAAATGGTATTGGGGACTATCTGAATCCTTCAAGCCAAGCCGTTTTGAGCCAACCGAATGGGCTACATTTATGAAGAAAGTCGGATTCAGATATTTGATTTTCACTACTAAACACCATGATGGTTTCTGTATGTTCGACTCCAAATATACAGACTATACTGTCACTAAAGGACCTTATAAAAAAGGAAAATATAGCAATATTACCTACCATGTCTTTGAAGCTTTTCGCAAATCAGGTTTCATGATCGGAGCTTATTTTTCAAAACCAGACTGGCACAATGAGAATTATTGGGATCCGTTTTTTGCAACCCCTACACGCAATCCCAATTACGATCTTAAGAAATATCCGGAAAAATGGGCTAAATATCAAGAATATACTGCCAATCAAATTGATGAGTTAATGTCTGACTACGGAAGAATCGATATTCTTTGGTTAGATGGCGGATGGGTAAGAAAACCTCAACAAGACATTAAGTTAGATGAAATAGTGCATAATGCTCGCAAAAAACAACCCGGATTAATTACCGTTGATAGAACCATTCCCGGTAAAAATGAAAATTACCAAACTCCAGAACAAGCAATTCCACAAGAGCAGCAAAATTTCCCATGGGAAAGTTGCATAACATTTAGTAACACCTGGGGATGGAATCCTAATCCAAAATACAAAACTTCAGAATGGGTAATAAACACTCTGGCTGAAGTGGTTGCCAAAGGGGGATGTCTTCTATTGAATGTAGGTCCCGACGGAGAAGGTAATATCGATGACGTCGTATATCAACGCTTAGAAAAAGTAGGCGAATGGCTCCGTAAGAATGGTAAAGCCATCTATGATACACGCACAACACCTAACTATCATTTTGGAAACATCTGGTTTACAGCCAATAAAAACGGAAAAACATTGTATGCAATTTATGCACTCCCTGAAAATGAAAAGCTTCCTGAATATATAGAATGGGAAGGTAACATCCCCATCGGTAAAATCACGCTGCTACAAAACGGAAAACAGATGAAGTATATCTGTAGAAACGGAAAAACAAGAATCACACTCCCCAAAGATATAAAAGAAGAATCATTGGTTTTTTGTTTCAATAAGGCACAATAAAAGATAACACTAATTTCTAATACATAAATTAACACTAAAAAATTATGGACAAAAGAAGATTTTACACCAAACGAATGCTCATGCTTTCGTTACTAGCTTGTGCTTGTTGCTTTCCGGTACAAACTAAGGCAAATGATGCAATAGCATCAACAGGGCGGACCTCTATTGAGAATATCTTGCAGAATAAAAAGATATCAGGTGTTGTAAGAGACAGCCAAGGCCCTATAACCGGTGCTAATGTTTCTATTAAAGGAACGACAATTGGAGCCATTACCGACATAAATGGCGAATTTAGTTTTGATGCCCCTAAAAAAGGAGTTCTCGTCATTTCATTCATCGGATATATTACGCAAGAAATATCTGTAGAGGGTAAAAATGAATTCTCCGTCATTTTAAAAGAAGACACAGAAATACTGGATGAAGTAGTCGTAACAGGATATATCGCACAGAAGAAGGTGAATTTAACCGGTGCCATATCCTCCGTTAATGGTGAAGAATTGACTAAAATTACAGCAACCAGTTCTGCACAAGCATTGCAGGGGAAACTACCAGGCGTGCAAATCACGGCGGGAGACGGCGCTCCCGGTTCGGCATCTAAAATCCAAGTGCGAGGTATAGGCTCAGTCATGTCAGGAACACAACCATTGGTTATCGTTGATGGTTTTGAGGGTACATTGGATAACATTGCCATGGGAGATATCGAAACCATATCGGTTCTGAAAGATGCGGCATCAGCAGCTATTTACGGTTCAAAAGCTGCCAACGGTGTTATCCTCATCACCACTAAAAGAGGCAAAACAGGAGCTATGCAAGTAGAAGTTTCCGCTGAATATGGCTGGCAAAGCGTTTCTCACATGCCAAATGTGCTAAATGCTACAGAAATGGCAATAAAGCAGAATGAAGAAGCCATATGGAGCAATCAGACTCTGCCCTGGAGTGGTAACCACGCACCTGAAACTCTCGGCAAAGGCTTCAACTGGTGGGATTATGCTTATAAGAATGATGCTCCTATACAAAACTACTATCTTTCCATGAAAGGTGGTACTGAAAAGGCAAAATATGCTATCTCAGCCGGATATATCAAACAAGAAGGAGTCATTCATCTGACAGATTATGACCGTTTCAATTTCCGTTCTAATTTTGATTATGCCTTCAATAAGAAATTCAAAATAGGAGTCAATATAGAAGCCAGCGTCGCCAATACTGATAGCCGTGAGGATATCTATCATTATTCTAAAAACGCTTTACTCATGCATCCGAGCGTTCCACAATATATGCCTGATGGTTCATACGGACTGCCCCTTCGCAGTCTGCCCGGACAGTATGATGCATCACAAGCAATGCCTTTGTCCATGATGTATCTCAGCGATCCAAACTATGTAAGAATGATTGAAGGTAATACTTTCACCACGCGGGCAAACTTTTTTCTGGAATGGGAAATTCTAAAAGGATTGAAATTTAAATCTGTTTATAATCAACAGTATATATGGAGCAAAAAAAATTATTGGCACTCAAGTTATACAGTGTATGATTATGAAACCCCTGAAAGCATTTATGCCACTGAAACTAATGCTGAAGCTACCAGCAACTATTCAGACAGTCAAAAATGGGAGATACAAGAGCTGCTTACTTATAACAAAGTATTTGCAAAAAAACATACTTTAGGAGTGCTTGTCGGATTTACAGCAGAAAAGGCTAAATCAGGGAATCTTTCCGGTAAGAAAACAGGTTTTCCCGGCAACGAGTTACGGGTAATTGATGCCGGCAACACCATTGATTATTTAAATGGTAACATGACAGAAAATACCGTAGTTTCTCTTTTCGGACAGGTGAATTATGACTATATGGGTAAATATCTCTTCCAGGCCAATATCCGGAGAGATGGTTCATCAGTATTTGCGCCGGGAAACCAATGGGGTACATTCCCTTCTGTATCAGCCGGATGGCGCATCAGTGAAGAAGAGTTTATGAAAGATATATCCTGGCTAAACAATTTAAAGTTAAGAATAGGTTATGGTACACTGGGAAATGCCAATATCAAGTCGTTTGCATGGGTAAGTAGTTACAAATTGACCGACCGTTATCCTTTAGGAACCCCAAATGCGATATCCCCTGCTTATTACCAGACAGACATGAGCAATAAGGATATCAAATGGGAAAGCACTACCACTACCAATATAGGCGTTGATGCGACAGTATTGAACAATAGGCTGAACTTTACATTTGACTGGTATGACAAACGTACAAAAGACATGCTGTTTACTGCTACCATACCTTATTCTACAGGATATTTAAATGGCCCCGTCATCAATGTTGGTGAAGTAATGAATCGCGGATGGGAAATCAGCGCAAGTTGGAATGACATTATTAAGAAATTCCATTATGCCATATCTATCAACCTTGCACACAATAAAAATGAAGTAACAAATATGGGAGGTGTAGCTCCATTCCAAATAGAAAATGATCTTTGGATTAAAGAAGGGTATCCTATCAATTCTTATTTTGGCTATAAAACAATAGGCATTTATCAAAACTGGGATGAAGTTAATAACAGTGTAAAACCGAATGGCGACATTCGTCCGGGTAACTATATCATCCAAAACACCAATAAAGATGACAAAATAGATACAGAAGACAAAACCTTCCTTGGTAGCCGTGACCCAAAATTAGTATATGGAATTAACCTGACGGCAGAATGGCAAGGCATCGACCTGTCTGTAGCAACGAGTGGAGAATCAAAAAAATGTGTCTATTATGACAACAGCTATGGTGGAATCAGCCCCAGATTCTGTAACATCTATAAAGAATATTTCGACAATCGTACCATTGTTGGAGAAGATGGCAATGTTACTGTTTCCGGCAAATATCCTGCAATGACAGGCCTCGGCACCAACGCCCCGGAAGGACACAAAAAGGTATTGCAAAATACCAGTTTCTTCCGCATAAAGAATATTCAGATAGGCTATACTTTACCCCAAAGTTTTACACAGAAGATGAGAATTAGCAACCTACGCATTTTCTTTAATGCAGTAAATCCCTTCTTGTTTACCAAATATATAGGATTCGATCCGGAAACCACCAATACCCAACAAGATGGCACTGTGAGATACTATCCGGTAAGTAAATCTGTATCAATGGGACTTTCATTGAAATTTTAATGTCAATCATCTCCAAACATAAAAATATAGAGAAATATGAAAAAGATATATTTATTAATAGGAATAGTAGCAAGTATATTCTTGTCTTCTTGCGAAGATTTCCTGACAACTTATCCTCAGAATCAATTGACTGCAGGTACATTCTTCAAAACTGATGATGATTTTGCAGCAGCAGCCAATGGCATGTATTCGGTCATGACCGGATATCCCTCAGAGTTTTTTCCGATGATAGATGGAATTACTCCTTTTGCAGGAGAAACGGCAACCAGTCGTTGCGGTGTGTTCAATCCATACAACGGACGCCTCCCTATGGTTTCTTCCAGCCTGGATTTCACCCGCCAGTGTTGGCAAAACATGTACAAAGGAATCGCATGCGCCAACAATATTCTTACTAATACAGAAAAGCCTGCTAACGTTAGCCAGCAGGTGTTCGATAGAACATTGGGAGAAGCTTATTTTATACGTGGATATGCTTATTTCACTTTGGTTACTTTATTTGGAGATGTACCCTTATTCACAGAACCACAGGTTAGTTATGACCAAGTTTTAAAGCCCAGAACTCCAAAGTCAGAAGTCATCACTCAGATTATTGCAGATTTTGAGAAGGCAAAACAATTGCTGCCCTCTGTTAAAGAGTATCGCGGCACAGCTAACTTGGGACGCGCTTCCAAAGGTGCTGCTCAAGCATTTTTAGGGAAAGTATACGTATATGAAGAAAGATGGGCAGATGCCAAAAAAGAGTTTGCAGCATTGGTTGATGTACAAAATCCCGATTATGACTTAACTCCTCATTATTATGATCAATTCTGGCCAGATGGTGAAAATGGAATAGAATCCATTTATGAAATTCAATATGATCCATCCCGCCCTGCTGCCACAGGACAATATGCAATGAATCGCTTCATGGACTTTATAAATCCACCTGCCGAAGCGAATATGAATTTCACAGGAGGATTTGGTTACCTGGAACCAACTGAATATTACTGTGACTTATTTGAGACTCTTAATGGGTATAAAGTAGCCAGCACATATATTGACCGTACAGGTGCTACTCCCGGTCCTATATTCAATTACAACTATGAATCAAAGGATCCGCAATTTAATGCCACTGCACCTTACGAAATCAGAGATCCTCGTTTAAAATACACAATTTGGTATGAAGATTCCCCTACCGTTGATGAGTTTATACAGAAGACGGGGCAGAACAACGCAAACTTCAAGAGCAGATATTCTAAAACCAGTAATCATTGTGTAGTAAAGTACATTGTTGGGAAACTTGGAGGAAAGGGTGGCTATAGCCCAATGAATATGATTGTGATGCGCTATGCAGATGTTCTTTTACTATATGCAGAAACTTGTATCCATGAAAATGATTTGTCCAAAGCTGTTTCATTAATCAACAGAGTAAGGAATAGGGTTAAAATGCCGTCTGTTGAACAAATCGGTACTGTTCAAGGCGTAGATATTGCAGGTAATAAAGAAAATCTAATGAAATATCTACAACAGGAACGCTTTCGTGAGTTAGGTTTCGAGTGGGGACATATGATGTTTGATATGGCACGTTGGGACATTCTGGTTAGTGAACTGAAAGAATACTGGACACCTGGGCGTGATGGTTGGCCGGCATTTTCCAACATCGCACTTCAATTTACGAAAGATTGTTACTTATTCCCGATTCCGGAACAAGAAATGACTTCTAATCCGTTATTAAAACAGAATCCGGGATATTAAGTGACGTTTAGAAAATAAAAGTAGCATAAATGGGCGTTTTTATTTTCTCCAATATGAAAAATATATTTTCCCAATAGGAGAATAATAAGTTCAATCCTTTTGATGCTTTTATGAGAATGTATGAGAGGAATATTTTGTAGTATTATATTCAATTTATTCCTCTCTCTTTCATCTCACAAGAAGATAGATATATTCATTATAAACAATATACAATGAAAAAGCTGCCTACCATAATACTCTGCTTTTATCTGTGTTTTTTTACCAATACGGTATGGGCACAATCACTGAATGAAGATGTATTTACTTTGCTGGACTTAAGCTACCCGGGATTGGAAGAGGTAAATCAACTATATAATGAAGGAAACAAGGAAGATGCTGCAAAAGCCCTTCTAAAATATTACCAGAATCGCAAAAGAATAATTAATCCCACCATTAATCTTGATAGCATTACCATCAGCAAACAAGAGCAAGAATGGGCAGATAAAGCATTAGAACATACATTTTATGTACACGATGGTTACGAGCCTTTCAATTATGGGAAAAGCATCAATTGGCAATACTGGCCGGTGAAAGATAATGAACTACGCTGGCAATTGCACCGCCATAAGTGGTTTATCCCCATGGGAAAAGCATATTATTTAAGTAAAGACGAAAAATATGCCAAAGAATGGGTTTATCAATATAGAGACTGGATTCAAAAGAATCCCTTACTCGAAATTGATACACAAGAGTATGAGATACTAAGCCATAGCAAGACCAAAGGTATAACAGAAAATGTGCGATTTGCCTGGCGACCCTTAGAGACAAGCCACCGTCTGGCAGACCAGATCAACCAATTTACACTTTTTCTTTCATCACCTTCATTTACAGCAGACTTTCTGACGGAATTTCTCGTGAACTACCGGTGTCACGCCTTTCATGTACTTCATAACTATTCAGCAGAAGGAAACCATCTGTTATTCGAAGCGCAACGCATGATTTATGCAGGTGTATTCTTCCCCGAATTTAAAGAAGCCGTTTCATGGAGAGAAAGTGGCATCAAGATTTTGAATAGAGAAATAGAGAAACAAGTATACGAGGATGGAGGACAGTATGAATTAGACTTGGGGTACCATGCCGCTTGCATCGATATATTTCAGAAAGCATTATTTATGGCAGAATCCAATGGATTCCACAATGAATTTCCACAATCATATATCAAAACTGTAGAGAGAATGATTGTCTTTTTTCTGAATCTTAATTTCCCTGATTATACGTACCCATGCTTCAGCGATGCCAGCCGGGAAAGCACATGGAACAGATTCCGGAATTGGACTAAATTATTCCCTGACAATGAACAAATACGCTATTTTGCTACTCTGGGGAAGGAAGGCAAGGTACCGGATAATTTATCTAAAGGCTTTCTCACTTCCGGCTTTTTCACATTTCGTAACGGGTGGGATAAAGATGCCACAATAATGATGATAAAAGCCGGTCCAAAGGGAGAATGGCATTGCCAACCCGATAATGGCACCTTCGAATTGTGGTTTAACGGCAAGCATTTGTTCCCGGATTCAGGCTCATACGTATATGGCGGCGATGAAGAAGTAGCGAAACTCCGTAATTGGTTCCGACAAACAGCCGTACATAACACACTGACATTAAATAACCAAAATTTAGAGGGCACGCAGTCTGTAACCAAACTATGGAAAGCAGATGGTGATATACAAGTACTGGTGACAGAGAATCCGAGTTATAAGGAACTAAAACACCGGCGTTATATATTCTTCATAGACAATTCTTATTTTGTTATTGTAGATGAAGCTATAGGAACAGCACAAGGAACTATAAATTTGCACTACCAACTCTGTGATGGAAAAGTAAACATCGATTTTCAAAATAAGAAATTAACTACCGTCTACAAAGGCGACAGCAATGTAGCATTGCAGTGTTTCGCAAATAAAGAAATAAAGATGGAAGAGGAAGAAGGTTGGTACTCCACATCCTATCGCCATCGTACGAAGCGCCCTGCTTTTGCATTTAATGTTGAAAAAACAAATGAAGAAACAGTGAGGTATATAACTGTAATATATCCTATCAAAGATATAAATAGAAAAGTTGATATCTCGGCTGAATTTAAAGCAAAAGCCAAAAACGGAATAGAACTTGAAGTGGGAATCAATGGTAAAAAGAGAATACTAAAATGTCAACTGCAATAATAAAGAGTATAACGGTAAAGTAATACTAAAATGGGAAGAAAGATCATATTTTATTTGTTTCTACTATGCTTCGTCAGAACAAATTATGTATACTCACAGACACAATATTTTGTGTCTCCCAATGGAAAAAATACAGGAAAAGGAAGCATTGATTCTCCTTTTCTAAGCATAGAAAAGGCAAAGCAAGAAGCGCGCAAGCAAAATGGAGTGACAACCATTTACCTACGTGAGGGAGTATACCGGTTGGAACAACCACTCATTTTAACATCCGAAGATGGAAATGAAGAAAAACAACTTGTAATTTGTGCATATCCTAAAGAAAAAGTTATTATTACAAGCGGAGCAACTCTTCATCCCAACTGGAAATATTACAAGAAGAATATCATGAAATTCTCAGTAAAGGAATCAGTGATAATGGATCAGCTATTTGTCAATGGCAGCTATCGTCCAATGGCCCGATACCCTAATTTTGATTCTACCGCAGTCAGATTTAACGGCACCTCGGCTCAAGCTACTTCTATCGAAAGAATCAAGAAATGGAAAGCACCTCAAGAGGGATATCTACATGTCATGCATGCGTCAGACTGGGGAGATGTCCATTATCAAATTATCGGGAAGGACAAGAATAATATCTTGCAATTGGAAGGAGGCTGGCAAAACAACCGTCCTTCTCCCGGACATGTACAAAACCGAATGGTGGAAAATATTTTCGAAGAATTGGATGCACCGGGAGAATGGTATTATGACCCAAAAAACAGAATACTCTATTATTATCCTATACCTAACGAAAATATTGAAGAGGTCGTATTAGAAACTCCCCAACTGAAGCATCTGGTTGAATTGAGAGGAAGTAAGGAAAGGCCGGTACAGAATATTACTATAAGGGATATTGAGTTTACCCAAACCACCCGAACTTTTATGGAACATTATGAGCCCTTATTGCGCTCGGACTGGGCCATATATCGGGGCGGCAGTATTCTACTGGAGGGTAGTGAAAACTGTAGGATACAAGATTGTAATTTCTACAATTTAGGAGGTAATGCGATATTCTTCTCTAAATATAATTACCAATCTTCTGTCATTGGTTGTCATTTGTCTCAGATAGGTGCCAGTGGAATTTGTTTCGCAGGTGATCCTGAAGCCGTGCGTTCTCCTTCATTCAGGTATGAAGAATCCATAGCTATACCACAGATTGATCGTACCCCCGGTTCTAAAACGGACAATTATCCAATAGAGTGTTTAGTTTATGACAATTTGATTCATCATATAGGACTTTACGAAAAACAAGTTGCCGGAGTGCAATTATCAATGTGCAGTTCCATCACTATTAGCCATAACAGTATCTACCATACCCCACGTGCAGGTATCAACATTAGTGAAGGTACTTGGGGAGGACATGTTATTGAGTGCAATGATGTTTTCGACACTGTAAGAGAAACAGGTGATCACGGTTCATTTAATTCCTGGGGCAGAGATCGTTTTTGGAGAAGCAATCGTTCCCAAATGGACAGCTTGGTTGCAGTAGAGCCTGACATCATCCTTCTTGACGCTAAAAAAGAAAATATAATACGGTACAACCGATTCAGATGTGACCGTGGTTGGGATATTGACCTGGATGATGGTTCCAGTAATTATCATATTTACAATAATCTTTGCTTGGGTGGAGGGATAAAGCTAAGAGAAGGTTTTTATCGAGTTGTAGAAAACAATATAATAGTTAATAATACATTCCACCCACATGTATGGTTCAAAAACAGTGGTGATGTGTTTGTCAGAAATCTGATAATGCGTCCTTATCGTCCTATCAGAGTTTCTAATTGGGGAGCAGAGACAGATTACAATTTATTTACTGACAGCCTGTCATATCAGAAGGCAATTAGAAATCATACAGACAAACATTCTGTTGTTTATCCCGTGACATTCAAAAATGCCCTCATTGGTGACTTCAGTATTGTGGAGATTTCAAAGATAACTCCTTTATGTGGTTTCAAGAACTTTGAGATGGATAAGTTCGGAGTGGTTTCTCCTAATTTAAAACAACTGGCTAAACACCCCCAAATGCCCCTCCCGACTATTTATGCGCATAAAGCTAAAAACATAGTCACTAAAAGCTGGTCAGGATTGTCTTTGAAAGAACTGGATTCGGAAGAAGAACGTTCCGCTACCGGAATGGATTCTAAGCGAGGTGTATATGTCATTGCTGTTGATGCATTGGAAAGTCCATTACGTGACTTTATACAACCTAATGACGTAATTCTTTCATTGGCAGGAAACGATATTCACACATTGGCGGATATGATAAAATACACTAAACAGGCTGATTTTACCAAAGTAGTGGAAATTATCATTTTCCGAAATCAAAAGGAGAAACAGATATTAATCCCTGCAAACGTAGTCTATCAATCAGAAGATTAAGTAGTATAGTAATAATCATAATTCAATTTTTAGTATGAAAATAAACAGATTAATTATAGCCGCTCTATTATTGGGGCTCGTCAGTTGTCAAAAGAAAACAGATATGAATCAGGAATCATGGGCAAAAGAAGCTTTAGATGTTGCTTCCTATCAATTGGAATTGACGGCAAATGAGCTTGCTGACTCTGCAAAACTTCCCAGATCTGTATGGGCGGGATATGACACCGACTTTCTTACCAGCCAATTGGAACGAAGTCCCGATTCATTCCAAAAAGCTCTTTTACCTAATCCATCTGTTGAAATAACAGGTAAAAGGCATCTGACCGATATCTACGATTGGACCAGCGGTTTTTTCCCCGGGAGCCTATGGTATGCCTATGAGATGACAGAAAATGAGAAATTAAAAGAAGAAGCTATCAAATATACGAATTTACTGAATCCGATAAAAAGTTTCAAAGATACGCATGATTTAGGTTTCATGATCAATTGCAGTTTCGGCAATGCTCTCCGTCTGGCTCCTAATGACAGCATCAGAAGCATAATCGTGGAAACAGCAGATAATCTCCGCGCACGTTTCAATCCAGAAATTGGCTGTATCCGCTCGTGGGACTTCGGACACTGGAATTTTCCGGTTATCATTGATAACATGATGAACTTAGATTTATTGTTTAATGCAACCCGGCTGACTGGTGACAGTATTTATTACAAAACAGCTGTTAAACATGCCCAGACCACTATGAAACATCATTTCCGTCCGGATTATACCTCTTATCATGTCATCAGTTACAACAGTGATGGCACAGTGGAAAGTAAAGGTACTTATCAAGGTAAAAACGATGGTTCTGCCTGGTCGCGCGGACAAGCTTGGGCAGTATATGGCTACACTTCATGTTATCGCGAAACAAAAGATACTGCTTTCCTTCAAGAAGCTACAAACATAGCGGATATGATTATGAAAAGAGTAACTACCGACGACTGCATTCCATATTGGGACTATGACGCACCGGTAGGTAAAAGCACTCCGAGAGATGCTTCGGCAGCAGCCATCACAGCCTCAGCATTACTTGAACTCAGCACCTTGGCTCCGGAAGGAAAGAAATACTTCGACTATGCCGAAACCATTCTGAAGAATCTTTCCAGTGATAAATATTTGGCAGTGAAAGACAGCAACCAAGGATTTGTACTGATGCACTCCACCGGTTCACTTCCTCATGGCTCGGAAATTGATGTGCCGCTGAACTATGCAGACTACTATTATCTGGAAGCTTTACAGAGATATAGGAATCTAACGAAGTAATCAGATTGTTTGACAGGGTAAATCCGTTACTGATGTATGATATGGAAGTAACGGATTTTTTATTTGTAAAAGATAATCCTGATATTTCAGTCAAACATACTTTATAAAAACAAGTCATAATATCACAGAATATCATTTTATAATCTGCCTCAATCTGTGATATATATCGTACCTTTGCCGCACAATCATTTAATTGAAAACACAGTGGAAAAAGAATCATTCGATTATTCAAGAGTTCCCCATAACTTTGGTCTGTGCGCGACAGCAGATTGCCCTTATGCCGACACTGAACCCGAAAACAATTGAAGCCATGACAAGGAAATGCGAATATTACCGTTTCAACCAAAAAGTGCGCTATGCCAAAGTTTTTGTCCGCACCACGGAAGCACTGGCTGTCAGTGCGTCAGGAATATTCCGCTATGGGCTGATAGGCAGTTGAGGAATCAGACGATATTATCAGAAACGGAAAGGAGAAACTTTACTCTCGCCTGCCGAACAACAAAAAGCGATGGCACTGGCCAGGAAATTGGGCTTGCAACAAGGTTTCTGCTATCTATCATACAACAGACGGCCAGTTATATCTTACAAACAAACAGCCGTTCCCCGGCAGGTGAATGAATTTCACCTTACGAGGACACGGCTGTTTCATTTCATGGTAACAACCCTCACCCCACACGGTAACTTCATTTACACGCCGAGGTAAAGGTCGTTACATACCGAGGTAAAGAGCGTTACAATAAGCGGTAAAAGTCGTTACATCCTGCGGTAAATGCTTTTACATTACCAAAAAAACATTTGGTAAATACAACACATTGATAATCAATATAAAGACTAAAAACAAACAATTTATAATTCTCATCAACCAAACGTGAAATCACACTCCGGTCAAGGCTTTTATTCTTTAAAGAACAGTTTCTTCCGCAACACATTCGTACCATCACTGACCACCACAATATAGAACCCGCCTTGCATACCGGATAATTGCAAGGAATTAGTATTCACTTGCTGTGATAATACGCGTCGTCCCGACAAATCAATGATTTCAACCTGATTGTCTACATCGCTTTTCAATCCACTCCAAGCCAACTGACCGTCATAATAATAAATCTCTCCAGCTGGTTCGGCAACCTCTGGTGATATACTTGTAGGGGTATCATTCACTAGTGCCGCATAGAGTTCGTGGATAGACCAATATCCGCCCTTCGTTCCGGTCTGAGTAATTTTGAAGTGTGTTGCCGTCTCTTCCGGGAAACCGATAATCAGTACGGAAGTGCCGTTTTTCCCTTCGGCTACAAGTTTCCAGTCAGCGTTAGCGCCATTCTTCACATACAGTTCATAACCGGCAGGACCGTCACCGGGACTTTTTGAAGAATCCAGGATTATTCTGTTCAGCTTATTGGCAGCATTCATATTCACAGTAACCATCTGACCGTTTTTTTGTGACTGTCCTGTGTCCCATCTGGTGGATACATTATTGTCAATGGCATTACGGGCATTCCCATTGTTCACATTGGCAGTGATGCTCCACTTAGTGCGGCTCAACAAGGCATCGGTAGCCTCAAAAACAGGTGTAAGCGTGAGATTGCAATCCCATTCACCCATCAGCTTAATTCTCCACGATTCTATATCGAGGACACTGGCACCAACGAATGCCTGCTTCTCATGACTTGAGTTAGCAATACTAGCGTCAGACTTCATATTTACTACCGCATTGTGCATCTTGGCCTTTCCGGTTGATTTAGGCAAATAGAAATGATAAACGTTGCCGGTAGTCGAAAAATTGGCCAGATTCAATACCAAGTTCCCATTATTAATAACAGCCGAATGTTTAGGTCCTCCCCAAAGATCTATGCCATAAAACTCAGCATTTCCTGTAAATGTTTCACCCAAAGTAATGTAACGGGTATCAGGGAAAGCGGTGCTCTTTGCCTCAAGAGCAACCAACTGCGTATTCACCAGCGGAAAACCTGCACTGCCCAACGCATTGAACATGGCAGCATTCATCGAACCATCTATACCCAGTCCAAGTACCTTGCCGGAAGCAGCCCTGCCTGCATCGGACTTATCGAACACAATACCCTCGTACCCTCCGTAATGGAAATCATTGTAAAGAATCTCATCAGTACAGTCTTCCACCGTAATAAAACGAAGTTCCTTCATATTCTGATCGTATGCCTTGCCATTATCAGCATCGGCATTATTAGACCAAGATCCAAACTTTGTTTCAGCACCACAAGCATAGACAATGGTATTGAACTGCATGTTATTAACCATACCGCCTTGCGAACCTCCGCCTATACGAATCACATTCTTGAAGGCATGCCCTGCCAGATAGTCCACATAGTGGTTATCGCACTTATTACTGAACAAATCCAGTCCGTTCCAGGCTGCACGTATGCCGACGTTGACAATATAGATATCTTTCCCTTTCCCCTGAATGGTGTACGGATACTGTGCCATCGCAGGCAACATTGAAGAGAGTTGTTCAGGATAATTAATGGATATTCCACGAACACCACTACCGGCTTCAAGTTTCAAAAATGATTCTCCAGAAGGCTGTCCTTTACCAGCATATACCTCAAAAATGGTTCCGTGCCCGCGGGGAATACTCCCAAAATCAGCTGCACCACGCAGTTCTACTCCGGTAGGCACAGTAAGAGTCCCGAGCATCTTATACCGCCCGCCGGGAAGATAGACAATCCCCCCCCCATCAGCTTTGGCTTTATCCAGGGCACTTTGTATAGCTGCAGTAGCATCCTTCGCACTATTAAGACCATTACGAATCGCATTTTGGATACTCTGCGTATTCGTAGAAGCATTGAAAGGCACAACGAAAGGTTCAATGCCGAAATCAAGGACATTATAAAGCGCCACACGGGCAGGTTTTGTTTCAGGTACACGCAAGTCAGGAAATTCCGGCAGTTTGTTCCTCTCCGTCAGAGCAGTGTGATCTATATGACATTCAAACAGCGAATTGTTTTGAATATCTACTCTCTTTGCGAAGCGGTTACCCTTAAGAATGCAGCGTGCATCCGAACCTATGAAAACTTGCGGAGTACTATTATTGAAGTCGCAATCCGAAGCGACAAAATCACCTGACATACTATTCACCGCTCCCCCTTTTACAGTACATTGCTCCATCATCAAGCGAGAAGAAGAACCGGATTCCATAAGTACAGCATTCTCACGAGCGGATATTTCACATCCGTAAAGCTGAATAGGGCCGTCGGCAGAAGATACAACGATACCATTTTCACAATCCTCCATCTCCACGCGAGTAAACATAATGCCGGAGGAAGAACTACCATCAACATGAATACCGGTCTGGCAGCCTTTCAGGTGAAAACCGTAATTATGACCGTTCGGATTGCCGTCACCGGACATGCTATTTCCGGTCTTAAAACCACAATTATACCCTTCGATATCGACGAAACAGGTGTAAGACCAGTCATTACGACGCATTGTTATACCTACCCCATTTTGGTAGATCCAATCAGTGAAAGCGGAACCTGCTTTCGGTGCTCCTTCAAGCCCTGAACCTGCCCAATAATCAGGAGAAAAGTATATCTGCTCAAAACGACCGACGTCAGCGATGTTATCAATCTCAATACCACGGCTCAGTGGGGTTCCATACACATCATAGATATTCGGGCAACCACCACCGTTCTTTCTGGAAAGGATAATGCCGCTGTAAGAATTTACCAATGTTACATGACGGACATTACAATATTCATTACCCCACACACCATCACGTCCATAAAGCACTGTCGGCGGATAAGGCTTTATATAATCCGGATCCTGGTGTGGATACCAAATGGAGAGGTAGGTCAAAGCAGTGGAAGGCTCCATGGTAATGAAAGATTTCGACTCAAGTTCATCTCCTCCGGCATTGTCTACCATCAGAATGGTTCCCTGTATGGCTACTCCTTTGGTCGGCCGTTTCCATTCGCCGCGCAGCGTCACACCTGTAGGAATATAAAGTTTCCCGGTAATACGATAACGGCCGGCAGGAGCAAAAAGCACACCACCACGCCTGTTCTCACCCAGTTTGTTAAGTGCCGTTTGGAAAATACTCCACGAGTCTTCCACTCCGGTAGGATCTGCTCCAAAGTCAGCTACAACGTCATACGTTGCCACACCGATGTCATCTGCCGGATATTCATCCGACACAATCAGTTTCCAGTTACCAGACTTATCATTTGATTGTGCCTGTACACTTACAGCTAATAAAGCTGAGATAAAAAGAAGTAATAATTTTTTCATGCAATATCAATTATTAGATTACGGATATCAAAGAAATGATGCCGCAAATATCCACCGGATTGGTTAAAGAAAAGATTAATATGACATTAAAAACCAACTAATTTTATCTCTATATACTTAAAATACGAGAGGCAGGATATTAATACAATACCCTGCCTCTCTAAAACTATATGAATGAAAGATTTATTCTTCGTCCATCAAGATTTCCAGAATCTGACAAGCAGCTTTGGCAACTGGGGTACCGGGACCAAAAATAGCAGCTACACCGGCTTTATACAAGAAATCATAGTCCTGTGCAGGAATTACACCACCTGCAATTACGATGATATCCTCACGACCCAGCTTCTTCAGTTCTTCAATGATTTGCGGAACCAGTGTCTTGTGTCCGGCAGCCAATGAAGATACGCCCACTACGTGAACATCGTTTTCAACAGCTTCGCGGGCAGCTTCGGCAGGCGTCTGGAACAACGGTCCCATATCCACGTCGAAACCACAATCGGCATATCCGGTCGCAACTACTTTGGCGCCACGGTCGTGACCGTCCTGACCCATCTTGGCAACCATAATACGAGGCTGACGTCCCTCTTTCTTTGCAAACTTCTCGGCCAATTCGCAAGCACGCTTGAAGTCGCTGTCATTCTTACTTTCTGATGAATACACGCCTGATATAGTTCTGATTATTGCCTTATAACGTCCTACAATCTTTTCGCAAGCATAAGAGATTTCTCCCAACGTAGCGCGAACACGGGCAGCTTCTACTGCCAGTTCCAGCAAATTGCCTTCCTTGGTTTCCACGCATTTGGTAATAGCTTCCAATGCTTTCTGCACTTCAGCTTCATTTCTTCCTTCTTTCAAACGTTTCAGGTTCTCAATCTGTTCCAGACGAACAGCCGTATTGTCGATTTCGAGGATATCAATCGGAGCTTCTTTCTCCAGACGATATTTATTCACACCAACGATAGTCTGAGAACCGGAGTCGATACGAGCCTGTGTACGTGCAGCAGCTTCTTCGATACGCATCTTAGGAATACCGGTTTCGATAGCCTTTGCCATACCACCCAGTTTTTCTACTTCTTGGATAAGCTCCCAAGCCTTGTGAGCCAAGTCATTTGTCAGAGACTCTACATAATAAGAACCTCCCCATGGGTCAACGTTCTTACAGATATAAGTTTCTTCCTGAATATAAATCTGAGTATTACGTGCGATACGGGCAGAGAAGTCTGTCGGCAATGCGATAGCCTCATCAAGAGCATTGGTATGCAGAGACTGAGTATGTCCCAAAGCTGCAGCCATAGCTTCTATACAAGTACGACCTACATTATTGAACGGATCTTGTTCAGTCAACGACCAACCGGAAGTCTGGGAGTGCGTACGCAAAGCCAGTGATTTCGGATTCTTCGGATTGAACTGTTTCACGATCTTTGCCCAAAGCATACGAGCCGCACGCATCTTGGCAATTTCCATGAAGTGATTGGTACCGATAGCCCAGAAGAAAGACAAACGCGGAGCGAAAGCATCGATATCTATGCCTGCGGCAACACCGGCACGAAGGTATTCAAGACCGTCGGCCAACGTATAAGCCAACTCAATGTCTGCCGTAGCTCCCGCTTCCTGCATGTGGTAACCGGAGATAGAGATAGAGTTGAACTTCGGCATCTTCTGAGAAGTATATTCGAAAATATCGGATATGATCTTCATGGAGAATGCAGGCGGATAAATATAGGTATTACGCACCATGAACTCTTTCAGGATATCGTTCTGGATAGTACCTGCCATTTCCTCCAATTTAGCACCTTGTTCCAGACCGGCGTTGATATAGAATGCCAGAATTGGAAGAACAGCACCATTCATAGTCATGGACACAGACATCTTATTCAGAGGAATACCGTCAAAAAGAACCTTCATGTTTTCCAGTGAGCAGATAGATACACCAGCCTTGCCCACATCACCTACCACACGTTCATGGTCAGGGTCGTAGCCACGATGTGTAGCCAAGTCGAAGGCTACAGACAAACCTTTCTGTCCGGAAGCCAGATTACGACGGTAGAATGCATTTGATTCTTCAGCTGTAGAGAATCCGGCATACTGACGGATTGTCCAAGGGCGTAGTGTGTACATCACTGAGTACGGACCACGCAGATAAGGAGGCAGACCGGCAGCATAGCCCAAATGTTCCATGCCTTCCAGGTCTTCTTTTGTATAAACAGGCTTCACTTCAATGTGTTCCGGCGTTTTCCAATCAGCATGGATGCCGTTAGCCTTTTGCCACTCAGCACCGTTAGCGGGCTTGAATGCGGCATATATATCTAAGTTTTTAAAATCTTTTCTCATCTTACTTCAAAAGTTTAGCGTTGTATTCCTTTAATGTTTCCAGTACGTTGACACGAACATGGATGAAGTTCTCGATACCGGCAGCTTTCAGCTCGTCCATATTGGCAGGAGCACCGGCTACGATAAACATAGCACGACCATTCAGAGCCTGGAAAGCCGGAACAGCATATTCTGCATATTCATCATCACTGGAACAAAGCACCACGATATCAGCTTTAGCAGCCATCGCAGCTTCCACACCAGCTTCTACAGTCGGGAAGCCCAGGTTATCAACAACCTCATATCCGGCACAAGCAAGGAAGTTACAAGAGTACTGAGCACGTGCCTGACGCATAGCCAGATTACCGATAGTCAGCATAAAGGCTTTCGGACGCTTACCTGAAGCTTCTGTTTCGAGGCGCAATGCTTCGAATTCACTGGCAGCACGGTCAAAGTTGAGTGTAGCCACATCTTTCTCACAAGTATCATGACCACCGCAGCAGCAAGTAGCTTCCAGCGGTTTCTTCTCGCCTGCCTTCTCATTAAAGTTCGGGAACTGATTCGTACCCAGCAACACTTCGCGACGTTGAGCAACCGCTTTATGACGAGCCTTGTTACTTTCGTTCACAGCAGCCTGCACCGTACCTGCCTTCACAGCAGCATAGAAGCCACCTTCTTCTTCAACAGCCAGGAAAAGTTCCCAAGCTTGTTTAGCAATGGATACAGTCAGATTTTCAATATAGTAAGAACCGGCAGCAGGGTCAATCACCTTATCAAAGTGTGACTCCTCTTTCAGCAACAATTGCTGATTGCGCGCCATACGTTCCGAAAATTCATTAGGAGCATCGTAAGTCTTATCAAACGGAGTTACTGTCATTGAATCTACACCTGCCAGTGCAGCACTCATAGCCTCTGTCTGCGTACGCAACAGGTTTACATGAGCATCAAATAAAGTAAGGTTGAACGTAGAAGTTTCAGCATGTATGTGCATTTTGGCGGCACATTGAGCATCGGCATCATAAGAAGCTACGATGTTTGCCCACAACATACGGGCAGCACGGAACTTAGCAATCTCAAGGAAGTAATTAGAGCTGATACCAAAGTTGAATTTAATCTTCTTGGCAACAAGAGCAGCAGGAACCCCTGCTTCTGTCAGCTGATTCATATATTCATTACCCCAAGCGAGAGCATAACCCAGTTCCTGGGAAATGTATGCTCCGGCATTGTTCAGCGTCAAAGCTGTCACATTCAGTACACGGTATTTCGGCAGAGCAGTAGTTGCTTCAATCAGAGCTTTGGCTGTTTGCACCATATCACCCTTTTCTTTGCCCTTTGCCAGCATCTTGTCAAAGAAATCATAACCGATGGAACCCTGCAACTTCGCTAGGTCATAGCCTTTCTTCTGGAAGTAAGCCACCAAAAGTTCTGCAAGTCCTACCACATGTCCCTGACAAGTATAGAAATTCAGCTCTACACACTCAGCGCAGATTCCCTCAAGCAAAGTCTCGATGTATTCGGCATTGAGTTCTTTTGCCTTTACACGGAAAGCCAGTGAATCGATACCTTTATTCAGGATATCCAGCGCTTTTGCATTGGCTTCCTTGGGGCATTCCACTTTAATTTCCTGGCGAACAAGCCACTCGTTGTTGTCTTTCTTGGTACCTCTGAGATAGGGGAATTCACCGGGAAGTGCATCCATCGTTTTCAATTCCTCGAGGTCTTCCATGCGATAGAAAGGTTTTACCTTGAATCCTTCGTTTGTTTTCCAAACGAGTTTCTTCTCAAAATCAGCTCCTTTCAGGTCAGCTGTTACTTTCTCCATCCACTGTTCGGTGGTGGTGGGAGCAAAGTCCGAGAAGAGTTTTTCTTTACTGTCTGCCATAGTTTACTTTATAATTAAAAAGATAATTAGTAATCTCTTCATTTACCTATTTGCATAAAATAGGACTTGCAAATATACTCAATAACTTAATAATACAAGGTTTTTTAAGTAAAATTCGCATGGAGAAATGACATTCTGCAAGCATGAATTCCGCATGCATATACATGATTGCAAAGTACACCTTACATTTTAGAGTATAAACTAATATCCCTGCATACTACCCAATTAACCTCTGACACCTTTACCTATACCCTAAAAGAAAAACTCCAGCAAACCCTTTGCCACCTCCCTTTTAATGCCTACCTTTGCGCGAAAATTCAATAAGCTAATAAAAAAGATAAACAAAAGTAACTATGGATTGGTTAGAGAGTTTGTTATGGGACCCTGCCTCCGTCGCCCATATTGTATGCTTGTATGCATTCGTAATATCTGTCGGCGTGCTTTTGGGTAAGATTAAATTTTTCGGGATATCATTGGGTGTCACATTTGTGCTCTTCACTGGTATTCTGATGGGACATTTCGGTTTTACGGGTGAAACACACATTTTGCACTTCATCCGCGAATTCGGGTTAATTTTATTTGTATTCTGTATCGGTCTACAAGTAGGACCGTCGTTCTTCTCTTCTTTTAAGAAAGGTGGAATGACCCTAAACATGCTTGCAGTAGGTATTGTGGTACTGAATATTGCAGTAGCTCTGGGTATTTATTTCATCGACGGGGGAATCGATCTTCCCATGATGGTAGGTATCCTCTACGGTGCTGTCACCAATACTCCGGGTTTGGGTGCCGCACAGGAAGCTTTGAATCAGTTAAACTACACGGGCGACCCTATCGCACTGGGATATGCCTGCGCTTACCCGCTCGGTGTTGTCGGTATCATTGGTTCCATCATTGCTATCCGCTACATCTGCCGGGTGAACCTGAAAAAAGAAGAAGATGAACTGGCCGTTCAGACTTCTGATATGAAGCACATGCCCCACATGTTACATCTGGAAGTCCGCAACGAATCTATTGACGGGAAAAAACTCATCCAGATCAAAGAGTTTATGGGACGTCCTTTTGTATGCTCACGTATCCGTCACGAGGGACATGTCAGCATCCCCAACCAAGATACGGAATTTCATATCGGCGACCAGGTATTCATTGTATGTTCCGAAGAAGATGCTGAAGCAGTAACCGCTTTCATCGGTAAAGAAATTCAGGTGGACTGGGAAAAACAAGACATGCCGATGGTTTCGCGCCGTATATTGGTGACAAAATCTGAAATCAATGGTAAAAAATTAGGCAGCCTCCATTTCCGTAGTATGTATGGAGTAAATGTAACCCGTATCAACCGTTCCGGTATGGACTTGTTTGCTGATCCGAACCTGATACTACAGGTAGGTGACCGTGTAATGGTCGTTGGGCAGCAAGATGCCGTAGAGCGTGTTGCCGGAGTACTGGGTAATCAACTGAAACGTCTGGATACGCCTAATATTGTGACTATCTTCGTGGGTATCTTCCTGGGTATCCTGTTGGGTAGTCTTCCTATCGCTTTCCCGGGCATACCCACTCCGGTCAAACTCGGTCTGGCAGGTGGTCCGCTGGTAGTAGCTATTCTTATCGGCCGCTTCGGTCATAAGCTGAAACTGGTGACTTATACAACCATGAGTGCCAACTTGATGCTGCGTGAAATCGGTATCGTACTCTTCCTTGCCAGCGTAGGCATCGAAGCCGGTGCCCACTTTGTAGAAACAGTGGTAGAAGGCTCCGGTTTGCTGTATGTAGGCTATGGTTTCCTGATCACTGTTATTCCTTTGCTGATTATCGGTATGATTGCCCGCTTCTACTGCAAAGTGAATTACTTCACCCTGATGGGATTGATTGCCGGTAGTAACACGGACCCTCCTGCACTAGCTTATGCTAATCAGGCATCCGGTAATGACGCTCCGGCAGTAGGTTATTCTACTGTTTATCCGTTGACAATGTTCCTGCGTATTCTGGCAGGCCAGATGATATTGCTGACAATGATGTAATATCAGATGATATAAAAGAAAAGAGAGATTACGCAGTTGTAGTCTCTCTTTTTTTTGTTCTGTTTTTCCCCTTCATATTACCAAGACCGTGTTTTCTCCGTACTTGCTCCGTGTCTATACACTTGGACTTGGTATGGAGTTGGTATGGACCAGATACGGAGAAGGTATGGTCCGGGTTAGAAATTGTTCTGTTTCACTTTATTTTAAGCTTCACAAAATCTTCTATAAAATCGATAGTCTTTTCAATCCCCAGCACAGAAGAGTCAATGCACAGATGATAGGTTGCCGCAGCTCCCCATATCTTATAGCTATAATAGTTATAATATTCCGAACGTTTTTTATCAGCCTTATTCATCATATTTTCGGCTTCTTCTTCTGAAACATGATGTGAAGCACACAGACGGGCAACGCGTGTTTCATGCGAAGCGGAAATAAAGATATTGGCACAACGGGGATGATCACGCAGGATATAATCGGCACAACGACCTACAAAAAGGCAGGATTTCTCTGCTGCCAACTGGCGGATTACATCACTCTGCACCTTGAAAAGCGCATCGTTACTGAGGCAATTCTGGGTTGGTAAAGCACCATCTCCCACAAAAGGGAAACGCATGCCAAAGAGTCCGCCGATAATCCCTTGCGAGGCACGTTCATCGGCTTTCTCAAAAAACTCACGGCATAGGCCGCTCTCCTTGGAAGCCAGAGTTATTAACTCCTTGTCATAGAAATCGATACCCAAACGGGCTGCCAACTTCTCCCCTATCTCCTTTCCGCCACTTCCCAATTGGCGACCGATGTTCACAACGAATTTCTTATTCATAGCTTCAATCTAAATATTGGTTTACTAATAGCAAAAGTAAGGATTTATAGGAAAGAAACAAAAAAATAATCTATACTATTTTTCCGGTTATAGCTAACTTTACCACGAACCGCATGTTTTTCACGCTATCCTTCGCCTCTTTTAAATTTACGGAACTGGCTAACCAGCATCACCATTGCCACCAAACTGGCAAGTAAATCGGAAACCGGCATACTATACCAAACACCGACCGCACCGAAGAAATGAGGCAGAATTATCAGTGCCGGAAGCAGGAAAAGCATCTGGCGGGTAAGAGACAAGAATATAGCCTTGCTCGCCATCCCGATACTCTGGAAGAAATTCGACGTCACCATCTGGAAACCGATTATCGGAAAGAACATCACTACAACACGCAGTCCACGTGCCGAAATAGCTATCAGTTCTTCGTCAGAAGTAAATATGGAAACCATCAGATCGGGTATAATCATTCCCATCAGAAAACCTGATGTAGTGACAACCGTAGCAAAGATTATAGTCAGTTTCAGCACCCGGGAAACACGTGCATATTGCTGCGCACCAAAGTTATATCCGGCAATAGGCTGCATGCCCTGATTCAATCCCATCACGATCATTACGAATATAAATACCAGGCGGTTGACAATACCGAATGCACCGATAGACAAGTCTCCACCATAGCGCTTCAACCCCTGATTAATAACAATTACAATAAAACATGCTGCCAGATTCATCAGGAAAGGAGACATACCGATAGCAAGCGAATCCATCACAATCTTACGGCGCAGGCGGAATATACCGCGATGGAAATGTAGCAGCTCGTCTTTGTTACTGAATATCTTAAATTGCCACAACAGTGAAATAACCTGTGCTATGATGGTGGCAATAGCAGCTCCACGAATCCCCCAGCCGAAACCGTAAATAAATAAAGGGTCAAGTATCGTATTGATAACTACTGTAGCGATAGTGGCGTACATTGCCTTTTGCGGATGTCCGGAAGAGCGTAGAACAGCATTTAAGCCAAGATAAAGATGGGTGACAACATTACCCAGCAAAATAATCTGCATGTATTCACGGGCGTACTTCACCGTTTCATCACTCCCACCAAAGAAGTAAAGGATAGGATCGAGGAATATCATCGTTACGACCGTAAAAGCCAATCCCAGTACGATATTCAACACCAGTACATTACCCAAAATACGCTGGGCTGTATCATAATCTTTTTGTCCCAGTTTAACCGATACCAATGTGGAAGCCCCAACTCCTACCAACGAGCCGAACGCAGCAGCAAGATTCATCAGGGGGAAAGTTAATGCCAGTCCCGAAATAGCCATTGTGCCTACTCCGTGACCGATAAAAATGCTATCTACCATATTGTATAAAGAAGATGCCGTCATAGCGATAATCGCCGGTACGGCATATTGCATCAGTAGCTTTCCAATCTTTTCTGTTCCCAACGCTGTGGGTGCCTTTTGTCCTGTCATAATACCTATTTCCTCTATTTTGGGGTGCAAAGGTACTGATTTTCCCATAAGCAAACAAGAAAAGGAGAACAAAGAGATTATCGCTACTTCAAAGAGAAATTCATTCACTCCACTGAGAATGTACACGTTGACTTTAAACTTTTCCTAATTCTCCCCTTCTTCATGCCATTATATGAAAAATGTTTCGTATTTTTGCTCCCAAATTGTGTTAATGTACAACGAAATGAATGTATTAGAACTAAGTGAACAGGAAATCATTCGACGTAATAGTATGAATGAACTTCGCGCGATGGGCATCGAACCCTATCCCGCTGCAGAGTATGTAACCAATGCTTTCTCTACAGATATAAAAGCGGAATTTAAAGATGACGCAGAACCTCGCAAGGTATCCGTAGCCGGACGTATGATGACGCGCCGGGTAATGGGTAAGGCTTCGTTCGTTGAATTGCAGGACTCCAAAGGTCGCATTCAGGTGTATATCACTCGCGACGATATCTGTCCGGGAGAAGACAAGGAACTCTACAATACTGTATTTAAACGCCTGCTCGACTTAGGCGACTTCATTGGAATCGAAGGTTTTGTTTTCCGTACTCAGATGGGCGAAATCAGTATCCACGCCCAGAAGTTGACCGTACTGGCAAAATCCATCAAGCCACTGCCTATCGTAAAATACAAAGACGGTGTAGCTTATGACTCTTTTGAAGATCCTGAACTGCGTTATCGCCAACGTTACGTCGACCTTATTGTAAATGACGGCGTAAAAGATACATTCTTAAAACGTGCCACTGTCATTAAGACCATGCGTGCCGTACTGGATGAAGCTGGCTATACCGAAGTGGAAACTCCCATTCTGCAATCTATAGCAGGTGGAGCAAGCGCCCGCCCGTTCATTACCCACCACAACTCACTGAATATCGACCTGTATCTGCGTATCGCTACCGAGCTTTACCTGAAACGTCTGATTGTAGGTGGTTTTGAGGGTGTTTATGAAATCGGCAAGAACTTCCGTAACGAAGGTATGGACAAGAACCATAATCCGGAGTTCACCTGTATGGAGCTTTACGTACAATATAAGGATTACAATTGGATGATGAATTTTACCGAAAAATTGCTGGAACGTATCTGCATTGCTGTAAATGGCAGCGAAGAGACCACCATCGACGGTAAGACTATCAGTTTCAAGGCACCATACCGCCGCTTGCCTATCCTGGATGCTATCAAGGAGAAAACCGGTTACGACCTCAATGGCAAGAGTGAAGAAGAAATCCGCCAGATCTGTAAAGAGCTGAAGATGGAGATTGATGACACCATGGGCAAGGGTAAGCTGATAGATGAAATATTCGGTGAATTCTGTGAAGGAACTTTCATTCAACCGACATTCATCACTGACTATCCTGTTGAAATGAGTCCGTTGACCAAGATGCACCGCAGCAAACCGGGTCTGACTGAACGTTTTGAGTTGATGGTGAATGGCAAGGAACTTGCCAATGCTTACAGTGAGTTGAATGATCCCATCGATCAGGAAGAACGTTTCAAAGATCAGTTACGCCTGAGCGAAAAGGGTGACGATGAAGCAATGTTCATCGACCAAGACTTCCTGCGTGCCCTGCAGTTTGGTATGCCTCCTACATCTGGTATCGGTATCGGTATCGACCGTCTTACTATGCTGATGACAGGTAAGTCATACATTCAGGAAGTGCTATTCTTCCCGCAAATGCGTCCCGAGAAGGTTATCCCGAAAGATGCTCCGGCCAAATATATGGAACTGGGCATTGCCGAAGACTGGGTACCCGTTATCCAGAAAGCCGGCTACAACACAATAGAAGACATGAAAGGTGTAAATCCGCAAAAGTTGCATCAGGATATTTGCGGTATCAACAAGAAATACAAATTGGAACTGACCAACCCATCTGTAAATGACGTAGAAGGCTGGGTCGAAAAAATTAAGAATTAAAGAATTAAAAATTAAATAAGAAGATTAAAGATCGAACGAGGGAAAGGAGTTTACTTTCCTTTCCCTCTTTTAATTTTTAATTATTAATTATTAATTTCGATATGAAACTACCCGGAAAGATAGCCATAATGGGCGGAGGAAGCTGGGCTACAGCCATTGCAAAAATGGTACTTGCTCAGGCTGAGTCGATTAACTGGTATATGCGACGAGATGATCGTATAACTGATTTTAAACGACTGGGCCATAACCCTGCCTACCTGACGGGCGTCAAATTTGACATGAAGCGTATCAATTTTTCCTCTAACATCAACGATGTAGTGAAAGAGTCTGATACGCTGATATTTGTCACCCCTTCCCCTTATCTCAAAGCTCACTTAAAGAAACTGAAAACGCGGATACGGGATAAATTCATCATCACTGCTATTAAAGGAATCGTACCCGATGACAATCTGATCGTATCGGAGTACTTCACAAAAGAATATGGCGTTCCACCTGAAAATATTGCTGTATTGGCGGGTCCCTGCCATGCGGAAGAAGTAGCCCTGGAACGTCTCTCTTATCTCACCATTGCTTGCCCGGACACGGATAAGGCATGCACTATCGCCCGCCGCCTGGCCAGTTCATTCATTAAAACATCTGTCAGCAATGACGTAGCCGGTATAGAATACAGCTCTGTACTGAAAAACGTGTACGCCATTGCCGCAGGTATTTGCAGTGGCCTGAAATATGGTGATAACTTCCAAGCAGTATTGATATCCAATGCCGTACAGGAAATGAATCGTTTCCTGCAAACCGTACATCCGCTGAACAGAAACGTGAATGATTCTGTTTATTTAGGTGACTTGCTGGTGACAGGATATTCTAATTTCAGCCGTAACCGTACGTTTGGTACAATGATCGGTAAGGGATACTCTGTGAAAAGTGCGCAGATAGAAATGGAGATGATTGCTGAAGGATACTACGGAACAAAGTGTATCAAGGAAATCAACAAACATCACCATGTCAATATGCCGATACTGGATGCTGTCTATAACATCTTGTACGAACGTATTTCACCGATGATAGAGATCAAGTTGCTGACTGACTCGCTCAGATAGAAGTATAATAAACAACATACAATAAACATCTTTTAAACCAAAAGTAACTCAATTCCCCCTTTCCCATAAGAAAGGGATGAGAGGAGAGGCTTTTAAAACCTAGAATAATATGATTAGTTTGAACATCGAAAAGACTTTTGGATTTATCTCCAAAGCATCTGTTGCTGCTTACGAAGCTCAGGTAAAGGCTGCGCAGGAAGCATTGGAAAACGGTACCGGAAAAGGAAATGACTTCCTGGGCTGGTTGCACCTCCCTTCATCTATCAGTCAAGATCATCTGGCCGACCTGAAAGCTACTGCACAGGTTATGCGCGACAATTGCGATGTAGTAATCGTTGCCGGTATCGGCGGAAGCTACCTCGGCGCACGTGCAGTTATCGAGGCTTTATCAAACAGTTTCACCTGGTTACAGGAAAAGAAAAATGCGCCTGTCATGATCTATGCAGGACACAATATCAGCGAAGATTATTTGTATGAACTGACTGAATTCCTGAAAGACAAGAAATTCGGTGTCATCAATATCTCCAAATCAGGTACTACTACCGAAACTGCTCTTGCTTTCCGCCTGCTGAAAAAGCAATGCGAAGACCAACGCGGTAAGGATATGGCTAAGAAAGTAATCGTTGCCATCACGGATGCAAAGAAAGGCGCTGCCCGCATTACAGCCGATAAAGAAGGTTACAAATCATTCATCATCCCCGATAACGTAGGAGGACGTTTCTCCGTACTGACTCCGGTAGGTTTATTGCCGATTGCAATAGCTGGCTTCGATATCGAAAAATTGGTCGCCGGTGCTGCGGATATGGAAAAGGCTTGCGGAGTAAATGTTCCGTTTGCAGAGAACTTGGCTGCACAATATGCTGCTACTCGTAACGAGTTGTACAAGAATGGCAAGAAGATTGAAATTCTTGTGAACTTCTGCCCGAAGCTGCACTATGTAAGCGAATGGTGGAAACAACTTTACGGAGAGTCGGAAGGTAAGGAAAACAAAGGTATTTTCCCGGCTGCTGTAGACTTCTCTACCGACCTGCACTCTATGGGACAATGGATTCAGGAAGGCGAACGCACTATCTTTGAAACTGTAATCTCTGTAGAGAAAGTAGACCACAAACTGGAAGTACCTTCTGATGAAGCAAACCTGGACGGTCTGAACTTCCTGGCAGGTAAACGTGTGGACGAAGTAAACAAGATGGCCGAACTGGGTACTCAGTTGGCTCACGTAGACGGTGGTGTGCCTAATATGCGCATCATTATCGAGAAACTGGACGAATATAACATCGGTCAGTTGCTTTATTTCTTTGAAATCGGTTGTGGCATCAGCGGTTATCTGCTGGGCGTTAATCCATTCAACCAACCGGGCGTAGAAGCATACAAGAAGAATATGTTTGCTCTGCTGAATAAGCCTGGATACGAAGAAGAGTCAAAAGCTATCCAAGCAAGACTCTAAAGAGAAGTAAGTTAAACACAGATAGACGAGGTATGAATGATTAAACTCATTCGCACCTCGTTTTTTTATTGTATCTTTGCAGCCACAAAACAATAGGTATTATGTTTCAAGAAGCTATCGCCCGTTATCTGCAATCCAGCGGGTACTCACAAATTCAATTGAAATCTGTCCTTTTTGATATGGACGGTGTATTGTTCAACTCTATGCCTTACCATGCCGATGCCTGGCATAAGGTTATGGAACGCCATGGCCTCCATCTGAGCCGTGAAGAAGCTTATCTGCATGAGGGGAGAACCGGAGCTGCTACCATAAATATCGTTTATCAGCGGCAATACGGTAAAGATGCCACCCCTGAAATGATAAAGAGTATATATGCAGAAAAGAGTGCTGAGTTCAACAGTAATCCCGAACCGGAACGTATGCCCGGCGCATGGGAAGTACTGCAAAAAATAAAAGCAGACGGACTGGTTCCTATGGTAGTTACCGGTTCCGGACAACATTCATTGTTAGATCGGCTGTCACACAACTTCCCTGGCATGTTTCACCGTGAATTGATGGTAACCGCCTTTGATGTAAAATATGGCAAGCCGCATCCGGAACCCTATCTGATGGCCCTGCAGAAAGGGAAAGTGAAACCCAATGAAGCTATCGTGGTGGAAAATGCACCTATGGGAGTACAAGCTGGTGTAGCCGCAGGTATATTCACTGTAGCCGTCAACACAGGTCCTATCGATGGCCAAGTATTATTAGATGCGGGAGCAAATGTACTATTCCCGTCTATGCAGGCATTTTGTGAGAATTGGGAGAAATTACGTGAAGCGTTCGGACAAATAAACCGGACACTTTGATATTTTTGGAGAAAAAGAAAATCATTTTAGTAGTTCTGCTATTTTTTTCTTCAAGTTTAATTTTATGATTTCCTCCGGCTTTAATTCCAGCTCTATCAGAACCTTAGCAGTCGACAATTTGTAGGCTTCGTCTTTTTTATCACAATTTATCTGTTCCTTACTAATAGAATATAACAGGGCAAAATCATAATCCAAAGCCTTTGACACGTTATAGAGAGTATCTGTATCAATGCTTTTTCGTGTCAACATATAATCAACACTTTGAGGCTTAACTTGCAGTCTTCTTGCAAGTTCCGCCTTCGTCACTTGTTTTTCAACCATGACATTTTTTATAATTTCACCTATGTATATATTGGGCTTTTCCATTTTAATGAAGGTACGATTTATAATTTAGACCTAAAGGACGAAAAACAATATTTCATCTGTTTACGCATTCTATTTTATTCATAAATTGTTTGTTTAAACAGATATATTTTGATACTTTTGTCACAAAATCATATAAACATTTAACAGCTATGACGTTATTGATCCTTATACTTATAGCCATTCCTATCTGTATTTTGATAATTTTATTATGGATATACAATGACTATCGCAAATACAAAAAACAGCACAGTTTCCTACTTTTGCTTTTTTGGACTTTACCAGCCACTATGCAGGCCCAATATGTAGACAAAGACTGTTGCATAAGCTTCAAATGGCATGAAAACCAACAAGGTAAACTGGAATGTATAAACGGAAATCTCACCTATGAGTTCATTCCTAATGAGAATTTCTGGAAAATAGTTATCCGGAATAATTCATCTGAAACTGCACAAGTCAATTGGAATAATGCACAATTCATCATCAACGGACGCGCCTCAGGTTTATTACTTTACCCGATATCAGACTCTTCTCCTTCAAAAGAGATAATAAATGGTAATGGTGAAATTAGTGAAACCTGTACAGCAAGCATTCTGATAGAAGGTACAAAAAATAAAAAGATATATAACCCAAAAGATATCCGAAAAGGTAATAAGATAACGGTCAGTATAATTCTTCCTATAGCTATTGCTAACAAACCTCAATTCTTTACAACCTTCGATTTCATAATTAAGCAAACTTACTAATCATGACACTTCAAGACATAAAAGAACATCTCAACGAAACGCGGAACTGGTACATCGTACTAACATCACCCCGGAAAGAAAGAAAAATAAGGGAGAGTCTGAATAACAAAGACATCATAACCTATCTCCCTACCACTTATGTACAATATAAATGGAAGGAGAAGATAAGAAAAATACAGATTCCAACTATCAACAGGTGCGTATTCATTTATGCCACCGATTCGGAAATAAAGACACTGAGAGTGGCATACTCAATACTTCCATTGGAAATGATAAAAATGGCAGATTAACATGCTATATAAGAAAGAGGGGATACTTTAAACAGTATCTCCTCTTTCTTATATAGTGACCCGGGTGGGACTCAAACCCACGACCTTCAGAACCGGAATCTGACGCTCTATTCACTAAGCTACCAGGCCTCAAATGCGGGGGCAAAAGTATAAAAAATCCGGGCATATTCCTAATGATTTATCTTTTTTTACTGCAAAGACTTCAAAATAAGAATGTTATTTTGAGAGCAACAAGTAGTTAACAAGAAACAATTTGATAACAAATTCGCCCAAAATCGATGCAAATATAAATATTATACCTATATTTGCCGGACAAAAACATAGTATACACTTATGAGTTATCTAATAAAACCAGAAGGGTACAAACCCTTATTGGACTTAAAACAAACAGAATTAGGAATCAAACAGATTAAAGAGTTCTTTCAGTTGAACCTTTCATCGGAATTACGTTTGCGCCGCGTCACCGCCCCGCTTTTTGTATTAAAAGGAATGGGTATCAATGATGATCTGAACGGAGTGGAACGTGCCGTATCATTCCCTATCAAAGATCTGGGAGACGCACAAGCTGAAGTTGTACATTCACTTGCCAAATGGAAACGACTGACATTGGCAGACTATAATATTGAACCCGGATATGGCATCTATACGGATATGAATGCTATACGCTCAGATGAAGAACTGGGAAACTTACATTCACTCTATGTAGACCAATGGGACTGGGAACGTGTTATCACTGCTGAGAACCGGAATGTGGATTTCCTAAAAGAAATAGTAACCCGCATTTATGCCGCCATGATCCGCACAGAATATATGGTGTATGAGATGTATCCAGAAATCAAGCCTTGCCTGCCTCAAAAGCTGCACTTCATTCACGCTGAAGAATTGCGCCAACTCTATCCGGACCTGGAACCTAAATGCCGCGAACATGCCATTACAAAAAAGTATGGCGCGGTATTCATTATCGGTATCGGTTGTAAGTTGAGTGACGGAGAGAAGCACGACGGACGTGCCCCTGACTACGATGACTATACTTCAGAAGGTCTGAATGGCCTCCCCGGACTGAATGGTGACCTTTTACTGTGGGATGATGTACTCCAACGCAGTATCGAGCTCTCATCCATGGGTATCCGTGTAGACAAGGAAGCCTTACAACGCCAGTTAAAACAGGAAGGAGAAGAGAAACGCCTGGAACTTTACTTCCACAAGCGTTTGATGAGTGATACATTACCTCTGTCTATAGGTGGCGGTATAGGACAATCACGCCTTTGTATGTTCTATCTTCGCAAAGCACATATCGGTGAAATTCAAGCCAGTATCTGGCCGGAAGATATGCGTCAAGAATGTAAGGAACATAATATCTATCTGATTTAATATCCCCTGAATAACAGAAAAAGGCAGAAATCTTTTGATTTCTGCCTTTTTGTTTATCATACACTCAAAGAAATAAAAACAATGTCCTGTCATCGGAACCGGATAAAAATAGTATCTTAGCATCCGAAACTTTTAACACACAAAATTATGAATGTTCAAATAGAAGAAAGTTGGAAAGCACGTTTGGAACCGGAATTCGAAAAAGATTATTTCCGTACACTAACTAATTTTGTACGGGAAGAATATAGTCAGTATCCGATATATCCTCCGGGAAAGTTGATATTCAATGCTTTCAATCTTTGCCCATTCGACAAAGTGAAAGTAGTCATTATCGGTCAGGATCCTTATCATGGTCCCGGACAGGCTCATGGACTATGTTTTTCCGTCAATGACGGGGTTCGTTTTCCCCCTTCGCTGATTAATATATTCAAAGAAATTAAGGATGATATCGGCACCGATGCGCCCAACACAGGTAATCTGACCCGCTGGGCCGAGCAGGGAGTTCTACTTCTTAATGCTACACTGACCGTTCGCGCCCATCAGGCAGGTTCTCACCAAAACCGCGGCTGGGAAACCTTCACCGATGCAGCCATACGCGTTCTTGCCGAACAACGGGAACACCTTGTTTTTATTCTCTGGGGATCATATGCGCAACGTAAAGGTGCATTTATTGATCGTAGCAAGCACTTGGTACTGACCTCTGCACACCCCTCTCCTCTATCAGCCTACAATGGTTTCTTTGGAAACAAGCATTTCAGCAGAACAAACGCTTACTTAAAGGAACATGGGGAACAGGAAATTACATGGTAAGAAAGAATTTTAAACTCTCTTAGTACCACTTGATATTCGTCTGAGTCTGACTCTTTTTGTCATATTTCAAGTCTTGTAGAATGCTCGCATTCGCGCGAATCACAAAACTATAATACTTCCATGTGCCAAAAGGAGAAAGGCTTGCAGACATACTGAAACAGTGCAAGTCACGCGTTATATTGAAAGAGGTTTGCACAATCTTCTTAACATTAAAATCATAACCAGAGTTGAAGCTGACAGCCCATTTATTTGAGATTTTTATATTACCATTGATATTGAGGGCATTCAGGCTAAATTTATACGGATAGCGCATACTCTCTCTATTGATAGGCTTTGTGTTATCTTCCGTAATATTAAAACCTGTACTCAGATTTATGGACCAAGGCATCTTAAACTCCTGATAGCCATCACTATCTACAGTAGCTTTTTCTTTCTTTCGCTTAGTAGGAGCACCTGACTCAGAATCATCAGTTTCGTCACCTTCACTATCCGTATCAGTCTGTCCATTTCCCTTGCCATCATCATCCGCTTTTTCTCCGGTAAAGAATGCTTTCCATTTCTTCCACGTGTCATTATTAAGCGTGTAACTGAAAGAAGTTCCGTATCCCTGGAAACGTCCGAAACGCCCATAAGACCATTCCGTACGATTACTTGTTATTACATTACCATTCTTATCAAAATCGTAAGCATAGGTAGCAAAGACTGAACTCATACTGAAGGTATAGCTCTTGCTCAATTTCAAACGCAAATTCAGGGTAAGATTACTCCATGGGCGTACCTGAGCAGCCGTATTGTATGAAATGCTGGCACCCAATTCATCAATCAAACTCACCTTACGTATAGAGTCGTTCTTATCCCTATATTTCATTTCCAGGTTATTGGAAATCTGGAATGAAATATTTCCCGACCTACCTTGTCCCGGCACACCAAACATCTGATCGGCATACGGAGAGTAAACAACGGTATCCTGTGTTCCGTCAGCATTGGGCTTAAGATAAGTATCATAGTAGCCATAACGGGAAGAGCCAAAGTCTGGCGATGCACTGATGCTGATAGAAGGAGTGATGACATGACGAATCTGTATCTCTTTCTTCTTCATGAACAAAGGCTTATACATACCATAAATCTTTGTATTGACACCCAGGCTCGCACTATAATTATATACGCGGTGGAAGCCGTAGACAGTATCAGTATTCACAACCTGCCCACTGGTACCTGAATTCGGATCCCAGTCCTTCATAACCTTACGGGTGTACCAACGCTCCGTATAGCTAACAGACGGGGTTACATTAAAGTATTTGAATAACGTAAATGTTGCACTGACAGGTATCTCATGTTTCATACCATTCTTCCAGTCCTTGATCAGATTAGACTTGAACAGAAGATTATCTTTTGTAGTAATACTGTTAGAAAGACGTCCGCTATAACGAACAGAGATCTTCTCATACCACTTCTCATTTCCTACTGCATTCTTCCGTTTAAAAGGGAAAATGGTACTCAGAGTAATGTTCAAGTCCGGCAAAGTCACAGCAATAGATGAGTCTTTCATATTCTGTGCAATATTACCGGTAGCTGCTATAGAAAGTTTCTGATCGGGGAAGTTACGCGAATAGCTGACACTGGATGTTTTAGTATTTTGTGTCATAGCCTGCGAGTTATACATATTACCGATATTGGTGCGCTCGTAACTACTGGAAGAGAAGTTCACACTGGCCGAGAATGAAGAGTTAGGATTAGCCTTCGGATCCTGGCGGTGCGACCATACAACTTTAAAGTCTTTTGCCACCATATAGTCTTCCAAGCCCTTATCACCCGTCTTGGTCACCTGATAACTGGCCTGAAACAGACCCGAGAATTTATAACGGACATTGTAATTAGTCTCTGCATTCAGCGCCCATGAACCTTTCGTGAAAATATCACCCCTTAACTTTAAGTCCATCTTATCACTAATGGCAAAGTAGTAACCACCATCCGTCAGACCAAAGCCACGAGCGGAGTCGTCCATATAACTTGGCATTATGAAACCGGACGAATAGCTGCTGGAAAAAGGAAAAAAGAAAAAGGGAACGGCAAGAGGCAACGGGACATCTTCAATTACCAGATATGCAGGTCCTGTCACAACATTTTTCTTGGGACGCACCTTGGCATAAGTCATCTGCATATAAAAGTGTGGATGATCATGGTTGTCGCAAGTAGTATAACGACCGCTTTTCATGTACAACTCATCATTCATACCCTTCTTGGCATTATTACCGGTAACATACCCCTCACCCTGCTGGCTGACTACATTACTAATAAGTCCTTTCTTACTTTTAAAATTATACCGTATCGTATTTGTTTCATAAGGTGTATCTCCATCTTTAAAGACGGGTCTTCCCTTTATCACCTTTAACGAATCTTCCACACCATGAGCAAAGACCGTACTGCTATCCATATTCATGGTTATCACTTCAGCGGCCAGTTCTATATTTTGGTAATTCACTTTGCCGTCGCCATACAAGTTGGCCACACCTTCTTGCGTAAACACAATGGAGTCATTAGCTTCATAAATAACCGGAGCATCCAGCGGTTGCTTCTTCTTGGCAGGCTGCAACTGAATCGTATCGTTTTGCAGTGTATCTCCTCTCAACAGGGTATCTCCCTCTTGCACACCTCTTATATTAAAGGTATCAGTCCGTTCGATTCCTGTAGGAACAGTCCTTCCACGCCGACGTTGCGAAAAAGCCTCGTCAGGGATCAGGAGTAAGACTAGTAGTAGTATGAATGATATGAATGTATTTGCTTTCAATGGCGTAATCAACTAATAGTTTCCGCTTGAAGGGGCAAAAGTACGTAAATTATACGGATAATCTCCCTTTTTAAAGAAATTTAGAATGCTACAAGAACTGTTCGCACCAATGGTCAAAACGTTCCAGGCCTGCATTACCGAAATTAGAGATACTTTTCCGAGCCTTCTCTACCGTTTTTTCCCGTTCCAAATGAGTTTTGGAATAAAACTTATCGGCAAAGCAAATTACTTGCTCTTCCATGCTCACCGGAAGCATATCCCGATGAGGTACAGGCAAGTTTTGTGCAACAATATCGTCTAGAGAGAGTCCTGCTCCTGTATGTCTTTCACATACCAACGCATGACGGGGATATCCTTCCCGGCGCATCAAATCAGCTCCCAGATAACCGTGACAAATATAAGGCTGATCACCAAAACAGAAGATACCCGGAGCATTAGTCAGAAAAATACCAATATCATGAAGCATACCCGCTTCATATAAAAAGTCTTTATCCAAGTTAAGTTCCGGATGGCCGTCTGCAATGCAGAGAGCCTTCTCAGCTACCAGACGGCTATGCACCAATAAGATATGCTTCCGCTCATTATCTTCCGGATAATACGCATCAATCAATTCTATCGGGTTCATTTTTCACTGAATTTATAGATCAATACCTTATCGCGTAAATCACAGCTGCGATAAGGAGTAAGATAGATTTCCTCTAACCGATATTTATCTGAATACTCTTTCAGAAAGTCCTCTTTGGTTCGTTCAGAAAGCATCACATATCCCGTTCCGGAAAGACCGGGAGTAAAATTCCTCATTCGGTCATTCAGATAGTAATTAGTGCAATAAAAACGAATTAACGGTGAAGTGTAAGAATACATGACCCCGTCCTGCACAAAAGTATTTACTTCTTCAGCCAGACGCTTGTCTGATTTCGTTGACAGCACTGTAGGTTGATAAACACCGTCTAAGGAAACAAACAGGCACAAGATGCAACCGGCTATACTATATAATAATGAACGGGAATCCGCCTTTTTAGCTAATGCAATCAGCATACAGATACCTGCTATTGGCGGCAAAGCCACAAGCAACCATTTAGAGAATGACAAATCCACATTTTCCAATGCATGCATGAATCCAACGTTTTCCATGGCATGTTTTCCGGTTCCCCAAACACTATCAGGAATCAATCCGAGACGCACCACAGCAAATATTATCGTAAGCAACAAAGCCAGCGAAGCAAAGATATAAGCCGAAATTTTAAAGACTTTCGCCCCCCGCTGTACCAAAGCCAGCAGATACTCGGCTATCAACACCGCCATAAAGGGATAGATAGGAAGCAGATAAACACTTCTTTTACTCTTAGGAATACAATAGAACACAAAGATAAAGAGTATAACTACCCATGTGAATAATTGCAGAGGCGATTGTGAACAGAATTTATTCCAGGCTTTCTTTATACGTTCACCGAAAGACGAACCTCCAGGCAATAAGCTTATATTTTTCCATTTCAAACCAAAGAGAGAAATCAACAGCACCAAAGTCCAAGGTATCCATCCCCAAATAATGGTCAGGAAATTATACCATAGCGGGTTTTCATGCGAATCATAAGACATCTTACCCATGAAACGACCTGTATTTTCTTCCAGCATTAAATCAATAAAAGGTTGGCCTCCCTGTACATAAGCCGCACTAATCCAGGCTGCATATGGAATCAGAGAAAGTATTCCTATCACCAACAACCGGAAAAATGTTTTCCAGAAAGGGCGTCTGCGCAATAATTGGAAGAGACCGATGCTGACACAAGGGAAAATGGAACCCACCGGCCCCTTGGTCAGCGTGGCGCAGCCCATCAATAAAATAGCCAGCCATGGAATTCCGCGACATTCTTTCTCATCCCAACGAAACAACAGACATAGTGAAATGACAATAAGTGATACCTGCACCATATCGACACGGCAAGCTACTGCTGCCCGGTGCACTTCGAAAGAAGAGAGGAGAAGAATGGAAGCAAGAAAAGCCGTCTTCACACCTTTGCGCTTTGCTATAAAAGAAAAAAACACCAACTGCATAGCCAGAAATGCAAGAGCTGACGGCAGACGGGACGAATATTCCGTCACTCCCCCCAGAAGCGACGACACAGTGGCAATTGACCAATAAAAGAAAGGAGGTTTATAAGCTATATCAGTTCCATAATTTACCGGAAGTATCCAATTTCCACTCTCCAGCATAGAAAATGCAACGATAGCCTCGCGTGGTTCTCCTTTGGAATAAAAAATAGTTTCTCCTAGAAAAGGGAGTATCACAAGCACACTGAGCAGTGCTATAAACCAGAATGCTTTCTTACTATCATCTGACATATATTTCTATTTTTAATGATTTCTGTGCGCAAAAGTACAAATTATTCTGCAACAATCCCTAACTTTGCCATCTCAATTCTATGAATATGAAGAGACTGAAACAACTACCAGCATTTGTCCGTTTCATTATGGTAGGCACCTTTGCTACCGCCCTGCACTATGGAATATATATTATACTCCAGCAGATCATCAATGTCAACATAGCCTACAGCATAGGTTACGTACTCAGTTTCATCGCCAATTTTTACCTTACAGCCTTTTTCACTTTCAGAAAAAAACCGTCCTGGAAAAAGGCTTTTGGGTTTGGCGGAGCACATCTGATCAATTACCTTCTACATATGAGTTTACTGAATCTATTCCTCTGGCTTGGAATATCCAAACCATTTGCACCCATACCGGTATTCGCCATCGGCATTCCGGTAAACTTCTTGCTGGTTAGATTCGTTTTCAAATACAAAGGAAGATAATTTGTTTTTCTCCCGATTTCTTACGAATATTGCAAAAAGAACTATTGATTATGAAAGAAGCTCCAGTACTTGCTATCGTAGTACCTTGTTATAAGGAAGAAGCTGTTTTACACGAAACACATAAACGGCTCAGCCAATTGCTCGATCGGTTGACAACTGAAGAGCGTATATCTTCCAAAAGTTATATACTATATGTAAACGATGGCAGTACAGACCGTACCTGGGAAATCATCAAGGAGTTTTATAAAAACACGTCGTATGCCTGCGGGCTGAATCTGGCTGGAAATGTGGGGCATCAAAACGCACTTATGGCCGGACTGAATGCTGTAAAGGAACGTTGTGATGCAGCTATTTCCATTGATGCCGACTTGCAGGATGACGTCAATGTCATCCCTGAGATGATAGAACGCTATATGGAAGGCAATGATATTGTTTATGGTGTTCGACGTGAACGCAAGACCGACACTTTTTTCAAACGCACCACCGCCCTCGCCTTCTATCGACTGATGAAAACAATGGGAGCAAAATCGGTCTATAATCATGCAGATTATCGGTTAATGAGTAGCCGTGCCATCCAGCAACTCTGTCGCTTCCGCGAACGTAACCTTTATTTGCGTGGATTAGTGCCTCTCATTGGTTATCAAACCGCCTGCGTCTATTATAATCGTGACAAACGTTTCGCCGGAGAGTCGAAATATCCTTTTAAGAAGATGTTGAATTTTGCTATTGACGGAATCACGTCTTTTTCAGTCAAGCCTGTACGCATGATATTCTGGCTGGGCTGCATTTTCCTTCTGATAGCTCTCTGTGTCACTATCTGGACCCTACGTGCATACTTTCTTCACGATACCGTACCCGGCTGGTCATCCCTGATGATTTCCCTTTGGTTAGTAGGTGGCACTATACTCGTATCCTTGGGAATTGTAGGTGAGTACATCGGAAAGATCTACATTGAAGTAAAAAATCGTCCACGCTACAACGAAGAGGAATTATTATTACGCTAAAAAAGAAAAGGGTTATTTGTCTCTGTACTTCAATGGAGAAACTCCCGTATGCCTGCGGAAGAAACGGCAAAAAGTAGCCAGATTATCAAAACCTAATGATATACCTATTTCTTTTATGCTAGTATTGGTAGATTTCAGCTGCGTTTTTGCATCTATAATAATAAGGTAGTCTATCACATCCAAAGCAGTCATATTAGTACAACTCTTAATATTACGGCACAAATTCTCCTTCGAAGTCCCTAATTCTTTTGCATAGAATGAGATTCCTCGTTCTGTTCTATAATGTATCGCAACCAATTTAAGAAATTGACGGCTCATCCTGACATTTTTGGGGGATTTAGCCCATCTTTCTTCCAAATTATCCTGATAATACATTGCAATACTCGTATGAATGCAAGTACCCAGCATACTTCTCAATACCTCTTTATTATTATAGATTTCCGGAACTTCGCGTATCATTTTCCATAACGATATGGAACGTAGCATATAAAGTTCCAAATTTTCAGATATATGCTTAACAGGTTCCTCAAAGATAACAAACAGATAATCAAATGCTTTTTTAAAAAACTCCACCTCATGCATTATCTTCGGAGAAAAGCCAGCATATGAAAAATAAAGATCTGATGAAACGTTATGAATCTGTAGAAAAGAGTTATCCAGCAAAGTGATGTAATCATTCTCACGAACAATATATCTTCCATAATTTAATGTAACCTCCATACTTCCTTTCATACATACCACAAAGATAGTTCCCTTTACATGATAAGGATTCTCTAAATAATCCTGCAAATCATCTGCCGAAACATTTTCCCTAGCTACAATATCTTCCGATATTTCAAAAAGAAGTCTACTTTCTTCCATTATAATTTCTTCTAGTAAATTTTCACAAAAGTACATTTAATCCGGGCAAATGCACATTCTCTCCATTCTTTCAACAAGCCCTTTAGAGTTAAAGTTTGTCAACATATCAACAATTGAACATTTTCGCAAATATCCGTACTCCTTTTTCACTCGTCTTTTTTGGTTTTGGTCGAATTAAGAAAGAACTTTGTAGCATTAATCAAGTTATGGAATATTAAGATTTATATTATCTTAATACAAGTAAAGAAAAGGGAACGTTATTTGACCAGTAACATCGATCTTATATATTCCTACTTTTCTTTAAAAAGGAGCAAACACAAAGATTTTCTGGCCCTGCGATATCTAATAAAAAGCACTTAAGATATCGCAACAGCACAACGCATCAACATAGAGAGCGAGGTTAAGATTGCACTATAACCTCAAGATTGCTTGATAAGGACACCCCCCTACCGATTAAAAGTATATTATCTGAAACGGTAGGGGGATATCCAAGGAAATCCCCCCCTTGAGAATGCTAAACGTTTTTAGGGCACAGATTGTTTCTTTCTTTTCTTCCATAGCTGCCAACTATTAATCAAATTTTGCCACAGAACATAAGATCCCGGCCCTACAGAAGATAAAGGATTTAAATAAGTATAAGCCATCCAAATGGCAAGAACAGTATTCTTCTGTCCCAAAGCCTGTCCCCCACTGATCCGATCATTATAATGCCCACCAATCCTTTTACCCAAAAAGAATTGCAGACAGCAAGTAATCAATCCTGCAAGAGCTATCAGAATTTCAACAGAAACCGGCGCATCGCTATTTACCAATGAACGGACTGTCTGTCCGGATACAATGGCAAGCGCCACCCCCCACAGATAAAAAGCAAGATCATGGAAACCTAACAAGAAATGATGTACACGTGGCATAAATAGCCGTAGGAACCATGCCAGAAAAAAAGGGAAAAGCAATAAAGGAAAGACTTTACTAAGAATCTTCAAAAAGGCTGCAAAGAAAGTCATATCAGCATGAGGTTCCACTAATGGAAAGACTAATGGGACTGCCACTGCTGCCAACAAATTAGACAATAATGTATAGGTGGTCAATGTAGACGCACTGCCTCCCAGCTTTCCGGTAATAACAGCTGCCGCCGTAGCCGTTGGACAAATGAGACAAACCATAGCTCCTTCAAACACTTCCCTGTAAACTTCCGGCATCGGACAACATACCAGCAAAGCAGCGAGTACCAGGCAAGACAATGTCTGAATTAACAGTAACCAGCCATGCCATGCTTTAGGTTTCAATTCTTTCAAATTCTCCACCTTACAAAAAGTCAGTAATAGCTGGGCAAATATCAGCAGAGGAGTTATGTACGCAATCAAATCACTGATATATGGTTTGGTAGGCGCCAAGTAAGGGACATTCGCAAGGATGAAGTACCCCAAAGTACCTGAAAGCATTGCCATCGGCAACGTCCAGTTCTTAAGAAAACGAACTAACATACCTTTTTCTATTTAATTTGCGGGTGCAAAGTTAGTCCCTTTTAAAGAAATCTATCACAAATCCGGGAGAAAAGTGACAAAACTTCACACAAAGCATCAGTTTTCTATAAATTTCCACTACATTTGCAACGGCTTTTAGTATGGAACTCTATAAACGATACATATTATATATAAGTATTTGCTTCGGGCTGTTCTTCTCTCCTTTTTGTACCACCAGCATTGAAGCGAAAGATTTCGTTGTCGTTATTGACGCCGGACACGGCGGGCATGATCCTGGCGCTTTAGGCAAATTCTCCAAAGAAAAGACCATCAATCTAAATGTTGCCCTAAAATTGGGAAAACAAATTAAGAGGAACTGTCCGGACGTAAAAGTGGTATATACTCGCGAACGGGATGTATTTATTCCTCTTGACCGACGTGCAGATATTGCCAACAACGCAAAAGCAGACCTGTTCATTTCCATTCACACCAATTCTGTGGCAGGTAGTAAAACAGCCAAAGGTGCCTCTACATGGACACTCGGTTTAGCCAAGTCAGACGCTAATTTGGAAGTAGCCAAGCGGGAGAACTCCGTGATATTATACGAAAGTGATTACAAAACACGTTATGCAGGATTTAATCCGAATTCTGCAGAATCGTACATCATCTTTGAATTCATGCAAGACAAATATATGTCTCAAAGTGTACATCTAGCTTCACTGGTACAAAAGGAGTTCCGCCATACCTGTAAACGTGCAGACCGTGGTGTGCATCAGGCAGGTTTTCTGGTACTTAAAGCCAGTGCCATGCCCAGTATCCTGGTAGAACTCGGTTTTATATCCAACCCGGAAGAGGAACGTTATCTAAATTCGGAAGCCGGAAGTACTACATTGGCAAACGGAATCTTCCGCGCTTTCCTGTCCTATAAACGTGAACACGAAATACGTATGACAGGAAGTAGCCGTACCATATTACCGGAAGAAACAGATGCCGGCAATGTAGAGGAATCAGATGCTACCAACGAAAAGACTGAGGAATCTCTCGAAATCCCCCAAAAACCAGCGGCAGCCACCCCAAATACTACCAGAACGAAACAAAATGCAGGAAAAGTTACCGAATCGCAAACCGATACCGGCAGTCCAGTGTTTAAAATACAAATACTCACCTCTTCACGTCCTATCGCAGCCAATGATAAAAGACTGAAAGGTTTGAAAGGTGTGGAACATTTCCAGGAAGATGGACTTTATAAATATACATACGGTTCATCAACAGACTATAACAAGGTAGTACGTACCAAACGTGAAATAACGCCAAAGTTTAAGGACGCTTTTATCATCGCTTTTAAGAATGGTAAGAAGATAAACGTTCAAACGGCTATCGAGGAGTTCAAAAAGAAAAAGAAATAAATAATAAGACTATAACATCATGATGAAGTATCTTACGAAAGAGGTTAGAATAGGAATAGCGGGTATTGTTGCCCTCTGCATATTAGTATACGGTATTAATTACCTGAAAGGTATCCACATGTTTAAGCCTACCAACTATTTCTACGTCAAGTTCCATAACATAAATGGATTAACTAAATCAAGTCCGGTCTTTGCCGATGGCTTCCGTGTAGGCATTGTACGCGATCTTTATTATGACTACACACAATCCGGAAAAGTCATAGCAGAAATCGATGTAGATCCGGAATTGCGTATTCCGAAAGGTAGTACTGCTGAACTGACCTCTGAACTTATGGGAGGTGTAAAAATGAATCTATTGCTGGCAAATAATCCCCGCGAAAAGTACCAGACAGGCGATACCTTACAAGGTAGTGTCAACAATGGCGTCATGGACCAGGTAGCCGCAGTTATGCCACAAGTGGAGAAAATGCTTCCCAAGCTGGACTCAATTCTTGCCTCACTGAATACGATACTTGGAGATCCGGCAATCCCGGGTACACTTCATAGTGTACAAAACACGATGGCGAACATGGAAATGACCAGCCGGCAATTGCAGGCTATCATGAGTAAAGATATTCCCCAGCTCACGCAAAAGTTGAATACTATCGGGGATAACTTCATCATAGTCAGCAATAACCTGAAAGAAATAGATTATGCCGCTGCGTTTGCCAGCATAGACTCTACATTGGCTAATGTAAAAATGATTACAGACCAGTTAGGCCGGAAAGACAATACGATTGGTCTATTATTAAACGACCCCTCACTCTACAACAATCTGAATGCTACAACAGCCAATGCAGCCAGCCTTCTTGAAGACTTGAAATCACACCCCAAAAGGTACGTTCATTTCTCCTTGTTCGGCAAAAAAGATAAGTAGGAAAAAACTTATTAAATAGAATAAGTCTAAATAACAAGAGCAAACTGATTTGAGAGGAAAAGCCGCGGTAAGTCCGTGTAGAAACTAAAGTATTCCCTTCCATACAATCCTTCAAAAAGTTTAAAATCCTGTTATTTATATACATATCATACTATGGTACAGATACTTATAAAAATGCAATAGCCTTCAAAAGGGGCTATTTACATATAAATAGATAAGTAATTGAAAGTAAAGAGCTTATTGCTTTTAACAGAAAAACAAGAAAAAACACATTTGTTTTTCTCAAATAAGATTGCGAATTTTGCAAGCGTAGAAGTTTTGCTTAATTAATAAATGTATTTAAAGCCGTTATGAGTGAATTAAATCATGTCGGGCTATGGAACCGCTGCCTTGAAATCATCAGAGACAATGTTCCGGAGCAGACATACAAAACATGGTTTCTCCCCATCATACCTTTAAAATATGAGGACAAGACGCTGGTCGTACAAGTGCCCAGCCAGTTCTTTTATGAGTTTTTGGAGGACAAGTTTGTTGACTTGTTGCGTAAGACTCTATATAAAGTTATTGGTGATGGCACCAAGTTATTGTATAATGTAATGGTAGATAAGAGTTCACGTACTACCGTCAATCTCGAATCTACTCCCCGCACCATTATTCCACAAAAAAAGGTAATCGGCAGAGAAATACCGCAAACTCCTATTGCAGATTTAGATCCGCATCTGAATCCTGAATACAACTTTGAAACATTTATAGAAGGCTATAGCAATAAACTTTCACGCAGCGTAGCAGAAGCTGTCGCTCAGAACCCGGCGAAAACAATTTTCAATCCGCTGTTTTTCTATGGAGCGTCGGGTGTAGGAAAGACACACCTTGCAAATGCTATCGGCACAAAAATTAAGGAACTTTATCCGGACAAGAGAGTATTATATGTATCGGCACATTTGTTCCAGGTGCAATATACCGACTCTGTACGTAACAATACTACAAACGACTTCATCAACTTCTACCAATCAATCGATATATTGATTATTGATGATATTCAAGAATTTGCCGGTGTTACCAAAACACAAAATACATTCTTCCACATCTTTAATCACTTACACCAAAACGGCAAACAGCTTATCCTAACTTCAGACCGTGCTCCCGTATTGCTACAAGGTATGGAAGAACGGCTCATCACCCGTTTCAAATGGGGTATGGTAGCTGAACTGGAAAGACCGACCGTAGAATTGCGCAAGAACATCCTGCGTAATAAGATACACCGTGACGGACTACAGTTCCCGCCGGAAGTAATCGATTATATCGCAGAAAATGTAGGCGACAGCGTGCGTGACTTGGAAGGCATCGTCATTTCCATCATGGCACATTCTACTATATATAATAAAGAAATTGATCTGGAACTGGCACAACGCATTGTGCGGAAGGTAGTGAAAAGTGAAAGTAAAGCGGTTACCGTTGATGACATCATCAATGTGGTATGCAAGCATTTCTCACTGGACACCGCTACAATCCATACCAAATCACGAAAACGCGAAGTTGTACAGGCACGCCAGATAGCCATGTTCCTCGCCAAATCTTACACAGATTTCTCGACGGCTAAGATAGGCGCATTAATAGGCCACAAGGATCACGCAACCGTGTTGCATGCCTGCAAGACCATTAAAGAATTACGGGAAGTAGACAAAGCTTTCCGCGCAGAAATAGATGACATCCAAGCATCATTAAAAAAGCAGGGTTAAAAACCCTGCTTTTTTATTACTTTCCAAAGATTCTCCGACATTACTTCGTTATCTTCTTTCTTATAACGTACATCCGTAAAGACTTGCGCTAAAGTTTCTTTGTTGTTTTCAAGAATAAACTGCTTATTTTCAGGCAAAGATTCCTTATAGGCATACAGACGATCTATATCTTCGGGAGTATAATCATGATACGTCTCCTCGTGTACAATAGCTTCCAACGGCAACCGATCTACCTGTGCAGGTTCCTCGGCAGGCCAGCCCACCGTCACAGTTGTAATGGGAAATACTAATTCAGGTAGCTCCAGAGCCTCGATTATCATTTGCGGATTGTAAGTCGTCGTACCCAGATAGCATATACCTAATCCTTTTTCTTCCGCAGCCACACAAAAAGTCTGTGCTGCCAGCAGGGCATCTACAGAGCCGGTTACGAACCACTCTAAATTATTATATCCGGGAGTCGCTTTTCGCTGTTCGCACCATTTAGTAAAACGACGCAGATCTATACAAAAAGTCAAAACCACAGGCGCAGTTTTCACCATCGGCTGATTGAAATGAGCCGGTGCCAACTTGGCTTTCCGTTCTGCATCACGCGTTACAATTACACTATACACCTGCATATTCCCGACTGTAGAGGCCCGAAAGGCAGACTCAAGCAAATCATTTAACAAATCAGAAGAAATATCTTTCTGCTGATATTTGCGGATTGTTCTTCTCTGTTTTAGGATTTCCATTCTTTTATTTTTTTGCAAATATAGGAAAAGAATAGCAATTTGTTGCCAAAGAACGAGTGTAAAGTTTATCCATGTTTTCTAAAAGCAATTAGCCAGTACAATCATAGACTAAAAATAATTTTCTTTTTTGGAAACTTTTTGTTCACGTAAAAATGCTAATATTTTATAAATCAACAGACTATTATTCAGAAATGGTAATTTCACAACCTGTTCATAATTTATTCTATTTTTATTTTGCTATAATGAAAAACATTCTTAGCTTTGCAATCGCATTTGTTAATGATAGGTATTACTTCTACACTCTTACTTATTAAAAAATAAATCTAAGGAAAAAAGAATCGTGGAAAAACAAACTTATTCTTACGAGGAAGCTTATGAAGAATCTTTACGATATTTTCAGGGCGACGAGTTAGCTGCGCGTGTTTGGGTAAACAAGTACGCAGTAAAAGACTCTTTCGGAAATATTTACGAAAAGTCTCCAAAAGACATGCATTGGAGAATAGCCAATGAAGTAGCCCGTATTGAGGCTAAATACTCTAATCCATTAAGTGCAGAGGAACTATTCGATCTGCTCGACCACTTCAAGTACATCGTTCCGCAGGGAAGCCCGATGACCGGAATTGGCAACAACTATCAGGTAGCTTCTTTGTCTAACTGCTTCGTGATCGGAGTAGATGGTGAAGCGGATTCTTATGGTGCTATCTTCAAAATAGACGAAGAGCAAGTACAACTCATGAAACGTCGTGGCGGTGTAGGACACGATTTGTCGCACATCCGCCCGAAAGGTTCTCCGGTGAAAAATTCAGCTTTGACTTCTACCGGTTTAGTACCATTCATGGAACGTTACTCCAATTCCACGCGTGAAGTCGCTCAGGACGGACGGCGTGGCGCACTGATGCTGAGTGTATCTATCAAACATCCCGATTCGGAAGCATTCATCGATGCTAAAATGACGGAAGGCAAAGTAACAGGTGCCAATGTATCTGTGAAACTGGACGATGCATTTATGACCGCCGCTATCACAGGTACTCCATATATCCAACAATATCCTATCAATGCCGCTGAACCAACCGTACAGAAGGAGATCAATGCAACCAACTTGTGGAAGAAGATCGTCCACAATGCATGGAAATCGGCAGAACCGGGTGTATTATTCTGGGATACCATATTAAAAGAATCCGTACCCGATTGCTATGCAGACCTGGGATATCGCACAGTTTCCACCAATCCATGCGGTGAAATCCCTTTATGCCCGTATGATTCCTGCCGTTTGCTGGCTATCAATCTTTATTCTTATGTGGTAAATCCTTTCAAACCGGATGCATACTTTGACTTTGAATTGTTCCAGAAACATGTAGCGTTGGCTCAACGCATTATGGACGATATCATCGATCTGGAATTGGAGAAGATAGAACGCATCATGGAAAAGATTGATGCTGACCCCGAAAGCGAAGATGTGAGACATACAGAACGTATATTGTGGGACAAAATTTATAAGAAGAGCGGACAAGGACGCCGTACCGGTGTAGGTATTACTGCCGAAGGTGATATGCTTGCTGCACTGGGATTGCGTTATGGTACGGAAGAAGCTACCGAATTCTCTGAAAAAGTACACAAGACCGTTGCCCTGAGTGCTTACCGTTCATCAGTGGAAATGGCAAAAGAACGTGGTGCATTCGAAATTTACGATACCGAACGTGAAAAGAATAACCCGTTCATCAATCGTTTACGCGAAGCAGATCCCCAGTTGTATGAGGATATGAAGAAATACGGTCGCCGTAACATTGCCTGCCTTACTATTGCACCGACAGGTACCACCAGTCTGATGACTCAGACTACCTCAGGTATCGAGCCTGTATTCTTACCCGTATACAAACGTCGCCGTAAGGTAAATCCGAACGACACCAACGTACACGTAGACTTTGTGGATGAAACAGGAGATGCTTTTGAAGAATATATTGTCTTCCACCCCAAGTTTGTTACATGGATGGAAGCACAGGGACACAACCCTTCTAAACGTTACACACAAGAAGAGATCGACGTATTGGTTGAGCAATCACCTTATTATAAAGCAACCTCAAACGATGTAGACTGGCTGATGAAAGTCAAGATGCAGGGACGCATCCAGAAATGGGTGGATCACTCCATCAGTGTGACCATCAACCTGCCGAACGATGTGGATGAAGACCTGGTAAACCGCCTGTATGTAGAGGCATGGAAATCCGGCTGTAAAGGTTGTACGGTTTATCGCGACGGTTCACGTTCAGGCGTGCTCATTTCTGCCAAAAGCAACAAGAAAGATGAAATGCCTCCTTGCAAACCACCTACGGTAGTAGAAACCCGACCGACCGTTCTGGACGCCGACATCGTACGTTTCCAGAATAACAAAGAGAAGTGGGTGGCATTCGTCGGTTTGCTGGACGGACATCCTTACGAAATCTTCACCGGTCTTCAGGACGACGACGAAGGCATCATCCTGCCCAAAAACGTTACTTCCGGACATATTATAAAGAAGGTGGATAAGGACGGAAGCAAGCGTTACGACTTCCAGTTCCAGAACAAACGCGGATATAAAGTCACCATCGAAGGCCTGTCCGAGAAGTTCAACAAAGAATACTGGAATTACGCCAAACTGATCTCCGGAGTATTGCGTTATCGTATGCCTATCGAACAGGTTATCAAGCTGGTCGGCTCTTTGCAACTGGACAGCGAAAGCATCAATACCTGGAAGAACGGCGTGGAACGCGCATTAAAGAAATACATAACGGACGGCACAGAAGCCAAAGGCAAGAAATGTCCGAACTGCGGTAACGAAACACTTGTATATCAAGAAGGTTGCCTCATTTGTACCACTTGCGGAGCTTCACGTTGCGGATAGAAACAGACCTGCGAAATGCAAGCACAAACGTTTGCATAGGAATTTAAAAAACTTAGATAGCGGTAGCTGCTTGATTATGCGGAATAATGTCTATACTTGCATAGTCAATGCAGCTATTACTAAATCTAATATTATATGATACTATCTTTTCATATCGAGTACCGCACAAGTTGGGGTGAAGAGGTTAGAGTCTTAGGATCTATTCCTGAACTGGGTAACAATCAGCCCGGTAAAGCCGTACCCTTACAAACAGTGGATGGCATTCACTGGACTTTAGATGCGGACATTCAAGCGCCTGAAAACGGCATCGTACAATACAGTTATTACATTTATCGCGACGGCAAAGATACACGTACGGAATGGAACAGCCTTCCCCGCACGCTCTATGTATCGGCTGACAAGAAGAAAGTCTACCGCCTGCAAGACTGCTGGAAGAATCTGCCCGAACAGCAATACTTCTACACGTCTGCTTTCACGGAGTCCCTGCTTGCGCATCCCGAACGTAGCGCCGCTCCCAAAAGCCACAAGAAAGGATTATTGATCAAGGCGTATGCTCCGTGCATCGACAATGATCACTGCCTGGGCATTTGCGGCAACCAGAAAGTTCTGGGAGATTGGGACGCGGATAAAGCCGTTCTGATGAGCGACGCCAACTTCCCGGAATGGCAGGTTGAAGTAGACGCCTCGAAAATCAGCTTCCCGCTGGAGTATAAATTCATCCTTTATAATAAGAAAGAACGTCGTGCCGTGGCATGGGAGAACAATCCCAACCGCTACATGGCCGATCCGCAGATAGGCGCTAACGAAACACTGGTGATCGGTGACCGTTACGTTTACTTCGCCCTACCCGACTGGAAAGGTGCCGGAGTAGCCGTGCCCATCTTCTCGCTACGCTCCGAAAAGAGCTTCGGCGTAGGTGACTTTGGCGACCTGAAACAAATGATAGACTGGGCTGTACTTACCCGCCAGAAAGCCGTACAGATATTACCTATCAACGACACCACCATGACACATACGTGGACGGATTCTTATCCATACAACAGCATATCCATTTATGCGTTCCACCCCATGTATGCCGATCTGAAACAGATGGGTACGTTGAAGGACAAAAAGGCAATGGCAGAATTCAACAAACGACAGAAAGAGCTGAACGCCCTGCCTGCCGTGGACTATGAAGCAGTAAACCAGACAAAATGGGAGTTCTTCCGCCTGATATACAAGCAGGAAGGCGAACAAGTTCTGGCATCAGATGCCTTTCGGAAATTCTTCGAGAACAACAAAGAATGGTTACAGCCATACGCCGTGTTCAGCTATCTGCGCGATGCCTACAAGACACCCAACTTCCGCGAATGGCCGAAATTCACAGAATATAAAGCAGAAGAAATAGAAAAGTTATGCCAGCCGGAATCTGCCGACTATCCGCATATCGCCATCTACTTCTTCATCCAGTTCCACCTGCATCTGCAACTGCTGGCTGCAACGGAACACGCACGAGCCAACGGTGTAGTACTGAAAGGCGACATCCCTATCGGTATCAGCCGCAACAGCGTGGAAGCATGGACGGAACCTTACTACTTCAACCTGAACGGACAAGCAGGTGCACCGCCCGATGACTTCTCCGTGAACGGTCAGAACTGGGGCTTCCCTACTTACAACTGGGACGTAATGGAGAAAGACGGTTATTCCTGGTGGATGAAGCGTTTCCGCAAGATGTCGGAATACTTCGACGCTTACCGTATCGACCACATCCTGGGCTTCTTCCGCATTTGGGAAATCCCGATGCACGCCGTACACGGACTGCTGGGCCAGTTTGTCCCCGCCTTGCCGATGACGCGCGAAGAAATAGAAGGCTACGGAATAGCATTCCGCGAAGATTTCTTTACGAAACCCTATATCCATGAATACTTCCTCGGACAAATGTTCGGTCCGCATACCGATTATGTAAAGCAGACCTTCATAGAGCCTACCGAAACATGGGAAATATATCGCATGCGTCCCGAGTTCGACACACAGCGCAAAGTAGAAGCCTACTTTGCCGGAAAGACAGACGAAGACAGCATCTGGATACGCGACGGACTGTACGCATTAATCAGTGACGTACTGTTTGTGCCCGACCGCGAAGACCCGAACAAGTTCCACCCGCGTATCGGCGTACAACACGATTACATCTACCGTGCCCTGAATGATTGGGAGAAGGCGGCATTCAACCGTTTGTACGATCAGTATTACTATCATCGCCACAACGAGTTCTGGCGCGAACAAGCCATGAAGAAGTTGCCGCAACTGACGCAATCTACCCGTATGCTGGTATGTGGTGAAGACCTCGGCATGATTCCCGATTGCGTAGCTTGGGTGATGAACGACCTGCGCATCCTTAGTCTGGAGATACAGCGCATGCCGAAAGATCCTTCACAGGAATTCGGACATCCGGACTGGTATCCGTACCGCTCGGTTTGCACCATCTCTACGCATGATATGTCTACGCTGCGCGGCTGGTGGGAAGAAGATTTCCAACAAACGCAACGGTACTACAACACCATGCTGGGGCATTACGGCGCCGCACCTGCCGTCGTCACTCCGGAACTTTGCGAACAAGTGGTACGCAACCATCTTTACAGCAACTCTATCCTGTGCATCCTCTCCTTGCAGGACTGGATGGCTATGGACGGAAAATGGCGCAACCCCAATGTACAGGAAGAGCGCATCAACGTGCCTGCCAACCCCAGACATTACTGGCGTTACCGTATGCACCTGACGCTGGAACAACTGATGAAAGCGGATAGCCTGAACGAGAAGATCAAAGGACTGATAGAACAGACCGGACGAAAAGGATAATATTCAGGCAACACATTAGTGCTTTAATTATCAGCGCATTGCATTTACATTTCATTTACGCTATGATGTAAAAGCATTTACCGCTGGATGTAACGACCTTTACCGCTTATTGTAACGCTCTTTACCTCCTATTGTAAACGCTTTTACCTCGGCATGTAAATGGAGTTACCATTTGAGGTAAACAAGATAACAATGAAAGGAAACAGCCGTGTCCTCGTAAGGTGAAATACATTCACCTGCCGAGGGCACGGCTGTTTGTTCGTAAGATGTGATTACCTGTTCGCAGGATGACAGGGCACAGAAACTTAGTTACCAGTTATATTCCTCTACATAACTATCGAAATACTCCCCTTTTTGCAGGCCCAGTTTCTTGGCCAAGGCAATCACTTCTTGTTGTTCTGCAGGCGACAGTAGCGTTTCTCCTTTCCGCTTCTGATAATATTTTCTGATTCCCCATCGACCAATCAGCCCGTAGCGGAAGGTTCCTGATACACTGACTGCCAGAGCTTCCGTAGTACACACGAAACCTTTGGCATAGTTCACTTTCTTGTTGGAACGGTAATACTCACATTTCCCCGCCATAGCCTCAATCGTTTTCGGATTCAGCGTAGGCAGAAAAGTAATGTTTGCCGGAGCATGAGAGTATGCAATCCGGCGTAAACAAGTGTCGGCATGAGAACAATCTGCTGCTGCGCACAGACCAAAGTTATGAGGCACTTTTGAATAATCAAATGTTTCTTTTTCCATTATATTTATAAAATTAATGATTGAAGGGCAAAGGTACAACATATATTACAGATTGGTACGATTTTCTTCAGATACAAATATACCTGTTTTCTTTGTTTACTGGGCAGTTATTCTTATTTTTGTCATTAACCTAATATTCCATTGATATGAACAGTTATATATTCCTTGATAACGTCCGTTTCTTTGCCTACCACGGTGTAGGTCAGCAAGAGCGAGAAGTAGGTAATGAATTTGTCATTAACCTGAAATTGAAAGTCGATATTGCGCGTGCAGCCGAGACTGACGATGTGACACATACCGTCAGCTATGCCGATGTATACGAAAATGTGAAAGCAGAGATGGAGATACCTTCTAAATTGCTGGAGCATGTTTGCGGACGTATCGTAAAGCGCCTGTTTCGCACTTTCCCCACCGTAAAAGCTATTGAACTGAAACTCGCTAAACGCAATCCGCCCATGGGAGCCGATTTGGATGCGGCAGGGGTGGAAGTACAATGCGAAAGAGTTTAAAAAGAAACCTCCTCCATTCGTTCCAGTTCGCAGCCTCGAAACTGCACCACGATGCAATGTAACTGCGTATTCTGTATCAACTGCTTCACCTTGGGGGCAGCGGCATACATCCTTACCTGCCCCACCGCTTCCTGCCATTGCGTTTCAGCTTTCGATTCCGAATCTTTGGAGGAGAGGTATTTTAGTTGGCAGCACCGGTATTGTGTGCCTGCCAATCCAGGAAGTTCAGTTTATTGGTAGAACCGGATTGCTCTTTCATATCCTTTTCGAACCCCGGATAATAGTAAGGCTCATAAATAAGAGCAAAATTATTCAAGGCCCCGCTGCAATAATCATCAAAATTCCGGTCTAATGCACCTATACCTCCCACGCGCGAGAAGTCGAGATAGAGTATCTGGAATTTCCCCTGCAACGGTGTAGGCTGACCGCCTATCCACAAGCCTTCGAAGCGCTTCCGGAACTTTTCTTTTTGGGCGATGTCATAATAAGCCCGCAACATACTTAAGAAAATGCTCTTTCCGAAACGGCGGGGACGGATAAAGAATAAACTGTTGGGCTACTGCTCCAGTAAAGGCAGATACATGGTTTTATCCACATAATATTGATTCTGTTCCACCACTTCTACAAAGTTGGATACGCCATAAGGTATTCTTTTTACATTCTCTTCCATAATTGTTCCCGTTTTCATATTATTTCGGCAGCGATAAGACAAAAGTAACTCATTCTTGCCGAAGGAACAAACAAAGCACCGGAAAGTTTACTGGCCTTTCATGGACTGCGATGGTAAATTAGTATGAATCGAATTATAGCTTTTCTGAATGAACTATAAAAAACACCCTCTTACCATCAGCTTTATAAATAATTATTTATACCTTTGTTGCCAACAAAATAACCGACCAAATGGTAAACTTAAAGATTATAGCAGCATTATTTATTGTTTTACTACTACTATTTTCTTGTTCACACAAAAGCGAAACAGAAACATTACTCTCACATGCCGATACACTCATGGAAGAATATCCCGACAGTGCACTCCGGTCATTGGACTTATCACCGGAAGAAATAGAAGGACTTTCCGACAAAGAATGCGCACGCTATGCGTTGCTACTTGCACGTGCCACGGACAAGTGCAAACTCTCTTTGCTACCTTGCGACTCGCTACTGAACGTAGCATTAGATTATTATGATGACGATGAAAAAGAAAAAGCGGTAGCGTTGCTTTATAAAGGCAGACTGGCTGTTGAGATGGAAGAAGTAAAGGAGGCTATCTCATATCTTCAGGAGGGATTGACCATCATACAAAATTTTCCGAAAGAACTTAAAACAAAAAAATTATTACTCAGTTCATTGGGGAATATCTATTTTGATGCCGGATATTATGACGAATCTATAGGGATATACAAAACTTTGTATCAGTGTTGTACCACCGAATTGGAGAAATCAATGGCACTAAACAATATCAGTACATATTACTGCTTAATAGATGAAAAGGACTCTACCCTGATGTTCCAGCGCAAAGCACTAAATTATGCTATAGCCTCAGGAGATTCCCTCCAGATTGCGATGTCCAAGCACAATTTAAGTCTCGAATTTGATGGATTTGAGGAACTTGATTCTGCCTTGTATTATGCACAGAAAGCCCTTATAGAACTACCACAAAAAGAGAATCATGGAAATTACTATTTTAACCTCGGAGACCTACTTCTAAAAACAGGAGGAAACAAAGATTCAGTCCGATATTATTTAAACAAAAGTTTGGAGGATATACCCATTGAAGGTAAGACCTCTTGTTTAAAAAGCTTATATAACCTTGAAAAAGAAAACGGAGATTACAAAACAGCAAATATCTATCTGGAAGAACAGTCTGCCATCATAGATTCTCTATATCATATGGAACAGTCAACTGAAATACAACAATTAATTTATGAATACAACACAAAAATGCAAGTAAAAGAGGAACAAATAAAAGGAAACCGCATTGTACGAAATACCATCACAGGTTTCGTATTCGTTTGTTTCCTAATCATACTTATCTATCAAAACCGCATAAATCGGAAAAAACGGCTTCAACTCCAATACAAACAATCCTTAGAGCAAACACAAAATAAATTGTCTTCTTTAGAAACCACCATCGAAAATAATCAGTTAATGATTAACTTACTAAAGCAGAAACAAAATAATTTAAAGCAAGAACATGAAAATAAAGAGCAGCAAATAGAAGAAAGAGAGCAAGCCATAGCTCGCTTAAAAGAAGAAAAACAACAGCTACTCAATTGGTTGCTTACTCAAAGCAGTATCTACAAAAGAGTGATTACTCTGTCCGGGCAAACCACTACGAATAAAAAACAGATGAAAGCCTTGACTACTACAGAGCAGGAACAATTAAAAAAGACAGTATTCGGAATATATCAAAGTTATATCTCTTTCCTCCAAAATGAATATCCCAGACTGACGGAAGATGATAAATTGCTCCTTTGTCTGCAAGAAACTTCTCTTGAGCCATTATCCATTGCAATTTGTTTTGGTTATACTGATACACATCCTCTCAACCAGAAAAAATACAGGCTAAAGGAGAGAATGAATAAGGAAAAAAGCAAGATGTGACTATACATTTCATTATCTAGCTATTTATCAACACGTTACGGTTTTATAGTGTGACTGCAAAAATGCATTCATAATAATTGTTTGCCCTAACTTTGCAACCGAAAACAATAAAACTATTATCGTAATGAAAACTAAATTATTATTTATTCTATTATCGGTATTATTTATTATACCGATGAGTGCAATGCCACACAAAAAGCATCGGCACAAAGTGAATACCAAAATTATTAATTCACATTCAAAGTCTATCTTCCGTAGCCCCTTATTTTTTAACCTAACTGCCGATGAAATAGACGACAACCTAACTATTACTTTTCAATCTGCCTTAGAGGAAGCAGATATCACTGTGACTGATAAGGACGGAAATGTAGTTGTTTCTGAATTCAAGACCTCCATTTATGAAGGAAAAACAGTAAACGTCTATGCTCCAGAATCGGATATCTATACTATAGAGATAACCTCTCCCACCATAGACGTAACAGCAGAAATCACACTAAACGAGATTTAACTAACTATTTTATTAACATCAAAACAATTTAAAATTATGAAGAAATTATTATTTCTAACGGCTATTGCATTAGCTGCCATTTCATGCCAAGATGAAGAAAACAACTTACCAATTGACAATTCTTCTGCACAACCCCAAAAGTTTCAAGTAGTACAGATTACTGACCAAGGAGAAATTATCCCAACGGATAATAGTAAGACAAGAAGTTCTATACAAGGAGAAACCGCTTTACAATTTGCCTCAGAAGACGATTATCAATTGTCTTTAAAAGAAATCAACGACATGCAATCCTGTAACAGATTAGCTTATGTAGATGCCAACGATTTCATTTCATTGCAGGAACTTGCCGTGAAAGCAGATGAGGAATTGGAAGAAATTGCAAACACGGCAACCAGCGAATCTGACTTTAAAACTAAATATTCTCAATATGTGGAGAAATATAAAGGATTATTGGTTACTAACAAGTATGATAATGAAGATTTATCACTTTATGTACCCGACGGTGATAATGTTTCTACTTACCTTGTAAACAGCAATCGTAAAGTAGTTATCGGAAATGAAGTTAAGAAAATTTCTCTTTCCGATGATATGAGTGAATCAGACAAAGCTGTATACGCTTATACCCCGCTCTCTGGCGAAACAAATAGCTTCAATTTTCAAAATTTTATTGGAGACAAGAAAAAAACAACAGGTAGAGTGGACCTATTTAGTTCAAGTGAAATAAAAGTTCATGTGGGTTGCCAAAAGAAAACCTGGCATGGTTGGAAAAGAGATAATCACAGAGATGTATATTTCCAATTATCTGCATCTCCAATGTACTTTACTCTACCTAATGCAGCAGGAGATCCTTACAATCTTGACTTCGTACGTTTTCATGCATTCCATAATGATGGAAAAATTGACTGGAGTGTAGGTGGCTTGAAGCCCGGAGCTACTTCTTTATCAGGGAACATATCTGTATGGACAGACATAACAGCCAATACATCAGAACAAGTATCATACACAAATGTATTTGCAAGATATGTAGGTAAGTATGGTACTTATGGGACCCACACGCTACCCAAATTAGAAGGTGGTTCATACGGAGGAGATTTCACACTAGCATTTATAAGATAATTATGAAAAGATTTACATTATTTCTACTATTAGCACTATACCTATCACTACAAGTCTCCGCACAAGTAAGATTTGGTGTAGATGCAGGAATGAACCTGACACACTTCAAAAGTAGCAGCAATTACAAGGCTCAAAAAGTAGGTGGCATGGGGGCAGGATTCCAAATTGGAGGAACTGTGGATTATGAGTTTAAAAGACATTGGATGCTGATGTCAGGAGCCTCATTCATGCAGACCCAAAGTAAAATGGAAATGTCATATAATATGCTTCCCCGTTTCCCGGATGCTAAAATAAAACTGAATCATATTGTTATCCCGTTAAAAGTAGGATACAATATTCAAATTAGTAAAAAGCTAAGTTTGATTCCTTCAATCGGGGTATATGGTTCGTATAATTTTAGTGCAGGTAAATGCCCATTAGATATAAATTCTACATCTGATGGCAAAGAGAATATTAAACATGTGAGTTGGAACCCTATGAAAGGATATTCTTACGAGATTCCCATCATTAACTCACCTGGTTCCACCCAAAAGGTGGACCTTGATGCTCTCCGTCATTGGACTTATGGAGGAATCGCAGGGCTAAAAGCCATTATCAGCAAACATTATACAGTCTCTTTCCAATACAATGAAGCCATTAAACAAATACAGGGTCAGTGTAGTATAAGAGATTATGGCTATCAGCTTTCTGTAGGATATATGTTCTAAATCAAAACACATAATCCTTATATAAAGAAAAGGTGTGGAAATCTTCCGTCCGGAAGTCTTCCACACCTTTTCTATTCATATCAGAGTTATTGCCTCTTTTATTTCTTTTTCTTCCGCTTTTTCGCAGATTCCACTGCCTCGGCAACCACCGGTTTGTTTTCAAAGCGCTTGGTGTATCCGGTGTAATCTGGAATAGTACGTTCATACGTCGGATCAATGAATAGCGGACTTGAAATAATATGGTCTGCCGTACTACGGTTACAGCAGAAAACGATATTCTCAACACCAGCAAGACGAGTCAGTGCTTTCACATCTGTATCGTGCGGCTGCAACGTCATAGGGTCAGTGAAGAAGAAAAGATAATCAATCTCGCCATCCACAATGCGAGACCCCATTTGCTGGTCACCACCCAAAGGACCGGATTTCAAAATGGTAACGTCCCACTCAACATCGGGATGCTTTTCCTTAAGAGCCTCAAGGATAAGAGTTCCCGTAGTACCTGTACAGTAAAACTTATGCCCCATGAGCAATTCAGAGTTCCAGAGAACCCACTCGATGAGGTCTTTCTTCATGGCGTCGTGCGCCACCAGTCCAATCTTTCTAACTAATTTTGTCATAAGCCAATACCTTTAATTATAAACAGTCGGTAAAAAGAAAAAGCTATAATTGCGAGAAAAATTTCTTTCCACGTAAATAATACTGCGCCAAGATACTGCTTTTTGTCCATTCCGGTATCACGGAAAGGGAAGTTTTTTTCAGGTTCTCTTCACGTGCAGGAGTAAAAGAAGAACGTAACAAACGATATTCGCGCCGTGCACGAAGCACTGCCAATGCATTGGGAAACTGTAATTTAAGTATAAAACTCAATGCTGCTATATAGTCAAGAACTGCACGAGTACGCATCACTGAAGCAAAATCCCGGGATGGCAGGTTCTTGTAAAGCATGACAAGATTATTACGAAAGTTGAGATAAGTCTTTCGGGGATTTTCTTTCTTTAAAGTAGCACCGCCTACATGATAAACCACACTTTGCGGCACACATACAATCTGCCGACCACGTGCACGAAGCCTCCAGCACAAGTCAATCTCTTCCATGTGGGCAAAGAATCGTCCGTCCAGCCCTCCGGCCTCACGATAATCTTTCAGGCGGATAAACAAGGCTGCACCCGTCGCCCAAAATACAGGAATAATGGTATCGTATTGCCCTCTGTCCTCCTCTACCACGCCCATAATCCGCCCACGACAGAACGGATAGCCGTAACGATCGAGAAAGCCGCCTGCCGCACCTGCATACTCAAACATCTCCTTCTGCCGCCAACTCCGTATCTTCGGCTGGCAAGCTGCTGCCTCAAGATGTGCCTCCATATAATCAGCCAATGGCTGAAGCCAATGCTCCGTCACTTCCACATCCGAATTGAGAAGTACCACATACTCAGCATCCACTTCCTGCAAAGCCATGTTATAACCATCGGCAAAACCCTGGTTTTCTTCCAGCAGTATCAATCGGACGGTAGGAAACTCCCGGCAAAGCATCTCAACAGATGCATCCGTTGAACCATTATCAGCAACATACACCACAGCACCGTCTGCTTCGGAAAAGCGTACCACGGAGGGAAGAAATGAGCGGAGCATTTCACACCCGTTCCAGTTTAATATTACAACTGCTATCTTATCCATTTTGCTTCTCCAGTTCTTCACGTTTCAGTTTCCAACGCTTATGAGACCAGAACCAATAGGCAGGAGCACGACGAATCGTTTGTTCCAGACGGCGTACGAAAAGTTCGGTTATCTCCCCTTCAGCAGTCTGTTTAGGGGTTTCGGTTAGCAAATCGAAGTAGGCTTTGCAATGTCCTCTGCCCTGCCTCTCCAATTCACAATAAAATACAGGGTAATTCATCATCCTGGCAATACGTTCACCTCCATCCATAAATACGGTTTCCTGGTTCAGAAAAGTAGTCCAGTGGTGAGCTTCGTTACGATTGGGCGATTGATCGGTAATCAAACCAACCACCACATGCTTCCCTTCACGGCGCAACCGGATCACTTCGCGGGCAGTAGAGTGCTTCGGCACATTATAACCACCATGCCGGGCACGGATAAGCTTAAACATTTCGTCCACATACTTATTTCGCAAGGGTTTATACACCTGTAGCGGCACATCTTCCGGCTTCATGAAAGCTCCCATTGCTGTCAACCACTCAAAGTTGGCATAATGGGGAATGAGCACAACAATGCCCCCATGTTTTTCGAGCATGGCAAGATATTCTTCTGTGTTGCCATACTCCATACGCCGGGAAAGGTCTTCGAATGACATACGCATCATCTTGATTTCTTCCAGCATATAATCGCAGATGTAGTGATAAAACTCACGCTCAATCTCACGAAGTTCGGCCTGAGACTTTTCCGGAAAAGAATTCTTTAGGTTTTTACGGACCACCCCGCGACGGTAATGCACCACATGGCGCATCAGGAAATAGAGTCCGTCGGACAATATATAGAGTGCCCGGAAAGGAAGCAAAGCCAGCAGCCACATACCTGCGTAAGTCAGCCAGTAGATAAGTTTCGATTTCATACTTTTCTTATACCTTATTATAATAGTAAAGTTCCCTGCAACGCCGTCCCGTCTTCATTGAAATCGCCCAGGCGTACAGATACCACTTGATTGTCCAGTGTATCATTATGGGGAACCTCTACCCGGATATAGTTAGCCGTAAAGCCATGCATCGGTGCACCCGGCTTGGAGCGTTCCAGCAATACCGGCATGGTTTGTCCGATATGGCGGGCATAGAATGCATGCGTCTTTTCGTCCGAAAGTTCCAACAGGCGCTGACTGCGACGGTGCTTTTCCTCCGGAGTTACCACATGGTCTATCTTCAAAGCCTGTGTACCCGGCCGTTCGGAATAGCTGAACACGTGAAGTTGGGTCACATCCAGACTCTTAATAAATTCATAAGCCTGCTCAAAGTATTCATCCGTTTCACCCCGCGTACCCACTATGACATCCACACCAATAAAAGCGTCGGGCATCACTTCTTTCACTCTCTGCACTTTAGAAGCGAAGAGTTCCGTATCATACCGACGGCGCATCAGTTTTAAAACGTCGTCACTGCCGGACTGCAATGGAATATGGAAGTGAGGCATAAAATTGCGGGAATGCGAAACGAACTCTATGATCTCATCAGTCAGCAAATTAGGTTCTATGGAAGAGATACGATAACGTTCAATACCTTCTACCTCGTCCAGCGCCTTCACCAAGTCAAAGAAAGTCTCTCCGGTACTCTTACCGAAATCGCCAATGTTAACGCCGGTCAACACAATCTCCTTTCCCCCTTCGGCTGCAGCCTGACGCGCCTGTTCTACCATAGAGGCAACCGTTCCGTTGCGGCTCCGTCCGCGAGCAAAAGGAATGGTACAATAGGAACAATAATAATCGCAACCATCCTGTACTTTCAGAAAATAGCGGGTACGATCCCCCCGTGAGCAGGACGGCGCAAATGAATGGATGTCTTTCAACGCTGAAGCATACGCCTCTCCCGACTCATTTTTCTGTAAATTACCGAGATATTGAAGTAAGTCCTTTTTCTGTTCGGCACCAAGTACCACGTCCACCCCCTCAATCTTTGCAACGGTTTCGGGCTTCAACTGGGCATAACATCCGGTCACAACCACGAAAGCACCCGGATGTTGCTTCACCAAACGATGAATAGCCTGGCGGCATTTCTTATCTGCCACCTCCGTCACCGAGCAAGTGTTCACTACACAGATGTCTGCTTTCTCTCCCTTACGTGCCGTACGCACCCCTGCTTCCCGCAAAATCTTACCGATAGTAGAGGTTTCCGAAAAGTTCAACTTACACCCTAACGTATAGTAAACCGCTGTCTTATTTTGAAATATATTGGTATCAATCATATCTATTCTAAACACATTTCTGCCACAAAGTTACATATAATTCTTAGAATTTTCCTACTTTTGCACAAATCATCAATTTTCGTGCAATGATACAAGAAAACTTTATCAAACTCTACGAGCAGAGTTTCCGTGAGAACTGGGACCTTCCTTGCTACACCGATTATGGTGAAGACGAGAGTTATTCCTATGGACAAGTAGCACAAGAGATAGCTAAATTGCACTTGCTATTCAAACATTGCAGCCTGCGCCGGGGCGATAAAATAGCTGTTATCGGCAAAAACAATTCCCGTTGGTGCATTGCTTATATGGCAACCATCACTTATGGAGCCATCGTTGTTCCCATCCTTCAAGATTTTAATCCGAACGATGTACATCATATCGTCACCCACTCCGAATCTGTTTTTCTCTTTACCAGCGATTCCATTTGGGATCATCTGGAAGAAGAACGCCTGACCGGACTGCGTGCCGTATTCTCCCTTTCTGATTTCCGCTGCCTCCACCAGCGTGACGGTGAGACAATCAACCGTTTCCTCAAACATCTGGATGACGAAATGCATGAAACTTATCCGAAAGGTTTTCGCCGGGAAGACGTACAATATACAACTCTCTCTAATGATAAGGTGATGCTGCTGAACTATACTTCGGGCACCACCGGTTTCAGCAAAGGTGTTATGCTGACAGGAAACAATCTGGCAGGAAATGTCACCTTCGGTATACGTACCGAGCTATTAAAGAAAGGAGATAAAGTGTTATCTTTCTTACCTTTAGCCCATGCCTACGGTTGTGCCTTCGACTTCCTCACGGCCACCGCTGTGGGAACCCATGTCACACTTCTGGGAAAAGTCCCCTCCCCCAAGATCCTGATGAAAGCTTTCGAGGAGGTAAAACCCAATCTTATCATTACCGTACCGCTTGTTATCGAGAAAATCTACAAAAATGTTATCCAACCCGCCATCAATAAAAGAACTATGAGATGGGCACTCAGCATTCCTTTGCTCGATGGACAAATCTACGGGCAAATCCGTAAAAAACTGGTAGATGCCCTGGGCGGACGTTTCAAAGAAATCATTATCGGCGGAGCTGCCATGAACCCGGAAGTAGAAGAGTTTTTCCACCGCATCAAGTTTCCGTTCACTATCGGTTACGGTATGACAGAATGTGCACCATTGATCAGCTACGCTCCCTGGAACGAATTCGTCCCGACTTCTTCCGGTCGTGTACTCGACATCATGGAAGCCCGGATTTATAAAGAAAATCCAGAAGCTGAAATTGGTGAGATACAAGTGCGAGGCGAAAATGTAATGGCGGGGTACTATAAAAATCCGGAAGCAACGAAGGAAGTTTTCACCGAAGACGGCTGGTTGCGTACCGGTGATCTGGGAAAACTGGACGAAAATAATAATCTCTATATCCGTGGCCGCAGCAAGACCATGATTCTCAGTTCCAGTGGACAGAATATTTTCCCCGAGGAAATCGAAGCACGTCTCAACAATCTGCCATTCGTTCTGGAAAGTCTGATCATCGAGCGTAATAAGAAACTGGTCGCTTTGGTTTATGCAGATTATGAAGCACTGGATTCCCTTGGTCTGAACCAAACGGAAAATATCAAAACCATTATGGATGAGAATCTGAAAAACCTGAATAACAGTGTGGCCAGTTACGAAAAAGTAAGCCAGATACAGCTATACCCCAACGAATTTGAAAAAACTCCTAAAAGGAGTATCAAGCGCTACTTATATAACAGTATTGCAGAAGATTAGTATGTTATTAAACATACAAAAAGTAGTCAAAAGGGGCTAACCTCCAAAAAAAACATAAAAAAAGTTGGGATTTGGAGAACAACCTATCAAAAAAGTACATACCTTTGCAACGTTTTAATAAAGCAATTGATTGTATTACGTTTTTTAAAAAGCAAAGAAAATGAAAAAATTAGTTTTGATGGCCGTAGCTATCGTAGCAGTATCTTTCGCATCTTGTGGTAACAAACAAGCTGACGCTGAAAAAGCAACAGCAGATTCTATCCGTATTGCTGACTCAATCGCAGCAGTAGAAGAAGCAGCTGCAGCAGCAGCTGAGGCAGCAGCCGCAGCAGCAGATACTGTAGCAGTAGATAGTGCAGCAGTTGTAGCTGAATAATTTCAGAACAACACACTGAGAGAATTGAAAGTCTGACGTGCGAAAGCACGAACAGACTTTTTTTATGCCCATTTGCACCACTCTAAAGATACTCAGTGATTCACCACATTTCTTATTTGATTATTTCAGAAAATCCTTATCTTTGCTAATCTTCATATTATACTAATATTATGAAAAAGAAACTGATAGAAAAAATTAAGCGATCAGCTATCAAAGGAAGATTAGGTGATTTCATCTGCAATTTCATTGCAGTCGTACTGGGTATTGCAATCACTTTCGTGGGAAGTGATATGATTCAGAAGCACAATAAGAAAAAAGAGGTGACACAGGCCCTGCAGCTGGTCAAAAGCGAATTACTTATCAACCGGGAAACAATAGAAGAGATGATGAAAATAGAAATTTTCAACAAAGAAGGTGCATGCTACCTGCTTCAATATAAAGACAAAATGAATGAAGCATCCTCCGACTCTCTGAATTACTATGGCTATTTCCCATTCCAATCACGAGATTTTATTCCGGTCACCGATGCTATGGAAATGCTCAGAGCTTCTTCTGTCATGCAAAATATTAAAAACAAAGAACTTGCTGTCGAAATCATCCAAGCCTATGCCGTAATAAAAAACGCACATCTTTTTTATGAAGGGTTCTCCAAAGCAAAAGACATGGCGATAGAAAAGTATACCAGTCAGCAAGAATTTAGAAAAATTTCTAATGAAAATAAGTCACTAAGAGAAACCTGGGAGTTTGCCTTCCGCATCCCAGAAGGGTTTGCTGCCATGCGGCAAATCTCTTTTATACATGATGACCCGCATCTCACATACAGCCACTACATGAAACTAATTGATGAAACAATTACTTTTATTGATAAAGAATACAATTAGAACTAACCAGTAATAAAAAAGCCCGGCCTCCTTTCGGAAACCAGGCTTCTTTTATATAGGAAGTTTTTAAATTATGCTTCTTCAGCAACAACTTCAAAAGGAATCTCTACAGAAACTTCCTTGTGCAGCTTAACGATAGCTTTGTACTGACCAACTTCTTTCACAGCGTCTTTTACAACGATGATCTTACGGTCAATTTCATGACCTAACTTAGCCAATTCTTCTGCAATCTGGATGTTACCAACAGAACCGAAGATAGTACCGGTTGAGCTAACTTTAGTAGCGATCTTCAAAGATACGCCTTCCAATTTAGCTGCCAATGCTTCAGCATCCTTCTTGATTTTTTCCAATTTGTGAGCACGTTGCTTCAAATCTTCAGCCAACATTTTCTTTGCAGCAGGAGAAGCAATCACAGCTTTACCTGTCGGGATGAGGTAGTTACGACCATAACCAGACTTAACTGTTACGATATCGTTCTTATAACCCAAGTTTACAATGTCTTCTTTCAATATAATTTCCATACTTTCCTCCTCCTATTATTTCATCATGTCAGTTACATAAGGCAACAATGCCAAGTGACGAGCTCTCTTTACAGCTTGAGCTACACGACGTTGGAACTTCAAAGAAGTACCGGTGATGCGACGCGGAAGGATCTTACCTTGCTCATTCAAGAATTTCTTCAAGAATTCAGGATCCTTATAGTCGATATACTTAATACCACTCTTTTTGAAACGGCAGTATTTTTTCTTCTTAACGTCCACTGAGGGCGGAGTTAAATATCTGATTTCTGATTGAACTTGTGCCATGATTAATCCTCCTTTTTAGTTGATTTAACACTTCTTCTCTTCGCAGCGTATTCAGCAGCGTACTTGTCTTGCTTGAAAGTCAAGAAACGGATAACGCGCTCATCACGACGGAAGTTAAGCTCTAACTTGTCAATTACAGTAGGGTCTGCATTGAACTCAATCAGCTGATAGAAACCAGTTGACTTCTTCTGGATAGGATATGCCAGTTTTTTCAGTCCCCAGTTTTCCTCATTTACGATCTCAGCACCTTCAGCAGTAAGGATGCCTTTGAATTTTTCTACCGCTTCCTTCATCTGAACATCAGATAAAACGGGAGTTAAAATGAAAACGGTTTCGTATTGATTCATACTTGTTTAATTAATGAATTAATAATTCGTTTAAAAATTTGCGGTGCAAAGGTAGGGATTTTATTTTGATCTACAAACATTTAATGTTTTTTTGTGCCACGAGGATAGGATTTATCATGGAAGTGACTTACCTTTGCAAAGTTGTTTAAACAATAATTTCATGATCGAGCAATTTAACTTTGACATCCGGCTTATCTTTGCCATATTGAATGGTAAAGTTTCCGCCGCAATCAACCGAAAACTGTCCCGTAACTTCCGCCAGAACGGTTTGGAGATTACTCCGGAGCAGTGGACCGTCCTTATCTTTTTGTGGGAAAAAGATGGAGTGACGCAACAAGAGTTGTGTAATGCAACTTTTAAGGACAAACCCAGTATGACGCGCCTGATAGATAATATGGAGCGCCAACATTTAGTGGTTCGTATCTCTGATAAGAAAGATCGCCGCACCAACCTGATTCACCTCACCAAAGACGGAAAGGAACTGGAAGAACAAGCACGGGTGATTGCCAACCAAACCCTAAAAGAGGCATTACATGGCATCACCGTGGAAGAACTGCGCATAAGTCAGGAAGTATTAAGAAAAATATTTTTTAATACGAAAGATTAGTGCAAAATACAGCGAAAGAATTAGCATAAACGGTTTATGGAAAGCCTGCAAAACCAACTATTTACCCTCAATAATAGTTTTTTTGCAAAAATAATTTCGCTTGTTAAAGAATTATGCTTTTCTTTGTGACAAGAATATAATAATCTATTAAAATACACACACATGAAAGGTTTATTAAAAAATCTGGGCTTGATATTAGTCTTGGTAGGGGCTGTAATTTTGGTTGCATGTTCTCTTACCGGTAATGTAAACAACAATGCCATTTTAGGTACGTCAGCAGTTTTGATGGTACTGGGATTGATTTCATACATTATTATCAATAAGAAATTGGCAGACTAATCATCGGAAAAGAATAAAAAGGGCGGTTACTTTTACAAAGTAACCGCCCTTTTTGTTTCATGAAGAGCAGAAGCTTATTAGGCTTCCGGCTCCGGTGTAATCAGTTTGTATCCTTTTCCGTGGATATTGATGATTTCAATAGAAGGATCTTCTTTCAGATGCTTACGCAACTTCGTGATGTACACGTCCATACTACGGGCATTGAAATAGTTGTCATCAATCCAGATGGTCTTCAAAGCAAAGTCACGCTGCAAGATTTCATTAGCATGAGCGCAGAGCAATCCTAATAATTCAGACTCTTTAGTAGTCAGCTTCGTTTGCTTTTCAGGTGTCGACAAAATCTGTTTCTGTGTATCGAAAGTGAACATACCAATCTTGTAGATATTGCTCTCTTTGTTCTTCTTTCCACGTACACGTCTCAGGATAGCTTCAATTCTGAATGTCAACTCTTCCATACTGAATGGCTTGGTGATATAATCATCCGCACCGATCTTAAAGCCTTCCAGAATATCTTCTTTCAGTGTCTTTGCAGTCAGGAAGATGATAGGAATTTCGGCATTTGCAGCACGTACTTCCTGAGCCAGTGTGAAACCATCTTTCTTTGGCATCATCACGTCAAACACACACAAGTCATATTTATTCTTCAGAAAAGCTTTGTATCCAGCTTCGCCGTCGGGATATAACTCGGCAGAATAACCTTTCGCCTGTAAATATTCTCTTAAAAGCATGCCAAGATTTTCATCATCTTCGCACAATAAAATACGCAGTTTCTCGTCCATATCATTAATTTTTAAGTAAAGGTAATGCAATAATAAATTTAGTTCCAACGTTTAGTTCACTCTCTGCCCGGATGGTTCCCTTGTGATCTGTTATGATCTTCTTCACATAAGAAAGCCCTAATCCGAAGCCCTTCACATCGTGCAGATTACCTGTATGCACGCGGTAGAACTTTTCAAATATCTTTTTCAAATTCTCTTTTTTAATACCTATACCGTTATCCTGGATAGAAATCATCAGCTTACCCGGTTCATTCCAGGTCTTCACTTTCAATTCCAGATCCGCATCCGGTCTCTTATACTTCACCGCATTATCCATCAGATTGAAAATCACATTCGTAAGATGCATTTCATCTGCAAAGATATCCGGATCTGTTGCGTTCAGTTCCGACTCTATATTACCGTTATAACGCTCCACCTTTAAGGTGAATGTGTTGATAACACCTGTAATCAACTCATTGGCATCCAGTTCCTTCATTTTCAAGGTAGCCTTCTGCTTGTCGAACATCGACATCTGAAGAACCTTTTCTACCTGGAACCTCAACCGTTTCGTCTCATCATTGATGACCGTCGATATATGCTGGAACATAGCAGGCGATTTCCCCACTGCGGGGTCTTTCAACATCTGCGCTGCCAGCGATATCGTTGATATCGGTGTTTTGAATTCATGCGTCATATTGTTGATAAAGTCATTCTTCATCTCCGTCAGTTTCTTTTGGCGGAACACGATATAAATCGTGAAGATAAATGTAATCAGCAGTACAAAGGTGAATATCATCGACGGTATCATAAAGTTGACCGAGTCGAAAATATAATCCCTTTTACCCGGGAAATGTATCTTTACGATACTCATACGGGCAGGTGGATCATTCAGGAACAAAGGCTGGGAGTAAGAATACTCATTACCTTCATCAACATAGTCCGAACAGCGATATACTTCCCGTCCATCCCGGTCAATCACTTTAAAGTGATAAGCCAGATCAATTCCGTTATCTACCAAACCTGACTTTAAGTATTGATCCAAATTCTTAAAGTTGATGCGCTCCTCTATTGGTTTGTCACTTGCTGTATACACCATCTGCCAAGCCACTTCATCCAACAAGTTACGCTGGTATACATAACGATTCTTCACGAAATCGACATGCGAACGAGCTGTTTTGGGTATCGTTTTGGCACCATGCTTACGCGAAATCATGGCTCGCGGCAACTCTGACGGATTATTTGTTATCGTCTGTAGTTCTATAGCTGAATACTGAGAACCATCCGGCGATGTAGCCGTAAACCGCTGTGTCTGCACCACTGCTTTACCCTGCGCAGTCAATTCCCATGCTCTCTTTTCTGCCTCGGAGATATCCTCCCTTAACCAACGGTCAACCTCCGCGGACTCCACTTCTTTGGAAGCTGCCATTAGGCCACGCTTCACCGATTCATCAAATTGCTCGTTACGCATCTTTACCATCTTCTCTATGTAACTGATTTGCAGGTACAAGAGACTGAGGAAAGATAACCCCATAACGACGCCTAATATCCATATTGTTGACTTCTTCATAGTCACAAAATTAACACTCCCTAATTAACACTCCTAACACATTAACCTGATTTAACCGCAAGTTCTCGTAAATTAACCGAAAAGTGTTTTTTAAGTTGCATTACGAGCATTATAACAAATAGGAGTCTCTTTGGTTTGCAAATTTAATAAAAAATTAATCATTCACATTCACATTTGCACATGTTCTTAATCAGTGTTAATAAAAAAGCCATTACCCCTCGTTCTGAGGGAGTAACGGCTTTAACAAATTATAAAAACAGACGAAGTGAAGTCTTTTATTCTTCAGCTTGCTTAGCTTCGAACTCCTTAACCAACTTATCTTGTACATCACTTGGAACAAGTTCGTAGCTGGCAAATTTCATGATAAATGAAGCACGTCCTCCAGTCAAAGAACTCAAGGCTGTGGAGTAGGATGCCATTTCTTTCAAAGGCACTTTAGCACTCAACTTTTCATAGCCGGCTTCACTACTCATACCCATAATCATGGCACGGCGTCCCTGCAAGTCACCCATCACATCACCCATTCTATCCGACGGAACAAATACTTCCACATCATAAATAGGTTCAAGGATCTTAGGACCTGCATTCTTAAATGCTTCACTGAATGCATTACGACCAGCCAGCATGAAGGAAATTTCATTGGAATCTACCGGATGCATCTTGCCGTCATACACAATGACACGTACATCACGAGCGTACGAACCGGTCAACGGACCTTGTTCCATACGGGACATGATACCTTTCAGGATAGCCGGCATGAAACGTGCATCAATAGAACCACCTACGATACTATTAATAAATACCAATTTACCGCCCCATTCCAATGGGATTTCTTCGGTACCTTTCACGTTCATCTTAAACTCCTGCGCACCAAACTTATAAGTATCAGGCAGCGGCATACCTTCGTAATAAGGTTCTACAATCAGATGCACCTCACCAAACTGGCCTGCACCACCCGATTGTTTCTTATGGCGATAGTCTGCACGAGCCGCCTTCGTAATGGTTTCACGATACGGAATTCTCGGTTCCTCATATTTGATTTGCAACTTTTCATTATTCTCCAAACGCCATTTCAACGTACGCAAGTGGAATTCACCCTGTCCGTGAACAATAGTCTGACGCAATTCCTTGGATTGCTCTATCACCCAAGTCGGATCTTCCTCGCGCATACGGTTCAATATGGCCATCATCTTTTCCGTATCGGCCTCATTCACGGGTTTGATAGCACGGGAATATTTTGAATTGGGATATTTGACAAAGTTGAAACGGTTTTCAGTACCCTTACCATTCAGAGTATTACCTGTATGCACATCTTTTAATTTCACAGTACAACCGATATCACCGGCCACCATTTCTTCCACCTTAATACGGTTGGCACCTGCACAAGCATAAATCTGGGCGATACGCTCTTTTGAACCACGGTCAGCATTCGTAAAGTCTTCACCTTCGTGCACTTTACCGCTCATAACCTTGAAGTACTGAACATCACCAATATGGGGTTCAACAGCGGTCTTAAAGAAATAAAGGGAAGTAGGTGCATTCGGATCTGGTTTCACAACTTCACCGCGTGTATTATGTACGGGAGGCATTTCGTCTACAAACGGAACCACATTGCCCAGGAATTCCATCAAACGGCGCACACCCATATCTTTACCGGCACAAACACAGAATACAGGGAACATGCCACGTGAAGCCAAACCTTTTCGAATGCCCTCACGCATTTCGTCTTCCGTCAGTGAATCCTGTTCAAAGAATTTCTCCATCAGGCTTTCATCGTGTTCTGCAGCAGCTTCCACTAATGCTTTGTGCAGTTCGGTTGCTTTTTCCATTTCCTCTGCAGGAACATCTTCAATGGTAGGTGCACCACCTTCGGGGCCCCACGAATATTTTTTCATCAAAAGTACATCAATCAACGAATTGAAGTTCGGCCCGGTAGCCAACGGATATTGAACGGGAACTACCTTCGAACCATAAGCAGACCTCAACTGCTCCAGTACCATATCATAATCACACTTCTCATGGTCAAGCTGATTCACCAAGAAAATCACCGGTTTACCTAACTTTTCTGTATATCGGAAATGATTTTGGGTACCCACCTCAGGACCATATTGGCCATTCAGAAGTAATATTGCAGTATCGGTAACATTGAGTGCTGTCATGGCAGCTCCAACAAAGTCATCACTTCCCGGACAGTCTATAATATTAAGTTTTTTGCCGTTCCACTCCACATGGAAAACGGTGGAAAACACAGAATAGCCATATTCTTGCTCCACCGGGAAGTAATCGCTGACTGTATTTTTGGCAGTAATTCTGCCGCGACGTTTTATAATACCACTCTCAAAGAGCAGCGCTTCTGTGAGAGTGGTTTTACCCGAGCCATCATTGCCAAGCAGGGCAATGTTCTTAATTTCATTCGTCTGATATACTTTCATGATATATAAGATTTAAAATGAATAACTCAGTATGCCTTCGCATACCCTTAACTTTTAGTGAGGCGCAAATTATGAATTTATCAAAAGAAAAGCAATAAATCGACAGTGTTACTAAACTATGTTATGTAACACATCACTACTAACAGAAAGATTTTCTTAACTTTACAGCAAAATCATTACCCCCCAAACTTACAATGAAAGAACTGCTATCATCTATTGTACTACTCATTCTCCTGTCATTTGCCGTATGTCAATCCGGAAGTTCATCTCACAAGCAACGACCACTTATCGGCCTATCTTGTTCACATCCCAGCGACTATTCGTCTGCACGAACAACTTATACCGAATCAGTCATACAAACCGGAGGCACTCCAATGCTTATACCAGTCACAACAGACAGTATAGTTCTGGCAGACATCATCAGTCGACTGGACGGGATTATTTTAATCGGAGGAGCGGATATACATCCTTCTTATTATAATGAAGAACCTATCGAGCAACTGGGAGAGGTAGATTCACTGCGTGATGTTTATGATATTTCCCTTATCCGCCTTGCAGCGCAACGTGGTGTACCCATGTTGGGAATCTGCCGAGGCGAGCAATTAATCAATGTAGCATTCGGTGGCACACTCTATCAGGATATTCCAGCCCAACATCCGGATACTACCGTGCGACATAATCAGAAAGAACCGAGTAGTGTACCCACTCATGCAGTCAACTTGCTTCCCGATTCTGAAATGGCACGGATAACAGGAGAGACACAACTATTTACCAATACCCACCATCATCAGGCCGTCAAGCAAGTGGCACCCGGTTTCCGAATTACGGCATGGGCTACGGACAGTATTCCCGAAGCCATTGAAAACATTGAAGGAAAACCTATCTGGGGAGTGCAATTCCACCCGGAAGCATTAACGGTAGCTGGTGATAGCATATCTGCCAGATTCTTCTATTTTCTGATTGATCAAGCAATCGCATTTCGGCAAAGCAAATAATAGTCTTATTCATTACTGAGTATATTCAACTCCCTGTCAAGTCCGTACCATCTCCGTATCTATACGCTTGGACTTGGTACGGACTTGACAGGGAGTTGGTAGGGAACAGGTCATACTCCGGTAATTCTTTAGTGATTTCTTATATACTATATATAGGTACGCGCGTGTATCACATATAATCCAACTTAATCACGATCACCCTTATATCCTGATCTTCCTTATCCGTAGCTATCTTTGCAATATGCCAGTCGGACGGGAAGAACAAGAAAAACTCACCGGGAACAGAGTCGATAAAGGTAGTTTTTTCCGGATCAAAATCATAGTGAATAACATCTTTCTTCTCACTATATTCGCAATTAGCCTTTGAAGACTCATGATCCAGCAATGCAAAACGTTCCGTTCCTTTCACCACATACTGCAAATCTATATGTTTCCGGTGTGATTCGGATGTCCGCTTCTCTAACGGTTCATTCTTACTATCTTCAACAGAAACCACAAGTGATGTTCCTTCTATCGGATGTTTTCCCTTCTCGATAGTAGTCAGGTCGTGCGACGCCAACCAGCGAAAAACCGCCTTCCATTGTTCCGGATTCGCTTCGTACTGCGCTTTGAATTCCGCTAAATTCGTAGAAGAATGGGGCTTCGCCTTCAAACCTTCACTCCAGAGTTTCGATTTTACCCATTTTTCAGGCGAGATACTTTTTACTTTCTTGCCACTTTGAGCAGAGACAGACAGACAAACCGCAAGCATACAGGCAGTTGCCAATAACCATTGTAAGTGTTTCATGTTAATGTTTTCTATAATTTCGTTTACTGACTACAAAGATATAAATTATAAACCGTATTAAATTGAAACATCTGTCTACCTATATTGAATTATTTGTGGAACATTAAATGATAAGTCATTCTTATCTTTGCAACAGAAATTAATTCGTAAACTAACAATAAACCATTCAAATCATGAGAAACATTTTCTGGAGTATGACATTAGTTGTTGCCTGTTTGTTTGGAACTGCTACAGCGCAAGCCCAAAAACAAGTAACCACCAACAATGCCATCGTGCCGGGTGAAGTATGGAACGACACCGACGGTAACCCCATCAATGCACATGGTGGCGGTATCCTCTACCATGAAGGAACGTACTATTGGTACGGTGAGTACAAAAAAGGTAAAACCATTCTGCCCGAATGGGCCACATGGGAGTGTTACCGCACGGATGTAACCGGCGTGAGCTGCTATTCATCCAAAGACCTGCTGAACTGGAAGTTCGAAGGCATCGTGCTTCCCGCAGTGAAGGACGACCAAGGCCACGACCTGCACACCAGCAAGGTACTGGAACGTCCGAAGGTGATTTATAACCCAAAAACCAAGAAATTCGTGATGTGGGCACACGTGGAAAGTGCCGACTACAGCAAAGCATGCGCCGGAGTAGCCATCAGTGACTCCCCTACCGGAGAATTCACCTATCTGGGCAGCTTCCGTCCCAACGGTGCCATGAGCCGCGACCAAACCGTATTCGTAGACGATGATGGCCGTGCCTACCACTTTTATTCGTCAGAAAACAATGCAACGCTGTACATCAGCGAGTTGACTGACGATTATCAAAGACCGAGCGGACGCTATACCCGTAACTTCGTCAAGGAAAGCCGCGAAGCTCCCGCCGTCTTCAAGCGTAACGGAAAATACTACATGCTCTCTTCCGGCTGTACCGGTTGGGATCCCAATCAGGCTGAACTGGCAGTAGCAGACTCCATTATGGGTGAATGGAAAACAATCGGCAACCCTTGTACCGGAACAGATGCCGACAAGACATTCTATGCTCAAAGCACTTACGTGCAGAAAGTTATGGGCAAGAAAGACATGTACATCGCCCTATTCGACCGCTGGAATAAGAAAGACCTGGAAAACTCACGTTATGTATGGCTTCCATTCTCCTTCGAAGGTGATAAAATCACCATTCCCTGGCGTGACAAATGGAACTTCGACAGCTTTGCCGACCAAGGCCGTTTTGAAGCCGGCAAAGGAACTTTCCTGCTGAACGGCAAGCCATTTGTAGTTAAAGCTGCCGAACTGCACTACCCCCGTATCCCGAAACCTTATTGGGACCAACGCATCAAGTTGTGCAAAGCACTGGGTATGAATACCGTCTGCCTCTATGTATTCTGGAACTCTCACGAACCGCAACCCGGCGTATATGACTTTACGGAGCAAAACGACCTGGCCGAGTTCTGCCGTCTGTGCCAGCAAAATGATATGTATGTCATCCTCCGCCCCGGACCGTATGTTTGTGCCGAGTGGGAAATGGGTGGTCTGCCGTGGTGGCTGCTTAAGAAAAAGGATGTACGTCTGCGCGAATCCGATCCTTACTTCATTGAACGTGTAGCTCTGTTCGAAGAAGCCGTAGCCAAGCAAGTGAAAGACCTGACGATTGCCAATGGCGGTCCCATCATCATGGTACAGGTAGAAAACGAATATGGATCTTACGGAGAAGATAAGGGTTATGTATCTCAAATCAGAGACATCGTACGTGCCAACTTCGGAAATGACATCGCCCTATTCCAATGCGACTGGGCCTCTAACTTCACCCTGAACGGACTCGACGATCTGATCTGGACCATGAACTTCGGTACAGGCGCCAACGTCGACCAGCAATTTGCCAAACTGAAACGACTTCGTCCCAACAGCCCGCTGATGTGTTCTGAATTCTGGAGCGGTTGGTTCGACAAATGGGGTGCCAACCACGAAACCCGTCCTGCCGCTGATATGATCAAAGGTATCGACGATATGTTATCGAGAGGCATTTCATTCAGCCTGTATATGACACATGGAGGTACGAACTGGGGACACTGGGCAGGCGCCAACTCTCCCGGCTTTGCACCCGACGTGACGTCTTACGATTACGATGCGCCTATCAGTGAATCCGGTCAGACAACTCCTAAGTATTGGGCGTTGAGAGAAGCCATGGCGAAATACATGAATGGTGAGAAACAGGCGAAAGTACCTGCACTGATCAAACCTATCAGCATCCCTGCTTTCAGATTCACAGAAATGGCACCATTGTTCGAGAACCTGCCCGCAGCAAAGAAGGATGAAAACATCCGCACCATGGAAGAATACAACCAGGGCTTCGGAAGCATCCTCTACCGCACTACCCTGCCTGAATTGAAGTCGCCCGCTACCCTCACAGTGAACGATGCGCACGACTATGCTCAGATATTCGTAGACGGGAAATACATCGGCAAACTCGACAGAAGAAACGGTGAAAAGCAATTGGTACTCCCTGCCTGCGTCAAAGGTTCCAGACTTGATATTCTGGTAGAGGCCATGGGTCGCATCAACTTCGGACGTGCCATCAAAGACTTCAAAGGAATCACGAAAAACGTAGAACTTTCTATGGACATCAACGGATATCCTTTCATTTGCGACCTGAAGAACTGGGAAGTTTTCAACATTGAAGATACCTATGAATTCTATCAGGGCATGAAGTTCCAGCCGATAGAGTCATTGACAGACCGTCTCGGACAACGTATTCCGGGTGTTTACCGTGCTAAATTCCAGGTGAAGAAACCGAGCGATACTTTCCTGAACTTCGAAACATGGGGCAAAGGACTGGTTTATGTGAACGGTTATGCATTAGGCCGTATCTGGGAGATCGGTCCTCAGCAGACTCTTTATGTACCGGGATGCTGGTTGAAGAAAGGTGAGAATGAAATCGTAGTTTTCGATATTGTAGGCCCTAAAGAAGCTAAGTCCGAAGGTTTAAGTGAACCGCTCCTTGACCAGCTGCTTGTACAGAAACCCTTGACACATCGCAATGAAGGCGAGAACTTGAACTTGTCAGGTGAAAAGCCTGTATTCATGGGAAGTTTCAAACCGGGTAACGGCTGGCAGGAAGTTAAATTCAACAAACCGGTTACCGGGCGCTATGTTTGCATTGAAGCATTAAACTCACAGGATGGAAAAGACCTGGCTTGCATTGCCGAAATGTATTTCTTGGACAAGGATGGTAGCCGTTTGTCCCGCGAGCCCTGGATTGTGAAGTATGCCGACAGTGAAGACGTAGCTCACGTCAACCGCTCTGCCGACAAGACTTTCGACCTTCAGGAATCCACCTATTGGAGCACAGAGAAAGGTAGTCCTTATCCGCATACGATTGTAATTGATCTGGGCGCCAGTCATGCATTGACAGGTTTCCAATGCTTGCCCCGAATGGAAAGCGAAGTGCCGGGAGGCATCAAGGATTTCAAGATTTATGTGAAGGGGGAAAACTTCAAATACTAATCTGATTTATACAGGTAATAAAGAACGGCTGTCATTTCATAACGACAGCCGCTCTTCTTTATATATTACTTAATCAACTTCTCCTTATTTAATGTCTGGTAGTTTACATACATTACAGATTTCAGTCATTATTTTATCTTCAAAAGTTCGACTAATTATCGTACTATTGTCGTTTCAGGTCCAAGATAAGAACGCTTCATTCCTCCCATATCTATCACAACCTTTTGGATAATCATACCCGGGTCAGAACATATCAATTTCAAAGTATGCTTGCCTGGTTTATCAATATTTAGGGTTACAGCATTTATTGTACTGTTACGATAAACATTTTCCCTCCACTCGCCAGAATATTCTTTTGCATTATTCGAAGCATATTTCAATAAACCATCATCTATCATTAAGCCAAAGCAAGTGCTGCGTTCCGAATTCACCGGAAAAACAGGTAACGCATACGTATAAACCGTTACTGAACCGGCATTAAAAGTATAAAAATCATATTCCACCTTGGCAGCTTTCTTGGAACGACGTGGATTTTGAACAGGTTTTGTAGCCTCTCCTAACTGTATGCACTGGTTCTCATAGCCCAATCCTTTTATAACTTTCATCTTTATATCTTCATTCTCCACTTTTCTATGGTACTTTCCCGGATTAATAGATACACAACCGTTATCTTCCACATACCATCCTCTCAACTCGCCCACTGTAGGATAAGCAGGATTGAAAACAGGTAAGTAAATCTTCTCCTGACGGTCGCCGGATATAACCTCTATTTCCCCTGTTACCCTTTCTCCTACCGGAACTTTCATCCAATCTACAGATACAATAATCCGTTCTTGCAGGAGAGTGGTTCCACTCTGCCTGCTGAGTTTGATCCAGGAATCTGAAACTTTAGCATTCCACGTAAACGATTGCTTTCCTACATTATACAATTCAATAAAAGATTCTTTCCGGGTATAAGGATTTATGCAAGGAAGTACATTCAATGTAGTCTTTCCCAAAGGAGAATCCTGTCCCGGAAGAAAGACACGCATTTCTGCTTTTTGAGGTACATCAATGGTCATCACCGGAGGCATTTTCTGATAAGTAGCAGTCCATCCAGGTGCCAAAGCCATCATATGGTTCCATTTACCATTAAGCAGCGAATTATATATACCGGTATAATAATCTATACTATCATGATAAGCCTTTGCCCTATCAGCCAAATAATTGGTTGCTGTACGTCCCTGACGTGCGTACCATCTGTTCTGGTGCGCAGTCAACATTTTCTTATTCATAAGTGCCGCTCCTTTCACAGGATAGAAAACCAGCTCATAAAAAGCAGCCTTATAAGATTCCGGCAACGTGTTCCATGTCTTTTCGCTCTTATCAGAAATACGGTCGTACTCTTGCATTCTGCCTTCTGCTTCATTATAATTTGCAAAAGAAAAATCTGTATCCGTCATTCTTTCCTGAGCATATTCATTATTCCATTCATATCCCCATCCCATTGCTTCCGGTTTGTGCTGAAAACCTAAATGATAATAACTGTTCATTATATCGTCAATATCTTCCCTATACTTTTCACCAAATACGGAAACCAGAAAGTCCACCTGATGATTGTTGATATTATCAAAATTGAATTTATCAATATCCCAAGCCATATCCAAAAATGTTTTCATACCCAATTCCCCCGGTTTGATGTCTCCTACATTCAATAACCAATAGCGTTTTGCTCCGGTATCATAAGCCTTGCGCATTTCTTCGAACATCAATGCCGGAGGAGTCGTATTCAACCATAAATAGTCATGTGGTTCGCCCAAATATGAAATATGATAATATACGCCCGATCCACCTTTACGGTTTCTTTCTTCCTTATTATTCAATCGTTTGATATAACCGAAATTATCATCCGGCCAAACCAACATAATGTCTTCCGGAAGCCTCAACCCTCTTTCATAAATGTCAAGTACTTCTTTATAGGGAACAAAAATCTGAGGAATAGAGTCAAGAGAAGAATCTATATGTTTCTTCAAAATATCTCTTTGGTCAGCAATGACCTCCTCTACCAAGCTGACTTCTTTATCTTTGGGAACACCTACGAGTCCGGCGTCATGAATACCACGCATAGCAATCGTATAAATGTTCTCATACGGAGCATTCTCTGATACCCGCCGATCGAGTATCTTATTGATTCCTCCTTTGTTAGTTATATAATTCCATTCTCCCATTGTTTTTTTATCCCACTCCGTTACATTATTAAAGAGTAACGGTTCGCAATGAGAAGAACTCATTATAATTCCATAACTATCAGCAACTAATTTGTTTTCAGGATACTTATTGAAAGCACCCGAAGAAGGATGCATCGCGGGTGCCAGCATATTACCTTTCATCCGGAGAATCAATTCACACACCTTAGCATAAGTTTTCGGTCCGATGTCACCCAGTTCTTTATCAAACGTCTTTCCGGCCCATGGAGTTATTCCCCAACCTTCATCATTAATAAAGATACCCCTGTACTGAACAGACGGGGCCTGAGAAACATAGTTTATGTTCTCAATATATAATTGAGACTTTCTTTTAGTTGGCACATCAGCCCACCAGTACAGAGGAGACACTCCTATAGCCTCTGACAGTGTGAATACGCCATAGGCTGTACCACGCCTGTCACATCCGGCAATGACAAGCACTTTTTTCACTCCTTTGGCAGGATCATCTATCGTTTTAACAACAAACTGTTCCCAACCACCACGAATAGCAGACACATCTAATTGTCCCTCTGCCACCAATCGGTCAATAAAAGCATTATGTCCCACTGTCCCCACAACAACGGCATACTCCGCAGAAACCTTTTTCGAAGAAACAGGTACTTTCTTATTAGTCACCCGCTTTATATCTTCAGCCAAAAGACAAGCTGTTTTTTCTACTACACCATAATCCCGGACATCATAATAAATCACTGCCTTATGGGAAGACACTAACGGAAAGGCTGTCATGCCTCCAGTTTCTTTAACAATAATCTGTCCCCAGCACATTACCGGAAGAAACATATACATGAATATTAACCAAAATCTCATCATAACATAAACTATATTTTAATTACTACTGATTGTGTGTCTGCAAATGCAGACACACAATGACTAAAAACAACATACCTTCTACCCCTAAATTTATCTACTTTATTCATATCCGGGGTTCTGTTCTAACACAGCTCCTCTGTTAGCTTCAATTTCCTTATAAGGTATTGGCCATAATTCATAATGTTTTTCCATCTCTTTGGCATAATAGGGATTACATTTCATCACGCGGTCGTAAAGTTTTCCCATTCTCATCAATGTTATTCTACGTCTTTCTTCTACGCCTAACTCTCTCATTCTCTCATCCAGAATATAATCCAATGTTACCTGAGATGCCGATATAGGTTTAGCATGAGCTCTATTGCGAATAACATTGATATCAGCCGCTGCCTTATCTGTATCATTTAAAGCCAGATAAGCCTCAGCACGCAACAAGTAAGTCTCGGCAAGCCTGAACATATATTGATCCGTGTATGTAGCACCGGCTCCACTGTTAAGCGCAAAAGTTTTGGAATTGGAATACAAACCATCTGGATGATTATACGGAGTAGTACACTTGGATTGATAAGCATAGAGCGGACGGGATGGAACCGTAACCCCTACCGGCGGATTCTGAGTGTCAATGGTGTCCCCGTAAAGTTTGGCATACTCTTTATTATGAACTGCAAACTTTCTCACAAAATTATGATTTGCGTTTCTCATGTCTCCATAGAAATCATCTTTCCATATTTCATCACTGAAATATCGGGTTGAAATGGCCCAACCAATGCCACGACCTCCGGTATAATCACCAATCGGCCAACTAAAAGGATTCATGCCATGTGCTTTCACGTCACGAACCATCGGAGCATGATGCCTTTCCAAAGTGTATGTCTGGTCTTTGGCCGTCAAGGAACCACTGCCGCCGGGAGTGTCAGTTTCAATCTGAATAACCCAGATTCCTTCTGTGTTTCCGGAACCTCTGTTCTGATTATTTTTTCGGAATAAATCCCAATATACATCTCCCGGAACTTCATTGGCTCTGGAACCAAAGCGATTGTACATCAATCCGGTAGCCGGATCATCGATGACTGTTGTAGCAGCATCCACCGCTTTCTGATATTGAGCTGTTGCCAGATAAAGTTCTGAAAGCAAATGACATGCAGCCGCATTAGAAACTTCTCCATCCTGCACACTGGACAAACTGGGTAAATGAGCAGCCGCAAACTCTACATCCGTAAGTGCCTGCTTCAACACCTCTTCTTTTGATGCCCTGACATAATCAAACTTGGGTTCAATGACTTCCGTCAATAAAAGAGGTACCCCACCATACAGATAGGCCAAGGTCCTGTATGCAAATCCTCTAAAGAAACGGGCTTTGGCTTCGGCAATCGTCTTTTGCTCTTCTGATACTTCAGAAACAGGCAGACGGTCGATAATAGTATTAGCAGTTGATATGGTATGATAAAGCAATGACCAGTGTACCGATGCAATATTACCAGTTGAATGATAAGCTGAAATCATATTGGAATGTCGCTCCGTACCGTTCGGTTCACCATCATAGACAATATCCGTGCCGTAAAGGTAATCCATCGGACGATTTTCATCCCTGCTATAAAATTCTCTTCTTATCAGGTAATAAAGATTATTTATTGAACAATCAATATCCTCTTGGGTAAGAAAAGAATTGGTTGCACTCATGAAATCCAAAGGCTCTTCATCCAAAAAAGAACTGCTGCACGAACCCAGCACTGCTGAAAGCAACAAGGTAATAGTATATATTTTTATTTTCATAATAAATCAGATTAATAAGTAAGACTAACACCAAAAGAAAAACTTCTCATTACCGGCCTGCCCGAATAAGTACTTCCGGCTTCCGGGTCCCAACCATGCCATTTTGTAAAAGTCAACAAGTTTTTCCCACTGAAAAACAGATCAATTTCACTCAAACCAACTTTGTTCGTAATAGACTTCGGAAAAGCATAAGACAATGAAACATCCTGCAAACGTACAAAACTCCGGTCTTCATATACCGTAGGAGTTATTTTCGGGGTACTTATGGAACGCGCATAGACTGCATCCGGATTGCGCGGTGACCAATAATCCCATGCGCTTATACGATTCCAACGCAGATTATTCTGATCTCTGACTAACGAAGAAGAGTTAGCTGCCAGATATCCATCTTTTCCTCCTTGAACAGAATTGATAAAGAAACTCAGCGTAAAATTCTTATACTCCAACGTATTCATAATACCAAATCGGTAAGCCGGATCTCCTTTACCTAAAATGACACGGTCTTCAGGGGTTATTTCTCCCTCTCCAGTCATATCTACAATACGATAATTGCCCGGATAGAAACCGGCAGGTATATCATCACCCAACTGATAAATGCCATCTACTACATACCCATATACCGCAGAAATGGGCTGGCCTATAAACAGATTACTGGATATGTTATCATCCTCTATGCCATCTCCATCATTATCTTCTCCTGTCAGAGTTACGATCTTATTGGAGTTTGTCGAAAAATTGAGTGAGGTAGTCCATTTAAAATCTGAAGTCTGTATATTCTTCGAAGTGAGAATAAATTCGAAACCCTTGTTTTTGATTTTTCCAAGATTAGAAGCAATCTTTGAAAATCCCGTAATATCGGGCAAAGCCACATCATACAACAAATCTTTCGTAGTTGTCGAATAATATTCAACGGAACCAGTGAGTCTCTGACCCAAAATTGTGAAATCAAGCCCTAAGTTTATCCCTGCTGTTTTTTCCCATTTCAGATTATTATTTCCCAAAGCTGAAATTTCCTGTCCGATTACAGGCTTTCCGCCATCACCAAAAATATATCTGATCTCAGAAGTTACTGTAGACAAAGATTTATATCTGCTGGTCTGATTTCCACTGATACCATATCCCCCGCGCAGTTTCAGATAATCAATCCAGGGTATTTTAAAGAAAGACTCTTCTGAAATCATCCACCCTAAAGCTATAGAAGGAAAAGTTGCATATTTATTATTCGCCGCAAATCCCGAAAAGCCATCTCTGCGCACTGTACCCGTTATCAAATACCGATCCATCAGACGATAACTGACTCTGGCCATCTGATAACAAAGAGCTTCTCTCCAGGCATCCGAATATACATAGCGCGTTGTTGCCTGTTCCAGACTATTATAGCCCAATGTCATGCGTGTAAATCCTTGTCCCAAAGCCTTTGTATAATCATATTTACGCTCTGAAGCCCCATATAATAATGTGGCATCAACATGATGTTCACCAAATGTAGCATTGTAAGCCAGAATATTGTCTATAGTATAATCATAGTAGCCGGTATGTTCCTTATAGGCCTCTCCTTGCAGATTATACCCATACTGGCTGGCTTGAAAATGATTGTCTACCCTATAGTTATTTCCAAAATTCAACCGATACACTAATCCTTTAAGAGGTAATTTCATTTCGGATGATATATTACCGAAAAAGTAATTATGACGTTCGTAATCATCAATATCCGATCCCATAAAAGGGTTGGTATCCAATGTATTAAAAGGATATGGCTTTATATTGCCATTTTCGTCATAAGGTTCAATCAATGGAGATTGGGTTATCAGATTCCACAAACCAGGCTCCGCACCATCCTGATTCACAAATGCACCAAAAGTCTGAATTCCTATTTTCCACCAGGGAGCTACTTCCGCATTCAGATTCAGACGAACGCTGTTTCTTTTAAAATCATCATTCACAATAAATCCACGCTGATCCGTATTGGAATACGAAAGCATATAATTGATGGATTTACTACCACCGGATATACTAAAACGGTTTTCAAATAAATGTCCGCTTTGTGTACCTTCATCCCACCAGCTATAATTATAAGGACTTACATTTCCATTTTCATCTCTCAATGGGGCATCCGGCAATTTAGACGCGAGATCAAAATCCGGATTAGGAGTCGTATAATCAGATCCAAGGAAAGCTTCTGTATAATAGAAGTCTCTGACATTGTCCAGATACTCTTCACGATTCATCGGACGATAATTGTGGGTCGGGTTAGAAAACGTATAACTACTGGAGAAGCTGATTTTCGGTTTCCCTTCCACACCTTTTTTAGTGGTAATCATAACTACTCCATTGGCTGCCTGTGCACCATATACAGCAGTAGAGCTTGCATCTTTCAGGATATCAATAGATTCAATGTCATCAGGATTTATTGAAGATAACGAACTTGTATAAATGATGCCGTCCAGAATGACCAGCACATCCTTGTTTCCTCCCAAAGTATTTGTACCACGGATAGACATCGACGGAGTACCTCCCGAATTGGTAACCTGTCCAATATTAAGCCCCGGAACATTCCCTTGCAAAGATTGCAAAACATTTGAATTGGGAGACCTTTTCAACGTTTTAATATCTGCACGTATAACGGCACCCGTCAAGTCAGCCTTACGTTGTGTTCCATATCCCACTACTACCACTTCATCCAATGCTTTCACATCTTCTATCAAACGTATATCGACAACCGTTCTATTTTTCACAGGCACTTCCTGAGTAATAAAACCTATATAAGAAACAACCAAAATATCATTAGGAGCAGCTTGAAGATGATAGTTGCCGTCTATATCTGTTATAGTCCCGGTATCCTTACCTTTCACCTTTACATTCACACCAATAATCGATTCACCGGATGTATCCGTGATTTGCCCTTTGATATTCAAATCTTGCGCAAAGCCGGACATAGAAAAAAATAAGAAAATCCAAATAAAAAAATGTTTCATAAATAATAGTGATTTAAAATTAACTACTTAAACTCATTCATTATGTTTCTCAATTAATGAAATTAAAAAGAATTGTAACTCTTATATGCTTCTCATAGGCAATCATTTTAAGGTTTCACATAGATGGAGAATTAGCTCTCCAAAAGATTTCACCGGACAAAAGTAAATTCAATTCAAGACTTCAGGCATCTGTATAATTCAGAATACCGCCGTTATTTTTTCAATGACAGAATTGTGGGCGACTTTTGGAAAGATTGCGACCATGATTGTGCTTATTAATGCCGATTTTTGTATTTGTTTGAGATTAAGTAGTAATTTTGAAGATGAAAATAGTAGAAAGATGAAACAGAGCAGCCCATTTAAGTTAATCTTATTACTCTCGTTAGTAGTTTACTCCATAGGAGGTTTCTGCCAGCAGATTCCGACTATTAATTTAGTCATGAAAGATGGACTATCCAGTAACTACGTAACAGATATTACCCAAGACAAATATGGCTTCACATGGTTTGCAACCAAATATGGACTTAATAGATTCGACGGAGATAAGTTCACTGTCTACCTAAAAGAACCCAATAAAGAATTGCTTAATAGCAACGATATTAATAAAATTGCTACAGACACTATTAATAATAAGGTATGGATTGCCAACAGATGGATGGGAGTGAACGTATTTGATTGTGCAACACAGCAATTTTCTTCTTTTTTGCATGATAAGAATGACCCGGAGACACTGATATCCAATGAAATAAAAGATATTCTGGTCACTTCTAACGGGAATGTATGGATCGCTACGAATCAAGGATTAGATTTATACAATCCCGACAATTCGCAGTTCATACATTATAATACATCGACCGTTCCTGATTTTCCCTCAAATGATATCATGACACTGGCTGAAGGCAGCAATGGTGATTTATACCTCGGACATACCTATAGCGGATTCACTATTTTCTCTCCGGATAACAACAGTTTTAAGAATTTCACTCATTCACCTCAAAACAAGAATTCACTTCCGGATAATACTATCCATTCTATATTCGTTGATACCAATTCTAAAATCTGGATTGCAACCAACAGCGGACTATCGCTTTTTGATCCCTTCAGAGAAACATTCCGTAATTTTAAAAATGTCAGTGGAATTCACTATACGATACAAGGAGCCGTATATAATGTCTATAGTACCAGTAATGGCCGAATATGGGTAGGTACAGTCTCTGATCTTTGTTATTTCGACTCCAAAGACACAGACCTGATTTTATCCGGGAAAAAGAATGTTAATCATATGTTTATTCAAGATATTTATTGGGGAATATCAAATCCAACCGTTTATTGTGTCTTTGAAGACTCCTTCAAAAACATTTGGATAGGTTCAAACGGCGGAGGAGCCAGCTTTATCAGCAGCACTTCATCCTTCTTCCATAGTTGGAGAATCAATAAGATACCGGGAGTCACTAATGGTCTCAATGACAAAGAAGTACTAACAATATGTGTTGCTGACAATGGCAATATATGGATGGGAACCGACGGGGGAGGTATCAATGTCAACATTGATGGTAAGAATTGTATGTTTTATTCCCATGATACAGGAGATATTTCATCAAATGCTTATCATTCTTCTCTAAAAGATTCTAACGGAGATTTATGGTTTGGAAATATGTATAATGAAATGGGGATCGATGTTTTTATAAGCAAAGAAGACAGGTTCATCCATTACACTCCGCAGGGAAACGGTTCGGTTATCTATTGTCTCTTTGAAGACAACCAGAGAAATGTGTGGATTGGCAGCAGTAACGGGTTGGAAATTTACAACCTGATAACTAAGAAAAAAAAATTTCTTAATAAAGATAACAGCCAACTATTGACTAATGAAATCAGAGCTGTTTCACAAGATAAAAACGGGAATATATGGATCGGCACTCTCAATAAAGGAATTAGTATATATAATCCGGAGAGTAAGACCATGAAACATATAAATGAACACACTATATTCGAGAATTGTGTAATCAATCAGATATTCAGGGATTCTAAAAACAGAATTTGGATTGCAACAACAGAAGGATTAGTCTTATTTCCCAATGAGCAGTCAGATACTTACCAATTATTTAATACCCAAAACGGATTAGCCTGTAATTTAGCCTGTTCCATTGAAGAAGATTCAGAAGGTAATATCTGGCTGAGCACCCATTCAGGTATCAGTTGTTTCATCGAGTCAGAGCAAAGATTTCTTAATTATGACCATAAGGACGGTACCCTATTTGGTACATATATGAACAACTCTGTTGGTAAGACTCAAGACGGAACTATTTATTTCGGCAGTATCAATGGCGTGTGCTACTTTAATCCCAAAGACAGACCTTCGAATATAATTCTTCCTCCGGTAATATTTACCGATTTCAAAGTCTATGGCAGAAACCCTCACGAAGATGCAATTGACACATCCATACCTATGACAAACGGAAAAATCATGCTTAACCATAATCAGAATATATTCAGCATAACGTTCAACGTCATGAACAAATCCCTGCAAGGTAAAGTTGAATATGCCTATGAACTGGAAGGATTGGAGGAAAACTGGATTAATATAGGAGGAGATAATCAAGTCACATTTCGCAATATTCCTTATCGTAACTATAAATTGCATATTAAGGCTCGTTATAAAAATCAGGAGTGGCAAACTAACTACTCAACACTGTTCATTAGCATCAATCCCCCGTTCTGGCTTAGTTGGTGGGCTAAATTGATATATATAGTAAGTATAGCCACCATTACATTCTTCATAATCAAATCTTATAAAAAACGATTGCAGTTACGTAGTTCTTTATCACTCGAAAAAGAAAAAGCCCAGAAACAGCAGGAATTAAATGAAGAACGATTGAGATTTTATACCAATATCACTCACGAACTGAAAACTCCATTAACGTTAATACTCGGACCACTTGAAGACTTGCAGTGCGATTCAAGAATTCAAGAAGAACACATGAAAAAGATTTCACTTATTCATAAAAGCACAATCCGCCTGCTAAGTCTGGTCACGCAAATATTGGAGTTCCGTAAAACAGAAACTCAAAATAAGAAATTGTGTGTAATTGAAGGAAACATTGCCGAAAAGATTCAGGAAATCGGTTTCAAATATAAAGAGCTGAACAGGAATGCCGATATCACGTTTGATATTATTATTGATACAAACAAGATACATATCTATTTTGATCAAGAAGTTATATCTATGATTGTTGATAATCTTTTGTCCAATGCATTCAAATATACCTATAAAGGAAATATCACGCTTGCTTTGCGGTCAGTAATAGCGAATGATATAGAATACACCGAAATTGAGATAGCTGACACAGGAATCGGAATCCCCCAAGAGGATATCTCACGTATATTCGAACGGTATTATCAAACTAATATAAGAAAAAACATACCCGGATTCGGTATAGGGCTCGCTTTAGTGAAGAATCTGGTAGATTTGCATGAGGGCACTATCTTGGTGGATAGTGAACCTAATGTAGGTTCTTCCTTCCGTGTCCGGTTAATAACCAATAACTCCTATCCCGATGCCATACATATTAATACTAATCTCAAAGTACCCTTAGATGAAGAGAAATCAAGCAAACCTATTGTTTTAGTTGTAGAAGACGAGAGAGACATCCGTGATTATATTGCTGAATCTCTGATGGGATTTTACGATGTTCTTGTTGCAGAGAATGGAGAACAAGGATGTCAGATTGCCTTCACAAGTATTCCCGATATAGTTATCAGTGATATCATGATGCCTGTGAAAGATGGAATCGAGTTATGTAAGGAAATTAAAAACAACATTGCAACCAGCCATATTCCTGTAATACTGTTGACAGCGAAAGACACATTGCAAGATAAAACAGAAGGGTATGATGCCGGTGCTGACTCGTATGTAACAAAACCATTTAGCGCATCTTTACTTAAAAGCAGGGTAGCCAATCTATTGGAGGGAAAGAAGAAAATAGCTTCTTTAATATCTTCAAGCACCCATCTTAAGCAATCTATCATCAAAGAGTCATTAAACAAAATAGACAATGAATTCATTGAAAAAATAACAAAAATCATAGAAGAGAACCTGATGGATGAAAAAATAGATGTACCCACAATAGCTCAAGAACTATCCATGAGTTACTCTTCTCTCTACAGGAAAGTAAAAGCCCTGACAGGAATGTCCACAGGAGAATTTATCCGCAAACTAAGACTTAGGAAAGCAGAGCAGTTATTGCTCTCAGGTAAGTACAACATTTCAGAAATTGCTCATCAGGTTGGCCTAAACTCCGTATCTTATTTCAGAGAATGTTTCAAAGAAGAATATGGAATGTCTCCATCAGAATATATAAAGCAGTTGAAATAAATAAGAATCTCCCCTAAGCTCATTTCTTAGGGGAGATTCCATCTTAAAACATTTGTAATTATTAATAAAGTATCACCTGATCCAGCACCACTCCTTCATCCAAAGCCGTAATAACCAGCTTATGAGAAGCCTGTTTATTGATCGGTAAAGTCACTTTCCGAATAGCCTGATTGCGCAATACATTCTCTTTCCATTCTTCACTGCGTCCTTTCGTCTCATAAGATACCGTTTGCGGAACGGCCTCATCTACAGAGATAGCGAAACGAAGCTGTTTTTCATCCAGTGGATGACTTGGCAATAGCCTGATCTCAACTTCAACAGAATCTTTTCCATAATCATCAAAAGCGAAGGTCAGAGAGGAACCTTTACGGATACCTGCCGCTTTTCTTTCATATCCTAAGCCCTCGTACGGAACAGGTTTCCCATATGTACATTCCATAGCATTCCATTTGCAGAGCATTTTCCGGTCTGTCATCATAGGCTCGGTGGCGCTAGTATGCTCTACACGTTTGAATACCGGCAACTTACGGGGGTGAAAATCCATCATACGGTTCCATTTGCCATTCTGCAATGAATTATACTGCTGCGTCAAGGATGCAATGCTGTCAAAAGCAGCATCACTTTGTTTCCAGTCAGCCTTAGAGTGACGGGCAAACTGGGCAGTCAGAATTTTTCGGTTCATTTGTGCGGCGGCCTGCACCGGATATTTCACAAGCTGGAAGTAAGCATCCTGCCTGTCCGCCGGAATGTTACTCTCTATCCTCTCGACAACATCAGACAAGACGGTATAAGATCTCAGACGCTCACTAATGGTTTGCTCGCTCCAAGGCAGGTCTTTAATCACCTTGTATTTCGGATCCCGCTCTTCTTCACGTGTATTTCCCATAAATTCGGGCTTACGGATGTAGGATAGTTGGTAATGTGCTTCCATGGCAGGCAACAGTTCCTCGGCACAATTACTTCCAAATTCCCGCTCCAACCAAGATTTCAGATGGGCAGTGACTCCTATTTCGTTCACTTCATCTATGTTCCACGCCATATCCAGGAAAAGTTCTATCTGATATTCTGCAGGCTTGATATCACCCACATTCAATACCCACATCTTTTGAATGCCACGGTCGTAAGCCAACTTCATTTGTTGATGAAGCAGATAAGGGCTGAAAGTTCCCAACCAAAGATAATCGTGAGGACGGCCCCAGTAAGATACATGGTAATAAATACCGTTGCCTCCCTTACGGGCACGCTCTTCCGCCGTCGGGAAGTGACGGATATACCCGTAATTATCATCACACCAGATCAACGTTACATCATCAGGCACCTGTAAGCCGGCATTATAAATATCCAACACCTCTTTATAAGGAATAAATGCTTGCGGAATAGTTGTAACATCTTTATTGACATACTTCTGCAAGAGTCCGCGCTGGTCTTTAAGCACACGTTCCAATACAGCCTTCTGTTCTGCTACGGTTTTGGCTCCCTGCATCTGTCCGTCGTGCACACCACGCATACCCAAAGTATAGATATTACCTTGTTGAGCAACCTCTTTCACCCGGTCTTCCCAGAATTTATAAACAGACGCACTATTATTCACATAGTCATAATCACCCTGACCACGACGGCGCCACTCACCGGCAGCGCTACACACCATCGGCTCACAATGCGATGAACCTATAAAAATACCATATTCTTCCGCAACTTTCCTGTTTCCTTCCGTCAGGAAGAAAGGCAAAGTACATTCGTGCATCGCAGGCCAATAGGTATTGGCACGTAAACGCAGTAACAGTTCAAAAATACGTGCATTCGTCTTCGGACCGATATGTCCTTTTACATCCGACGGTTCATACGTCTGACTACTCCAAGGCATCAATCCCCAGTCTTCGTCATTGATAAATATACCCCGATATTCCACAGAAGGAGATTGCAATGTCTGATACTCTGCCGGCAGCACAAAAGAAATCTTCTTCTCCGGTGTTACATCCGCCCACCATTCCCAGGGAGATACACCTATCAGGCGAGATAATTCCATGATACCATAAGCCGTACCATGCGAATCACTACCTGCCACCAGCAATTTTCCATCCGGCAGAACCTGCAAAAGAAAAGCCTGTTTCTTGCCTGCCAAAGCACTTACGTCCGCACTCACAGTTTTCAGCAACGGGCTTTTTCCAACCGTACCTACTATGATATTCCCTTGCCGGGCATCTACGGCGGCAGATGCAGAAAATACCGATTGATAATCACGTATGAACAGTTTCAATGCGGTTTGCACTACCTTCTCTTCCGCATTATCACAAGCCAACTTAATCGGTTGGTCGGAACGCAGACTAAACTGTGCACAACAAATCTGTGTCACCCAAAGAAAAACTAAACCTATAAATCCTTTCTTCATATATTTCAATTTATTTTTCAAAGCTATATTCTATACATTTCTTCAAAAACTGATTTTAATGCTCCCTCCATAAGGGTTAAAATCAAATATTATTTTATCGTCCTGCTCCCGGACAGACAGCTCTTTCCCATTCTGCAAAACTTTTATTCCACTCTTTCCTTTCTTATCAACCACCATTGTCAAAGGTTCGCCAAACAACTCCTGATTCAATGCCAAACGTGGGCTGACCATCCAATGGGATTTTTTCTTCGTCACATCCAGTTGGATATTATTCCGTTCCTTAACGTAGGCAGCCACTTCACGGAAAGTGCCCACCCATATATCATCTTCCTGCGCCTTCACCCGTTTGAAATGTTCCCACAATATATCCGGAGAAGTAAAAGCATCATAACCCACCGAAATACCATGAATCATCGTGACTCCCCAGTCGCCTGCAATGATAAGTTCCTTCACCCATTTATCCAGTGACTCAACTGTTGATTTTGATTTTTCACCACCTATAGCATATTGCTTCGTACGTGTACCTATTCTATCTTTTGAAGCAATCCGCAACACATCTTCATTATAAGAATTAAACGGATAACAGAAAGTCAGCGGTCTTTCACCTATTTCAGCCTGAAGAATACTATCATTCCGGTCAACTTCCACTTGCACTTCTTTCAGACTCATATTTTTCAGATTGGCATGCGACCAACTGTGACTGGATATTTCATGCCCTTTACAGGCCATTTCCTTCATTTGTACCCAAGTCATACGTGGCTTACCTTGCTGTTCCGCCACATTCCCTATCCCTTTTCCCCATATCCAGAAAGTACCCTTGAAACCTACTTTTTCCATTTCCGGGAAAACAAGCGTATAGTGTTCTTCCAGACCGTCATCGTAAGTATAGCTGATAGCACATTTCTTATTATCCTTATAATCGGCCACATACACTTCAGGATCATGCTGCCGTACATACGGTGCCAGTGCCGGAACAACCTTAGCAACAGCTTCCATAGCAATGCTAGCCACTACTTTTCCGCCATAAACATTCAGATGTGTATTGTCTATTTTCCCTTTCGGACAAAAATCATAAATCCCCGCAGGCACCCACATAAAGAGGCTTTTTGATTTTTCTACGCCCATACCTACCACCAGGTCATGCGTCAGTTTATTCAGATCGACAAAAGGCACGTCCATTTCTTCAGCTACCCGGCGGGGAGAATTCAGATACTCTCCATGCGTATCCACAAGCACATTTCCTTCCACCTCATAACTTCCTTTAGGCTCTGTCACTCCTTCGGGAGGAAAGTTTCTCCGTACAATGGAGTTAAACAGTACAGGATAAGCCCCCTTTTCTCGGGTTTCTCTTACGAAACGACGCAGGTTATCATCGAATGTAGTTCCCGGATCGGTATGCAGTTTTTCGGAAGCTTTCTCATCATTATGCCCGAACTGAATAAACACATAATCTCCCATTTTCAATTTGTCGAGCACAACATCCCAACGCCCTTCATTGATGAAACTCAATGAACTTCGCCCATTCATGGCATGATTGTCCACTACGACATCATCCGTCAGAAAACAGGGAAGCATCTGTCCCCAACCACGTTCCAGGTTACCATTCTTCAGGCTTTTGTTAGCCATGGTAGAATCGCCTATCATAAAGATGGTGATAACGTCTTTCTTTTCCGTTATAAAGGCTGAAAAGAGTAATATCGCACAGAGTGCAAACAGTAGTTTTATTTTCAGATTTTTCATACTAAGAAATTTTCAGTAAAAATAAGTAAGTTCGTAAATACGGCATATGGAACTACGTACAATTAGATGTATTATCGTACATAAAGGAGTACAATTTATTTATTTTGTTCTCTATTCTTTTTAGACTTTTCAAAAATAATAAATACTATCGACAGTCACAAAACTATTGTCACTTCCATAAACAGCCTTTGTTTTATCAGTCCACACAGGCATAATACCTGTCACTTCTATCAATAAGGTATAATTATCTTCCGGCATCTCCGGAGTCATGATGCGAATTGCCTTTTCCGGATATTTACTATAAAAATCCACTAAAGAAACATACACCGTATCCTTCTTTGCATCCAGCAAACTCACTCTTGCATATCCGCTATGAGGATTCGATTCCCCGATCACCGCAGTATCACACTTTCCAAGTATCCATTTTAGGTTTCAGCATGCCTTTCCCGGTAATCGCTACATTCTCACAAGCAATAGCATAGACCAGCGGAGAGTAATTATAACATTCCATACCCTCCCATGAAGTCATTACAGCAGGCAGATAATCAGATGGGTTGTCCGTAAAACATAACACAGCATTTTCCGATAAGTATAAGTTGACATTACTTTTCAAATACACAAGGCCAGTCAACCATTCTCCTTAAGGAATTACAACTCTGCCGCCACCTGCTTTATGGCAGGCATCGATGGCAGCAGCTATCGATTTTGTATTGTCTGCTATTCCCCCTTTCACCGCACCAAAACCTACAACTGAGAAATTCCGGTTGGGATATACATACTCTTTAATGGGCTCCATCTGAAAAGGAGCCTTCACTTGTACCTCTTTATATTGTCCCCAAACCGCAGGCATAGAAACGAGAGATAGCCCCAATGCAACTAAAAAGATTTTCACTGAATTCTTCTTCATAATTTCTTTATCATTATCATACTATAACAGTGAGGGATAGATTCTTTCTTTTGACCGAAAAAAGCTATCCCCTTCTATTAAACACCAATTAGAAACTGCCAGTTAAAGGTTATTTCTCCGCAGGCATATCCGCCGTTGTCGGCCAATACGGATTCTGATACAACGGTGACAACTCAATCGAACTGTAATCCGAAGACGTCAGCAGAAACTGCTTGACAGGCATAGGTTGCAAGTAATGCGCCATAGACCAAGTATAACCGTTGCGATAAAGATTACCCGAAGTCATATTCTTCTGGTACGGGCGCAGATACTCACTCAGTTCAGGGCTGGAAACTTTGGACGATGAACTGCCATTGTAGTCAGTTGCAGTAAAGTTATACCAATTCTGCATGGGAGTATTCCACAAATGGAAACCTTCGATGTGGTAGTTTTCAGCCTTCAACTGGTCGAGCGACCTCCAACGAGTAAGATCCATCCAGCGAAGTCCTTCGGCCATCAACTCACAACGGCGTTCGCGGCGGATATTATAAAGCACCGCATCAGAAAGTAACTGTCCCGCGGTATAAGCCCCCCAGTCCAGTTTTTCTTTCGAAATTTCAGTAGCGGCAATAGTGGTTTGCGGATCAATAGCAGCACCTTTAAACCCAGCTTTTTCACGAATGAGTTTCCAATATTCGAGGATTTTACCCGAACTGATGCTACCGGTAAGCATATACTGTGCTTCGATATAGTTGAGGAATGCTTCAGTAGCGCGGAACACAATAGAGGCAGTATATCCCTTGTGATTTCCGGCCAAAGCCTTATCGAATGTTCCACCTTTGCGCAACGTATATCCGGTGGTATAGAGACAGTCGTCAGCACCGTTGGTAATATCGGGCTTAGGTTCTACTTCAACAAACATATCACCAATGCGGTCATCCATATTAATGAACACGTTGATCTGTCCCGGCTCTTTGAGGAAAATTTTCAGTCGTGGGTCACGATTGGTACGGACAGCAGATAAGGTTTCGTCACTATACTCATAACCAGTGTGCTGGGCATAAATAGGTTTGCCGTCTTCCATAAGGAAACCTTCAACCATGCTCCGGGTAACGCCGACAGCGTAGTTACCGCGGTTGACTGCCGTTTCAACAGCATTCTGAATCCCTAGTGCACGACTGTATTCACGCCACAACAGTACTTCTTTAAAACCGCTCATGTCGATATTCCCGAAAAGCTTGAAGTAAGGATTCACAGGGTCGGTAGCCGATTGCGGAATTTCACCTGTATTTTGCACTAAGTCTCCTTTATATTTCTCGGCAATGATTTCAGCTGCTTTTGCAGCTTCTTCAAAGAAGAATTTCGCCTCGTTCTCGATGCTTCCTGTAGGATATTGATAGCCGGCATTATATTCTTTCGCTTTGCCGGGCCAGCCTTCGCCATTGGGAACAAACGGAGTACCTTTAAAGTTGGTGAGCCACGAACCTTCGAACAATGCTACGCGTGATTTCATCAAGATAGCGACATCCTTGGAAATACGTGTGTGGCGACTTTCAAAGTTATCACTCATATAATCAATAGCCATATCAAGGTCTTCGAGGATGAAACGGGCTACTTCATTGCGAGGCATCCGCTTACAGGCAGCCACCAAAATTGCCTCGTCATCAGGAAAGACTTCTTTCACGATAGGCAAATCACCCCACATTCTGAGCATCGCAAAATAACGGAATGCCCGGAAGAAGTAATGCTCACCGATGTAGTGGCGGATGTTTTTATCGGCACCCGATATCTCTCCTTTTCCATACCTGTCGAGTATTGTACCCAATTGATAGTTGATATTGCGAACGGCACTCCACGACCAGTTACCGTTATCCATTCCCACTTTCCATTGCCCGATGGCATATTTGCTGTCACCGCTTCTTCCTGCCTGATTGTCAGTATGAACATCTGACTGGAATGTTCCGTAGTTGCCCCCGTGCGAAGGCAAGAGATCCGTGTAAAACTTATTGGCGCTGGCCAAAATCTGGTCTTCCGAACGATAATAGTCTTCGGGAACAATATAGGAAGGAGGTTGCTTATCTAAAAAGTCTTCACATGCCGTCAATGCCGCTCCCACTATAAACAGTGGAAGCACTCTCTTTATATATGATTTGATATTTACTTTCATTGCTGTAAGATTTAAAAAGTTAAACTTAAACCGCATGACAGGGTCATGGACAACGGATATCCATTACCATTACGGGTACCGATAGTTTCAGGATCAAACTGATCGACCAGACCTGTCAGTGTGAACAGGTTTTCGCCCGAGAAATAAACACGCACCTTCTGCATACCCCATTTCGTGGTCAAAGTAGTGGGCAGAGTGTATCCTATTTGCAAGTTCTTCAGACGGAGATACGAAGCATTTTGCAGATACTTGGTCTGCGTTGTAAGATTCTTGCTGCCCACAGGCCGTGGCAGGTATGAGTTGATATTTGGTGTGGTATATCCTGCTTGTACTGACCAGGTATTCTCGTCACGGAAATAATCATCGACACCTATAATACCGGCTGAATTCCACAAATCACCGGTATAGCCAAACATATAGGCACTTCCCTGCCAATAATCGCGTTTCAGAACTCCCTGAAAGAAAATACGTACATCAAATCCTTTCCATGCGGCATTCAAGTCGACACCGAAACGGTAGCGCGGCGTGCTGTTACCTATTACCCTCTTATCACCCAAATCATCCAGTGTCTCGCTACCTTTAGAAACCCGCCCGTCACCATCTATGTCCTTATACATGATGTCACCGGCTTTCCAGTTGCTTCCAAAATTACTTTGTCCCTGCAAAGGAGTGGAAGGAGCTACTCCATGATATGCTTCGTACGCTTTGTCCAAACTCTCCAAGTGAGCCTTCATCTCCTCATCTGTTCTGGCTATACCGATGGTTTCATAACCCCATATTTCATTGATGTAGCGCCCTTCATTATACATATAGATATTGCCTGTAGGGTTATTGGGATAACGTAGTATCTTGGTACGCGAATCGGACAACAGTAACTTGGCCGAATATGACAAGCCATTTTTCAAGACATCCCGCCACATTACGGACAATTCCCAACCATGCGTACGAAGGTCGGTATTATTTGTTTTCGGAACGTCAGTACCCAATATATTAGGTAAAGCAGGTGCGTTCCCCACCATATCTTTCGTATTACGCACGTAGTAGTCGAACGAACCCGACAATCTGTTTCTGAACAGACCTAAATCCAGACCAATGTTATAAGTCTCTATCGTCTCCCAAGTCAAACTCTCGGACACCAAACCGGGAGCAGTGGCAATATTGGGCTTTATACCGTTTTGCAACCAACCTCCGGCTGATGATTGTGCCGAAAGCGTCTGATAAGTATAATACCAGTTATCAGTATTCTGGTTTCCAAGGCTTCCGTAAGAACCTCGAATCTTCAACATGTCAACAGTAGAGGATAATGGTTTGAAGAACTCTTCCTGCGCAATATTCCAGCCAACGGATGCCGAAGGGAATGTTTTCCATTGATTGCCTTTACGGAAACGCGATGAACCATCGGCACGAACATTGACTTCGAACAGATACCGTCCCTTATAGTCGTAATTCAAACGACCGAAGAATCCAACGGTCGACCATTCCTTACGTCCTCCGTTTACACTGGGTGTAATGGGATTTCCATTAATATCAAGTCCGTTAGTCAGATCCACTTCCGGTTTTGAATTAATCATAATTCCGTTCCGTTGCAGACCGAATAAGGTTTGTTTCAGATTCTCTGCCTGAAAACCGCCCAGAATGTGGAAGTTGTGGCTGTCGGCCAATGAGAATGAATACTCGGAACGTGCATTGAAGTTGAAATAATTTTCTTTCAGATAGTCTTCATGCACATTCGAACTGCTTTTGCGATAATACGGTGCACCACTCAGGTCGTGGTTGATATACGGCTGGCTATCCCAATGACGGTTGGCCGATTTGATGCGATAGTTAAAGTCCACACTTGTCACCCAATTCTTCACGGGCTCTATTTCCAAGCCGGTCTGAAAGTAGAAATGATCGGTTTGCTTTTTGTCCGAACCTCCTTCCGCCAGCGCAGCTACCGAAGTATCATCACTATAATAATAGTATCCGTTGCGATCGTAGAGCGGCAGGATAGGCCATGCTTTAAATGCCAGCGCTTCGTAAAAATAATCGGTCAACGCCGAAGGACGTACATAGTCTTCGCGGGTGAAACGCATGTTCATGTTAAACTTCAACCAATCGGTAATCTCGGAGTTGATCTTGGCAGTGGCTGTGAAGCGTTGCAGGCTTTCTTCACCGATATTCAACAATCCATCCTGATCGAAGTAGCTGCCCGAAGCATAATAATTAAACTTTTTACTTCCTCCGCTGGCACTCACATTATGTTCCTGCGAGAAAGTATGGTCTTTGTAAACCACATCATAGTAGTTCACGTCGTCGGCTCCGGTAGAAAACCCTCCATACCATTGTCCGCTGGCCTGTGCTTCGATGGGATAAACGATAGTTCCGTCAGCTGTCATACGCTGTCCCGGTGCATAGGGCTTTGCATTCTGCCAGGTTATTAATCTGTCCATATATGCTTCATTGAAGCGCGGACTTCCCCCGTTGTTGGTCAGCGCATCGTTTATCCACGAGGCAAACTGCACGGAATTCATCATCTCCTTCTTGTTTATAGGGCTACCGAAACGGAAACTGTTGTTGTAGTTGATAGAGGTTTTTCCATCTTTAGTTCCGCTTTTTGTAGTGATAAGAACTACCCCGAAAGGGGCGCGCGAACCATAAATAGAAGAAGCGGCGGCATCTTTCAGAACAGAGATATTGGCAATATCCTGCGGGTTTATGCTATGCAACTCACCCTCCATACCGTCAATCAGAATCAACGGTGCTCCGCTGGTACCTTCACCAATCGTTGCCGTTCCACGTATATTGATACCGGGGCGACTTTCGAGACTACCGTTGGTAACGTCGATATTCAAACCGGGAACCAATCCCTGAAGCGCCTGTGTAGCATTTGCAACGGGGCGTTCCTTTAACTCATCACTTGACAACGTACCGACAGCACCGGTAAGGTTTACTTTTTTCTGCGTACCAAAACCTACCACCACCACTTCGTCCAGCATCTCCGTGTCTTCCTTCAGAGTGATGTTGACAGACTTTCCGGAAATTGCTTGCACTTCTTGCGACTTATATCCTATATAGGAAATAAAAAGCGTTGCACCCGGTTTCACCGAAAGAGAAAAGTTACCATCAATATCGGTAATCGTACCATTGGACGGATTGCCTTTTTCTACAATACTGGCACCGATAACGGGGCCCATGTCATCATTCACCGTACCTGTAACTTTGATTCGTTGTTGTTGCACTCTCTGTACACTGGGACCACTACTTTCAGCCCTCATTGCAAGAGGGTGTGCAGCAATAAAACCTGTACAGAGCAATAAAGCTGCAAGCGTCTTACGGTTGTTCTTAAAAGAATCTGATTTCATTGTTTTCCTTTTAACTAATTAGATAATAATAAGGTTAATAGAATCTCAAAACTTCGTCCCCCAAAAAAGGGATGCGCAAAGATAACATCCCCCTTTAAAAAAAGTAGGGGACAAATTCGCCTTCAGGAAAAGGTAAATCGGTCATGAACATTTTACCACGGACTTTGACGAATCAGTCCCTGTATCAGACACCAAAATGCCGCCTTCTTCTGGTTCAGCAGACCCCATTCCGTCCCACACTAGCCAAAAAGTATCTTCGCTTTAATCAAAAAGTTATCATAAATGAAGAAAAAAGTTTTCTACATCGAACAAATTAGTGTATATTGCAACTGCAATTATATATTTGTAAATTGCAAATATATAAATTCAACGCACAAATTTATATTCGCAATCTACAAATAAATATTTTTATTCGATTTGAAAAAGTTTTCTATTAAAGAAAAGGATATTTATAACAGACCTAAAGTAAGTTTCCTCCTTGTATGTAACAGACAGGAGACCTATAATAACTAAATACACACTATAATGGCCGAATACGAAATGCAGGAACTGAACCTGCCCAATAAAGAAGGAAAACGAGTACTCTACCCCCGCCTTGTGCAACGAGGTCAGGCAGACACGGATTACATTGCCAAGACACTGGCACAAAAAAGCGCTTTCAGCAAAGGAGATGTCATAGGTTTACTACAAGAACTGGGTGAAGAACTGGCTTATCAGATGGGACAAGGGAAATCGGTAAAATTGGACGGAATAGGCACTTTCGTTCCTTCACTGGCTTTACGCGCAGACAAGGAACGGGAAACAGGCGAAGAAGACAGCACCCGCCGAAATGCACGGAGCATCATAGTAGGAAGCATCAACTTCCGTGCAGAAAAAGAACTTCTACGCAATACCAACTACAATTGCGAACTGGAACGCTCGCAACAAAAATTCCATCGGTCATCGCAAAAGTACAGCCCCGAACAACGGTTGGAAAGGGCACAACAGTATCTTACCCAGCATCCCTTTATGACGGTAAGTGACTATGCCAACCTGAACGGACTGCGCCACACTACCGCCTCACTGGAATTGAGAAAATGGGCGGAACAACCGGAAAGCAACATCGGCACTTCGGGACGGAGCACACACAAGGTTTACGTCCGCAGGTAAATTCGTCAAACAACAGGGACAAATCAGGCAAAACCGCGATTAAGAGTATATGCAATAGAGATTTATCATATCTTTGTTACAGAGACAAACATTTAAAACCCATAAACAATCATGCGCACATATACGTACCTCTTGTCTTTCTTCACCTGTCTGCTGCTACTGGCAAGCAAAAGTATGGCACAACCTTATACCCTGCGTCACCTGGGCATAGAGGACGGATTATCGAACAATTACGTAACCAACATCGTACAAGACAGCCAAGGATGCATCTGGATAGCAACGGAAGCCGGACTGAACCGTTTCAACGGAAAAGACTTCACTGTTTACAATACCCACAACTCCAATATTGCGGGCGATGCGCTAACCAGATTACTGTACGATCCGGAAGAAAACAAACTGTGGATAGGAGCCAAAACAGGAATAAGCCTGCTGGATTGCAGAACACAAGAATTTGAGCAGTCCACTCCTTTTGATAGTATAGACATGAACAACAACATAGTCTCTATCTCACCGGCTGCCGATGGAGGCATATGGGTTGCCAACCATTACGGGAAAATAGTACACTACAACAAGACAAGCGGAAAAGTAACCACCCTTTCGAGAGAAAACATCCAAGGATTACCTCATTCACATTGGTCTGTCTTCGATAATGGCAAGGGGCAATTATATGTAGGACACTCTGGTGAAGGTATGAGTATCATCGACCTGAAAAGCGGAACTCTGAAACATTATCAGAATGATCCCCACAATCCTAAAAGTTTGCCGGGAAGCAGCGTTTACAGCATCTGCATAGACCATCTCGAAAATATCTGGATAGGTACCAACCAAGGATTAGCACTTTATAATCCTGTGACAGAAGAGTTTCAGATATTCAGATACGAAGCCGGCAATCCCGCTTCTCTCATATCCGACCACGTATATGAAATAAAAGAAATGCAGGACAACCGGCTTTGGATTGCCACCGACATCGGCGGAATAAGCATACTCGACCTGCGCAACATCACCTTTATGAACCCGAAAGACCTCAAGTTCCAGAACATCACCAATACGTACGACAAACATGGACTTTCTTCGGGAAATATCCGAAGCCTTTTTCAAGACTCATTCGGAAACATCTGGATAGGGAACTATAGCAATGGGGTGGACTTTATCAGCCACATGCAACCCATTTTTCACACACTTCCGTACACGATAGAGAAAAAGCAGATTATCAAATATAAATCGGTATGGGGTGTTCATGTCGATGAAAAGCAACAAATATGGCTGGGTAGCGAAAACGAAATTGCTATGTTCAAAGATGGCAATCTGAAAAAGAAGTTCGACATCACTGCTCACCTTTCCAGAACGTATGCTCAAATCTTTACCATACACAGCTGTAACGAAAATCTTTTTCTGGGACTGTATGATGACGGACTGTTGAAGTTCGATACCCGAACGAACTGTATAACCCGCATCGATCTGGGACAAGATTACGTAGACGTCAACACACTGTACGAAGATGAAAACGGAAAGCTATGGATAGGTACGGAATATGGGCTCGCAAGCTATGAAAAAGGGATTCTACGCAGAGAAAAAGAAATAAATGACCAGATATCAAACCTGTCCGTCTACAGTGTTTTGCATGATCGGCAAGGCAAGTTATGGGTAGGCAGTTACGGTTCAGGCATCTTCGTTTTCGACAAAGATAATAAATGTATAGCCCGACTTAGAAGCAAGAATGTTTTTTGTTCCAATACTATCAATCAACTTTATATAGATACCAAAGGGGGAATATGGGCGGCAACCCGGAACGGAATCGGATATATTAAAGACACCAACCACCCTGAAAATTTCATCGGATACAAATATGGGGATGGCCTGGAGGACACCTACGTTCATGCCTTGCAAGAAGATAAAGACGGGAATATATGGTTCAGTACAGACAAAGGTATCTCTTGTTGGAATAGGGAACAAAATAAATTCGATAACTATGATTATCGGAATGGAATACCTTTAGGCAGCTTTACAGACGGCTCCGCTTATGCCGCACAAGACGGTACACTCTATTTCGGCTCACTGAACGGTGTCTGTTACTTCAATCCGCAGGATATATCAAAAGAAAATCAGGTTGCTTCCGTACAGATAGTAGAGTGCAAAGGCATCAGCAGCCGCATGGAAGGCAGCAGTGACGAGACACTTATCTTGTCGGACAATGGAACGATAGAGCTACCTTATGACCGGAACTCATTCAGTATCACTTTTATGATTCCAGACTATTCGCAAAGTCAGGTGGTGGAATATGCATATATGATTGAGGAATTAGGAAACACATGGACCAATACACAGGGAGAGAATCAGGTAACCTTCCGAAATCTGTCTCCCGGGAAATATACTTTCAAAGTAAAAGCACGCCTGCGCAACCATGACTGGGACGACAATCGCATTGCTACCATGAAAGTGCATATTCATCCTCCTTTTTGGTTGGCATGGTATGCCAAAGCATTATATATCTTACTGATTGTTACAGGAATATATGTCTGGTTCCGCTTCTATAAGCGTAAACTAATGCTTGAAAATTCTCTTGAGCTGGAACGCAAGAAAAGTCTGAATGAACAGGAACTCAATAATGAGCGCCTGCGTTTTTATACCAACATCACACACGAACTGCGCACCCCGCTGACCTTAATCCTTGGTCCGCTGGAAGACTTGATAAATGACTCAAACCTATCAACTTACTACAGCAACAAGGTCAAAGTGATTCACAGCAGTGCCATCCGGCTGTTGAACCTTATCAACCAGATACTGGAATTCCGCAAAACGGAAACCCAAAACCGGAAGCTGACGGTTGCTAAAGCTGATTTAGGCAATTTAGTCACAGAAATAGGTTTGCGTTACAAGGAACTGAACCGAAACGAAAAGGTCAAATTCCATATTCAGGTACAGCCCAAAGAAGCCAAGCTCTACTTTGACGCTGACATTATCTCTACAATATTGAACAACCTGTTGTCGAACGCCATAAAATATACACCCGAAGGGGAAATCAACCTGATAATGCATCAGATAGACGATAAAGACAACCGATATATGGAGATAGTGGTCAATGATACCGGATATGGAATAGATGCTGACGCACTCCCGCATATTTTTGACCGCTACTATCAGGTCAAAGGCAAGCATCAGGCATCCGGTACAGGTATCGGTCTGGCCTTAGTCAAGTCATTGGCAGATTTGCATGAAGGTACGCTATATGTGGAAAGTGAAATAGGCAAAGGCACAACTTTTACCTTCCGCATACTGGCAGAGAATACCTATCCGGATGCATTGCATAAGGAAGAAAAGGAAACTGTCATTCAAGAGGAAATAGAAAAGCCCGAAGAAGAAAAAGAAGATACGGACATCCGCCCGATGATACTTGTAGTAGAAGATAACGATGATATTCGCGAGTACATAGCCTCTTCTTTCAGTAGCAACTACCGGATTATTACCGCCATCAATGGCAAAGAAGGTTTGGAACAAGCTCTAAACCAAATTCCGGACATCATCATCAGTGACATCATGATGCCGATAATGGATGGAATAGAGCTATGCAAACAAGTGAAGGAAGATATACGCACCAGCCATATCCCCGTCATCCTGCTCACAGCCAAAGATTCCATCCAAGATAAAGAAGAAGGATACGAAAGTGGTGCAGACTCCTATCTGACCAAACCCTTTAGTGCCAAGCTGTTGAACAGCCGTGTGCACAACCTGCTGGAATCCCGCAAAAAGCTGGCACTTATAGTAGCCAACCGCACCAAAGAGTTGAAACCGGAACAACAGGAAGAAACCATCAAACTAAATAAGCTGGATGAAGAATTCCTAACCAAATTCACCACCATCGTAGAGGAGAATATAGACATGGAAAAGATGGACATGTCCTTCATGATGGAGAAAATGAACATGAGCCATTCCACACTCTACCGGAAGATCAAGAGCCTGACCGGAATGTCAGGCAATGAACTCATCCGGAAAATCAGACTGAAAAACAGTTTGCGGTTACTGATGGAAGAAGGGCATAATATTTCAGAAGCAGCCTATGCAAGCGGCTTCAATGACCTTGGATATTTCCGCTCTTGCTTCAGGGAGGAATATGGAATGGCACCATCGGAATATATCAAACAATCGATACGTACGAAAGAGTAAATTGTCTTCTTGATATGCTGCATTTTCAATCAACCGGGAATGATAAATTTACTATGGAGAAGAAAAATGAAACGGACATCCTCTCTACTTGAAAGAATGTCCGCTCTCTATAAATACTACCTACTGAAAACTGTGACTAAAAAAACTACCCTTTGTTTATTAATACCAATCTTATGTTAATCTATAACCTATTGTCGATGTTGCAAAGATAGGGTGAAATTTCTATTCTGTAGTAGCACAATTGTTTCATAAAAGGTGATAAATCAGTCAAAATACACTTTTTCCATGCATCAAAGTAGTCTATACCCACTAGTTACAAGAAAACTTCTATATTTAGTTTCTTTCCCTCTGCGTCAATACGCAGTTCTTGTTTTGCAGCATCATACTTCCATGAAACAGAATTCTTCACCTTCTTCACAGATGGCATATTCTTTAAAACAAGAGTATATTTCTGTGATGTGATACTGTTGACTTGCAGTTTGCCTTTCTGTTCATCGTAAGTCACCAAACAATCTTCATACTCAATGCCATCTCCGCATGGTAGATGTAACAAACGAGTAGTGACCCCATTCGGATAAATCATAACAGTTCTACGCCCTGCCATTGAAGCATCTCCCAGTCCGGTTAGTCCATTGGTTACATTCAGTGGTAGAATAGCTCCTGCTTTTACAAACAAAGGAAAGCGCTCTAACGGATATGCTTCCTCAATCAGACTGCCCGGAGCATATTTCTTCCCATCATAGAAATTAATCCATTCTCCTTCGGAAGGAAGATGAAACGATGCATGGTTATCATCTGACGTAATAGCCTTGGTAAACAAATAATCTCCTACCTGATGACTTTCTTCTTCATAAGAAGCATTCTTTATCAAAGAACCACCATACAAATGTGCATCCACAACAGTTGAGAAAAGATAAGGAATCAGCTCATTGTGTAATACGACACAATAACGATAGATATCTTCCACATCTTTTCCATGCCACCAAGGCAGATGATTGCTGAAAGCACCATTTTCACCACCATTAATCATACAAGCAGTCATACAACCAAATTGTGCATACCTCACAAACTGCTCTTTATTGGAACGCTTCATGAAAAAGCCTGCAACCTCACACCCCGGTGAACCATAACCACGTTTTGCAGACTGATAAATATTCTGAATTTGCAGTTTCAAACCTTTCCAGTCACCGGAGAAGTCTCCACACCAACCCATATTCATCTTTTCTACACTCGCTGCATAACCTCCCTGATGAGAATAAGGACGAGCGATGATGATGCCTTGCGGATTTTTCTTCACCGTATAATCATACATCGCATCATAATAATAAGGACGGAACTGTTCATTACTCATCTGCCCGATAGAAGTGTCGAGAATATCGCCAAACCAAAATTCTCCCTGGTCAACTTTCCAACCGTAAACTCCGTCGATAAAAACTTTATCCAGCTGCTTATACCACCAGTCCACCGCCTCCTTATTGGTAAAATCAATATGTACACCTTCTCCTTTCCACCAGGTATGTGGCTCACTCTTATTTATGCCATATCCCTTGGAAACGACTTCGTCGTACGTATCGCTTTTCTGAAAACGGGTATCCTTACACTTTATATTAACTGCTCCCGTAAGCCAGAGAAGTACCTTCACATCTTTACTTTTAAAATAATTAATCATCTCCTTCGGGTCTGAATAGCGTTGCGTGTCCCAATTAAAATCATTATAAGTCGTACTCCAAGGGCTATCAATTATAACGGCCCCTACCGGAATTTCACGTTGCAAATACCCCTCAACCAAAGCTTTAGCGCCTTCTGTTGTATTAATGCTATCTTCCCATGCTATATGTTCAAAGGCCCACGCCGGAGTAATCGGCGGATTTTGAGCTTTGATAGACACACCTATTAGAATCGAAATTGCAAGTAATAAAATTTTCTTCATATTATTTTGTTTTTCTATATTATTGTGCATAACCTTCATTTTGCCTGAACTCTATATTCAGAACTTTATAACTATTAATGGTAGACAAAGGCACCGGACGATTAATGTGATAGGGTTTAATTCCTATACCGTTTACGCCATTATCCGGATTCGTGTCGGGATTCTTTTCCTTAATCCATTGGCAAAAGGCATCTTTATCCAATGCACGCTTCAGCATCTGCCATCTAAAAAGTTCTCCTCCCAGTTCACGGGCACCTTCATCCAGAATAAATGGTATATTGATATCTTCCGGATTCACAGTCAATGCCTCTTCGTGACCAGGTATCAAAGCCCGTTGGCGAAGCTCCGTTATTACTTGTGCAGCTTCATCCTCTCTGCCCAAACGAATATAAGCTTCCGCCAGCGTAATATAAACTTCTCCCAACCGAATCAGTATGGCATCCTTATAAGCATATTCCTGTTTTGCAGTTGAGCGACTGGTATCCAACCATTTTATCACATTATTGGCACAACTGCGTACATTGGAATTACTCAAGACTGCTCCCGTCTGAGTATCATAGATATCGGCTATATCATCACAGATAATTCCCCTACTCTCATAAGCCGCCTTAACTTCCTGAGGAAGAACATCGAGTGCACGGATCAATAAAGTGTCTGAGAAATCGGGTAGTTCGTTCCAATCGTCTGTACGGCAATAGCCTGATATGAAAGTCGCATCCCGACGTTTATCATATTTATTGAATACATTGATAAAATAATAGGTAGGCATCACTGCACGATATTCACGTCCGTAGAATACGCTATGCGCCTGCAAGCCATTGATTGTTTTAGAATAAGACCGTACCGAACGATTTACCTGTGAGACCCAATAACGGTGGATAAAATTGTTCTGAGCATCAAATGTTGTGTTACCATATTGTATGGACCAGATTATCTCACCATTTTCAGTATTATCCGGTGAAAAGATACGGCTGAAATCATTTTCTAATTTATACCCGTAGTTATTCTTTAATTCTGTAGCCACGCTCACCGCTTCTTCATAACAGTGCCTTTTGCTTTGCATTCCAACTTCACCGATCAATGCCTCGTCATAAGCCGCCAAAGACATCAAAGCACGCATACGAATAGCCTTGGCAATGCCCTGATCCATTCGTCCGAAGCTTGACGACCGCACTTCAGAAGGAGATTTCAAACTCTGATCTGCAATCTCCAAATCAGCAAAAATACGCTTATAAAAAGTAGCAATCCCCGGCTGAGTCCCTTCTATCTCTTCCGGACTGGTAATAGGTGTCTCGGCATAATATGCTGCGGGTCCATAGATTTCAACTATCTGATGCAAATAGAAAGCACGCAGGGCATGGGCTTCTGAAAGAAGTTCACTTCGTCTGCTTTCTGAATGAAAGTCTGCAGCATTAATTGAATTAATACTCGTATTGATAGTGGAAAGTGCCACATACAACCATTTCCAAAGACCTTCATTACTGCCATTATCAATCATGTATGTATCGGTATAAGTAATCAGCCCTTTCCAATAGTCACGTACATTACCCCCATAAGCCATCAGGTCATTTCCCAGTTCTCCTACCATGAACCACTGTTCCAGAAGTTCAGTATTAATCTGGTACAATGAAAGTAACTCAGCCTCAGCACCTTTTTCCGTCTGTGCATACGTATCATTAATAGATCCTTTCGGGGTTTCTTCCAGAAAGTTGTCACATCCACAGAATGTCATTAATAAGGACAGACAAACTGAATATAATTTATAATTGAGTTTCATATCGTTCTGATTTTAAAAAGTTAGATTCACACCAAAATTAATACTCTTCGGTACTGTCAGTTCTATAGAGGGAGATTCAGGAATCACATCTTCCTTAGCTGCTCTGTACAGATAAAAAGCATTACGCAACTGTACATAAAAACGTGCTTTGCTCACCGGGATATATCGCTTTAGCAATGAATGAAAATCATACCCCAATGTCATATCCTGCATTTTAATATAGTCACCTTTCATATAACCACACAACTCGCGGTGATCGGCCCAGGTTGCATCGGCTCTCGGATAGTCGTTTGAAGGATTATCCGGCGTCCAGTAGTTTACATCGGGCACCCATCTGGTACCAGTCAGGATCACGTGCCATCCATACGCATCATCATAGAACACATAATCCCACCTGCTTGAAAGATTGAAGGAGAAATCTAAATTCTTCCACTTGAACGAACTGCCTAATGAAACAATATACTTCGGATCAGTAGAGCCCAAGATCTTCTTATCATCAGCTGTAATCTGTCCATCTTGCTTCAGATCTCTGATTTTCACGTCTCCCGGCTTACAACCATATTTAGCTGCTTCTTCTGCCTCATTGGTTTGCCAGATACCTGCTTTTTCATAATCATAAATCACATTAATGGGCTTACCGATGAACCATTTGTTTGAGATGTCATCCTGATCATTCGTCAAACTTATGATTTTGTTCTCATTGACAGACATATTCAGGTTCATATCCCACTGGATATCTTTTGTGTCCACCAATATGCCATTCAAAGAAAGCTCAATACCTTTGTTCTGGGTTTTACCAATATTTTGCCAAATACGGGAAAAGCCGGTGGTCAAAGGAATGCTGCGCTGCATCAGAAGATCTTTGGTACGGGTATCATAAAATTCAATATAACCTGAAATCCTGTTATTGAATAAACCAAAATCTAAACCGATGTTATTGGTATGCGTAATTTCCCAACCCAAATTCTTGTTTACCAGTTTATCGGGGCGATAAGCATATAGACCTTTTCCTCCTTCTCCAAACTGATAACCATAACTTCCCAAACCTGCCAGGGTAGAATAAGGATCAATTGCCTGATTACCTACTGTTCCATAGGCATAACGTAACTTCAGGTTAGAAATCCATCCGATATTTTTCATAAACGGTTCTTCTGAAATTCTCCACGCCAGACCTCCTGAGAAGAATGTAGCCCATTGGTTGCCTTTAGCCAAACGAGACGATCCATCAGAACGAACTGAGATATTAGCCAAATACTTTCCCTGATAATCGTAACGCACACGTCCCATAAATGAAGCTAATGCCCAATTACTGTAACCGCTGCCTATCTTCTGATTTTCAGTATTAGTACCCAAATTGTGATAAAGCAACTGCTCCACATCCAGATTCCTGCCCTCAGCCGACATTTCATCATATTGATAATTCTGTATTTCAGTTATGGCATCCAAAGTGATATGATGCTCATTAAAGGTATTATCATAGGTTAGCGTATTATTCCAAGTCATCGTATATGAATTCTGACCGCTTTTACCTGAGCGGTTCAACCCACCATTTGCCTGAAAAGATTCACTCCCATAAAAGAATCCTTTTTTCGTATCACTATATGTATATCCGAAATTACTATGCAAGGACAGATTGCGTAACGGATGGACATTTGCAGAGAAAACCATATTCACGCTTGTATTCTCCGTATCATTGGCATACTGTCCGTCCACATAATCTGCAAGAATACTTACACTGGATTCCTGCGGATTAGGATACATGATCAGATCTCCATTCTCGTCATAAGGTTTTGATAAAGGCGTTCCATAAAATAATGCCTGTCCATAAGTAGCGAAGCCACTACTATTGCGCTTACGCAACCGCATCGTTGCACCCAGATCGAGCCATGAAGTAAGTTTATGGTCAATGGTAGAGGTGAAATAAAACTTCTTTGCTTCACTGTTCTGATTGTAGCCTTTATCCTTCTCGTAAGCAAAACTCAGACTGAATTTTGTTTTTTCGTTGCCTGAAGATACAGACAGGTTATGCTTTTGTGTAGCACCATCGCGAAATACCAAATCCTGCCAATCATAGTATTCTCCATCACGAATCATCTGAAGTTCTTCGTTCGAGAAGATTTTTTCGTCACTCACTTCCTGTCCCCATAAGTTATTGGCAATTTTATATGAGTCCCTACGCATTTGCACGAATTTCTCTCCTTGCATCATATCCATAAAATGTGGCTTGCTGATTCCATAGAAAGCATCATAGCTGACAGTTGTCTTACCCGTCTTTCCACGCTTGGTCGTAATAATAATTACACCGTTAGCACCACGGGAACCATAAATAGCCGCACTGGATGCATCTTTTAAGACCTCGATAGATGCCACTTCATTCATGTTCACCACATCCAGTGAAGCAGGTACTCCATCCACAATTACCAACGGAGTGTTACTGGCATTCAGTGAACGTGAACCACGTATGCGAATACCACGGTCATCACCTTCATAACGCGATGCCTGGATATCCATACCCGGCACCTTCCCTTGCAAAGCATCGGTAATGCTGGTAGATGCCGAAGCTGCAATAACATCTCCTTTCACAGAAGCCACGGAAGCTGTCAGATCACTTTTTTTGGTCGTACCATAACCTATTACTACCACATCATCAAGTGTTGTAGCATCTTCTATCAATACAATATTTATATACTTATTTCCACCGACTGAAACCTCTTGCTTTACATAACCGATGAAAGAAACTTCCAAGACTCCTCCAACCGGTACTCCCAAAGAGAAATTACCATCGATATCAGTAATCGTACCATTATTAGTGGTGCCTTTTACCAATATATTTGCACCGATAATCGGTTCACCAGCTACATCCTTTACCGTACCCGTTATTGTATTCTGCGCATGCACACAAAAAGTGGTAATACATAGCATCAGACAAGCTATCCAAAGCCTCCTGAATAAACATAACATTTGACTGTGTCGTTTCATAAATATTAATTTAAATTGTACCTAAAAGAAGTACTGATATGCCGGCTTATATCAGTTACCGACAACAAAATTAAGCATGAAAAGACACAAAAGCATACGAAATACAGGCTATTATATTCCGTTCATTCGTATGAAACATCATTCAAATTAAATCATTAATTTTCAGAACTTTGCAAATTACACAACACGATTGCAAACAATCGTATGCAATAAAAGTAACCACTGAAAAAGGGAAAAAGGAAGTGTATTACCATTATCTGCCCGTTGGTTCTACTTGCTGCATATATTCATTGGGAGTAATACCGGTAGTTTCTTTAAAAGCACGGAAAAAAGTAGTATATGAACTAAAACCACATAATCCAGCCAATGCTTTCAAAGTATAACGATCCTTTTCATTAGAACTGACCAGACGCTTAAATTCATCAATACGATACTCATTGACAAAATCATAATAGCGTGTTTTAAGGTTTACATTAAAAATTTGAGAAAGTGTTTGAGTAGAAGTACCTACGGCGTCCGCTACATGGGCTAATTTAAGTTCCGGGTTCAAAAAAGCCCGTTCCTTTTCCATATAATTTTTCAGTTTACTAATTAAGACCTGCGCTTCTTCGTCACTTATCTTTTTATTAAAGCGGTACTTCTCTTCTTCATTATGAAGTGGCTTCACCTGAACAGTCTTTTTTCCCCGCCGTTTCTTTTCAATAGTATAAATAACACCAGCTATTAAAACTCCACCCAAGGCAAATCCTAACCACAGCCATGCAGATAAAGAAGAGCGGATTCTAATTTGGAAACTCTGCATACTATTCTCATCCATTTGCTTACGCACTTTAAAGGTATACTCTCCGGGGGACAAGTTAGAAAACTTGATCGAGTTTATACCTCTCAATATTTTCCACTCTTTATCATATCCCTCTAATTGATATTCATATATCATCAAGTCTGGAACATCATAAGTAAGCGTGGCAAAAGTAATATCCAGAGTATTCTGGTCTTCAGGTAAAGCAATAACCCCTCTCTTTTCTATCAGTTCTCCATATTCAGCCAACACAGATACACCATTTACCAGAAAATCAGAGATAACAGTAGGGGCAGACTGAGGTACAGAATGAATATCAGCAAAAACAATACCTTTTGCAGTAGCCAGCCAGATAGTATCACCGCATAATTGTCCATCATTTGAATAAGGTTCCGGCAATCCTTCAGTAGAAGAAAATAAGGTGAAATGATTGAGGGCACTATCTCCTTTTACAACCCCACGTGATCCGACAAGCCAATAGTTATTAGCTTTATCTTGTAAAACCTCGCGTATAGAATACCCCAGATAACCAGCATCTTCGGGAGTACACACATAGCGTAAATGATTAAAAGTGCTATCACAAATAAACACCCGGTTTTTATTAAAACAAAACAAAAAGTTCCCCTGACGATCTTCTGTCATATAAGTTACCGGCGGTAACTCATGTAATTCGGCTGGCAAACTTTCGTCTGAGAAAATACCCTCTTTAGTATTCAAGAATTGTAATCCTTTATCTGTAGCTACCCAGCACCTTTCCTTAGTATCTATATACAAGTAATTCACTTTATCATCGACCAACGTAGAATTTAAGTTTGTATATACTTTCTCTATCTTTAAATCCTTATTATAGCAATAGAGCCCATTCAATGTTGTAATCCATAAATATCCTTGATTGTCAATTGCAAAGGAATTCACATCCAGGTTAGTCTCAGTAAACTTAGATAACTGCAAAGTGTGCCTGTCCAACTTATAAGCCCCTCCCCCCCTTGTTCCAATTAAAATATCATCATTATATTTGATGAAAGCGGAAGTATATCCGAAACTGTTTTTTTCCAGAGAAGAAGGGAAATATTCAATCTGCGACTTTGATGCACAAATATAATAAAATCCATTCGGAGTTCCTAAAAGTTTTATACCATCAACAAAGTACAAACTATTAAACACCTTGTTGCGTAGTTCTTGATTTCCAAATCTATAAGGGTAAAAAGGTTTATTACGGAATTGCAGATAATCTACTCCCATATAACTGGTACTCCCTATCCACAACACATTCATATTATCCAGCAACAGACAAGATATCATATCTGAAGTCAGATATTCATCATTATCATTGGGGATTGCAGATATAGAATGAATAATTTGTTGTTCAGGCAGAGAAATAAAAAAGACGCCACTCCCTAAAGTCCCACAACATAATATTCCGTCACGCAAAGAAAGGGCTGAAACATGATTATTACCTACCGACGGAAGAAAAGATGAATACTCTCCCGAAAGCATATCAAATATCACTACTCCATGAGTAACGGTACCGATATAAAGCAATTTGTCGTTACCAACTACACATGATAATTTAGATGTGAACTTAACATCCTTACCATAAATACGGATACCTCCAGTTGATAATGTGTAAGCAATAATCCCCTCAGGAGAGAGGAACCAAATATCTTTAGCTGTAGCATATGCACCTATAATCTGATTGTATGCAGAAATTTCATCGGTAATCCGAAGATGTTCCAGTTTTTGCTCTTTGTCAATAATATATATGCCATTAGAAGTTCCCACATATACCTTGCCATTTATATAACACAAAGAACGAACCGGAAAATTTATCTCGGGAAATATACGAAGAAGGATTTCGGATTTGGCTTCATATTTCCATAGTCCTTTATTGGTTCCTATTAAAAAATCAGAATTCTCTATCTCTTTAATTACAAAAACTTTCTCTACCTGTTCTGGAAAATAAAAACACTTAAATTGTACGCCATCAAAACGTTGGATCGTATTTAAAGTACCAAACCAAACAAATCCTTTTGAGTCTTTCATGATGCAACTTACTTTCGGATCTTGCAGACCACTTCCATTATCTAAATTCCGTACGGCTGTTAGATTTGCTTGCAAAGGAAAAACGTGACATACCAAAAGTATCACAAAAACCAGAATTTCTGCGGATTTCAGTTCTTTTCTTTTATGTGTCTTCATATTTTCAGGTCACTTAGATTCTTCATGGCAAAATTAAGAATAAATCTGCTATTTCCATGATTTCCGAAATTCTTTTCATAACACTACTCATGATTGTGCTATGATTGTACCTGACCATATTTTATCTGAGGATTATCCTCTCAAATAGGAACATGTAATCTCTCTACAACTAATTTATCCCCCGACAAATCGACTTTAAACAGGTGCGGAATACGAATATATCGCCCGTTCACATCTTTATGACTATGAACCGACATCATCCACTCACCATCCAAAGTACGGAACAACATTCCATGTCCGAAGTTAGGCGGAGTGATCGGTTCTTTCTCTTGTATCCAGGGGCCATCCAGAGTTCCGCTTTCGGAATAGGCAACGCCTTGTGTATAGTCCTGGAATACCCAGCTTGTCCATATCATACCTAATCGGCCCGTACCTGTGCGGAAAAGCCATGGTCCGTCGGTTACACGGTTGGGCAAAACTTTGTCCCCCATCTTCTCACGGCTCCAAGGAGAGTCACTGGCACGGAAAAGAATCTTTCCTTTGCCGATGGAACCGCTTAAATCGGGCTTTAATTCAATCTTTTCCATTGTACCGTTCCAGTTTTGCAGCCATTCATGGCAATAGATCATATAAGGTTTGCCGTCACTGTCCACCCAGAATGTTCCATCAAGGGTAGGCATATTCTCAGGCAGGTAAGTGGGGTCTTTCATAGGTTTATAAGGGCCATCCGGTTTATCACTGACCAGGATGTGGCTGGCACGACGGGGGATAACGTTTCCTTTTACGGTATCAATCTTGATGGCGTTATTCGTAAAAGTGGCGAAATAGTAATATTTTCCATTGTATTCGTGCAGTTCGGCTGCCCAAATTTCGGGTTTAGGGCCCATCCAGGAGTCAGGATCAGTTTCTGCTACACGATAAGGGCCTTCCCAACGGGCAAGGTCTTTGCTTTTCCAGAGGAGGCCGCCGGTACCGGTCATGTAATAAGTGGAGGTTTTCTTATCGGCCAGTATGCAAGGGTCACTCAGGTGGATGGAATCAAGAGGGATGTTGGTACGGAAACGGTTTGGGACTTTTTGCTGGGCAGATACAAGGACAGAACACAAGGTAAATATAAACACCAATAATTCTTTTCTCATATTAGTTCTTTTAATATAATGAGGATAGATACGCAGACGACGCAGATAAGGCGGACAAACGCGGATTTATGATTATTCCGCGTTGATCCGCTTCATCCGCGTCGTCCGCGTATCTATAACTTATTCAACTTCTATACCGTGTTGTACCGGAGTAAGAATGAACGTAAATTCATAGTCACCATAAGGCAACTGATATTGTGGCAACGGCCATGCACCCCAACTGTTCACACATCCTAAGCCCATCTGAGCCTTGTCGATGCAGAGATTTGTCAGGTTAGCTTCTTTCACTTCGGGAGAGTGGTTTTGGGCTTTATCCCAACCATCGTCCAAAGACTCGATAGTATAGTGCAGGGCTGATGCAGAGAACGGAGCATCAGCTACAATCTGCAAACCGCGTCCGGCATCATTCAGTTGCTTCCACCAGCGGATATCGGTCTTCGTACCTGTTTCCTGCGGACGGATATAAGAATAGAATTGTTCATCTACACTCTGGCGATACAATCCCAGATCTGTACAATGATTGCGGTCACTGTAGTTCTCTACCGGGCCACGGCCATAGTATTCTACAGTTTCAAAAGTCTTGGGCATCTGCATCTGCATACCGAAACGGAACATATGGGAAACTTTAGCCTCCGGATCGGCAATCATCTTCTGAGTCACCTTTACAGCACCCTTGTTATTGATTACATAAGTAAGATCCAGTTTGGCAGAAACATTCTTCATTTCATATTCTGCACGTACCACAGTCTGATTGTCTACTGTTTCCCATTTGAAGGAAGTCAGCTTCAGACCCGGGTTCTTCCAAGCAGCGAATTTCTGTTGCAAACCTGCACCAAAATCATTGTCCGTAGGTGCACGCCAGAAGTTAGGTGCCAGTTCGGCATCTTCGTTCATCAATTCCGTACCTGCTACGTTGTAGCGATTCAGGTAACCGGTATGTTTGTTGAATTCCAGACGGAAGTTATCGCCGTTAATAATCAGATAACGCCAGTCGTTTTCCTGGATTTGAGGAGCAACGGTGGGGGTATTCACAACTTCCACATTCTTCAGGTCCATGGCAGGAGCCTTGTAGGGGTTCAGTACAAGTTGATCTTTGGCTACGGCATATCCGGCAGGGAGCAAGCCTTCGCGGTTCTTCAGGCGATAAGTTACATTCAGTAACCATTCTTTGCATTCGCAGGTTTTGCCGATGTTCAATTTCACTTTGGCAGTCTGCTGCGGAGCTACGTTGAGGTCTTCTACACGACCAGTACGAATTACTTTACCGTTAGCAAGCAATTGCCAATCCAGATAGTAAGCGGAAAGGTCACGGAAGAAGTTTTCGTTGTACACGTTCACTTCGCCGTTCTTCAGGTCAGCGGGAGTTGTCCAGATGTTCTGGTAATAGTAACCCACTTCGTACATGTGCGGATTGGGAACACGGTCGGGACTGATCAGACCATTATCACAGAAGTTCTTGTCGGAACCGTCGTAACGGTTGAAGTCACCGCCATAAGCGTAGATAGTTACACCGTCTTTACCTTTCCAACGAACGGACTGGTCTACGAAGTCCCAGATAAAACCACCTTGCAGGTTGGGGTATTTACGGATCAGATCCCAATATTCTTTGAAACCACCCTGTGAGTTACCCATAGCGTGAGCATATTCACACTGGATAAGCGGCTTCTTGGCATCTGTACGTTGGCCATATTTTTCCATGTGCTTGTAATCAGCATACATGGGGCAGTCGATGTCGGTAAATTCATTTCCGTGTGCCTGTTCGTATTGTACGGCACGGCTGGAATCTTCGTTCTTGATCCAACGGTAGCAAGCTTCAAAGTTAGGTCCGAAACCGGCTTCGTTACCCAATGACCAGAAAATGATACTGGGATGGTTGAAGCCGCGTTGTACATTGCGTTGGTTACGTTCCATGTGAGCCTTGGCATAGTCGGTGCGTTTAGCCAGTGTCTTTTCACGATAACCCATACCGTGTGATTCGATATTAGCCTCAGCCACTACATACAGACCATATTGGTCGCAAAGGTCGTACCACAGGTTATCATCAGGATAGTGACAGGTACGCACAGCGTTGATATTGAATTTCTTCATGACTTGGATATCCTGGATCATGCGTTCGGGAGATACGACATAACCACCATCCGGATCAATTTCATGACGGTCGGCACCTTTGAAGAGAACGGCCTGGCCGTTTACTAATATCTGGTCACCTTTCAATTCGATCTTACGGAAGCCTACCTTTACGGGGATTACTTCGTTGCTGCCTTGTAAAGTGGCACGCAGTGTATAGAGGTAAGGAGTTTCGGCTGTCCATTTATGCGGATTTTCCACATTCATCAAAATGGTACCGCTACCTTTGGCTGTTTCCGTAGCTACTGCTTTGCCGGCAGCATCAAGTAATTCCAGGTTCACATTACCGCTGCCTTTCAGGTCGAGCGTCACACGCAGGGAACCATTTTTGTATGCTTCGTCCAGATCCGGAGTGATACGGATATCCTGGATACGTTTCTTGTTGCGGGCATAGAGGTAACAATCACGTCCCACACCACTGTAACGGAAGAAGTCCTGGTCTTCCAAGTAGGTTCCATCACACCAGCGGAATACCTGGAAAACGATGAGATTCGTTTGTCCGGGCTTCAAATAAGGAGTCAGGTCGAATTCAGCTTCGAGCTTGCTATCTTCGCTATAGCCTACATAACGGCCGTTTACCCAGAGATACATATTGGAGGTTACAGAACCGAAATGAGCGATAATGTCTTTCCCTTTCCAGTCGGCGGGAACAATGATTTCACGACGATAAGAACCTACATGATTGTTCTCTGTAGGAACTTCAGGAGGGTTGTTCTGGAACTGATTACGCCAGGCATAACCGGTGTTTACATAAATGGGGTCGCCGTAACCGTTCAATTCCCACACTGCGGGAACTTGCAGATTATTCCAACCACGGTCATTGAAACCTACTTTCCAGAAGTCGGTAGGACGCTGGTCGGCATTGCGTACCCAAAAGAATTTCCAGGTACCGTTCAAAGTCATGTAATTAGTAGATTGGGCTTTCTTGCCTTGCATGGCGGCATCTGCCGATTCATAGGCAAAGTAATTAGTGTGCATGGGAGCACGGTTCACGGCATTGATTTCCGGATCAAGCCACTCTTTAAAGGACTGTGCATTTGCAGTCAGAGCCAGGGCTGCAAAGAGTCCGGTAATAAGATGTTTCTTCATGGATATAAAATTATTATGTTTGTAGCGGTACGAAGAATATTTTCTGCATACCGCTACAAAGATAGGATGAATGAACTTTTTTTAGGGTGAATAATAGTTCAAAAAAGGGGGAATAGAGTTCAAAGAGCTACAAGCTACTGTAATCTATACACTCCAAACGAACGTGGTTCAAGTTTCAGTTTCAGAGATTGCCCTTCTACCTGCACCGGACGTACACGAGGAACAATCGCTTCCTGGTCCAGCGTATTTACTGTGCGCCAATTGTCATTCTGTAAGTAAGTGCAGGAACCGGCAACCAACTGACGTTTCTTCAAACCATTGAAATCGATCTGAACATCGGCAGGCTTACTGCTTGCATTCACCAGTTTCAGAATGATTTCTCCGGTAGGTGCATTCAGTGCAGCTGTTGCATAGAGGCTGTCCTGCCCTGCTACTGCTTTGCCATCCATCTTCAGGCTGAGCACATCGGTACCGGCATTCATGCCGTACATCTGCTGAACGTAATAGTTCGGTGTGCGCATCATGCGCAAGTTATCGAACCAGATCAAGTCCGGATTCCACTGCCAAGCGTCTACGTGAGCAAACAACGGCGCATAAGTAGCCAGATGGACAACATCCGCATTCCGTTCCAATCCCGTCATAAAGGCAGCTTCGGAAAGGGCGGCGAGGAAGTTGTTATCCTTCTTCGTGGAATGATCGTGTGAAGCATATTCTCCGGCGAAAACCTTCGGACCTTTGCGGTCGTAATTGTCATAGCGTGACGCATTACCAAAGAACCAATCAGGATTCATGTAGTAGTGTTCGTCCACCAGGTCTACACCGATACGCTTCATTTCGGGCCAGAGATAATCGAATTTATCACCGCTAGCACTCGGGCCGGAGCTACCTACAACCTTCACATTAGGGTATTTCGCACGGATGGCTTTTGTGAAAGCTTCGAGGCGTTCCACATAAACCTTGTCCCACTGTTCATTGCCGATTCCGATCATCTTCAGATTGAAGGGTTCGGGATGTCCCATATCGGCACGCACCTTTCCCCACTTGGAAGTAACAGGGCCGTTGGCAAATTCAATCAGGTCGAGTGCATCCTGTATATACGGGTCTAGTTCATCCATCGGGACCACTTCGTTGCTTTCGTACTGGCAGGAGAGTCCGCAGCTGATTACCGGAAGAGGTTCTGCACCGAGGTCTTCGCTCAACAGGAAGTATTCGAAGTAACCAAGTCCCAAAGTCTGGAAATAGTCAGGGAAGGCTTTATGTTTGAAGGTGTAGTTCCAGCGGTTTTCATTCAAAGGGCGGTTTTCAACAGGGCCTACGGAATTCTTCCACTGGTAGCGGGTTTCAAGACTGTTACCCTCGATGATACAACCACCGGGGAAACGGAATACTCCCGGGTTAAGGTCATAAAGGGCTTGTGCAAGGTCGGCACGCAGACCATTCTCACGTCCTTTCCAAGTATTCACAGGGAACAGAGAGATATGATCCATATCCACCGTACCACGCGTTTCGAGGACGATACGCAGGCGGGCATGAGCGTCTGTGAACGGAGATTTCAGCACCGCCGTCAGTTTTTGCCAGTTATTGCCGCTGACTTCGATTTCTTTCTTCAACAGATTCTGCGCATTGGAGTTGACGAGCTCGATGGAGAGCTTCATCGGCTTCGCATCCGGTGTGCGGGCATAAACGGAGAAACGGTATTCTTCGCCTTGCTTCACACCAATACCGCGATAACCTTCATTATCCAGTCCGGCACGCAGCAGGCGGCCGTCGTTCACTATGCGTACATAGTGAGGATTGCGGTCAAAACAAGGATTTGCATCCTGAACGGTTACATTACCGAAAGGTACCCAACCCACGAAAGGTTGTGGAAATTCAAACGAACGGTTCTTTACCAGTTCGGCATACAGACCGCCATCGGCGCCGAAGTTGATATCTTCGAAAAAGATGCCATACATTTCAGGTTGTATCTTTGCCGTCGGTTTAGAAACGTCGACGGTCATTACATGTTGTTGTGCCTGCATGCTCAAAGCAAGAGACAAAGCAAAAAGGGCAGTTAACTTTCTCATTATTATATCTTATTTTTTCTTTTCAATATTCTGATGGATACGTATCACAGTAAACGAATAAGCCGGCATTGAGTAAGAAAAGTCATTTCCTTCTACCTTGAAATCAGAAGAAGCGGGTTTAGCTCCTCTGTCTTTCGGATCACCTGTCAATATCGTTTTTGTAGCCGAAGGATTTACCAAAGTAGCTCCGTCCAACTTCACCCGGGAAGAAACTTCCACCGGAAGCATATTCACTAACTTCACGATATAATCTCCGGTATTAGCGTCTTTCACGACTGATACTCCGACACGCTTCTTCACGGCATCCCAACCATTATTCAGTTTTACCGTAGAAGACAGGTATTCGGTACCAGCGTTCTGACCATACATCTGTTGAGTATAGTAGCCTACCGTGGGTCTCACTTCTGTATTATTGAAATAGATCAAGTCCGGATTCCATTGTGTATGACCATCTTTAGCCAACAATGGAGCATAGGAAGTCATTTCTACCACATCACCGTTACGTTCTACGGCCGTCAGATAGAGAGCTTCGGCAAGCGCAGTTTCTACATTGTTGGGGCGTCCCGGCAAGTGGGCGGCGTATTCGCCCAAGTAAACTTTCGCTTTGCTACGGTCGTAATGATCGTAATATTCCTGGTTGTGGATCATCCAACCCGGTTCTACATAGTAGTGCTCGTCTACCATCGGTACACCCAGTTCGGTAGCAAGGTCCCAACCTACTTCATAATCCGTACCTTCGTAGAAGGGGCCGGTAGTACCAATCACGGTAACCTCAGGATGTTTTGCTTTTACGGCATCGAATATCATCTTAAAGCGTTCCACAAAAACAGGTGTAATCATGTCCTCATTACCGATACCGATGAACTTCAGATTGAACGGTTTCGGATGTCCGGCTTCCGCGCGCTTCTTGCCCCACACGGTTTTGCGGGCATCTCCGTTGGCATATTCTATCAGGTCGAGAACATCTTGGATGTATTGATCCATTTCTTCCATCGGAATACCACCCTGCTGTCCCATGCAAGTCAGTTCATCCTTGGAATGGTGAGCGCAGGTACCAGAGTTCTGACAAGGTACACCGGCTGCAAGCACAGGTACGGGTTCCGCACCCATATCTTCACAGAACAAGAAGTATTCGTGGTATCCCAGACCGCGTGTCTGATGGTATCCCCAAAGGTTACGGAGCGTCTTGCGGGCTTCCAACGGACCGATAGAGCCTTTCCAATCATAAATATTATCTATTCCATCGCCATGAGCCACACAACCACCGGGGAAACGTACGAAACGGGGATGCAGGTCAGCAAGCGTTTGTGCCAGATCAGCACGAAGTCCATTCTTACGACCTTTGAAGGTCTTTTGCGGGAAGAGGGAAATCATATCCAGCGCATACTTGCTGACAGCTTGGGGAACAATGGACAGAGATGCAGCCGCCGCATCGCTTGTGGCTGTCAGGACTGCTTTCTGTTGTTTCCAATCTTTAGATGTTACATTTACGGCAGTTTGTCCTATAATAGTTCCATCTTTATCAACCAAGTTCACAAGTACCTTACCTCCTTTACCCTCAAGTACTTTACCAAAGAGTGAGAAGTCATATTTCTCGCCTTTCTTCAAGGCTATGCCATCGAAACCTGCATTCACCAATGCAGTTTGTTCAGCTGCATTCACATCGAAAACAGCATAATGGGAGTTATTAGGATGAATAGGATTCTCCGTTGCAATGCTCAATGTAGCATCACTGCCCTGAACACTCCAGGAATGAGTACTATTCCAGTTCTGATCGTTACCACGGTCGGTCGGGGTATATTCAAAGTCGCGGTTCTGAATCAGTTCGGCATACAAGCCGCCGTCAGCTCCATAGTTGATATCCTCAAAGAAAATACCAATCAGATGCTTGCTGATTTCTTTCGCCTGACCTGCATTTACCTGAATAGTAGCCTCTACAGGCTTGAGGTTGGCAAAACGTACAGGGTCTTGCTCGGTACGTTCGGCATTCAGTGACTGGCGGTATTTCTTATGTTCGGCATAGCGGATGATCTGCTGCACGGTAGTATAGGGAACTTCCTGCACCCAGCCTTCTTCTTCGGAACCATTCACCAACACCTTCTTCTGAGTAGTGGGGTACACATCTTTGGGTTCATACTTGCTACGTTCTTCGGGAGAGAAATAACTCTGTGCTTCCCACTTATGCAAGTCGGGAGAGGATACATAGGCAAGTGCCTTACCGGTATTCGTAGCTTCCCAGATACAATGCCATTTGCCATCGGCACGGGTTTGCATCAAATGGGGCTTGAACATAGTCTTTGCCCGTCCCCACGGACCGAAGTCGGAATTCACATAGGCAAATCCATCGGCCACGCTAAACCACTTCTCTCCGTCGGGACTCCAGGCAAACTTCAGGCCGCTGCGTCCGTCACGGTTCGAATAGGAAAAGAGGTACACCTGATTCGGTTCATTCGTCACGCCCTCCACCTTTGCCTGCACAGGGAAGACAAAAGACAGAAGTAAACATACACTTAAAAATCTAATCAATCTGTTCATGGTATTATTTATCGGGTTATTTGTTTTTCCAGTACTTTCTCAGCTTCTCAGCCTCTTTCTTAGTGATGTGGATTACTGCTCCATGTTTCGGTGAAGAAAAGTTAGTCGCCTTCATCACGCCCTCGTTGAAGTGTCCCAGATCTTTGAAGTTCACAAAGTCAGTGGTTTCACTGAAACCGAAATTATGAGGATTGATACCATAGATGTCATACATTACCACCCATTTGTCTTCGCCAATGCGCTTCCACATGTTAGGAGCTTCGCAGGCTTTCGGTTCCGGGTCTACCCATTCCGGCAGATAAGTATATCCACGGTTGATATATTTCGATATAGCTTGTTTGATACCCGGTGTTCCGTCGTGAGCTACGTAGAACATGTGATACTTATCACCTACTTTCGTGATATCGGCATCGATAGCTGATTTGGTAGCATCAGGATATTGGAACAATAAGCGGGGTTCTGTTTCCAGACCGTCGAAGTCTTCGTTTACATAAGCATAGTACAGCATATTCCGTGCATTGCCCATACGCATGGTGAAGTAGATCATTATTCTGCCTGCATGCTCATCGTAGACCAGTTCAGGTGCCCAGGCACAACCGATCTCATCATATCCGGGGAAAGTCTTGTCAATACGAACCACATGGTGTGTCCAGTTTACAAGGTCTTTTGATTTCATCAGGACAAAACCACGGTTGTTGCCCCAGCCGTATTTAGCTCCGTCACGCTCCCACTCGGTATTGCGCAGACCTTTTTGTTGGGCAAAGATGTGCAGGTCGGTCATGGCAATGTAGAAAGTGCCGTCCGGTGCACGATAGATATGCGGGTCACGGATACCTTTCTGTTCGGCAATCGTATCACCCGCGATAATGGGCTGACCGTTATTCACATCCGTAAATGTATATCCGTCATCGCTGACTGCGAAATACAAACTATGTGTATCGTCTTTGAAATAGGTAAACAGATAAGCTCCCATTTCCTTCTCATTCGTTTTCCAGTCCTGAACCAATACGGCGCCACCTTGCGGTTGGAGGGTCAGTTGAAGTTTGCCATCAGCTTTCAGCTTCAGAGTTTGCAACTGGGGTTGCAATTCTTTATCATCATTATAGCATGAGAGAGTCTCTCCTGCCAGCATAGGTAATTCGAGTTTCAACTTCAGTACTTCTTTTGTACCGTTAATGGCAGCCACATACCATTGCTTGCCATGACGACGTGCAATGACTGCATATTTTCCGGGATAACCATCAATAAAACGTGTTTCATCCCACGTAGTAGGCACTTGTTTCATAAAGTCCAAACAAACCTGCGGGGCATCTGTCAGGTTGTTGGGTGCCAAAGCATAATTCTGAATAGGATTCTGGAACAACACAGCCGTTGACAACTGGAATACATCCGTCGTGCGACGGGTAGTTCCACCATTGTTCCCCCGGTTCAAACGCTTGTTCAGGAAAGTACCACCAAATTCCATACAGCCTACCGAATTACGGATAAAAGGATGCAGACAGGCATTGAAAGCCTCTTCGTCACAGTAGTGCTGGTTGAAAATCAGATTCTCGGAAGCCAGTACCGCTTCGCTACCTACATAGTTGGGATACATCCGCTCCCATCCGCGAGGTACTGTACAACCGTGGAAGATTACCATCAGACCATGATCGTCAGCATCACTCAGAATACCTTCGTACAAACGCATGGTTTCCTGTTTATCTCCACCGAAGAAATCGACTTTGATACCTTTCACACCCTGCTCCTGAAGCCATTTCATTTCACGCTTGCGGATAATCGGATCATCCATCTTATTGACGGGACCTTGCTCGATATCATTCCAGTAACCGCTTGAACTGTACCACAAGAATACATCCACTCCTTTACCTTGTGCATAGTCAATGAGGGATTCCATACGCTTACGGCCGATCTTCGTATCCCACCAATTATCAATCAATACATATTCATAGCCCATTGCAGCAGCCAGATCAACATAACGCACTTGGTCATCATAATTGATACTGCCATCCTGCCAGAGTATCCAGCTCCAGGTTCCACGTCCCATCTGATAATCATGTTCCGTCTCATACAACGGTTCCACAACATCCCAGATAACAGTGGTTTCTACAATAGGTTTCAATGTTTCACCTACCGTAATCGTACGCCAAGGGGTAGAACCCGGTAAAGCGAAGGCGGGGGCAACTGTTCCGTTACCATTATTCTCTTCAGCCATCGGGAAAGCTACCGTATACAGATTTCCTTCTGTTACATCGCTCAGGCGCGAACCGCAATAACGGCTGTCTACTCCCGTCTCACTGACAAGCACCCAGCCATTATCTCCTACGCGGAACAGGCAGGGGAAAGTATATCCGTGTCCATATTGTGAACAGACATCCATCGGAGCATCTGCCTTATATTCTTCTTCATAACTCGGTTTTGTCCGCTTCCAGCCTATCATGGCGTCACTTTGCGGACACATGAAGGTAGTAGTCTGTTCAGGAAAACGGAAGCCGGTTGCTTCGCTGTTCACAACAAGGCTTCCCCGTTCGCCCTGGCGGGGCAACGTATAGCGGAAAGCAACGTCATTATTGCTCACACGGAAGATTACGTCCATCTTCTGCCCTTTTGCATTGGCAAAAGCACATACCAATTCATTGGCCTGATAGTGTATCTTGGAAGCTTTGATACGAGATTGCGTGTAAACAGTATCAATTTTCCTTTCTTTATGCCCGGTTAGTTTCATTGCTTTCGCAAAGTCTCCCACATTGGTCTCCAGACCCAACGGAGATGATTCCAACATCTGTTTTCCGTTATAGGTGAGAGAATACGCTGCTTCCTTCCCTTCCGGGCACGAAACTGTTAGTTGTAATTTACCGTCAGGTCCGCTGACGGTTACATTCTGTGCTGTCAGCGGCAAGGCTACCGCCATACATAAAAAAGCTAATCCCTTCAGTCTGTTTCTCATGATCAAATAATGTTTCTCTGGTATTTTAATAGTCATATAATTAAAGGGTTGGCACTACCGGCTTAATGGTTCCGTCCGCATTGAATTCCATGCGATCAATGCACACCTCGCGGTGCACGCCCGGACCATCTTTCAGGAAGTTCTTATTAATACGATGGTAAACGATATACCACTCATCCGTACCCGGAATTTGGAGCACTGCATTGTGTGCAGGACCGTAGATTTGTTTCTCCGGATTCTGAATCAGCACAATCGGATCTTTAGCTACCTCGATAGGTCCCAGCGGCGATTTAGATGTACCGTAAGCCACATGATAGTTGGGTGAACCGGTGTCATCTACCGACCACATAAAATAATAAAGTCCGTTACGGTAAAATACATAAGGAGCTTCGCGGAATGCATAATCCTGCAAGGTTCCTCCTTCGGGAGTCATTACCGTAAGTGTTTTCTTCTTGATGGAAATCATATCTTTATTCAGTTCGGCACCGGCCATGTAACCATTACCCCAATACAGATAGGGTTTACCGGATACGGGATCGGTAAAGACATCCACGTCTATCTGCTGTCCGTGCCCTACAGGGGAGTCTGTAATGATGGGCTGTCCCAGATCGGTAAACGGTCCGGTAGGTGAGTCGGCCATTGCTACGCCGATTTGCTTTCCTCCGCCTTTGGCAGGATTGCCGCTATAATAAAAGAAGTACTTGTATTCTCCCTTGATAAGTTTTTCTTCAATACACGGTGCCCAGGCATTTCCATTCGCCCAAGGTACCTGTTCGGATTTCAAATCCAGCATAACGCCTTCATAGTTCCAGTTCTTCAGGTCGGTTGAAGAGAAAACTGTGAAGTACCATCCGCCCCAGCCGGGTTGTCCGTCTGTTGTGGAATAGATATAATATTTCTTTGTCTTGTTTGAGTATAAGATTTCAGGGTCGGCATGGAATCCGGGCAATACAGGATTGTTCGGTATTGCACCCAATTCGGCAGGCTTGCCCCATTTATCTGTGATGCGGATCAATTCATCACGCGTGATAGGAATAATCGTTCCGTGGCGGGGATGGAAATTCATCTTCACTTCACTGTCTATCACTTTGAAGTTCTTCAGATCGGTAGTTTCCGTAAACTGATATTTGCCTTTCATGTATACATCATACATTAATATATACTTATCCTGGTTTATCAGTTTAAATGTGCCGGCGCCTTCTACAGCCTCTTTTGTTTGCTGTTTGTAGTCCGGTGCTTCTTCCCATTGGCCGGAAGTCAGTGAACGGGTGGTTGCCACTTTAATACCGTTTCCATGTCCCTCTGTCTTATAGAACAGGTGGAAAACACCGTCTTTATAGACAATATCCCCGTCGATACATGATTTCTTATTCTCCGGAATGAAGAGTGGCTTCGGTTCGCCAATCAGATCTGTAAAGTCATCATTGGCATATGCATAGTAGATGATATCAGCTCCACCGGCATACTGCATAGACCAGTACACCATATATTTTCCGGCTTCAGGATCAAAAACCGTCTGCGGTGCCCAAACACGTTTCAGCTTTTCCTGTCCTTTATAACGCTTCTGCATGTTAATGATGGAATGCGTCCAGTTTACAAGGTCATTGGACTTCAGCAGCACCATTGCACGGTTCGAATCCCAACCATTGTCAGATACCATATCTGTCACCACCATATAAAAGGTATGACCGTCCTGGCTTCTCAGGATGTGCGGGTCGCGCACACCACCGGTCGAACTGATTACTTTTGAATCAAGAATGGGCTTGCCGTCATTCAGTGCCCAATATGTATATCCGTCCATACTTACGGCATAACATACAGCTTCTTCACTGATGTGGTTACCTGTAAAGTAGGTAAACAAATAAGCCACATAATCTTTTTCAACGATAGGATGTTGTTGCTGAGAGAATGAAGGCAATGTTATTGCCAACATCAAGCTAATTGCAATTGCAAATTGTTTCATAGTATTCCTCATAAAATTCACGTTAGTTATTGGGTGTCAAAAATACACATAAAAAAGGGAATATACTACCACGAATCATGCAAAAAGGGAATATTTTTGTGTCATTTCATTAAAAAACAAAGATTTACCCACTTATCTATAACAAAAATGGAGTTTGCCGGCAAAACAAACTCCATTTCGTATTTCAATTAAAAACGAATGTTCAATCCATGAAACGTACCATTTCACAAGCAGCCAATAAGAATGCTCCCACTCCAAAATTGGCTGTCGAATTGGCATCTACGACCTGACCCGGAATTGCCTTTTCTCCGATAGGTTGCACATAACCGATACGTCCATCCGGCTGCAAAGCAACAGTCGTCAGATACTTCCAGGCTTTTTCTACTACAGGCTGATAAGTAGCCTTATCCAAAAAGCCGTTATTCATACCCCATAGCAGGCCATAGGTAAAGAAAGTAGTGCCGCTGGTTTCCGGTCCGGGTGCATGTTCCGGATCAAGCAGGCTGCGTGTCCAGTATCCTTCCGGTTGCTGGCAGGCAGCCACAGCTTTTGCCATTGTCTGGAAACGATCTATATATTCCTGGCGGTATTTATCTGTTTCAGGTAAATCCTTCAACACTTTAGCCAGTGCTGCAAGCACCCAGCCGTCTCCACGTGCCCAAAAGTCTTTCTTGCCGTTCGCACTCTTATGCTTGGGATAGATATATTTCCCGTCACGGTAATATAAAGCATCTTCGGGATCATACATCAAGCTATCGGCAAATACCCAATATTCATGCAGCTTTTCCAGATAAAGCGGATTACCGGTTATCTTATATAGTTTAGTCATAACGGGCATCACCATATAGAGTCCATCGGCCCACCACCAATAATCGTTCTTATCCGTACTCATCTGATATTCCATCACTTCGCGTGCACGGGCTATTTTCTGCGAATCCGGCTTCAGGTTATATAAGTCGGCATAGGTCTGAAAGCAAATCTGATAGTCACCAAAAAGTACGTAATCATCACTTTCACCGTAACTATACTTCCACTCAGCCTTATTGTCCGATTTGGCTCCTTTCCATTCATTATGTTCGGCCCATGCTTTGGAATAGTCCATGAACTTCGAATCACCGGTAAGGAAGAATGCCTCCATATTACCTGTATGATAGGCGGCATTGTCCCAGAATGAACGTCCATGCTTCGGATTCTGTTCCTGCCAATAGTTATTCACTTTATAAATGATATCCACAACTTCTTTAGCTTCATCTTTCGGAGCGGCACAAGCAGACAGTCCACTCAAACAGAAAGCTAAAAGTATCACATTTCCCAAAAACGTTTTCATATATTTTTCTTTTTTTACTTAATTACTATACCATTCGTTATTATTCATAAAGGAAGACAAATTCATATCTACTGAGTACCTCCTTGAAATTGTGTCCCGGAGCGAACCCTATTCAGTCGTATACTGAATGCCATTCAGTCCTATACTTAACCCTATTCAGTCGTATACTCATTATCCCCCCTCCCAGAAGGTATTCTGAGTAAGGATTAAAGGGAGTTTGTCACTATAGTAAATTATACGTACACAAAATCAATTATTCACTTCCAGCACATATACCGGTTGAGGAGCAAATTCAACCATACGTTCACCATCACCTTGTTTAGTATGCTGCACAAAAAGATGGAGCCGGCGTTTCTGCTTCCATAGTTCCGTGTCATGTGAGGGTTCCCAGGCGTCTACCGCAAAGTCTGTCAGGTCCGTAAAGGTCCATTTGCCAGTTCCCACAGCCTGAGCATGTGCCATCGACACTCTACTTCCCCGTTCTTCATCACGGAAGATGTAGAATATCTCACCACCTTCCACTACAATACGCGGACGGGCAATTGGAATCATCTTGGTGCCACCACCTTTCAGAGAAAAAGGAGTATGACGATCGGAAACCTGGCGGTTCTGCCACATTTGTCCATCGTACCACACAATACGGTATTGCGGAACATCACTATCAGGATCGCGCCAATACGTGGCAATGTAAGGATTACCACTTGCATCCGCACTCATACTAGTCTGGTTGATGAGTTCTGAGTTTTGTGGAATGCGGCAGGCATACTCTGCATTATTGTAACGAATAGGCAAATCATATTTCTTGCCATTCGCCTTATACCACGTTACACCGTTATCATAGGAACGGGCATAACAAAGATCATGATTAGTCTCCACATGCCATGTTTCACGCCATACCCACGACAGATGTATGGTTCCCTGCTCATCTACATAGAGTTGCCAGTAGGCATTCCGCTGGTCTTCACCATCTATCAGGACATCTTGTACGCGATACCACTTTTTCTCTTTCACAGAATAGCGGTTCATCACCAGATTTCCCCTGCCGGAAGAACCGGAACGATAAACAAACAACAGATCGCCTCCATTCAACAGATAAAACTCCGGATAAGTCACATTTCCCTCATCCACTCCGGTCATAGGCTCTTTACCACCCAGCTCCAGAGTATATGGAGCAGTGCTGCGACAATAATTCAGTTTATGTCCGTGATGATCAAATGACAGATGTAAATAACCATCTCCGTCCAGCATCATGCTGATTATATTATGGGCATCCTTTACATTTCCCTTGTATTGTGTCCGCTGTAACGTCCATTGATCAGAGTTCAACTTCCGTTTGCCGAGAACCAGATAACCGTCCCCATCATAATAACTTATATACTGTTCATCTCCTTGTGTCACAAGCGAGTTATTTCTGAATACAGTCGTATTGACCGACGTTTGGCTATATCCGTTCCCCACTTCCACAAGCTGGGACTGTTGTGCCCGGAGAGTGGAAAATATCAGGAGAATCAGAAAGAAAAAAAGAATGCGTTTATTCATAATTATTATTCGTAATATGCGTGATCTTTCGGGAAATCTTCTCCTCCCCATGCTTTCTTTGATGTCCAGGGCTGTGGTGCATCTGTCCAAAAGGGATCATCAGCAGCCAAACCTAATGGCAAGAAAGCAAGCGAAGCCAGATAAAGACTACCATTATTGGTATACCAGTCTGAAATATTGGGTTGAGAACCATTAAAGCCTAATGTCAGATAACCTTCCGCATTGAAATTGCGGTTATCACCGAACATGCGTTGAATAACAGCCGTCATTGCCGCACGCACCTGTCCGGCAGGCAATTCTTTCGGTAGCCAGCCACGTAATGACAACAAGGCAAGCGGCTGTAGTACACCGGTACGATAAGTAATTGAACGACCAAATACGGGGAAAGCACCTTCGGGAGAAACAAAGCGTTCCAATATCATACCGAAACGCTGCATACGCTTCAAAGCTTTCGGGAAGTTTCCGCCTTTCACATTCCAGATGTTTCTTTTTCCTCCATCCGTCATCACGTCAAGGCATTCCACATACATGGGGTGAAGCACAAAACTGTTATAATAGTCAAATGCAAAATCTTCTCCGTCACTGTACCAACCATCGCCCACATACCACTCGTCTACTTTACGTAAAGCAGAAGTTATACGATAGTAATCGGTTTGGGCACCTGCCTTTTTCAGGAAGCATTCAACAGTTGAAGAGAATAACAACCAATTCGTATATGGGGGATCTACCCGGCGTAATTGTTGGAATTCAGCAATATATCGCTGCTTTGTCAAATCATCCAATGGAACCCATAAGGCATCATATCCACGCAAAAAGCTTTCAGCTATATAAGCAGCATCTACGAGAGGTTGTCCTTCCTTGCGCCATAGCAGGTAATCTTTACTTTCCGGGTCCACTGATTGGGCATAACTCTTCAATGCCCACTCACGCAATTGTTTGCGCTGCTGACCTTCTGCCGTGTCATCATCAGGCAATGACAACCACGGAGCCAGTCCGGCCATCAACCTGCCGAAGCATTCCATATAAGTCACTCGTTTATCACGGCCATCCCATGTAGGACTTAACTCTACCAGCATATTTTCCTGCAATTTACCTTCGCTCATATTGCTCAGTACAGGTGCAGCCATCTGATAGAGAATGCCTGTCCATAATTCACGATCAGTCTTTACTTTTTCAGGTTTCTTTTTAGCCGATACATTAAGAGGTATCAGCAATGCTACGGTCAATAGTAGCCAAAGATATTTTCTTGTTTTCATGATATTCTATATAAGTTGTTTTTCATTGTTGCAAATATATCCGTTTCATAAGAAAACGAACTACTACAAATATTGCAAAAGAGGATATTTATCGGTCATTTCCGTTATAAAATGTATAGTTTTCAGGAAAATCAGGTCTTTTCCATCTTTTCTATTGCTTCTGATATACCCGTACATAGTCTATTTCATAGCGCATGGGGATTCCTTTATCATCAATCTCTCCACCGTTTATGCCACCAAGAGCCAAGTTCAACAAAAGATATTGAGGCTTGCGGAAAGGATTTGTTCCCATCCCAATCGTTCCGTTTATAGTTTCGCTCAAAGGAATTTCATTCAGTAATTCATCATCCAGATAGAGTTTAACTGCAGTTTCATCCCAATCCATACGCCAGACATGAAATTTATCTGCCCATTGGGGATCTTTATCCGTAAAATGAGTAAAAGGGATTGCTTTACTTTTCCATTTTGCACTCCATTGCCGGTCAGTTCCCCAGGCAGCATTTGCCAAAATATGCGGTTCACCTTTAATACGATAGTATTCCATGATGTCAATTTCACCACACGAAGGCCACTCCATACCGCTACCCAATGTCCAGATAGCAGGCCATGCCCCTCCACTTACAGGAATCTTGGCGCGAACTTCAAATCTGCCATAAAGAAATTCTTTCTTACCGGACGTAGTGATGCACGAGGAAGTGTACTCGATAAACTCCCGCTTCTTCCGCCAGTCGTTACTTCCGGGTTCATACCATGGATTTCTACGTCCTTTCTCTTTTCGCACTTCGATAATCAGCTTTCCATCCTTGCAGTAAGCGTTGCCTTCCTGATACCACTGGACTTCTTCATTACGTGCAAAACCATTATCATAACTCCACACAGCCGTATCCGGAAGACCGTCTGCGTTGAACTCATCACTCCACACTAATTGCCACTCCGATTGACCGGACAGACCTACCGGAATAAGCAAAAATAGCAGGAACAGACTTCTTATTACTATTTTCATTCAAGTTCACATTTTACAGATTTATACTACCAATTCTTATAGAAGATACGAATATAAGAAATTTACCACTTATCCAACCATTCAATAAACGGAATTCCTTTTTCATCAAATCGGATAGGCAACCAGATATAACGTGAATCCTTCAGACTGCTTGGGTGCCACATGTCCGCCATAAACATATATCCACCCTCTTTTAATGGCAATATATAGGTACTTTGTCCACCAAAAGTAATTTTCGCATTTTTCCCTACACAAGGATTGGGTAACTGAGACCACTCTCCTAAAATGGAAGAAGCAGTCATAAGTCTGGCTTCGTTAGGTTTCCAGCCAGTACATCCTGACGCTACCATCCAATAAGTCTCATCTTTCTTGAATATAGCCGGTGCTTCGTTGTGTCCACCGGGAAATATACGGATATATTTTCCTGTATGGCTAAGATAGTCATCGGACAATTCTGCAATTTGAAGCGTTAAATTCTCCTCAGAAGAATAAATATGATAAGCTTTACCGTCCTCATCAACAAACAAAGTCATATCACGAGACATCTGTCCACTTTCCAAATCACGTTTCACAAACATTCCTTTGTTTATTGCTTCACGCCACTCCGGAGTCCACCATTCATACTCATTCGGGTTCCATGTAAGCTTCCGTTCCTCCAGCGTCATGTTCATCGGATAAACGCCCGGATTTATACGTCCGGAACGGATAAACGTGTAAGGCCCTACCGGGGTATTACTTATGGCAACTCCTGCACGTGCAGGTCCATATCCCTTTCCTTTCAGTTCCAGATGAAACCACATGACGAACTTCCCGGTCTTTTGATTATAGATTACTTTGGGTCGCTCAATGATACAACCTTTTTCTATATCACTTCCAACCTCATCAGATACAGCTAAAGCCACGCCTTCATACTTCCAGTTACGTAAATCCGCAGACGAGTAACATGTTACCCCTACTTGAGTTGTAAAACCAGAGGAAGGTCGATGTTCTCCATACCAGTAATATTTTCCCTTATAGAAAATAATACCACCACCATGGGCATTAATTACATTTCCATCCGTATCTTTCCAAACTTCACCGGAAACAATATCTTGGTTACCTATTGAATTGACCTGTCCCCACAAAGGTGTCTGAAACAAGATACATAGAAATAAAAAAGGCCCTATTGCTTTCAAATAGTTACTCATAAATCCTACATGTCACTATAATTAGTCTATATATCATTTTCAGGCACGAATCACGCAGATTTATTTAACTGTGTAGAGAACTTAATCCGTGCCTGAAAATATAAAGTTATTTTGCATGGGCATTTATCACTATTAAATACCTAAAGTATCCCCCAAAACTAGGAGTCGTAAACTTTAGCATATTAATATGCATCACCCCAGAAATGATTTGTACACTCTACCGTTCTTGTTGATACATATTCATTTTCCACTCCATTTATCACAATATTCGCATTACATACAAATTGAATATAAAGATCCATATTAGAATCTCTTTCTATGAATTCTACTATTTTGTTTTGTACATTCGTATCCATCAAATCTATATCAAAAGGAAGCCCATCCGAATTTGGGAAATCAGTAAGACGTATATGAACACGCATACGAGGCTGTTGAATGATAGTAACTCCTTTATATTGATATTTGGGATAAATTGTTGGCAATACATTTTTTCCATATTCAACATTACCTACTTTTCTATAAGACGGCAATTCAGAAGAACGCACAAAGACATAGCGTAAATCAGACGTAGATATACGAGCTTTCGGATTACTAACAATACTATATGATATATGCTGTGGTTGAGGTACCTCATAGATATACTCTCTATTTGTTATAGCATTGTTTTGCTCAATTTCATTAAAAACAGTAGTCCACCAAGTCATTGTAGGAGATTCTAATAGATTCCATCCTCCAAGCTTTCCATCAATCATTTCAAGATGTATATTAACAGGAGCCATTGGGGCTGCAGTTGGAGTAGCAATTGCACCTTTCATACTAATATCTCCATGTGTAGTCAAATTTACATCCAGTATTTCTTGTGTGTCTTTTTTAAACAAACCAGAAAATCCAGAAAAGATAGATATAATACCCGACTTTGCTAAAGAGAATAATGTAGCAGTTCCTATCGCCCTACTATTTTGCTGAACATTAGGTAATATTGATTGCAACCATTTTTCAGCTGAATTTCCTGCAAGTTTACCAATGCCTTGAATAGCTTTAGAAGTAGTAGTAGAAGATGATGATTTCCCAATAATAGTTCCTTCTGTTTCTGATTTAAAATTGCCATCCATTACAATGCTCTCAGTTGTAACATTCATTGGTTCTATTTTCATTATACCAGAAGCCTCAGAATCATAAGCTAATTCTATTTGGAAACCATTCCACCCTAAAGCAAAACCTCCACCATGCTGTGTTGTGCTATTTGAGACAATAACTTCATTCCTACCTTTTTTATCTTTTGGCAATGCATATTCATTCACAAAATTTAAAAGACTTGTTGGCTCGGAAAAAGAAATTCTCCAATATCCATTATTGTTCGTTGCAAATGTGCTCATATAACAGAAAACTCGCAATGTTCCCGTAACATAATTGTGAAATATGAGATAAGACCTATCGCTTTGAGTATCCGGCGCCATGGTATGCGCCACAAGTTCCCAACCATTATCCGGGCTTAACTTCTGTTGCATGAAGAATGGTAAACTTCCTCCATCTACCCATGGGAGATCAACCTTTTCTCCATTAGGCAGTGTGACTTTTGATTCATTAACCCAGTTCACATCATTATCATTAAAGCTGACACGGGTCATAGCATTTATCTTTGTTGACGGATAAATGACTCCATCCTCTTCAGCAATATAAAATGTTTCTACATTTTCGCTATTATCAATAGAAAGTTCCTTTTGAGTACAAGAAAACAAAAACATTATAGTAAGAATATATATAATAATTTTCATAATATAGAATGTATATTTCGACCAATTCCCTATCAAGTGATAAGGAATTGGTCGAATAAGTTTATCTAATTAATTTGTTTTCTCTTCATCAGCTACAGCTTCCTCCCAATTAGTAAACATCGGCACTGAAGCATCGTAACCATCATAACCATAGTTCTGACGAAGTGTAGCACCGATATTAGCTGTAATAGCCGAATTAGGTACAGGCCAGAACATATTACGCTTATCAACCTGATAGTTAAACGCTTTACCAAGAGAGTATACCGGACCATGATTAAAGATGCTGTAACGCGTGCAACGCTTAAACCAATAGCTACCACCATTCAAATCGGTACCGCTTTGTTTATCCCAAGTAGCTAAGTCGTAAGTCTCACCCCACTCATCGGGCTGACCGCTACGAGCCAAACACCAGGAGATACGAGTCAACTCAGGCTGACGCCATTCTTCCAGATAAAGTTCACGAGCACGTTCGTCGGTGATGTCTCCGATGGTAACCGTAGTAAACATTTTCTTAGCATTAGCACGACGGCGAACAGCATTTACATCATCAGCCGCACCCGTTGTATTGCCTTGATAGAATTTAGCTTCCGCACGAAGCAGATAAGTCTCGGCAAGACGGAACAAATAGAGATCACCATTGGAACAGGAGGTGCCTTTTGTAGCCCCATTGAACTGATTGGCATTCATATTTTCTTCTGCCGCGGCATCTTTAATATAAACCTTATACAAAGGAGTAGGATACCAACTGCGAATAGTATCGGAACAAAGCAATTTGCCCTTTGCCACGATGGGTTTGCCTTCATCATTTACCCCCCAATCTTCCGGCGCATAGAGCATCAGGTTTTGACCATAGAAATCCGATGCCGGATTATTATACTTGAGATCTTCCATTTCGACCCAGTTACCTACAGCGCGGTTGTGGCGCAAATCTTGCGTATCTTCTTCGCCATCATAACGCCAGATAGTCTTATTGTAATGGTGGGAAGTACGGAAACAACCAATACCACGTCCTAAAGCTCGTACCCAATCTAACTCTTCATTATACTTACCGTCAGTACGTGCATAATTCAGTGTAGGTGAACTCAGATTATGAGGATCTGTAATAATACTATTGGACCAGTGCACACACATGGCACGCATCAGCGGATAACTTATCCAACTCTGACTATGGAAATTCAAAATAGGCATGATGGTTTCCTTGTTTTCAGGAATAGACACATTTTCGCCACGATGAAGATCCCAAACCACATTACGTTGCACGGGCAAAGTTTTGTCATTACCTACAACATATGTTCCGAATGGAGCTTCCATCAACTTCAAACCATGGTTATTGATCAAATCAGTAGCCATATCTTCGGCTTTCTTATACTCACCCGTTACAAGATAACATTTAATAAGCAGCTGCATACAAGCTTCCTGATTCACTGTTCCCATATAGGCCATGTCCTTTTGGGCCGGTACGTTATTAACTGCAAACTCCAAATCATGCACCAACATCTGGAAGATGGCTTCCTTGCTTGTAGACTTATAGTTCTGCTTGGGTACCTCGATAATTTTTGTCACCAAAGGAATGTCACCGAACAGCAGTGCCTGATGATAGTATCCATAAGCACGGTGGAAGTAAGCACGTCCTTTATACTCGTTACGCAACTTTTCATCCAGTCCCTGTACCTGATCTACGTACGAAAGCACAGTATTGGCAAACTTGATGCTAACCCAACCACGGTCCCAAAAACGGCTCATAGAGTTCTCATCTCCTCCCCCTTTCATACCATCGGTCGGCGTAATCTTGTTGGCGAAGTCATCCATAAAAAAGCCTACATCAGTCTTTGCATATAAGCCTATATCAGTCATGAAATAGAGCGAAGCCATCGGAAGTACGTTTCCGTTTCCATCCATTAACATTTCCTTGAGTCCCAGGTCGCACATCGCCATTGCAGAACGCAAACCCGATTCTGTAGTATACGTATTTCCCGGATTATAGAATGACAAGGGGTCTTGTTCCAGGAAGCTGTCCGAACAACTTGCCAGCATAGCTGCCGAAGCTAAAACCATGCATCCCTTTGCTAATTTATTCATCTTTTTCATATTGTCTTTCAGTTATTAGAGTGTTATATTCAAACCAAAGTTAAAGGAACGGGTAGATAAGCCGCCTGTTTCGGGGTCACCATATTCCCAACCGGAGATGGTGCAAACATTCTTGACGGTTGCAGTTACGCGAATCTTGTCAATCATATATTTCTTCGTCCATCTCTGAGGCAGCGTATAGCCAACGGTGATGTCGTCCAAGCGAACAAAATTGCGGTTGTAAAGCTTATCCACACCGGAAGCCAAACCAGTATTAGGACCTGCAGCATTCAGACGGCAGTAGGCATTGGTCGGGTTGTCGGGTGTCCAATATTCTTTCTCCGGCATATTGAAGCCATTAAGTACCTGTGAACCGCCATTGTCCTGATTCAGCCAGTAACCATTTGTACTCTTATGCCCCATATAGGAATAGAGCGAGAATGAGAATGTCAGATCTTTCCACAAGGTGAACTCATTGCGCAAGTTCCAATAAATGGGAGGGGCTGTGGTTCCAAGGTAAGTTTTATCGTTATCGTTGTAAACCGGCACCCGGGTGCCATCTTCTAAAATTTTATCGTCTTCCGTATAGCGATTCACCACTCTCGGATCACCCGGTTTCTGGCCTACCAAAGCAGCAGCAGCAATATCCTCAGGTGTGTTCTGCCAAACGCCATCAGTTTCGTAATACCAAATGGTACCCATAGGTTGTCCGATGAACCAACCGTTAGAAGTATCGTCACGCTCTACACCGTTTTCGTCATAGTCGTAATAGATGTGGTTAATACGGTTTTTATTGATAGAGAAACCGGCGGAAGTATTCCATGTAAAGTCTCTAGTCTCGATATTAGTAGAATTCAAAGCTATTTCAAAGCCCTTATTCTGCACTTCACCCAAGTTGGCAGTAATACTACCGAAACCGGAGAAACTCGGCAGACGCTGCGACATAATCATATCGGTAGTCTTCTTGAAATAGTAATCCACCGTACCGCTCAAGCGGCCATCCAATACAGAAAAATCTACTCCAACATTCCAGGATTTCGTCTTTTCCCATTGCAGGTTAGGAGCTGCCAAACGGTCCATATACAAGGGATTAACCACTGTTGATGTGCCGTTGTTGACATAAACCATGCCGGTTCCCCCCAAGTTCAGGTTAGCTAATGTTTTGTACACATCACCAAATTCACGGTTACCGTTGGTACCCCAAGACGCACGTAGCTTAAGCATATCCAACCAATTCTGAGTGCTCTCCATGAATTTCTCGTTCGAAACAGTCCAACCTAAACCTACAGAACCAAAGTTACCCCAAGGATTCTTGGCTCCGAAACCTGCATAGCCGTCTCGACGGAACGTACCGGTAAACATATAACGGTCGCCGTAGCTATAGAACAAACGTCCCAGATAAGAAGCGGCAGTGTAGTGCGTATCGTTGGTAGAGAAAGAACTCTGCTCCTTGTTGGCACCATTGGTATAGTGGAGACCAAGTGCATCAGTCGGTGTAATGTTACGGGCCTGAATATTATCGCTCCAATAACGATGTTCTTCAGCTTCTTGCACCAATGTCACTGTAAAGTGATGAGTATCAGCAAAAGTGCGATCCCAAGTAATGGTATTATTCAAGTTCCAGTCAAAGTTCTTGGACCATCCGCGATTCACACCACGGTCAGCTGCCGAAGAGTTGGGCAGGTCGGCCGACATGAAATAGCGGTCGTAAAACCATTGCAAACGCGGAGCGGCGTTGAATTGATAAGAGAATCCTAAAGGCAACGTGAGCTTGGCATTGAAAATGGTATTCAATACGGTATATCCTTTCTCCAAATCGTAGTATTGACGGTCGAAGTAGTAATTGTAACCACCATTCGTAGGCGTACCCGACATAGGGTATTGCTCATACCCACCATTTTCACTATACATGGAAGCGTAAGGAGAATTACGCAACATATTATTATCCCAATAGTTACTGCCCAATGATACCTGAATATCACCGTCAGAGCGATCCTGGAAGTTCACATTTGCACCCACCTCCAGCCAGTCGGTAATCGTGGCGTTAATCTTCATGTTCGAACGGAATGCATGATAATCATTACCTTGTACGGCACCTTCATTATCCATGTAGCCCACAGACAAATAGTAGTTAACTTTATCAGTAGCACCTGAAATGCTGGCGTTGTAATCTTGATTGATACCGGTACGGAAAGTGGAATCATACCAATCAAAGGTATTGCCTGCCAAGAAATTATTATATACCAGCGGAGAAACATCCAACGTCAGACGACGTGCAAACAAGCTAAGCGCGGATTCGCCTTCAGAAAATCCGAGACCACTAAAAGCGGTAGCAGAACCCCAAGCACTTTGTTCTGCAGCTGTCATATTTGTAGGATTGTCATAATAACCTTGCGGATAGGCAAGTGCATATATGGGTTTGCCGTTCTCGTCCGTTTTTTTAGTGTCTACCATCGCATTGTAATAACCATAAAGCCCGTTCTCTCCCTGTCCATAAGTATTCACCATCTTATACCAATCCTGACGATAACGCAGGTAACCGGAAGCATTGTAATAGTCGCGATAAGCCGCTTTCTGGTTGACAGCCAGATTAGCGCTCACATTGATGACAGGCTTTCCTTGTTTACCTTTTTTAGTAGTGATAATGATAACACCGGCAGCGGCCTTGGCACCGTAGATAGCAGCAGAAGAGGCATCTTTCAATACGTCAATCTGACCGATATCATCCGGATTGATTTCTGAGAGTTCACCGTAGAAAGCCATACCATCCAATACGATCAACGGACTGGCATCAGTACCCAACGAGTTCTTACCACGCAACTGTATAGAAGCACCGCTACCTTTTGCAGAAGCATCATAACCAATCTGTAAACCCGGTGTTCCACGCAATACATCTTGTACAGATGTCGGATTCGAGTCGGCTATTTTACCGGGATTAATCTGTACAACCGATCCTGTAAGGTCTTTCTTACGCATCGTACCGTAACCAACTACCACTACCTCATCCAGCATCTCAGTGTCCTCTTGCAACGTCACTTTCACTGTTCTCTGTCCCTTCAAAGGAATTTCTACTGTTTTGTAGCCCACAAAACTTATTACCAGCGTAGCATTCTGTTTTACTTTCAAAGAGAAATTACCATCAATATCGGTAATACATCCATTGGAAGGTACGCCTTTTTCAACCACACTGGCGCCAATTACAGGACCCATTGTGTCCTCCACTGTACCAGTTACCGTAACATTAGGATTTTGAGCGCTCAGATACGAGACGTTCATCATAAGAGCCATACAGATCATTAAGGTAGAGAGTACCTTATTCAACCTTGCCCCTGAGGAAATCTTTAGTTTTTCCATCGTATGAATTTTAAGATTAAAAAATAACTTAACACACTATGTGATAATAGAGCTGCATGCTTAGCTCCAGAATCACATTGCAAATCTATGGACATTCACAGAGTAAAGCCCTTACAAATGTTCCATTCATGTTTAGTTTTGGTGCATGAAACAAAATCCTACATAAGTTGAAACATTCTTCAACATATTATGTAGGATACAAAAAACATTAACAGGATATTTCTTATTCTCCCTCAATAGTTCCACCCGAAGTGAAACGTTCCATATACTCGGAGGGCTGCATACCGATTTCTTTTTTGAAACTACTACTGAAGTAACGCGGGTCATTATATCCCACTGCATACGCCAATTCTGAAATGCGGATGTGTTTCTTTTCTTCCATGATCCGGCAAGCTGCTTTCATACGTATATTACGGATGAATGAAACATAAGTCAACCCGGTTAGCGACTTCAACTTGCGGAAGAAGGTGGATTTGGTGGTATGCATCTCTTCCAAAAAACGGGTCTGATCAAAGTTCGGATCATCCAGATGACGATTCACACAGTCAATGGCACGTTGCAGGAAATCTTCGTCAATGCTGGTATAATTCAATTCTTTTGCTTCGAACACCAGCTGCTTCTTGAAGTCTTTCATCACACGCTCACGAGATTTGAGCAAGTTACCAATACGTGCATGGAGTATGCTCAGGTTAAACGGCTTTGCAATAAATGCGTCCGCACCCGATTCATAGGCTTCTACACGATCTTCTTCTTTACTTTTCGCAGTGAGTAAAATTAAAGGTATATGGGAAGTATCAAAATTAGCTTTTACTGCTTTACAAAACTCAATGCCGTCCATTACCGGCATCATTACATCCGAAACTATCAAGTCAATATCAGCAGATTCTACCACTTCAAGAGCTTCTTTGCCATCAGTTGCGGTACAGATATCATATTCAGCACCGAGCAATTTCACCATCAATGCCAATAGATCCTCATTATCTTCTACTAATAATAAAGTATGCTTTTTCTCCGGCATATTATCCTTGCCTGATACATTTTCTTCTGATGCAGTTTCCAAAATTATAGCCTCTTCCTGAGTAGATATAACTTCATCCAACGTTGAAACAGTAACACTCGTTTCATCTATTTCTTCTTCAGAATAAGCCGAACGCTGAATAGGAAACTCTACTTTGAAAGCTGTCCCTTTACCTTCTTCACTTTCTACAGTAATCGTACCATGATGGAGAGCAATCAAGTCGCGTACCAGTGACAAGCCTATTCCTGTCCCTATCGTATTGAATTTCCGGTAATCTCCTTCATAAAAACGCTTGAATAAGTTTTTCTGTGATTCTTCCGGAATGCCGGGCCCATTATCTTTAACCACCAGACAAGCCAACCCGTTCGTTCCATCATGACTCAATTCAATCGCCACTTTACCACCGGGCTTATTGTATTTAGAAGCATTAGAAAACAAATTATACAGAATCTTATCCAGTTTATCCGAATCGAAGAAAGCCAGATACCGTTCCGAATCATTCTGAATCGTAAAATGAATGTCTTTTTTCTTCATTAAAGGTCGGAAACTGTCAAGGCTCCGGCGTACAAACTGTACCAGATCTCCCTGAGATACTTTCAACTTCAGGTTACCTGTCTCCGCTTTCCTGAATTCCAGAATTTGCTGCAGCAAGCGTATCAAACGATTTATATTATGCGTCATCACAGTATACTGTTCCTTATAAACCGGAGCTGTTTGCTTCAATTCATCAACAGAAGCAGAAATAATAGTTAACGGAGTCAGTAGTTCATGTGTAATATTCGTAAAGAACTGCAATTTAGCATGATTAATTTCCTCAGCCTTCGCTTGTTCCATCTCACGCAAATGAAGTGCATTACGCAGACGGATACGGTTGCGAACAATCCGGAAAATATAACAGGAAATACCAATAAATACTAATATATATAAGGTATAAGCCCACCAGGTTTTCCAAGGTGGAGGAAGAATGGTAACTTTCACCGTTTGTACATTCTCGTCCCAGATACCATTGGAATTTGAAGACTTTACATGGAAAGTGTAAGTACCGGGCATCAGGTTATTATAATAAGCAAAACGTTTGGAAGCATCCGTGTACTGCCATCCCACATCGAATCCGTCCAGTTTATAGGCATACTGGTTTCTTTCCGGATTGGCATACTCCATGGCAGAAAACTCAAAGCTAAAGTTATTTTGTTTGTAATCCAAAACAATCTCATCTGTAAACCCGGGCGATAAATCAGAGATTTCCGCACGCTCTTCATCAGACAAGGAAGTCCACGACTGATTAAACACTTTAATATTAGTAATCACGACCGGAGAAGAAAAGACCTGTTCATCCTGTTCATCCGGATAAAAGCTATTGTATCCCCGATGTCCGCCAAAAAATAATTCACCATCCGGAGCTTCACATGATGCCCCTCTATTAAACAGATTATCCTGCAGACCATCTGAAGTGGTATAAAGACGGTATGTTACATTCTGCAAATCCTTTGGCACAGTAAGCTTCAACAATCCTGCATTTGTTCCCAACCAAAGATCCCCTTTCTTATCACTCTGAATACTGGTTACTGCATCTCCCGGTAGATTCCACAACTTATGTACCGGTAAGAATCGATCTTCTATGGCATCATACAAACTTAAACCACTTCCTCCGGTTCCAACCCAGATACGCCCTTCAATATCCTTATATATGCAATCTGCATAATTACTGTTCAGTTTCCCATTAACTACAGAATAAGCCGAAAGCGTATATCCATTTAACGAGTGTCCACTACCCTGAATACGAACCACTCCATGCGTATTAGACGCCATCCACATTTCACCATTACCCCCCTCGGTTAGTTGCATAGCAACCATATCCTGTATGGCAACTCCTCCTACTTTCAAAGAATCAATCCGTACCGGGGTACCATCCGCTGCACGCATCGACACTCCTCCCCTCGTAGCAAACCAAAGGTTTTGCTTAGAGTCTTCATAAATATCATAAATACAGGAATTACACATCCACGGAGCATTCCCCGAATTATGTGCCTTCACACGCTTACCAACAGAAGCCTGTTTATCAAGCTCGTAGGCTCCTCCATTGTACACACCAATCCAAATATGACCGGTAGTAGGAGATTGCATAATAGACATTACCGTTGAAATTCCCTCATATGACATAAAATCGGGCATCTGATTATAGTGAATAAATTTTCCAGTCTGGCGGTCCTTCACCCCAAAACCGTAAGTACTGATCCCCATCCAAAGCTGTCCTTCATCATCCAACAAGAGACTACGTACCGAATTACTTTTCAACATCCGTTTAGTTTCAGTTAGGCGGTCCAGATTAAATTTCGCTTTACGGGTATTCACCATATTCACCCCACCTCCAATCATGCCAACCCACATAATGCCTTGTCGATCACGCAACAAAGAAGCAACCTCACTACTGGTTATTGTATTTTCCGATTCACCGGAATAACAATTCTCAAACCCGGAAAAAGAGATCGGTCCATTCTGTAAGGGAAGAATACTCAAACCACTACGCGTTCCTACCCATAAAGAATGGGTATTCACATCTTCCGAAATAGCATAGATAAGATTATCTGAAATTGTATAAGGCTGCTTTTCATTATGGGTAAATGTAGTCCAAGTAGTTCTCTCCGGATCATAAGCATTATGCAGTAAATGCAAACCCGATCCCCATGTACCGACCCATATATTCTTGTAACTATCCTGAAACACGACATGGGCGGAGTTTCCAGAATTCATCCTCGGATATTTCCAATATTTACCGGTTTTCTTTTCATAACGATACAATCCACCATTCCAGGTACCAATCCAGATATCTCCTCTATCATCCTCAAATAAAGACTTTACAGTATTCCTTGGAAAAATCCCTCCGGTATTACTTGCATCATAAACCAAAAAAGTATCATCATTTTCCTGATACTCAAAAAGTCCCGCTTCCGTGGCAAACAGAATACGTTGATCACTCGTTACCAATATTTGTGATATACCTGTACTTGACAATTCTGCATTTTCTATCTTACGAACTTCTCCAGTTCGTTTATCCAATACATTCAGCCCACTATAAGTTCCAATCCATAATCTATGGCAAGAATCCTCCGCTACACAAAATATGTTGTTACTGGACAACAGATCCGGGCAATAAAGATTCGATTTATAAGTAGTGATAGAATAACCATCATACTGAAAAAGTCCGTTACGGGTAGATATCCAGATATAGCCGTCCCGGTCTTGATAGACCGATTGCACATCTTTACTGGACAAGGTATTCAATATAGATGAAGACCTAAATGCCAAAGAATTATGTTGGGGCATTATCACTGCCTGACACATCAAAGGGAAAAATATTCCAAAGCAAAAAATGAAACTCCAGATTCTATCTTTCATAGTTAGCATTAGATTTCAATATAATTAATAACTGCAGGCAAATATACGTAAATATATATAAAAGTATCTTATCCATTGGTAATTTTTTATTTCAATCATTCCACAATGAGCCATACCTGAGATATACTTGCTCCGTATCAACTCCGTACTTGCTCCGTCCAGAGGTACTTCTGAGTGGAGAATGTACGGAGCAAGTACGGTCCGGATACGGTGCAGGTAAGGAGCGAATAGGGACGAAAAGAATGGATTTGGTCTAAAATTCGCCCTTTTTGACCTTAAAATGGTCATTTACATAGCATGGAAAGTGTTTTCTTTGCAAAGAGAAATAAATAAGAATATTCTTACCATGTAATACACACGCTATGATGAAAATTGCCTTTTCTAAAATGACCAAGGGATTATTACTGTTTGTTTTTTTAGTATCTCTAAGCGCAAACGCATCCTTATCACAAGCTAAAAATGATTCCATATTTCATTTAGTTAAACCGGATTATCAGTTGAGTCCACTGACGGGCATGACTCGCCAACATTGGATGGATGCAGCAACCTATCTATTGGACGGAGCATTCAGCTACATCCATGCATTGGATGATCCGATGCGTTTCCCTAAACAACCGGGAAAGAGCTATCCAACGGATGGAAAGTTCAACAAGACAGAAAATCTGGAAGGACTTTGTCGCACTATGTTTGTAGCAATTCCACTATTAAAAGAAAATCCGGATTTGGTATTAAATGGAATCAAGGTAGGAGATTATTACCGGCAACAGTTGTGCAATATGAGTGATCCGTCGAAGTCCGGATATATTCAACATCTCAAAGGTGGACCAAGCCAGACGCTTGTAGAATTCGGAGCACTTGCCCTGTCACTTACCGTAATGCCCGAAATTATCTGGGAACCATTGACTCAAAAGGAGAAAGACGATCTTGCTGCATTAATGCTTAGTTATGGCAACGGACCTACAATCGGTTCTAACTGGCGCTTCTTCAATATATTCGTCATGTCTTTCTTCAAAAACCAGGGTTATGAAGTCAAAGATGGTTATATAGATGAATTGCTACAAAAATCACTGGCACAATATCGTGGGTACGGATGGTATAATGATAGCCCGGCCTATGACTATTATAGCATGTGGGCTTTCCAGATGTATGGTATGATTTGGGCACATTATTACGGTGAGAAATTTAATCCTGAAGCCGGACGTCAGTTTGTTAGCAACTTCCGTGATTTGGTTCCTAACTATCCTTATATGTTTGCTGAGGATGGTAAAATGAATATGTATGGACGCAGTATTACGTACCGTATAGCTGCCGCTGTACCTTTCCCGCTAATGGGGTGGCTCAATGATCCGTCTATCAACTATGGCTGGATGCGCCGCATTGCCTCTTCCACCTTGCTCCAGTTCCTTGAAAATCCCGCATTAATGGAAGACCGGGTACCCACGCTGGGATTCTACGGAGCTTTTGAGCCTGCCGTACAGATTTATAGTTGTCGTGGCAGCGTTTACTGGATGGGAAAAGCGTTCCTTGGATTATTATTGCCGGCTGATAATCCGTTTTGGACAGCTGTCGAGAATAACGGAGCTTGGGAAAAAGAGTTTCAACCCGGCAAGGTGTACAATAAGTTCATGGAAGGCTCTAATACTTTGGTGACTAACTATCCCAATAGCGGCACTTCGGAAATACGTGCATGGTGCCATGAAACGGTTGCCAAAGACTGGCAAAAATTCCGTTCTACCGAGAATTATAATAAACTGTCTTACAACACGGCATTTCCCTGGATGGCAGACAGTCCAGATGGTAAAGTGTCCATGAACTATGCTGTACTGAATGACAAACAAGAATGGGAAGTGTTGCGCCTCTATACATTCAAAAAGTTTGAAGACGGAATTTACTACCGGGATGCAGAACTTGAAACAAACCCGGAAATCAAATTCCGCCTGGCAGATATTCCACTTCCTAACGGCATACTTCGTGTAGACAAAGTTTCTTTCCCACTTACAACAGAATTACGTTATGGACACTATTCATTACCGGAATTAGAAAGTCACATTGTTACAAAAGAACAAAAGGCCGGAGGATACACTGCCTACTGCATGGATAATGGTATCTATCAAACAGCGCTTATCAATCTCCAGGGTTGGTCGGAAGTGGAATTTGTACAGACTGAAGGACTACATCCGATAAGTAATAAATGTTCTGTAATCAATGCCGCCACAACTCATTCCGGTGATAAAGTCTTTATCACACTGCAATTATGGAAAAAGAGTGGCAAGCCATTTACAAAAAAGGAACTGACACCTGTAAAGTCCTTCAAACAGACCGGAGACACTATAACCATTTATTTCTCTGACGGGACGGTAAAGACGGCTTCTCTCTCCTGATATAAGTTTCGGAAGGAATAGTTATCTTTGCCGCCAAAATAAAAGCTACGAAAGCTCTTCTACAGAAACAATATAATTATGGCAGGCATCTACATACACATCCCCTTCTGCAAGACACGTTGCATTTATTGCGATTTCTATTCCACCACACGTTCGGAATTGAAATCGCAATATATCCGTGCTCTTTGCCGGGAGTTGACAGAACGCAAGGAGTATCTGAAAGGGGAAGCTGTTGAAACCATTTATTTCGGTGGAGGTACACCGTCACAGTTATCGGAGGAAGACTTTAAGGAGGTTTTCAAAACGATTGAACAGGTTTACGGAACGAGGGAAGCAACAGAAATAACTCTTGAAGCAAATCCCGACGACCTTACAGAAGAATATATCGGGATGTTACGCACTCTACCGTTCAACCGCATCAGTATGGGAATACAAACTTTCGATGATGCAACACTACGATTATTGAACAGGCGGCACAACGCCGCACAAGCAATAGAGGCAGTACAACGCTGTCGGCAAGCAGGTTTTCAAAATATCAGCATCGATCTGATTTATGGTTTGCCCGGAGAAACTGACCAACGCTGGGCACAGGATTTACAGCAAGCAGTCAGCCTTAACGTGGAACATATTTCCGCTTATCATCTGATTTACGAAGAAGATACACCTCTGTACAAAATGCTGCAACAACACTCTGTATCTCAAGTGGATGAAGACAGTAGCCTGAACTTCTTCTCCACATTAATAGATACCCTTTCGGCCGCAGGATACGAACACTACGAAATATCCAATTTCTGCAAACCGGGAATGTACTCCCGACACAATACTTCTTATTGGCAAGGTATCCCTTATCTGGGATGTGGTCCATCCGCACATTCCTTTGATGGAGGCTCGCGCGAATGGAATGTAGCTTCGCTAAATCAGTATCTTTCATCTGTAGAACAAGGGCAACGCCAACATGAAACAGAACAACTGGACACACGAACCCGCTACAATGAATACATCATCACAGGTCTGCGCACAATGTGGGGAATATCCACTGAAGAGCTGAAAAAGAAGTTCGGCGACCGGCTCTCGAAATATTGTTTGGAACAAGCCAGATCTTATCTGGAAAATGGGAAATTAGAGTTGCATAACGATCGGTTAAAGCTAACCAGAGAGGGTATTTTCATCTCAGACGGTATCATGAGCGACCTCTTGGAAATAGAATAATTACATATACAATATGCCCGGTCCTGATATATTTCAAGACCGGGCAACTTAACAAAACAAACCCTTTTTACAGAGAAATAGTATACTCCAATCCTTTATCAGGAACCACTATAAAATTCGTCACTTCAAAATTCATATCTCCTCCTTTGATACCATTATCAAATCCGATACGGACACTATAACGTGTATGCGGCTTCAGCGTCATATCCCGAAAATAGACCAGAGAAGTATCATGTGTCGTCTTTTTCAGTTGCAGGATTAAATCCGTAGTATTGGTTATAGAAAGCGTCACTCCTTTCTCATTACGGCTGATTTCTTCTATTTTCACGCATTTTTCAAAGAATGGACGGAGCAAGTCTTCACGTCCAATCACCAACTCTCGATAATAAGCAGCAGTGCGACGATTATCCAATGCTTCACGGATGCCTTTCAAGGAACGTTCTTTCGCAAAGACGAATGTCATGGTACGATGCTCATCTTTAGAGAAATCATAATCAGTCTGAATGGGTTGATGGATATCGGAAGTGCCAATCATTGTCAGATTCTTATCCAAACACCATTGAATGGCTTCGGGCATATACAGAGGACCATTTGCTACTTCAATGCCATGCATACAACCTTCATTATAGAGTTCTGTGTGCTCGGGCCACCACTTAGTAGTATCCGGTTGTTGGGCAGCCCATCCCGGATGATTCCAGAAGATAAAGGCTCCTTGCTTTTTGGCTTCATTGAAAGCGTCTTTATACTCTTTTTGTTCCAATGGATTGGAGTCAGCCAGAAAAATGGCATTAAAGTGTCCGGGAGCCATCGGACGAGTAATCTCACTACCTCTGATTAAAAGTATCTCAAGCTTTTCAGCCTGTTTCTGACAAAGATCGAACGAACGGTTATGATCTGCCACAACATCTTTTTTATGAGGACGATATTCGATGTGTTCTGTCAGAGAAATTGCATCCAGTCCTTCACGGTAAGCCTCATCTACACGTACCGTAGGCCAAACCAGACCATCAGAGAAGACAGTGTGCATATGGAAATCGCACTTCAAAGTAGTGTATCCATCTAAATCGGGAACCTGAATTTCATTCCGGCGTTGCGCCTGTACATTCATCAGGCAGGTTGCCAAAAGGAACGCACTTACTAATACTTTCTTTACTTTCATGTTATCTATTTATTTTTATCATTAAAGTTACTATTACCAACCTAGGTTTTGAGGCAATAAAGCCGGATTTATCTGAGTAGCCGTCAACGGTATCGGACGCAAGTATTTCTTATCATCCCATTTACGTCCCTGGCTAAAGCCAAATTCAATATATCCGTGGTCACCTTCGGACAAACGATTGGTTTTACCAATTACCACATATTGCACGCCCTTAATCTTCTCACCGGCTGGCGGTTCTTTATCCACCACAGCTACATCTTTTACACCATCTCCGTTCAAGTCATACGCTTCACCTTTCCGGGGAATGTAAATACCTTGCCATACATTTTCAATCAGGTCTCCCTGTTTCCAGCGCATGATGTCATCATAGCGAACTCCTTCAAAAGCCAACTCTACACCACGTTCACGACGTATTTCCAGAATCCATTTATCCGTTGTTTGACTTTTAAAGTAAGCGGCTACATACGGGTCATAGGTTGCAGGGATCTTCCCTTCTACCCCGGCACGTTCGCGTAATGGTTTGACCGTAGCATTCCACACCGTTTCATCACATTCTCCTAATTCCGCTTTCGCTTCTGCATAATTCAGCAATACTTCCGCATAACGAAAAATAGGAATAGAATTATTGGCTGTAGCCTTCCCTACATGCACATCATCATCTATAGCCCATTTGATAAGCTGATAACCGGTGGATGTCATAGAGAAATTAGGTGCATCCGGCTTCACCGTACCACTGATTTTCCGCTGGTAAGACGGTGAAATAACTGTTTGCATCAGACGACAATCGCGATTCTGAAACTCATCCATATACTGCATGGTAGCATAATCCGTACGGTCGGTGAAACGGTTACCATCGCGCATCAGATACATATTCACAAAAGACCGCACCAATGACCAGTTTGCCCCAAATGAGGCTGAAAATAGTTTCCAGGTAATGGAGTGCATACGCAAATCTTTTTTGAAGGCAATACCCCAGATTACCTCCGTTTTGTTCAGTTCTTCCGATGTAAACAGAGAACGATACTGTGTCTCCACATCTCCCGTATTCAGTAATTTATAAGGGCCTTTCGTCATCAGTTCTTCGGATGCGGCAATAGAGGCACGCAGGAATTTTTCAGCCGAGTTTTGCAGTCCTAACTTCGCATGATATTTACGGTAGGTACCTTCGAACAGACAGATACGGGACTTGAGTGCTAATGCCACCCATTTCGTTATCAATGTGCTACTTTCTGTCAAGGTCTTATCCGTGGAACAATTGGTACAGGCAAAATCAAGATCTTCCAATATCTTATCCATAACAACCTCACGCTTATCACGTGGTTTGTATAATTCATCTCTATTATCCACATCCAATGTCGTTTCATACCAGGGTACATCACCGAACGTTCTGACCATACCATAATAGAAATAAGCACGCCAAAAACGTCCCACACCTTCATTATGTAAATAAATGGCATCCGTTACTTTGCCTTTAGCATTAGGCAGATTATCGAGAAAATAATTAATTTGTCGCAGATCTCCCCAGTCACCGGTTCCCCAACCGCCTTGTTGGGTATCATCCCACGTGTCACCGATCAGAAAAGTAGTGGACGAACGGGTTGCACAAAAGTCTGCATACTGGTCGCCACCCCAGGCTATTGTTTCTTCGCCAGGCAGGAAACTTTGCAGAAAACCATTTGTATAAAGCCGTAAGTCCGATTCCGACTCCAGAAAGCCTTCGGAAGAAAAACTGTTCTCAGGCTCACAATTCAGAAAACTATCACAAGAGGTCAGAGCCAAAGCATACAGACCTATCAACCAATATTTTTTCATACTCATCTTCTGTGTTAAAAGGTTACATTAATACCTATCGTATAGCTGCTCAAAATAGGATAGCCATATCCGTCTCCGTCAGTATTGGCAGTAGAACGGAAGTCTGCATCACCGGCACTGATACCTTCGGGATCATACATCTTGGTATGCTTGTTCAGCGGTGTCCATGTCAGGAGGTTCTCACCGGCAAGGTAAATCTTCAAATCCTGCAAGTGCAGTTTATCGCAAAACTTCTTATTAAAAGTATAATCTATCTGAAGATTCTTCAGACGGACATAAGCTATATTCTGTAAATAGCGGTCATTGGCCTGGATACCCAACGCCTTTGTAGAGCCATTTGCCAGATAGCCACGGTAACGGGGCCAATAAGCATCAGTGTTCTGGTTTTCTTCTGTCCATACATTATTTCCGGTATGTTCCTTCAGCATATAGCTGTAAGGGCGGTCATATTGCCCCCAGAAGAAAGCTGACTCGCGATGCGGATACCAGTTTCGCTTGCCTACACCTTGAAAGAAAGCACTGATACCAATACCATTCCAATTAGCACTCAAATTGAGACCAAACTGATAGCGAGGCGTAGTATTTCCGATAACCTTCAGGTCACCGTGATCATCCAATGTATTCTGACCATTATCCACCGTACCGCTTTTATCGAGATCGGCAAATTTCAAATCACCCGGTTTCAGAATATTCGTAGCGGATACTTTTAGTTTGGACTGGTCTGCATGAGCATCTATTTCAGCCTGATCTTTAAATAATCCTTCGATATGATATCCCCAGATAGTACCGATCTCCTGTCCTTCATAATAAGTGGAGAGTAGTTTCGTAGGATTATTGAATTTAGTAACCCAGGTACGGCTATCCCACAACATAGCTTTTACACTGTAATTAAATGGCTTATTAGCCAGTGTAAAGTTGTCACGCCACATGACCGAAAGTTCCCAGCCCTTGGTTTTCATCTCTGCATTGTTACCTTTAGGCGTAGCGGCTCCCAGTACGGCAGGTAAAGTAGGGCCTACTGTATACATATCCGTTGTATAACGTTGATAGTAGTCGAACACCATCGACAAACGGTTAGATAGCATATCGACATCCAGGCCAATATCATAAGTTATCGATTTTTCCCAAGTCAGACTGTTGGGAACGATATTCGGAGTAGTGGCATACGTCTGCAATGCATCACCCAGAATAACGGATGTTTTCTTAATGGGAATTGTAGAAAGATAGAGGTAAGGGCTTACATTACCGTTGCCCAGGCTACCGACGGAAGCACGGACTTTCAAGTTATCCAGCCAATTGCGGGTAGATTTCATAAAAGGCTCTTCAGAAATACGCCAGCCCAGTGATCCGGAAGGGAAGAAACCCCACTGCTGATTCTCGGGAAATTTGGAAGAGGCATCATAACGTCCACTTACTTCTGCCAAGTAACGACTCTTATAATTGTAGTTCAAACGATATAAGAAACCTACATAAGCCCACTCATTTCCGCCTTGTCCCGTAGTATAATAATCACCATCCATAAGAGCAAAACTCGGTTTAGTGGCACTAATCAGACCACGGCGGTAAGTTTGTATCGTTTTATAATCCTGGTGCTCAAGATTCCAGCCCAACAGTACATTCAGGTAATGATCGGAATTAGAAAATTCAGGAATATAGTTACCGGTAATATTGCTTGAGAGATATTCCTTGTTATAATCCATATTTTCCAGAGAACTGAATGTGTTACGGGTTCCCATTATTTCCGGTCCCGTATAATAATTGTACTGGTTTTCGGCTCTTAGACGGGTGGACTTGCTGCTGTAATAAGTAAAGTCACCTTTGAAGACTAATTGCTGTTTTATAGGTGTATACGTTAAGGTCGTCGTATTGCGTACATCCAGTTTATTGTCCTTTTGCCAGGAAGTCCCTTCTACAAAACCTGCCCATCCGATATATACAGCTGCCTCGGTCCAAGTACCGTCAGGGTTCTTCTCCATAGTCACCGGATATCCCTGATGTTGTGCCTGACGGGTTATATTCTGACGGTCGTACATCACCATGGGCTGGTGGGAACGGAAAATCATGACATCCGTATTATTCTCCAACAAAAGAGATTTATTGATTTGTATTTCTCCTTTTGAACGGATATTATACTGCGTATACTTTTCGTCTCCGGCATTGTAAATGCCATCCTGATTGTAGTAGCGTCCTGACACATAATACCGGGCACGCTCATTTCCCCCACTAATGCTGACATTATGTTCAGTGGAATAGTTCTGATCTTTATAAATGATATCCAGCCAGTTGGTATTACCAAAGTATTCATATTCCCCCTTATCATTGACACGCACTTTATCCAGAGAAGGATCGGCATCACGTCTTACCAATTCATTATACCAGTCGGTAGAATACTTAAATACATTATTGATACCTCCCGGAGGCGCCTCCTGACCTTCCAGATAAGCCGTATACCAGCCATCGGTCCACTGCAAACCATTACTAACGATACCATCTTCTGTCTTCACCGTACGCTGATGCATGGAGAAACTTCCATTATAATTGATTTTCGTCTTTCCGGCAGTAGCGTTCTTAGTAGTTACCAATATCACTCCGAAAGCACCACGCGCACCATAGATAGCAGCCGAAGAAGCATCCTTCAGTACAGATACACTTTCCACATCCGCGGGATTCACCGAGTTGAGATCACCCTCCACCCCGTTTATCAATACAAGGGCACTACCACCCGCACCAATACTTCCTGTTCCACGAAGATTAATGGATGGCGTACGCGAAGGTTTACCGTCACTGAATGTAATGTTCAGCCCCGGCACCATGCCTTGCAACGAACGGGAAATATTACTGTTGCTGCGCTCTGCAATCTGCTTGCTATCAATCTGGTCCACAGCACCCACCAGATTTACTTTCTTTGCCGTACCGTAACCTACGACCACCACTTCCTGCAACTGTTGCGCATCTTCCTGAAGCACAATTTGCATTTGCTGGTCATCTTTTACCAGTACCTCTGTCTCTGAGTATCCGATATAACTCAGTAACAGTTTTTTCCCTTTCTCTACATCCAAAACAAAATGTCCGTTCACATCAGTGATTGTTCCCGACTTTCCGTCTTTGATTCTCACCGTAACGCCGGCCAGCGGTTCTCCTGAGGCATCTTTTACCACACCTTTCAGTGGAACAAGATTAGCAGCAAGCAACATCCCTCCCCCTAAAGCAAAGGTGAGGGCAACGGCAAAACGCCTGCTTACCAAACTCCATTCTAAAAAACATCTTTTCACTTTCATACTGTTCAATTGATAAAATAAATCAAGAATCCTTTCGGGGTGCAAAGATGGGGGCTACAGATTTCAACTACGCTACAAGAAAGTGAAGTTAGGATGTCAGAGAAATGATGGATATTTGGATTGAAACTCTTACCTTTGTCCACTAATTACATGAAAAGACAATATGACAGAACAGGAAGTCAGAAGATATCTACGGAAAATGAGCGAGCAGGACTCCCAGTCTGCTTTCCGAGAATTCTATGATATAACGTACGATCGCCTGTTCCGCATTGCTTACTACTATACCCATCACGAAGAATGGTCACAAGAGATCGTACTCGATGTTTTCATGAAACTTTGGGAACATCGTAAACAGCTATTAGATGTAACTAATATCGAAGATTACTGTTTCATACTCGTGAAAAATGCTTCTCTTAACTATATAGAAAAAGAGGAACGCCGCCCTACCCTATCAGCTGAAGTTTTACAGGAACCTGCAGACCAGGATGTATCTCCCGAAGATACTCTTATCAGCGAAGAGCTGTTTGCCCGTTATGTAAAAGCCCTCGACCGATTACCGGAGCGTTGCCGGGAAGTTTTTATCCTAATTCGCGAAGAAAAACAGACATACGCACAGGTGGCAGAAAAGCTCGACATCAGTACAAAAACGGTGGATGCACAATTACAAAAAGCAACGAGCAGGCTAAAAGAGATGTTATTGAAATAGTTCATTATACAGGATATTACTTCTGTATATTAAAAAAAGAACGGTCTCGTGAAATGAATATTTTTATATCACGAGACCATTTTCATTAGTTTATTTTCGGCTTCAATTCATCCGGAGATCCTTTTGTATATGATTTCACATCACCTGCTACTTTTTTAAATAAGTCACTGATCCGTTCCGGCTCTATTGTATACATCGGACGGAAATTATCAGAATTCATATAATCCAGAATAGCTTTATGCATCTGTCTGGCAACAATACGTTCGTCAGTATTTGTAGTAAGGTCCATGGTAGTCATCATCAGTTTGCCATTGAGCACTTTAGCCTCAAATAGCATACCAATCTTCCGGCTCAGGAACCAGGTATCTATACTCTGGATTGTAGGCTGGAAATCAGCAGGAAAGTCGGTAAACTGTATCACTTGGGCACGATTCAGCAACTCCCACCACTGCAAATTACTATGATATTCCGTCGGAAACTCACGGAACAAAGGGTGCTTGGGATTTACCAGAATACCCGTAGTATGTGGAGGACGCATTTTAAACCAAGATGTATTCCAGAAAACGGGTGTGAACATCTGTGACACCTCTTTTCCATAACTAACTTTACCAGCAGCAAGAATTAAGACTTTTCCACCATTTTGTAAGATATCTAAAGCCTTAGTATCTAACGTATCCGTAGTATAAACATCTTTCTGTACCAGTTCCACCTCTTTGGGATATACCCAGAAATTCCAATCATTTACAGCTTCAGTCCCCTCAATACAAACTTCCAGATTTAATTCCGTCGGCTTCTTTATCTCCCCAAGAGGAAATTCGATATGTCCCAAAACGTGAAGATTACCAATAGGAATATCCTTATTCCCTAACGTATTGCGAGTATAGACTTTACCGTACACATCCTTTATGGTATACGTCACTGGAACATGTTTTAAGGCTTTCTCACCGAAATGAGCAATTTCAATATCAGCAACGAATGCCTCATCATTCGTATATACAAATTTGTCCGTACGCATCAATGGTACAGTAGGTGAGCAGAAACGCCTCCATTCTTGTGCATTAATATATCCTTTCTCTTCAAAGAAAACATCAAGTACTCCTACAAGTGCCGTCCCCTGTCCTGAATAATCATTCAAGGCCAGCAATTGGAATCCTGCATAATCGGGAGTACGCAGTGTCTTTTCTATCTCATACTTATAACATAACGCTTGCAATTTACCCGATGCCATCATAAAACAATGCGCCTGTTCTCCCATCTGGTTATCGTTCAGAATATCACGGAATATTTCAAAATTCCTGGCTTTGTTCACTCCGGTATATTTCCGTATCTCATTAAAGTTAGGGAATACACACCACTGCCCTGTCTCATGTGATACATATGGCTGACTCACAGTATCAATCCGGCTCTGCATGTGGTAGTCATCATTGGTTTGCGGACGCTTTTGCCTCCAGTTAAGTCCACGGGCACCAGCCTTCACATGATATTGGTTACGGGGTTGCCACTGCCACCCTCCACCAACAGATGCTCCTGTATATACTCTGCGCGGATCCATATTCTCCCAATAATCCACGAACTTGGTAACCCAATCCACCCAACGTCCGCTCGGCTCGTTTCCACATGCCAACATACAATAAGAAGCATAATTACCATAAGCTTTGGTCAGTGCTATGGTTTCATCCATTAAATATTTATCAATTGGTTGGCCTAATCCCAGTTTCGGACCATGATTAGGCCAGCTCGGGCCTTCAGGTTGTAAATAGAATCCCACAAGGTCGGCAGCTATGAAAGCTGCTTCAGGAGGACAGAAAGAATGAAACCGCATATGATTCAATCCATAACTACGACAAATACGAAAAACCCTTTCCCAACTTTCCACCTCCATAGGTGCATAACCTGTTAAAGGGAAATCGCAGTTCTCTACTGTTCCGCGTAACATCGTTTTACGACCGTTCACATAAAACCATTTACCTTCTATCTTGAATTCACGCATACCAAACTGTACCTTTTTCGTATTTGTCTGCGTGCCATTATTCAAAACAGCAGTCAATTGATAAAGTGCAGGATTAAATTCATCCCAAGTCAGAAAATCTTTTCCCATCGGTAACTCCATTTCTATAGAAGTATTTCCCGGACGGATAGAAAAGGACTGCCGTACAGGGGGCACATTGTGACGAATATTCGTATTGAAACTTTCAGCAGAAAGAATGATTTCTCCTTTGGCAGAAGAAGCTGAATATACATTCATGTGTACCAAAGCTTTTTGACTAGCCAAATCTGGATATATCTGGATATCTTCGAAATGTATTTTAGGCACTGCCTGTAATTCCACACGACCTACAATACCATTCCAATTACCTTGAGTCTGATCAGTAATACTGTGTGAATCTGGACCTACATTAATTTCTTTAATCCGGTTGTCAACACGTATACTAATCTGGCATTTTTTCCCGGGACTCACAACAGAAGTCAAATCATACACATGTGGTACACAAAGGCTATTTTGCATTCCTATCTCCTTTTGGTTAATCCAAACAGTTGTTTCTATATGCGGACGCTCCAGAAAAAGGCTAATTCTCTCCCCTTTCCACCCGGAAGGAATTATCACCTCCTTCTGATACCAGGCCACACCAACATAATGTTTATCGGGAGTGAGAAAAAATGGAAGTTTAACTTTCCCGTCTATACGGTATTTCTCCATATAAGGATTAAAGTAATAAGAACTATCATAAAGGCTTCCAGTCCATTGAGTACGTATAGTGACATCGTCCCCTTTCAGTTTTTCAGGCATAGAACCGGGTAGATTAATACCATCATCAAATGATTTCCTGAACCATTGCTCTTTGACGCCCACATCTTTCCGATCTATCTGAAACTTCCATTCACCGGACAGATTCACGAATCGATTTTGTCCTGATACGTCCAAAACAAAAGTTACAACCAATAAAATACTCAATAAAAAATGCTTCATAGTACAACCTTTCTTATAAGTTTATTATCCTCTTTTTTAAATTCACCGCTAAAGTAGGGCTTTTCAAAGATGTCCTAAATAGAAAGATGTGCAGAAGCATGGAATATTGTCCTAGAGCAAACATATTCTCAGCGTAAATCAATTTTCGCCACCCCATCAAAACATTTTCTGCATGCAAAGTTACAGAACATAATATCTATACAAATAGAGTATCGTTCAGATAGATGCTATTTTATACATCCACAATATTTAGATCATATCTTTAATGTCTGATGAGAAAATTATAATAAATACTAAGAGAAATACACATAAGAAATACCAAGATTTTTCTTAATATAATAAGGTAACAAAGCATTTTTTCAACCTCTCTTCCATTTTAAAAAGCCAATGTAACATGGAATATTGTGTCAAAGTCAATTTTATACATGTTTATGTACAATTCTTTATTCTCCATCTCTCTACATGCCATTACATTTGCAACACTTTTTCACAAATAATAGATTTTACTAAAGTCTTTGCTGAAAATTAGAATATCAACTTTTGTTTAACTTAACTAATTAAAGTATGAAAAACAGAAAAAGAATCAATCTGTTTGACCATCGAAACAAATCACGATGGTTGTTTCTCTTTATTTTGTTGATTGTACCTTTGTTTTCTCCCATAGGAGTGCAACAGGCATCTGCCGCTGTGAATACGGTGCAACAACAGAAGAAAACGATAACTGGTACCGTAGTCGATAGCAATGGGGAAGCTGTTATCGGGGCCAATGTTGTCGTTAAAGACAATGCGGAAATAGGTACAATTACTGATCTTGATGGTAATTTTAGACTGAGCAATGTACCTGAAAATGCAAAATTGGTTATATCATTTATTGGATATAACACACAGACAATCAATGTAAAAGGAAGCATTCTGAAAATTACATTGGAAGAAGACTCGCAAATGCTGGGTGAGGTAGAGGTTGTAGCCTACGGTGTACAGAAAAAGGTATCTGTAACAGGAGCCATCTCCAGTGTGAATGGATCCGAGCTAACCAAAACACCTACAGGATCTGTATCAAACATGTTGTCCGGACAGATGGCCGGTTTAACTACAGTACAGTATTCCGGTGAACCGGGTAGCGATGCCGCCAGTATCTTCGTGCGCGGACAGGCCACATTCAACAATTCATCTCCTCTTATTCAAGTAGATGGTGTGGAACGCGACTTCAATGAAATAGACCCAAACGAAATTGAAAGTATTTCCATCTTGAAAGATGCATCGGCTACTGCCGTGTTCGGTGTGCGTGGTGCCAACGGTGTTGTGCTGATTACTACCAAACGCGGTAAAGAGGGCAAAGCCAAGATTTCTATCAGCACATCGGCCAGCATCATTGCTCCAACTGAAAGCATCAAGATGGCCAATTCTTACCAATATGCCACTTTCTACAATCAGATGTTAGCTAATGATGGCAAAGCTCCAATGTTCTCGGACGAGATTGTTCAGAGATTCCAAGATAAGTCCGATCCCATTCGCTTTCCCAGTGTAGACTGGATAGATTACTGTCTGAAAGATATGACCCTGCAGACGCAGCACAATGTCAATATCTCCGGTGGTACCGAACGCGTGCGCTACTTTATCTCGGCAGGTGCCTATACGCAGGGCGGTTTGTTCAAGGACTTTGGTCTTCCTTACGACTTGACATACCAGTACAACCGTTTCAACTACCGCTCTAATCTGGATATTGACGTAACTAAAACCACGACCTTGACCATGAACGTGGCAGGAAATGTGAACAACTCTTCTAAGCCCTATACCGGACAGGGTAGTGCAGGTATGCTTATTAATATGTATTATTCCACTCCATTCTCCAGCCCCGGCTTTGTGGATGGCAAACTGGTAAACACTACTAAAGATTATAACGACCTTCGTCTGCCGTTTACAGGTGGAAGCGGCATGAGTTACTACGGGGGTGGTTTCATGAAGACCAGCAATAACACCTTGAATGCCGACCTTCAGTTGAAGCAGAAGTTAGACTTCATTACCAAAGGACTTTCTTTCCATATTAAAGGTTCCTATAACAGTGGCTTCACTTCTTATACACAGGCCAGTGCCAGTGTAGCTACATATACTCCTGTGCTCCAGGAAGACGGCTCGATAGCTTACAAGAAGGCCGGACAGAACAGCCAGCTTAAGTATGAAGATAGAGATCCCGGAAAATCGCGCAACTGGTATATGGAAGCTGCACTCAACTATGCCCGCAATTTCGGTAATCATCACGTTACGGGACTAGTACTTTACAATCAATCCAAGACATACTATCCTTCTACTTTTTCTGATATTCCGCAGGGATACGTCGGAATCGTGGGACGTGCTACCTATGATTGGAAGAACCGTTATCTGGCCGAAATTAACGTTGGCTACAATGGTTCCGAAAATTTTGCTCCGGGCAAGCGATTCGGAACATTCCCCGCCGGCTCCTTTGGCTGGATTGTAAGTGAAGAGAAATTCTGGGAACCTATAAAGAGCGTAGTCAACTTCCTCAAATTCCGCTATACCATCGGTCTGGTAGGTAATGATAAAATCGGTGGTTCCCGCTTCATGTATATGTCCGACCCTTATGACGTGAATAATTCATCGCTGATCAATCGCGACGGTCATGGCTTTATATTTGGTATAAATAACTCCACTGCAAGTCCCGGTGCTTACGAAAGTTCCAAAAACAATGCAGATGTGACTTGGGAAAAAGCCTTGAAGACCAATTATGGTGTGGATGTCAATTTCCTTGACGACCGCTTGCGTACTTCTTTCGACTATTATCACGAAGATCGTAAAGACATCTTATTGAGCGACGGTACGGCACCTTCTGTATTAGGTTTTGCAGTTCCTATGGCCAACCTCGGAAAGATGAGAAGCTGGGGCTGGGAAATTACCCTCAAGTGGAATGACATGATAGGAAAGGACTTCAGATATAATGTAGGTCTGAACCTGATGTACAACCAGAACCGGGTAGTGGATAGAAAAGAAGCACCGATGAACGAAGAATACATGTACCAGAAGGGCCGCCGTCTTGGTTCGCGCAGCCAATACTTATTCTTTGAATATTATAATGAAGACACTACTCCCATCCGCTACCAAGAAGTATATGGAGTAGACATGCCGAAGCAACTGACCGATAAACTGAAAAACGGTGACTGCGTATATGTAGATTTAAGTGGTGACGGAAAAATAGATGCCAACGATGCATCTCGCGATTATGGCTTTACAGATGATCCGGAATATATGGCAGGTCTCAATCTGGGATTCAGCTGGAAAGGCTTCGACTTCTCGATGCAATGGACTGCTGCTTGGAATGTGAGCCGCAGCATTTCCAGTGTGTTCCGCCAACCCTTTACCGACCGTACTGATACTGATCAGGGAGGTTTACTGGTGTACATGCTGGACAATACTTGGACAAATGATAATCCGAACCCCAATGCAAAATATCCCCGTGCAACAATTGATAACAAGACAAACAACTATGCCGGTTCTACACTTTGGGAACAAGATGCCAAGTATATCCGATTGAAAAACTTGCAGCTTGCTTATAATTTCAATCTTCCGTTTATGAAGAAACTGAAGCTGAATATGATGCAGCTTGCTTTCAGCGGCTACAATCTGCTGACCTTTACCCCGTACATTTGGGGGGATCCGGAATCCAGAGCCAGCAACTCTCCGTCATATCCACTGACGAAGACTTATTCATTGAGTTTGAAACTTGGTTTTTAATCTTATTATCGTAACAGTATGAAATATTATAATAAATGGTTTTTGAAAGTCGTTTCAGGACTGACACTGATGTCACTTGTCGCTACAGCTTGTGTAGATGATATGACGTTCGGTAATGCTTTCCTCGAAAAGGCACCCGGTGGTACGGTAACCAAAGATACCGTATTCAATAATGCCGAATATACCCGTCAATTCCTTAACAATCTCTATGGATTGCAGTATTACGGACTTCCTTATAAAAACGTTGCCAACCAGGAATCTTCCAACAACTTTGTCGGTAAGCCATCCGCATTGACCGATCTCTATGTGTTCACTTATGGTAGTGCAGGCATCACAGGTCCTTATTATAAAGGTACGCACAGTGCCAGTTATGGCATCCGACAGGATAAGTTCTCTTATTTGAAGAATAACATCTGGGAAGCCGTACGTGGAGTATGGCTGCTCATTGAGAACATTGACAATGTGCCCGGTTTGAGCACAGAAGAAAAGGCATCCATGGTGGCACAAGCAAAGTGTATCCTTGCATCCCGCTATTTTGATGTGTTTCGCCATTATGGAGGTGTCCCCATTATCCGTGCATCCTTCAGTGGAACAGACGCCAGCTATAGCATGCCGCGTAACAGTGTGGAAGAGTGTGTAGACTTTATGGTGCAACTTTTGGATGAAGCTGCAGCAGTATTGCCTTGGGCGCTCGAAACACCTGCATCCGACTTCGGACGTTGGACCAAAGCGGCAGCCATGGCCTACAAATGTCGCATTCTGCAATTCGCCGCTTCTCCTTTGTTTAATTCCGCTGACCCTTATTATCCCGGGGTGACGGATAATCCCGCCATCTGGTATGGTGCTTATAAACCCGAACTGTGGAATCGTTGTCTGGATGCATGTAAGGCTTTCTTTACTGAATTAGCATCCAAAGGTGGATATCGCTTGCAGCAAGCCAATGGTAATCGCCCTGAAGACTATCGCTTGGCTTACCGTGCCGGATATGCCAATCTGGATAGCCCGGAAGTATTAATTAATACACGTGTAATAGATACAGATGCTTTTAAATCCGGTAACTATAACTGGCACCAGTGGGGTGATCCGCTAATGAAAATTCATCGTGGTTATTCTCCTACCCAAGAGTATATGGAAATGTTCCCTTGGAAAGATGGTAGGCCTTTCGATTGGGACAAGACGGAGGCAGAAGGAAAGCTGGATGAAATGTTTCAGATAGGAACTGTTGAAGATGAAAGTATTCAGCTGACCCGCGACCCGCGTCTGTACGAAGAGATAATTGTCAATGGGCAGTGTATTTCTTTAGACTGGACCACCGGTAATATGTCAGGCCGTAGTTTCGAATCATGGATAGGTGGAAAGGATGCCGGTAATGACCCGAAAAATGAGACTGGTTCTTTTGCAACCGGATATGCGCCGATTAAGTTTCTGATGGGAGATGACATGCTCCGCAGATATGTACACTGGCCCTGCATCCGTTTGGCAGAGCTTCATCTGATTTATGCCGAAGCATTGTGTCAGAGTTCTCAGGGAAGTATGGAAGAAGCCATTGCCCAGGTAGATATTGTGCGTGCACGCGTTGGCATGAATGGACTGGCTGTATGCAATCCGGATAAGAACCTGAAGTCGGACAAAAAAGCTTTGTTGGAGGAAATTCTTCGTGAGCGTGCTTGCGAACTGGGTATGGAAGATGCCCGCTTCTTCGACTTGATTCGCTACAGGCGTGCTGATGTCTTTGAAAAGCAACTTCATGGTCTTTTTATCTACCGTCTGGATGAAAACGGGCAACCGATAGAATCGCCCTGGTATGGCAATGACCAAGGTAAAAAGCCCTATCCCACTCGCTTTAAATATGTGAAAGATCCGATAGACAAACCTACCCGCTATTGGTGGACCGCCGGTTTCGATCCCAAATGGTACTTGTCTCCTTTCCCGGCAACAGAGGTGAATAAGGGCTATGGACTTGTTCAGAACCCGGGATGGTAATGAAAATGAATGTTTCAATTACAAATTGACAAATTATTATGAAGAAAAATAGAATAATCATTCCGGCACTCCTTGCTTGCCTATGCCTGCAGGGTCGTGCACAAGAAGTTAATGATAGCTTGGTCAATGGCAAACCGGCTATATCTTCCCACAAAGTGATACAGATCGGCTACCAGAAAGCACAGCGGCTGGAGGAATCTACTTCATCGGTCTCCACTGTGTATAACGAGGATTTCAATAAACGCAGTGCCAAGAATATAGCTAATTCACTCTATGGATATGGCATAGGACTAACTACCCTGCAAGGAAGCGGACGCTATGCCGATGCCCAGCCTACATTCTTTATCCGCGGATTGCAAAGCTTGTCAACCAATAATCCTCTGGTGTTGGTAGACGGTATCGAACGTGACATCAGCGATTTAACACCTGAAGAAGTAGAATCGGTTGCCATCCTGAAAGATGCTGCTGCCGTTGCTCTCTACGGATACAAAGGCATCAATGGCGTGGTAAACATCACTACCAAGCGCGGTGCCTACAACACCCGGGAAATCAAGTTCACCTACGATCACGGCTTCGGCTGGCAGGCACGCAAACCTAAGTTTGTAGACAGCCCCACGTATGCCAGTGCCATGAACGAAGCCCTAACCAACGACGGAATGTCGCCCCGCTACACGCAGGATGAGCTGAATGCTTTCCGTTCAGGACAGTACCCCTACCTCTATCCCAATGTAGACTGGCTAGGAGAAACTTTCCGCAATATGGATGCCACGAACATCTATAATATCAGTTTCCGTGGTGGTGCAAGCAAATTCCGCTATTATGCCATGGCCAACTTGACAACTAATAAAGGATTCATTGCCAGTCCTTACACTAACGAAGGATATTCTACACAAGACGAATATTCCAGAGCTAATCTGCGTACGAACCTCGATATCGACCTGAGTGAGAATACCAAGTTGAAACTGAACGTGCTGGGCATCTTGTCCGAATCAAGGACACCGGGTGCCAAAGATGAAGCCGGAGCAGATATCTGGAATATGATTTACACACTCCCTTCAGCCGCTTTTCCGGCTCGTCTGGAAAATGGCACATGGGGCGGTAGCGCAACCTGGGTCGGAACACAAAACCCGGTAGCCGTATCGCAAGCTGCCGCGTATACAAAATTCCACGAACGCACGTTGTTTGCCGACATGACTTTGGAGCAAGATTTGGCGTCCATCACTCCGGGTTTGGGAGCCAGTGCCCTATTATCCTATGACAACTATGCGCAGTATTGGGAAGATCATTCCAAAACATTCGTCTATGGCAGCAACTCTGTGACCTCTTGGGAAAATGGTGTGCCGGTCAATACCTCCTATTATACTGACGGCAAGGAAAGCGCTATGGGCAATGTATCCAAGTGTATCGCTTTTACACGTGTATTCAACTTTGCTGCAACCTTGTTCTACACCAAGCAGATCAATGCGAGTAGCAATATTTACAGTCAGTTGAAGTGGGATTACGAATACCGTAATACTAAGGGCACCGATCAGACCTGGCACCGCCAAAATGCATCTTTCTACACCCACTATGGCTATAAAGACAGATACTATGCAGATGTAACCGTTGTAGGCTCCGCATCCAACAAGCTGGCACCGGGACACAAATGGTCTGTATCTCCTACGGTCGGTTTGGCTTGGGTGATGTCTAAAGAAGATTTCATCCGTGATATTTCGTGGATTGACTTCTTGAAACTTCGTGCCTCGTTTGGTGTGATCAATACGGACCGTTTGCCCTTAGATGATGATAAGGACGTTACCAATTATTGGGAGCAAACCTACGGCGGCGGCAGTTACTATCCTTTCGACACCAACTACTCGGTAGGTACGCAAAGTTGGTCATTAGGTCGCCTGGCCTCATTGAACTCTACACATGAGAAAGCATATAAATACAACTTCGGTTTGGATGCCAGCCTGTTCAACGGTCTTGACCTGTCTTTCGATGCTTATTATGAAAGACGCCAAGATATCTGGGTATCTTCAAGCGGTCACTATTCCAGCGTGCTGGGCTTCACCGCTCCTTATGAGAATGGCGGTATAGTGGACAGCAAGGGTTTTGAAATCGGTGCCAGCTATAACAAAAAGATCGGCGAAGTCAGCCTAAATATCGGTGCCAACTTTGCACTTGCCAAGAATGAAATCATAGAGCAGATGGAAGAACCCCGCCTGTACGACAACCTGAAGACTACCGGCAATCCGCTGAAACAAACCTATGGTCTGAAAGCAATCGGTTACTTCAAGAATCAGGCAGATATCGACAACAGCCCCACGCAGGCCTTTGGCAATGTAAAGCCGGGCGATATCAAATATCAAGATATCAACGGTGACAATATTATCGATGCAAACGATAAAATAGCCATCGGATACAGCACTACGGCCCCCGAAATCTATTACTCGTTCAACCTCGGTGCCGAGTGGAAAGGCTTTGGCTTCGACGCCATGTTCCAAGGCACAGGCAGATATTCAGCCGTGCTGAATACGAAGAGCTTGTATTGGCCGCTGATCAATAATACAACCATCTCGCAAGAGTACTACGACAATCGCTGGACGTCCGAGAACCAGAATGCCAAGTATCCGCGCCTGAGCTCGCAAAGCAACGAGAACAACTACCAAACCAACAGCCTGTGGCTGGCAGACCGCTCGTTCCTAAAATTGCGCTCGGTAGAACTGTACTACAAGTTCCCGACAACATTATTGAAGAAGAGCAAGATTTTGAGCAATGCCAAGATCTACGTGAGAGGCATCGACCTGTTATGCTTCGATAAAATCAAGGTTGCCGATCCCGAATCTTATGGATCCACCTATCCGTTGACGCGCAGCGTTGTGGCAGGATTGACCATCGGTTTTTAATTGTTGAACCTTAATAAAAAAACATGATTATGAAGATCAGAAAAATAGTGAACGGAATAGCGTGTATAGTAGCTTTGTCGGCATGTGATATGGACTATCACGAATATTCCAATTATGGGAAGGAATATATGGACGAAACATACGAAAACGTAATCGGTATGATTACGAACGTATATTCCATGTTAGATTATGATTTCGGTCAAGTATATTCAGGCGGCATGCTGGCTTCGGCATGCGATGAGGCCGAATATGCATATACCAATAATGACATCTGTAACTTCACGAATGGCTCTTGGAGTCCATCAAATCCGATGTCGAATACGTGGACAAGCAGCTATAAAGCCATTCAGACTTGCAACCAATATCTAGCAGAATTCCAGGGACTGACGTTTGATGAACTGAAGTTGAACGACGATTATCGTGCACAGATGTTCCGCTATAACAACAGTTTTAAGGAAGCTCGTTTCCTGCGTGCCTATTTCTACTTTAACTTGGTGCGTGCCTATGGTGATGTTCCCTACTTCACCGAAATGATGACGACGGACAGGGTGAATACCCTGACACGCACCCCGGCACAGGAAATCTTCGATGCCATCATAGCCGAATGTGATTTGCTGGCTTTAGAACTCCCTGCCGACTATACCAAACTGGGTATGGAAGGCATCTCGCCAGCCGAAAGTGGACGTGTCACTTGTTATGCGGCCATGGCACTGAAGGCACGTGCTGCCCTGTATGCTGCCAGCCCATTATTTAATCCGAACAACGACAAAGCTTTGTGGCAAAGAGCAGCCAAAGCTAATAAAGCTGTTATTGATGCCTGTACCGAGGCCGGTTTCAAACTGGGTAAATACTCTGAACTATGGGGTCCCAATAACTGGTCTAACAGCGAGATGATATTCGCACGCCGCTATAACACCAGCAAGGGTGTAAACTCCAGTATTCTGGAAGAGTATAACTTCCCGATGGGCGTTCCCGGCGGCAAATCAGGTAACTGTCCCACACAGAATCTGGTGGATGCTTACGAGATGCAGTCCACCGGCAAGTTGTGGAATGAAGAAGGGAGCGGTTATGATGCTGCCAATCCGTACGCAGGACGCGACCCACGCTTCGGCATGACCGTTGTGAAAAATGGTGATACCAAATGGCCGTCGAAGAATAGCAAACCTATCGAGACTTTCTACGGTGGCTTGAATGCAGAACCTATCTCGGGAGCTACTCCTACGGGATATTATCTGAAGAAATATCTGGATTCAGCCATCGACCTGAGTGCCAGCAGTACCACCAAAACCAGCCGCCATTCATGGGTTACTTATCGTTTGGGCGAATTTTATCTGAACTATGCAGAAGCTGTCTATAAATACACTGGTTCGGCAGACGATGCGAGCGAATTTGGAATGACAGCACGTGAAGCAGTGAATGTTATTCGTAATCGTACAGACGTGAAGATGCCGGCATTGCCTACGGGAATGTCTTCCGATGCTTTCTGGACTAAATACCAGAATGAACGCATGGTGGAACTCGCCTTCGAAGGACATCGTTTCTACGACTTGAGAAGATGGAAAGAGGGTGATAAGATGAAAAATATTACAGAAATGAAGCTCACCAAGAATGAAGACGGCTCCATCAAGTATGAACGTAAGACAATAAACCGCACTTGGGAGGATAAAATGTATCTCTTCCCCATTCCTCAGTCGGAAAGGATGAAGAATCCGAATCTGATGCAGAATACGGGTTGGGAATAGTATTAATAAAATGAGAGGAAGTAAGGCACCTTTCTTCCTCTCATTTCTTAAGTAAGAACTTTAAGTTCCCCCTCCTTTTTGATAAACCGACGGTGCCACTCCGAACTGGTTCTTAAAGCACTTACTAAAATAGAACGGATCATTGATACCTACTTTGTAAGCCACCTCTGCTACTGTATAATTTTCCTGTGATAATAATAATTCCGCTGCCTTTTTCATCCGAATGATCCGCAGATATTCATTGGGAGTATAACCGGTGACACCGCGTAACTTTCTGTAGAACACCGTCCGTCCCATTTTCATCAACTGCGCAAATTCATCTACTGCGAAATCCGGACGAGATATATTTTGCTCTAATACAATCGTCAGTCGTTCTGCAAATTCCTTTTCCCGATCTGTAGAGCACATGGCGGCACGTATAATCCCAGGCTCACCGGAAAATTTCTCACGCAACTTCTCTCGTTGTTCTATCAACTGAAAAATCCTGGCAAGCAACAACCTAATACTGAAAGGTTTTGCAATGTAAGCATCTGCACCCGACTCTATTCCATGCAGATGATTATCTTGTGAACTTAAAGCAGTTAACAAGATAACAGGAATATGACTGGTTGAAAAGTCCGCCTTCAGTTTTTTGGTTACTTCAAAGCCACTCATTCCAGGCATCAGGACATCGCAAATAATCAAATCCGCATCATAGGTCTGTGCTTTCTCAAAACCGGATGTACCATCAATAGCTACTTCAACCTCAAAATAAGCACCAATTTCTTCTTTCAAAAATTTGCGGATATCATCGTCATCTTCAATAATAAGTACTCTTCGTTTATTCAAAGGTGTAAGAGTTCTTTCCGGCAACGGCAAATTTTCGGAAAGATCCTGCAGATGATAAGCCTTGTCAGCTTCCCTCAGCAATACATTTCCAGGAATCAAAAAGTCTTTCTCATCATAAACTGCCTCATCAGTCGGAATACAGACTGTAAAAACAGAACCTCCGCCTTCATTTTCTTTATATTCAATCGTACCTTTATGTACTTGCACCAATTCATGGCTCAGATGCAAACCAACCCCAATACTGTCACCGGAGAAACTACTTTGCATAAAGCGTTTAAATAATTCATTCTGTTTTTCCGGCGGAATACCTACTCCTGTATCCGCAACCTGAATCTGCAAAATCTTTTTTACTTTATCTACATTTATAATAAGAAGAATTGTTCCACCCGAAGGAGTATATTTGAAGGCATTAGACAAAAGATTGTAGACCACCTTATCCAAATTACCTTTATCAATGAACATCTTATAAGATGGTACGGATGGTTTGAAAAGGAATTGCATATTCTTTTGTTCTGCTACATCACCAAAACTAAGAAATATCTCATAAAGAAAAGCGATAACATCCGTTTCTTCTAAAGAAAGTGCTAACTTGTTATTCTGCATCTTTCTGAATTCCAGCAACTGATTGATAAGCCTCAACATACGCTGGGTACTTTTTTCCATCGTATTCAATGGGTGTACCAGCTCGCGAGGAACAGCACTGAAACCTTGTATTTTCTCCAAAGCCCCCTGAATCAAAGTAAGTGGAGTACGAAATTCATGGGAAATATTGGTAAAGAAAACTAATTTATACTCTGTCAATTGCTCCTCTACATGGATGCGGTTACGTAAACTATTAAAATTATTAGCCACGCGATAGGCAAAAAACAAAACCACTATGATTAGAATGACATATCCTAACATAGCCCAGCTACTCTTCCAAAATGGAGGAACAATTACTATTTTTAAAATGGTTTCGTCATTATTCCAGACCCCTGCTCCGTTACAAGATTTCACATGAAGTTTATAGGTACCCGGAGAAAGATACTTATAAGACATAAAACTCAAAGGAGAAGGAGTACTCCACTCTTTATCATAGTTTTCCAACCAATACATATATTTGGTTTGTCCGCTATCCGAATAATCTAACGTAGAAAAGTCAAGCAAGAATGAGTTCTGGAAATACTCCAAAGTAATTTCGTCCGAATAAGCAAGAGATTGCTTTAAAGGAGAATCTATCATTTCAGGACTCATTTGAGTTCCGTTGATATATAAATTCGTAAAAATAACAGGAGAAAAAGTTTCATTGCTCGGTATCTTCTTAGGGTCAATGAGTGTTAATCCATAATTTGTACCGAACAATAATCTTCCATCCTCACATACGCAGGCACTGTTCTCGTTGTAAACATTCCCTAATGTATAAGAAGAAAAGAAGTAATTCTCAAACGAATGATTAGAGGGATTAAATTTTGTCACGCCATATTCCGTAGCAATCCACAACATTCCGTTACTGTCTTCCAGTATGTTCTGAACTACATCATTCACTAATCCTTCCGCAACTCCATAGTGCTCGTATTTCAGGGTAGTATAGCCATCTACAGCTTCACAGAGACTCAAACCTGCACCTGATGTCCCTACCCACATACGCCCCTCGTTATCACGATGCAAACACCTGATTTCATTGCTGCAGAACTTCCCGTTCGTATAATTAAACCAATGAAAGTTTTCAGGGTCAGCAATCAACGAATCCGGATGAAAGATACAGATTCCATCACTGGTACCCATCCACATCATACCGTTTTCGTCTTCTATCATATCTCTTACCCTTAGCATGCCATACGTTTGCTGAAAAAAATGATGAAATTTGTACTTTCCATCATCAGTAGGCTCTGCCAAATCCAGTCCACCACCAAACGTCCCCACCCACATACGGTCCTTTTTATCCCGGTAAATAGTAAAAATGTGATTAGAAGCCAGCGTGGAAGGATCAGACGGGTTACGCCTATACCACATGTCCCCTACCTTTATGCCATCACCTCGGGTACCCATCCATATACGCCCCTCACTATCCTCTGTAGCTGTATAAACACTTGTTTGAAAATACTGATTATCCCCTTTAGGCTTCACATTAGTATCATATTTATACAATCCGCCTTTTCGGGTACCCACCCATATCTCTCCGTTCTGCATTTGTTCCACCATCCTCACGGTATTCGATCGGTCAAAAAGTGTACGTGATTCCGGATAAATATGTGTAATTCCTTGATTCGAAATAGAGATACGAGACAAACCGGAATACTCGGAACTCACCCAGATCCCTCCTGCCCTGTCCTCCATTATGTAGAGCAAGAAATCCGAACCGATAGGGCTTGTATCCCCAACATTGGACACAAAGTGTTCCAATTTATCTTCCGATACATCATAGGCAAAAAGTCCGTTACCATAGGTAGATATCCAGATAATCCCTTGAGAATCATGAACAATATGGTAACGTTCATAATCAATATAATTCAACTTATCTTCAGGAATCAATTGGAATTCTTTAACTTTTCCGGTTTCAGCACAAATGTAATGAACCTTTCCGGTATGATTATATACCCAATAATTTCCACGATTATCACAAGTCACATCTCCGCGCTTGATATCCAAATCAGGATTAGCACTTAGCTTTTGAGTGACAAAATCGTAATCGTAGACTCCTATACTCGTGAGAATAACCCATTTATTCTTAAGCAGAAAATGTCCGCTTGGCGATGTTTTACCAACTTCTTTTGAGAATTTCACTAACAGCACCAACTTTCCGGAAGCACTCTCATAACGGTAAATATCTCCTCCTATAGTCATAAAGTACATGTCTTGCCCATACGCCATAGAATACTTAAAATTGTTCTCTCTATCTTCAATCTTGAATTTACCATTATGAACCGAAACAAGCCCACGCGCAGTGCCAATCCAGATTCTGCCGGATGCATCTTCATTGATAAATCGAATTCGGTTATCCGGTGAATTTCCATTCTCAGCTTTATATTCCACAGAGTGCATCGTCCGGTCGCCTTGTGGTATCACTTGCAAAACACCGTTCTTCTTATGTCCCAACCAGACATCCCCGTTGGAAGCAGTCAATATAATCGAATAGTTCCGTTCCAATCCTTTACCGCCTGTAAAGTCAACAAAACGTGCTTGCTGTAAATCATAACAGCTAAACATTTCCGGCATTGTTCCTATCCACAAAAAACCATTCTTATCTTCCTGCAACCAATTGATATGATTATCTGCCAATGATATTTTCCCATGACTATTGGTCTCCGGCTGAAAAGTAAGGAAAGAATTACCATCGTAGCGACTTAGTCCATTCAGAGTTCCCAACCATAGAAACCCCTTACTATCTTGATACATATAGCGGATGGAATTACTGGGAAGCCCGTCACTTGTCCTCATGTGCTTGGCATGAAGTTCTATGTTACCATAAACATCTGATAGCAAAGTTACCAATAGAACAGAAAGTAATAATATCTTGTGTTTCATAGAAATAATTTTATATTTGTCACAATATTTTAGCCATAAGATTAATTGTATATCCGTATGCAAATATAGAAAAATCAAAGTAAAACAGGCTGGACTTATTAGTACATTCATGTAAATATGTACATTCTCCATTAAATCCACCTATAATCACTTATTATAAAGACAATATTACATGCCTTTGTACACATATCTATTTAGCAATCAAAAAATCGCCCTACTTTAGCAACGGAATTTATCAGAATAGAGAAACCAATATGAAAATTAAAACATCAATATTCTAATTATGAGAAGAAAACATGCCTTCGTACTACTTCTGACAGGAGTATTCTTTCTTTCGTGTGCACAATCACGACAGAATAAAAATAAATTTGAGTGGGGAGAAATAGCCCACAAACCCGATTTCTCGTGGACTGAGAATATAGGTAGCCGACAATTACCGGATAGTACGATTATTGTATCTGCCAATACCTTTGGTGCAATAGCTGACAGCACGGTCCTTAGCACGGATGCCATTCAAAAGGCAATAGACAGTTGCGCTCTCTCCGGCGGAGGAACTGTCACTTTTCAGCCAGGATATTATCAGACAGGGGCACTATTTATAAAAAGCAGGGTAAACCTGCAACTGGATAAAGGAGTGACACTGATTGCCGACACCAACATGCTATCTTATCCAGAATTCCGTTCGCGCATTGCAGGGATTGAAATGGATTGGCCAGCAGCCGTGATAAATATTATCGGAGAAAAGAATGCCTCTGTTAGTGGAGATGGAACGGTGGATTGCCGGGGAAAAGTATTCTGGGATAAATATTGGACTATGCGGAAAGAATATGAAGCCAAAGGATTACGTTGGATTGTGGATTATGACTGCAAACGTGTTCGGGGGATTCTTGTTGAACGCAGTTCGGACATTACATTAAGTAATTTCACACTCATGCGTACCGGTTTCTGGGGATGCCAGATTCTTTATTCCGATCATTGCACCGTAAATGGTTTAAATATTAACAATAATATCGGTGGACATGGTCCTAGCACAGACGGCATCGATATTGATTCCTCCACCAATATTCTGATAGAGAACTGCATAATAGACTGCAACGATGACATTATCTGCCTTAAAGCAGGCAGAGATGCCGATGGACTGCGTATAAACCGCCCTACGGAAAATGTACTAATACGTAATTGTACAGCTCATAGAGGAGCAGGGCTTATAACCTGTGGGAGCGAAACTTCCGGCGGCATACGAAATGTACTGGCTTATGATCTCAAGGCTATCGGCACCTCAGTAGTACTATTGCTCAAAAGTGCTATGACGCGCGGTGGAACTATAGAAAATATCTATGTAACACAAGTAGAAGCCGAGAATGTCCGCCGGATTTTCGGTGCCGATCCTAATTGGAATCCAAAATACAGTTATAGCACACTGCCTGAAATTTATAAAAACAAAGAGATTCCTGAGCATTGGAAGGTTATGCTTACACCCGTAACTCCTCCCGAGAAAGGCTTCCCTCACTTCCGGAACATATATTTATCTCAGGTTAAAGCAACCAATGTTCAAGAGTTCATCTCTGCCTCCGGTATAAATGATTCTTTGCGCCTGGAGAATTTCTATTTGCATGCCATTGAAGCACAAGTTCAAAAGGCCGGCACAATACGTTTTACACAAAATTTCAACGCAACAGGAGTGAAACTTGAAGTTCCGACTCCCCATTCTATGTTGTTAGAGGAAAATGCGCAAGACAATATTAAGATAGAGTATGTACAGCAAAACAATAGTTAAGTTAAGTACTACTATTTAATAACGTAGCTGCAAATATTAATTCGTCCCCTTATAAGGGGACGAAAGGTTCTCCATAGGGGGACGAATTAGTATTTACTAAAAGAAAAGTTACTATCTTAATCCTTAATGCGAAGAATACACATATCCAACAAGAGCCATAATCATATATCCCCCCTCTTCCACACATTAACACATTTTAGTTTTATTCCTATAGGGAGTTCTTTTTCCGCCCCTGTCTTTAATTATGAACTATAAACTAAACTAAATTAAAACAGTATGAAACAACTTTGTAAAAAAATGGCGGGAGCTGCAGCTATTCTCTTCATCCTTGCTGCATGCAGTGAGAACAATTCCAATTATCCCGAAGAGTATGTAGGCTTTGACAAGACTACCAAGAATTATTCATTTGACAGAAGTAAAGATGTTGAAGAATTCGACATTAAAATTATCGCCGCAGAGAAGAAAAAAGAAGACCGGGAAGTACTTATCAACGGAGTAAGTATGCCAGGACAAACTGTCGTATTCAGCATCGAGGATAAAAAGGTTATTATTCCTGCAAAAAAGAAATCTGCCAATCTGCGTGTGAAGATCTATCCGAAGAAAATAAAAAATAAGGCAGAGTTTCGTATAGTCTGTATCCCGCAGGACAAGGAAGCAAAAAGAACACAAATCACGGTCTACCTGGAACCCCAATAACCTGAACCTGACTTTCACTATAATAAATAACGAGAATGAATCAGCAAAAGATGCAATTTCTCAATTTAAAAAGGATTTAGCGTAGGGAGTTTTTTCATTTCACCTGTCTTTATAGAAAAGAAAGATGAAGAACATGGAACAAGATTTTGAAAAAATACTCAATAAACTCGTAGCCTCCACCCGTTCGCCGAGAGGAAAATTTTCCAAAGCTAACAGTTGGATACTTCTTGAAAAACGGTTACCACGTCTGCAACGCCGCATTCTTTCATTGCGCACTATGGCGAGTGCAGCAGCCGTTGCCGTGCTTTGCGTACTGGGATGGTGGGCATACTATATGTTCGCCCCGGTACCATTGCAAACCGTATCCACACTGGCAGAAACACGTAGTATAACGCTACCCGACCAAACAGAAATTGTACTGAACCGCTACTCTACTCTGACTTACCCCGAACGGTTCAGAGGAAAAGACCGGAAAGTACAGTTGCAGGGTGAAGCTTACTTCGAAGTCAGTAAGGATGCGGCACACCCTTTCAAGGTGGAAGCCGAAGCGGTTATAGTACAAGTTTTGGGTACTCATTTCAATATCGAAGCCTATCCCGAAGATGCGCAAGTTAAAACAACGTTACTGGAAGGTTCTGTTGCTGTCAGCCTCATCGGTAAAGAAGAAGAACGCCTGGTGCTCTCACCTAACGAAAGTGCCATTTACAATAAGGATAAAAAGAGCTTAACTTTACATTCCGAAAAGGATGCATCGGAAGAGATCGTCTGGAGAAACGGAACACTGCTTTTTAAAAGTATTCCTCTGCAAGAAATTGTCCGGCAACTTTCCAATGCTTTTCATACGGACATTCGTATAGAAGATGCTGATTTGCAGAACTACCACATGACGGCTACTTTTTCCGATGGTGAAACATTGGAAGAAATCCTTTCTTTGCTTTGTCGCAACCAAAAGTTTGGATACACAAAAACGAATGACACTATAACGATCACACAAAAATTAAACTAGAATGAAATCCTCTATCTGCTCACCCCGCACCATCAGGAAATTATTCCTGGTGGGAGCGGTTCTCCTCTCGACCTGTACTCTACAAAGTACACTCGTACTTGCCACTTGTGTTTTACAGGCCAACCCTTCACAAACGCGTTTTAGTATTAAACTACAAAATGCTACGTTGGAAGAGTTTGTGAAACAAATGGAACAAAAAACCGGTTACAGCTTCATCTATGGAGAAGAAGTACGCTTGAATAGCCGTATCACATTGGCTGTCCGCGATCTCACTATCAATGAAATCCTGCGGAAGGCTTTTGAAATGCAGCCTATAGGCTTCGAAATATCAGGAAAACATATTTTGCTACATAAGCGGCCCATGCCGCAGAAAACCGTAAGCCGACGGTTCACGATCAGCGGATACGTGACGGACGGAGCGTCTTCCGAGACGCTGATTGGTGCCAATGTTCTCGATAGTCGTCAGCGTGTGGGCACTGCCACCAATCCTTTCGGTTTCTATACCCTCACCTTACCTGAGGGAGATGCAGAATTAAGTTTTTCGTATTTAGGGTACGAAACACAGCACAGTTCGTTCCCGCTAAACCAAGACACCGTGCTCAATATTCGCCTGAACACTAATAACGAACTGGCGGAAGTGATCATACTTTCGGATAAAAAGGAAGCTGGTATCCAAGCCACCGCCATGGGTGCACATGAGATTCCCATGGCACAAATACAACATACACCCGCTGTACTGGGGGAGGCTGATATATTGAAAACCATCCAGCTAATGCCAGGTGTACAGGCAGGAACCGAAGGCTTCTCCGGTTTATATGTACGTGGTGGAGGACCGGATCAGAACTTGATATTGCTGGACGGTATTCCTATATATAATGCTGACCACCTATTGGGTGTCTTCTCTATCTTCACACCCGAAGCTGTGAAAAAGGTTACACTGTTCAAGAGTTCTTTTCCGGCACGCTATGGCGGACGTCTTTCGTCTATTGTAGATGTGCGTACCAACGACGGGGATATGAAACGTTATCATGGTGCACTGAGCATAGGTACACTCACTGATAAAATACATTTGGAAGGACCTATTATCAAAGATCGCACTTCTTTTTCGATTAGTGGACGTACCACGCACACAGCTTTTATGGGAAAAGCTTTCAGCAGTGACGGTGATGAATTCAATTATTACTTCTATGACCTCAATGCCAAAGTAAATCATAAGTTTAACGATCGCAGTCGGCTTTTCCTGAGTTTTTATCATGGGAAGGATCACTATCACTTCAATTTCAAAGAGAGTTACGGTACTAGCGATTATTATGAAAGCAAAAATGGACTGAACTGGGGAAATACAATCGTTGCAGGACGCTGGAATTACGTATTTACCAACAAACTGTTTAGCAATACAACCGTAGCCTTCAACAGTTATCGTATGATCTTAAAAGGCAGAGCAAAAGAAGAAAATATCTACTCTTCATCACGGTCCTACTTCTATCAATACGATTCTGAGTATCGTTCAGGAATCCGCGATTGGAGTTTCCGGACTGACTTCGACTATACACCTATTCCTTCACACCACATTAAGTTTGGTGTAGAATACCTATACCATACTTTCCGTCCTGAAACCAATACTTCGAAAATGAAAGAAGAGGAGAATGGTGTAACTGAACAAGATACCTTGTATAATAGTATTTCGAACAGTTACCTGCATGGACATGAGGCTTCCGTTTATGCAGAAGATAATTTTGATATAGGTAGCCGCACCAGCTTGAATGCAGGAGTACACATTTCTCTGTTCAATACACAGGGGAAGAATTATTTCTCTATACAACCGCGACTTTCCGTTCATTATCGATTCGATCATGATTTCTCAGTAAAGGCATCTTTCTCTCAGATGGCTCAATATGTGCACCAACTCTCCTCCACTCCACTCGCCATGCCTACAGATTTATGGGTACCTATTACCAAAAACATACGTCCTATGCGTGCCAATCAATACTCTTTAGGCGGATATTATACCGGAATCCGGGGTTGGGAGTTCTCCATTGAAGGATATTATAAACAGATGCGAAACGTACTGGAATACCAGAATGGGGTTTCTTTCTTTGGTAGTTCAACCAATTGGGAAAAAAAGGTGGAAATGGGCCAAGGGCGTTCAATGGGTATAGAATTCATGGCGCAAAAGACCATAGGTAAAACCACCGGCTGGTTGGCATATACTCTGGCTAAAGCAGATCGCCAATTCAAAAACGGCAGTATCAACGATGGTGAGCGTTTTCCTTATAAATACGACCGCCGGCACAGTATTAGCCTCTGCCTAAACCATAAATTCAGTGAACGCATTGACATTGGTGCTTCCTGGATATACAATAGTGGCGGAACAGTTACCTTACCGGAACAGCAAACGGTCATTCTCAAACCTGATGGCAGCATAGAGCAAACTGACTACATCTCCAAACGTAATAACTACCGTCTACCTGCCAGCCATAGATTGAACATTGGAGTGAACTTTAACAAGAAAACCAAACATGGCATTCGAACCTGGAACATCAGTCTCTACAATGCTTATAATTCAATGAACCCAACACTCGTTTATGGCAAACGGCGCGATTATGATTACCTCGCCTATAAAGATGAACACGGTAAATACACAGGTGGTTATAATACATCAAAGCTATTCATAAAAAAAATAACTTTGCTACCGATCATTCCGTCTGTCACCTATACATACAAGTTCTAAGATATGACAACAAATAACCATAGAACCGGAAACAAAAAAATGAAAACAAGAATTTGCTTTTTACACCTTCTTATATATATAGGTATCATCCTCTTCTCAATCTCCTGTGAGAATGAAATCCCCTATACTCCAGCTCACAGTGAGCCACAACTCATTATGAACGCCCTCCTTGATGCAGGAGAACCGGAAAACTACGTATATCTCAACCTAAGTGGTACACATGGCCTCTCACACGTAGAAGAAGCTACTGTAAACCTATATGTCAACGGGAAGCTTGTAGAAAAGGCGGAAGAACTTCCCCCACTCAAGCCTATTGGCAGCCTGGATATGGTCTACGATCCTAATGCCCCCCTCAATAATCTCCCTGAAATAGCAAAACGCAAGAAATTCCGAATTACTACCCCTTTGAAAGCCGGTGAACATATTTGTCTGGAGGCCATAGCTGAAAAAGGCAAATATCATACAACAGCCGAAGTTACCGTTCCTCATCCGGTAAACTCCATCCAAATAGATACATGTCTCATCCCCATCAGAGTGTACAGCGGATGGGAAACCCATCGCCAGTTTAAAGTAACTCTACAAGACCGCCCTGATGAGAAAAATTACTACCGCTTGGACATATGGCATGACATTACTGTTCACGGACAATACGAAAGCCTCATAGATACCGTTCTCTATGCCAGGGAAACAAATATCATCAATCGAGAAGATGTGATACTAACAGATGGAAATCCCAGCAATAGTGAAGATGATGAAGATGATTTATTCGGTAGTTACATTGAAAATAAATATAATGTCTTCACCGATGACCGCTTTTCTGGTGCTACCTGTACTTTGAAGGTTTATACTCAACTTTATCATAATTACAACTCGTGGCTTTATAACGTCACCCGCCGCTCTATAAATATCACCATTCGCCTGCTCAGTATCAGTGAAGCTGAATTCCGCTATTTAAAAGCCCTAAACACTCTGGAATCGGGGAATTATGAGGAAGCACTCATGGAACCTATTATCATACCAAGCAATGTAAAAGGTGGGCTCGGATTTGTAGGAATCAGTTCGGAAACAAGAATGACAATGCAGCTGCCTGATGAGATTATTGACAATGAAAACTTACCACCATATACTCAATAAGATTATACCATGAAGCATTATATTCTTCTCTTGTTAATAGCCGTGTCTTTCTGTTCCTGCCGAAGTTCGCGCAGCATGCAGAAAGAATTGAATGGCATGCGTAGCAATCTTTTCTATGAGCTTATTTCGCAAGAATATACCGGCAAAGTCAAAGACAGCATCTATCTGGATTTTATAGATTACTCCAACACTGATTATTACAGCACTATCAAGCGGAAAGGTGGTTTCTTCATTCCACTGATTATCTTTAATAGGCAACAGGATCGCTTCCGCACACGGCTGGGTGAGCATTCTCTCAGCCAACTTTATCGTGAATTCCTCACGGATGCATTATTAACCGAATGTAATAGTAGTACCTGCTTCCAATTAATAGATAACAAAGACAATCAAGTTCCCGCTGACTCTGTATATCGCCTGGAGGTAAAAGTCAGGCAGAATGTCTGTCACTTGCCACCCGTGAAATTGTTGAAGAAATCAGCCAGAAGCTGAATATACTCATGTCCGCCCGATAGCCCATTATACATTCCACGCAAAGCATCCACTATCATTCTGATCGACCGTGTACGATAACCATATTACATTCATATTACAAAAAACGCCTCAAACAATCAAAATAACACCATATAATTGATCTACATCAAGAAATAGTCATCTAAACAGCACTTTCTTTCTTTTTCGTTTTTGTGTTATAAAACATATTCCTATATTTGCACAGGTAAAAAGAAAAAGCTAAGCGCTTAGAGCTGTTTTCAATAGGTATTAGATTTTTAGAGTTAGAATTGTTTTTAGGTATAACAAATTAAAAGTAGGTATTATGAAACGTTTAGGATTAACATTAATGGCAGTAGTCTGCCTGACTGCTACGACATTTGCAGCAGGAAATCAACCTACAACTGCAAAATGGGATGGTAACATCAACGTAACCAAGTTGAGTAAATATTTGAATTTATCCGCTGACCAGCATGAAGAAGTAGCAAACATTTGCAATTACTTCTCTACACAGATGGAACGCGCTACAACTGCCAAGAAGGATCAGAAAAAGAAACTTCACAATGCAGTTTATGGAAACTTGAAGTTGATGAAAAAAGCACTGACTGACAAACAATATGCTGAATATGCAAGAGTATTGAATGTCACTTTGCAGAACAAGGGTATCGAAATGAAATAATTTCATGTCGATAATTAGGAATATCCTTTTTGATTAATAAATAAATTGTAAAAGAGGGCGCTGAATATTACGTTTAGCGCCCTCTTTCCTTTGTCAACACTATTTAAGTGCCGACTCCCTAACCAATATATATTTCATTTACAAACAATATCTGTCTTGTAGTTCCTTCTTATGCTTTCTTGAGACTAAAAGTTCCGTTATCTTATCAAAAGGAGGATACAATATACATTTGTTATCTTTAATAATCATCAGATAATCAATATTAATAATATAGGACTGATGTATCTGGACAAAACAAGGCGAGTACTGAATTATCTGTTCAGCAGTCATTCCACGGCGCAAGACCAACGGCGGCTGATTATTAAGCACCACTTCCCACTGCCTGCGATCGGAACAATACCGGAAAAAACCAATTTCAGCAGAACGCAATGCACGCATATCATTTGTCGGAGTAAATACAATGAACGTTTGTCCACTATGCAGTGGCATTCTCATAGGTAATGCCGCTTTTTGTCTCGCCTCAGCCTGTTTCACAAAACGTGCCAATATATCTTTCAATTCTTGCTCTTCGAAAGGTTTTAATAAATAGTCAAACGCAGATTCACGAATGGCCTGTATCATATATTTGTCGTAAGCTGTATAAAAAACAACCCGCATATTCCACGAAACATCATCCCGAATATCCTCCAGCAGTTCCATACCCGTCATATCCGGCATTTCCACATCCAGAAAAAGCAAATCAGGTTGTATCTTAGCAATCACTTTTTTGGCTTGCTTACCATTCCGGGCTGTCTTTTCCAAAGAAAAACGCACATCTTTACTTAACTCGAAAGTCAAATTCTCGAGTGCCACATCATCATCGTCAACTATTATAACTTTATATCTATCCATGTCTATTTCATGTATCTTTTGACGAATGTAGAGATTATATTGTTTTCAGGCAAAACCCTCAAAGTGATTTTATAGATTATCCGGTGATTATTCGTCCTATCCTTGCTAAAAACGAGATTAAACATTATTATTTAATCCTATAATCATACTTATCCGGCAGTAGGAAAGTGACTTCACATCCAATTTCACCATTGGATAAAGAAACATTATGTATAGCTACATCTATTGTTTCCTTATTTTTCATATTCAATATCTGAATTGTTTGCATAATAACTTTCATACCTGTACCAGTTCCCCTGTTCCGGCTATTTGGACGATAACCTCCACCATTATCCCTGATTTGAATAGAAATTCCATTGGCTTGGCGAGCAATAATAATCCACAAATTTCTTTCTCCTTCCTTCTCTTTCAGAGCATGCTTCACCGCATTTTCTACAGGAATCTGTATCAACATAGAAGGCAGCTGAACTTGCTCAGGATTCACACCTTCACCAATCTCTATCATCGGATGGAAAGTTATCCCTAATGAGCGACGCTCCAAATCGATATAGGTTTTCACAAAATCCAGTTCTTCCGCTAAAGTGACACATAATTGCTCAGCCAGTTCCAAATTACGCCGCATCAGTTTGACCAAGGAAGATAGTTCCTGCTTCTCTTCCGCTTTCCTTCCTGCCATTTCCTGATTAAGTACGTTAAAGATGAAATGAGGAGATAAGCGGTTACGGATATTTTCCAAACGGAGTGAAGAAACTGTACGACGGTTTTGAGCTAACAATAACGCACGCTTCTTCTTACTGTACAGATAGACAAAAACAACCACCAGTAAGGTAATAGTGGTAAGGGCAATCCATAAGGTCTCCATCTGCCGAAGTTCAAGAACTTCATTCTCCTTTTCCCGGATAAAAACTTTTTGCGCCATCACGGTAGAATCCTGCTGGTAACGCAAGGCCAGATCAGCCGTACGCATCTCTACACGCTCATTACGGATAGAATCATCCATCCGATTATTTTCTTTCAAATAAAAATATGCCTTCCGATAATCTCCCGTTTCTTCATAATATTGCTGCAGATACTTATTGCGTATGTTCACCATATCTGGATCAACATCCGGTGAAGTTATGCTTTCTGATAAAATACGCCAAGCTTTAGGCAAGTCTTTCTGAATAAGTGCCAATTTTATTTTCTGTGTATCAATATAATAAAGTGCAGTTGTTATTCCTGTTTTCTCAAAAAAAGGTTGGCACTTGTTGATATATTTAGCTGCAGAATCGGGCTCATCCACTTGCAAAAAGCAATCTCCCAGATTCAACCAACCCAAGTTCAACTCGAAAACCATATCGGGATAACCTTCAACAAGATCAGTAACTTTTCGGAAATAATCGATAGCCGTTTCATAATCTCCCCGATAATAATAAGAAGTCCCGCGGTTGTTCAGATAGAAATGCTTCTCAAAAGGCAACATGTCCTCATAGCTTCTGGCCGCAAGATTATAATAATAATCACATTGCTCAAAATCACGCAAAGCCACATATATCTGTGCTAATCCATAATAAATCGGCGGTTTCTTTGTAGAAGTGATATTTAGTGAATCGCACAATAACAGTGCTCTCCTGTACCATGCCGCTCCCACGTCCAATTTACCTAAACGGTTAGTAGCATCAGCCAGATTCATCAGAATATCAGGTACAACTTCTATTTTAGTGCCATGCATCCGTAGTTCATAAGCTTTTCGGAAATAAACTTCTGCAGAATCCATATGCCCTGTACGCGCATAGACATTCCCCTTCATATTAAAACAATCAGACTGTAAATCTGCCAACTGCAGAGAGAACGGCTGTCTTTCTGTGAAATCTTCGATTTGTTGTATTAAGAGCCGGGCAGAATCCATATCAGAAGACATCATACAAGTCTTAGAAGCCACAATCAGATAGTTATAACGTACCAGACTGTCTTTAATTTCTCGCATTTTTTGCAATGCTTGTGTACGTACTTTCCGAGGGGCAATAGATACGGAATCTCCATTTGCTGTGAAGAATGCTTCGAATGCTTGCATTTCAGGATTTACCTCTTTTTGCTCCTGAGGTGTGCATGCATTCCATATTATTAGTATTCCCATCAAAAACAGGATGACTCTTACTTGCCTCTTCCCCCTCTTTTGCATAAATACATAATTAATAGATACGTTATTGTCAAGACCTTTGCAAACATAAGTTTTTTTTATGAGACAAAAGAATATTAAATAGAATTTTTATAGACGTATCTGGAAAACAAAGAATATCTAATACAATTTGTAAAACAATATAAAAACAGCAAACATCTTACATATAAGAAGTTAAGAGTTTGTCGACAAGATGTTAACTTTTTGTCAACAGGAAATTAATTTCTTGTCGACAAGGAATTAATATTTTATAAGAAACTGATAATCAAATATCCAAACGTAGCACATAAAAGTTATGCATATGCAATATTATTACTAATACAAAAAGAATGCCATTACTTGTTATCTCTCAATAATAGCTCACTCAATTACATAGTACTCTTTTTAACACCAAATTAAAAATATCAGGATAATCCTCTTTTTAGACCTAATACTCCACAATATCGCGATTTAAACCATTTTGTATTTAAATCATGATTTGTATTTGAGTTATTATTAGGTACTTTTGAACATAAAAATAATATGATTATTATTCACATTATTCATCTCATTCAAGCCTCAAGATTGTGACATGATAAAATCATTAATAGACATTATATTATAAAGAAATCAGTCTTAAACGATAGGAAAGGATAAAATAATAATGGTAAGATATGCTCCATATAGCGACCAAGAAATAGTACAAGCTATTCTTAACAGAGATAAGGAAATCACTTTCAATTATCTCTATAAAGATTGTTATCCCCTTTTCAAGGCCATATTCAATAAGTATTATACCGATTGCAATGAATGTATAGAATTTATCAACGAAATCTACGTTCTCATTATAACACCCAAGAAAGAGAATAACCGTAGTCCACTTTCTGATTTCGGACTACGTTGTACACTTACAATGTGGCTGAAACTTGTAGCCGAAAACCATTGTAGACACCTTTATAAGAAGAGGATAGAAACATCTGGTGAAGAAAATTTCGGGATAGATGATAGATTATTGTCTGGTAGTGACTCTTTGGATATAGATTTAACTTCAATCAACGCAATGGACGTCGAGACCGTACTGTCGCAAATGCATCATCGACGTTATAGTCAACTCATCCGTCTGCGTTACTTGGAAGGAAAGACTAACGAAGAGACTGCAGAAATTCTAGAAATGACAATGGCAAATTATTACAACAAGCATAAGTTGGCTAAAAAGCAGCTAATAAACGTGCTCAGAAAGGAGGGATTGTTATGATAGACAACACATCTTTAATCTTCGATAGTTTTGGTAGTTCAGAAGAAATGCTGGGTGCCTACCTTGAAGGTAACCTGTCAATAGAAGAGGAATTGCAAGTGGAACAGATATTGGCCAATAATTCCGATTTAGCAGCATTGGCTGATGAAGTAAACACCACACCAGACTATTCTTCTGAAACGATTGAGGATTTATTAGCGAATGATTTATCAGAATCAGAAATTGAAGAAATAGAAACATTTAAACAGATATTTAACATGGAAGACTTACTTAACAATGGCAATGACGGGGTCAGCCACAGCAACTTAGGAGCAAGTGCAGCCCATAAAATTTTTGGAGACAGAGGAAATGGTTCCGAAACTACTTTCGATCCACTAATTTTTCAAGGCAACGAAGGAACCTGTGCAATACGCAGTCAGCAAATTATCTTACGCGACTATGGCATTGATGTGTCACAGGATGAACTTAAACATTTCGCAACAGAACAAGGATGGTATGATCCCAGTGATGGTGGTGGTACTCCTATGCAATATATCGGATGCCTCTTGGAGGCCTGTGGAATTGGTGTTCGCCAAGATATCGATTGTACAGTATACGATTTGGTAAATGAACTTGCTCAGGGACATCGTATTATTGTTGGTGTGGATGCCAATGAATTATGGGCAGATCGTGAAGGCAGTATTTTTAAACAGACAAAAGAATTTTTCAGAGATATTTTCGAGGGCGACACTCCTAATCATGCGCTGGTAGTTGCCGGTGTAGATGTAAACCCCAATGATCCGGAGGATGTTACAATCATTCTCACAGATCCTGGAGCAGGCGATTTACGTATCGAATATTCTCTCAATGAATTTATGGACGCCTGGGAAGACTCTAACTGTTTCATGGTAACAACAACGACGCCGGCTCCTTTACAATATGACGAAATCAATGGAAGAATGATTCCTTCCAACTTTGCATTTGAACAATATGTCGATGCAAACAGCCTTCCTCTGCAACCGGATGAAATATACCCAATGCCAATGGCAGCTGCAGCCCACTATAGCGAAGGACATCTTAACTCTATCGGACACGATGATAACGGAAACGAAATTAGTTATGAAGCTTACAGCGCTAAGTATAAACAAGTATTAGGAAATACCCAAACTCTCGGTCAGGATCATTTTGACAGGGAATCTTTCGTTTCAGCCATGAAGAGTCTTTTCGGATTCGGCAGTCATCACGACCCGGAACCCGATCCGAATATTCTTCACGACCCAGATGGGCCAGATAGTCCCCTAAATGATCCGACTGGAGATATTTATGGTCAGGATGAAGAACCAGATGATCCTGATGAAGATGAAGAAGAAGATGATGATAATCTAAGTCTATAGTTTATTACAAAATAATAATTATGAGCAATAACATACAAAGTACGTCCGAAACACTCAAGAAAAAGACACTTGATGTGATGACAAAGATGCTTTCCTTTGTCAAACAATATCCCAAAGTAGAACTGCCTAATTCATCTAATGAATTCATTATCGCGAAAGATTTAATGGCAAAAGGTGAATTTAACCTTGCAGTGTGCGGAAAAGTCAAGAATGGCAAAAGTTCTCTGATTAACGCTCTCATTGGACGAGAATTACTCCCGGTAAGCACTGATGTAGCCACCTCAAGAGTGTTTAAGATTTCAAATGCTGAAGAAGATAGTTTTTTTGTTGTTTATGCCAATGGCGATAAACAACAAATTAAAGAAGAACAATTGGCTGCGTTTGGAAGTCAAACTGTTATTGATACGAAGGGCCAAATTGAAACGGATAAGACTATAGCTTTTATCCAAGTTAATACCAAGCTTGATTTCTTGCCCAAAGGAGTTTCTATTATCGATACTCCGGGTATTGGCTCAACTTACCCTCAACATACTGCCATTACAAAACAATATATCAAAATGGCAGATGCTGCACTCTTTGTCGCCAACCCGTCTCCACTGGAAAATATAGAAATTAAATTTCTCAAAGAAATTGTCCAGATAACACCGGGTATTATGTTTGTCACCACCAAAATTGACGAAAATGGCAATGAAAGTGTAGATGAAGCTATCTCACGCAATGTTAAACTCATAAATAAAGAAATAGGCAATGAACTTTATTTTGGAGTTAATATGCAAAAGATGTCGAGTAAACTGCTTCTCGAAGCTGCACAAGCAAAAGATAATGACGCTGCAGATTTCAATTATGAAATCTCCGGTTTCGATGAAGTAAAGCATGAGATGATCAACCTCGTTTTTTTGACATTAGGCTATTACCGGGCAGGCATGGCATATAATGCTGCAGTTTCATATTATCAAACTGTTTTAAAAACTCTTCAAAACAGGAAAAGTGGTATAGCAAAAGCTATCACCCAATACGATGCTATGGTCAAGAAATATGAAAATGCCCGTAAAGTTTTTGCTGAAAAAATGGGTGAAAGTAAGCGCAAAGAAGTCCTTAATGAAGTGGAGCTTATTCTCAAAACAATGGAATCAGATTTCAACCAGATATTCTCTTTAAAAGGAAAATTTGCGGAGAACTATGAAAACGAAATTGACAATCTATCTTCTGAAGAAATAACCCTTTATAGTAATAAACTCGGAGACAAGTTACTATCTGAAATTCAACAGGAATGGAATGATTTGACAGATATAGCCCAACAAAAAATGGGGACAGTTCTCTGCAAATATAACAAAGAATGCCAAATGGCAATACCCGAGGGTATCGCTATTTCAATCTCGGACGATAAAGTAGCAGACCCAAACATTCAGAATGTTTCCATGCGTGAGAAAGTGGCAAGTGTTCGTTCCGAAATGCTGATGGGTACTGCCTTGACTGGTGCCATAGGAACGATAGTTGGCTCTGCCAATTTCTTTTGGCCCGCTTTAGTAGCTCCAACATTACCTGTTGTCGCACCTGTCCTAGTAGTTCTAGGGGTCGGTGTCATCCTTTGGGGTGCAATAAGCGGAAGCCAAAAAGCCACTCAGGAAAAGCTGAAAAAGAACAAAACCCAACTCAAAAAATATGTTCAAGATACCATACTAAATTGTCGAAAGCAACTTGTGGAGACATCATTGGCCGATAACAAATATCAATCCCTGTATCAAGGATTCATCCTAGCAGTCAGACAACAAGCATTAGAAAGTGTCACCTCTACATATGACAAATATAAAAAAGAACTCGATGCTATGAAAAAAGCAATTACCGACTCTAAACAGGATCCCCAAGTAGCTACAGCTATTGATTTCCTTATCCAGAAATGGCAGGAAAACAAAGCAGACATGCAAGAAATACACTCCTTATTAGAATCTATTAAAGTAGACTGAGTATGGCAAAGATCGGCATAGACTTTGGATCTTCTTACACAACAGTAGCATGGATTAATCCACTTAACGAGAAGCCGGAAACCGTTAAATTTAATGGTGACGGCTCCGTTAAACTACCTTCTGTGCTTCTGGCAACCGAAACAGGATTCGTCATTGGTTTTCAAGCATCTAGTTATCTTGATGAGGTATTTCAATTACCCTTTGAACAGAGAATCGAGATAATGTCCAACTTCGTACCTTGCATCAAGAAGAAACTGAGTACAAAGGCTACAGAATTATTATATGGTAACAAATACAGCCACGAACAGCTCTTGACTATCTTTTTCAAATACGTCATAGAACAGACAGCAGCTCATTGTGGAAGTCATACATACATTGATTCAGTCGTTTTCTCTCATCCTGTTGAGTTTGAAAAATCTAAAATACAACTCATACATAATGCGTTTACAAACTTACATATCGCAGTAGAAAATACTCTTTACGAACCAGAAGCCGCGGTAATCGGGTACAGTATAGACCACAGGATTTCCGATGAAGAAGGAATCCTAGTTTTTGACTTCGGTGGAGGAACTATCGATGTAGCTTGTGTTCAAAAGAAGTATGGAGAATTAAAGTTGGCGACAGAACCAAAAGGAAATAGTAATTGTGGAGGACAGGACATTGATTACTTGCTATATGAAGATTTAAGAAAAAAGATTCAGGCTAAATATTCTTTTGACATTTCAGATAAAAACATGATTGATTACGCTATGTTAAATTCTTGTAGACGTCTAAAAGAGTATTTCAGTGGTCCCAATGACGTTTACGAAACCAATATTGCATTAGTGATAGACGGTAGAATTACAACCTACAAATATCGTTTAAGCAGAGATACCTTCAATAATATCATTTATTCCAAAGTTTCAGATGCTATCAGTGTAGCAAAACAAGTTTTGGCAGATGTGAACTCCAAAAAGATAAAGGTGGGTAAAGTTCTCCTGATAGGTGGTAGTTCCCAACTTACCTTAGTGAGAGAGATGCTTACAGAATTGTTACCAGAGAGTGAAATAGATACTTGTGGAGAGAAAGATATCGCAGTCGCTTTAGGTAATATTTACACTCCTGAAAAAGATAAAAAAGGACCGGAGAATCCTCCTTTTGCAGAACCTCTTAATATGAACAAAAGTATGATTTGTAAAAAATGCAGATCAGAAAAATGTTATAAACTCGTTGAACGTTCTGGCTATCACTGCTTAGATTGTGGCTGGGAAGGTAAAAATATAACTGTAACTTTTCAAAATTAAAGTATATGAACATCTTAATGGTTGGCCATAGCCGGTCTGGTAAAACTTCATTCATGGCCGGTATGTACAAAAACTTAGGTGATGATACATCCGGTTATGGCATTCGAGCTAAAAATGCTACGCAAAAACAACACCTGCAAAAGATGGCAAATCAGCTTTCCCATGGAAAATATCCGGCTGGAACAGATGTGCAACAAATGTATAATTTTGAATTGACCTGTTTAGGCGAAGATATTATACCCTTTAATTGGATGGACTATCGCGGTGGAATTCTTCTTAGTGATGATCCTGATGATGAAGATATGGGTAAGTTTCTGGAGGCGATTCAGACGGCCGACGCTTTAGTTGTATTTCTTGACGGAGAAAAGCTCTCGGATAAATCTGGCCGTTGGACTATGGAATATGACATCTTGCTATCCTGTATTGAAAGTTCACTGGATATTAATCACCAATCCTGGTTTCCTATTTGCTTCGTCATTACAAAATGTGATCTACTCCCCGATGGAAGCAAATTTTATGGATTGAATCGATTCCAAACGCTCTTCAATCAAATTTCCAATAGCAAGAAAGTAGGTGCCATGCTAGTGCAGTGCATCATCAATTCAGAATTTTATTTCACTCCATTTTTGGCATTGGCTTATTGCATTTATGGCGGTACACCTATCTATGTTCAAAAAAGGTTGAAAGCTATGGAAAATGCAGCAAGCCGCGCAAAACAACATCGTCCGGAAACTTTAATTGGTTGGTTGGCAGCTGGAACAGAACAATTGCTCAGTGGAGCTGCAAGTATTATTGATTGCGGGTGGGAAACAACGTTGGATAAGGCAGAAGCAGCCAATTGGGATTATGAAAAAGAGCAAAAGCAATTAGAAAAATTACAAATCATTTCAGAAGAGTTGAAGGAAAAGTTAGACCAGTGGGCAACTGATAATATTGTTACATTCTTTTAATATCAATACTAATATGGAAAAAAATAGGAAAATATCATTTTACGGATTAAGCCGTTCCGGAAAGTCTTGTTATATCTTTGCCATGGCACAAGCACTTTCTCAAGGATTATGTTTCCCGGACGGAGAGATTCTTACGGTCAAATCACCGATTCCAATGCAAATGGCCAAATTGTATAAATCTTATCAGCAAATGACTGATGGACGGTGGCCGGCAGGTAACACCGAGAGCGTTGATTATAATTTCAACGCGAGACTACGCTTAGAGAAACTCATGTCATTTAATTTAAAAGATTACCGCGGTGGTCTTTTGGACACATGTGATGAAGATGAAATAGATGAGCAAGATGAATTATTCAGTTCCTTTGAGGATTCAGCCGTGTTATTGTTTTTTGTTGGGGCGGACACCGTCATTAAAGCTATGGAAAAAGATGTAGAAAGTAACATTAAGCTAAACTTTTTAAGTACTTTGTATGAAAACTTTCTCGATAGGACGAATGATGCCAGAACACCTGTCATGATTGTTATATCAAAATCAGATATGCTCTCACCGCAAGAATTACTCAAAGCCAAAGAGTTTACTAAAAATAAGTTACAATCGATGTTTGGCCACGGTACAAATATCACTGCTGCCATAACAACTGTCACTTTAGGTAAAAACCTGAGTAACGAAAATGGTGAATTGGAAGGTGACCTAATTATTGGACCTACAGCGGGTAACATCCATATACCTATCATTTACTCATTATTCTGTGTTATTTCTAATAAAATAGAAGAAGCTATAGGAAAATTATCATCAGCGCAAGATGACTACAAAAATGCACAAAATGAATTAAATAATGAAATGTCAAAAAGTGCATTCGAAAAATTCTTTAATAACAATGAAAACAAGATTCGTAATCGTATCAATTCTTCTAACAATATTATAGGAAAAGAAAAGGAAGCACTAATAGAATTAAATAATACTTTGTCCAAGATTAAGCCATTCCTCCTAAACGGAGCTGATGTCTACATCAATGGTACTAAACTATGAAAAGGATGAAAGCACAATACTTTATTTACACCCGAAACTCAGAGAATGACTATAAACTAGTATTCTCTCCGAGTGATGATTTCTGTTCGCCAGAAAGGCGCAAGTTTTTTCTGATGCAGGCACGAGGTTCTATCAATATTGATATATACCCATCCGACCTTAAAACTCCAAGGTGGCTATTTTCACGCCAAGGCAATTTGACACTTTTTGGTGTCGGTCTCATGAATTCAGCCCTAAGTGCAGAATGTAATACGGACTACACAGGAACACCTGTACGAGGGTTCTTTGGTATTCTTTTAGATAATACGTCAATTGAGTGCATTCCTTTTGACTTAGATTTTTTTAAAGAAATCTATGCCAAACACATTATATCTTTATGGTATGCTCCTAAAGACGAATTTAAGAAGAAAGGCGCATGGGTAGATATCGAATTTGAGCAATTTAATACAATTAAGGCTACCAGCTTCAATCTCTCATTGAACACCGATAGTAACAAATCTGCAATCTTAAATAATTCGGTAAAAGAAAACGAATTAATGGCAGAAGCCATGGCAACAATGAATGATGTATCCGTAATTACAGGTTTAGAAGATAAATTACATGCTTATGATAGCAAATATCATTATATGAATGCAATAGTTATCGGAATTAATATTCACGAAGAACACATTTATAAGAAAGAAGGAGGAGTTATTCTCCCCAAAAATCCGGAGGATGATCAACCTAAAGACAATAAAGAAAATCCGTATAAGCCAAAAAAAGAATTGCGCCTGAAGTTGATAATAGCAATCGGGATAGTAGTAGCCATTATAGTCTTCATAATACTGATGAATGGAAAAACAGCCACGACGCCGATCTTGCAGAATTCAAATTCAGGCGACAGTATCCAAAAGAGTCAAGTTCAGAAGTAAGCCCCATCTCTGAACTTAAATTACGAAAAAGGCAAGAAGTAAAAGAAGTTATAAAATTGGTTCATACTTTAATAAATAAAGTTGGTTTAGAAGAAGCAATCAGATTACTACATCATCTAATTAAAAGTACCGACGAAAATGAAAGAAGGTGAAATCATAACAAATACCCAGCAACTTCTGAAGAGAATATCTTCATATATTGATAAATCTTTTTGGAGAGAAAAATACCTTTTCGGTTTAAAGTCTCTCCAAGAAGAAATCTCATCCCCTTGTGTTTTAGCTGTTGCCGGAAAAGTCAAAGCCGGAAAAAGCTTTTTAGTCAATTCGTTGCTAGGTGTAGACTTAGCTATGACAGGTTCTACCGAAACGACTGCAACAATCAACATCTTTAAAAAAGGCAAACCTTTATCAAAAGACAAACCTGTTCTTTGTCAATACATTGATGGAAGCAAGGAGTGGAAGTCAAAGGATTTTCTCGACACCTTACAGGGAACAAGCGAGGAAACATTGAAAATAACATCAAAAATTGATAAGCTTATCTTTTATATAGACGATAATCCGATCCTTGAAGAAGTCACATTAGTAGATACTCCGGGCATTGGCGCCGATGTAGGTGATGATGGAGACTCTCACCAAATACAGACTGACTCTTATTTTAAACTTCGCAAACGCCACCAGCAGGACACCATTAATCTGTCTAATAATGCCGATGCAATAATATATATATTCAATACAGTTCCAACAGAAACAGACAAAGAATTTCTAGCTTCTTTGTATGATGGTGGACAAGGGATAACAGCCTTGAATGGAATTGGAGTACTTTCAAAAATCGATAAAGAATTAGACCAAATAAAAAACGTGCCTAAATTTACTAAAGATTTTGAGAAAGAATTATTTACCATAATGCCGACATCTGCTGCCATTAGTAAGTACTTACCCACACTTGAAAGTGCAGAAAAACTAAAAAACATACTACATACAGGCTTCAGTTCGGAAAAAGGATTTAAGCTATCGATAGGATCAGAAACAGCTTTCCTCCACGAGAAGCTACCCGACTGCTTATTAAGTGTTAGTGAAAGGAAACAAATTCTAAAAGACTTTGCAATAAAGGATTTACCTTGGAGCACATTCGCATTAGTTGCAAAAGAGTTATACTATACTGATGATTTGAACAATGCTATATCTAAATTAAACTCTTTTTCAGGAATGGCAGCTTTACGAGAAATTATCAACAATCATTTCTTTTGCAGGAACCGTTTACTTCGATGCCATAAAATTCTTTTAGAATTAAAACGCATAATGACCGAAATTCAATATGATGAATTTTTCATGGAAGCAGAACATGATGCTAAAATAAAAGGGTATTGTCTGGCTCAATGCAACCATTTGGACAATAGTGTAAAAGAGATTGTTTACAAATTAATAAACAAACATATACCATCCATTGAAGAAATTTATGAAGTAAAGAATACAATTATTTCATTTAAGGATGAAATCGACACTTTAAATGAAGAACTGGCTGTTATCAATGATTGTTATCTGGCCTTTCAAAAGGTCATCTCAGCAAAAGACCAATTCTTTAATTCTGAAATTTCAGAATTAAATATTCTTTTCAGTGGCAAAGAAATAGATCTTAATCCTGCCCAAAGACAGAAATACTGGTCTGCCGTATACAATTGCTCGGCCCCTAATAGCGTTCGACAAATTGTGGCAGATGTAGCCAAAACCCAATATAATAAACTTGCTAACAATTAAAAATATGATGAAATTAATATCAATAATCAAAAGTTTTTTATTCGGTGATACCGAACAAGAACGTACTCAGGATACTACTCTAAGAGAAGATATTGAGTTTGAAGAAAGATCGCAATATATTCCTCCGATGGATAATATTGTCACCCTTGATGAATCCGAACCTATATTGGACACACAAAGTGATTATTTCGACACGTCCAATATAGAAGATAGTACACAAGCATCAATTTTAGTTGAATCACAACCGGATGTAGAAGAACAGGATACCCCCCTTCCTTTAATCCATCAACTAAAACACAAAGATACTTCAATAACAGAATCCACCCAACTACAAGAAACAGTTCCTGTTATCCCTAAAATTAAGGAAGAATCATTAATACAATCTTTTACTGAGCTAATTAAAGAACTAGATATTGTTCTCACTAAAGCAGAGGACGAGAATTCGCGCCAGACAATCAAGTTTTGCCAATCTCGAATAATAGAGATATTATCAAACAATGGAGTTGAATCCATGGAAAAAGATTCTATTTTTGACAGTACAAGGCATATACCTGTTCCTTTCAAAATTGTACCCAATGGTACACCGATAGCTAATATAGAGAGGATTGGCTTGATATATGCAGGGAAAGTTGTTCTCAAAGCTCAAGTAAATATCTAAATTATATACAGCAGAATTATCTGATATGCCCAACAATTATTCTGCTGATTACATCTCATCCTGGTCATGCAAGAGCTAAATTTATAAAAAGTTACCAAAATTACTTGTATGGAGGCTACCTAGTGATAGTTATTATGATAATGTGTACTCTATATAGAAAAGAAACATTATTATCATGAAAAAGCAAAGCCTCATCAACTATTCCCTACTATGGGAAAAACTTGGCGACTATGCCAAAAAAGCAGGAAGAGTAAGTACTCGCCCTTTACTCTTATTGTATTATGTAATGAAAAGTTCTGATACTCCAAAATCAGATAAGCTACTTATTGCATCAGCGATCTCTTATCTCATACTGCCCATTGATCTAATTTCGGCAAAACGCCTGCCTATTATCGGCTGGATAGACGAAATTATATGTCTAACTGCAGCATATCAAAAAGTGTGCAGACACATCACCCCCGAAATAGAATCAGAAGTAGATAACATCCTGGAACGATGGTTTCCTGAATGTAAATATGAACTAATATCGTAGAACTTTATCATAATCATGGAAGAAAGAGAAATTATTATGGAAACAACGGCATTGAAACCTTTAAGAATCCACTTTCAAGAATTCTTAGAAAGCATTGGCGCAGATTATCAATGTGAGGATGAGGAAGATGTTATCAACTACTCCATCATAGGAAGATATGTTATTGCAAATCTCCAGTAAACAAATTAATAACAGCATAACAAATTAAAAAGAACAATATTATGGATGAGAAAACACAAAAAGACAGAATACGTGGTTCATTAATAGGTGGAGCCATAGGTGACGCTTTAGGGTATCCTGTAGAATTTATAGATTCATATGCAGGTATTCAAAGAAGATATGGAGATGCAGGAATTACCCGTCTTGACGTTAGACAATGGTGGAGGAATGACGATAATTCTACTAGGAAAGCTTGGATTTCTGATGATACACAGATGACCTTGTTTACAGCCTGTGGCATATTAAATGCAAAAGAAAAAGGGAGTGCTCCTATACCCAGCATTTGTGAAGCTTATATAGAATGGTATTACACTCAATTAGGTAGGAGGAGTAAGCGCTTCAATGAATGCTGGATTGGGGATATTCCAGAATTAAACCAACGCAGGGCACCCGGCAATACCTGCCTCACTGCTCTTTCTGATATTATTGCGGGAAAAGGCCCTCACAATAACAGCAAAGGATGTGGCGGAGTTATGCGCATAGCTCCCATCCCTTTATATGGCCTAGCCCAAGGAAGAATATCTAATATAGATGCACTTGACCGTCTTGCAGCAGATACAGCAGAACTTACTCATCAGCATCCATTAGGTTTTATTCCTGCAGCTCTTATTTCCCATCTCATTTATCGCCTGGCAACCGATGAAAATCCGGAAAAGGAAACATTCAAGGAGTACATAAAGGAAGGGCTGAAATCCATACAACGGATGTTTACCAACTATGCCGAAGAAGTTGAAAAATTGGTGTATTTAGTAAAGAAAGCCATTCTTTTATCAGATATTTCAACTGATGATGTACGTACCATCGAAGACGAATTAGGGGGAGGTTGGGTCGCTGAAGAAACTGTTGCTATAGCCATCTACTGTGCTTTGACCCATTTCGAGAACTTTGAAAGAACCATGATCGCAGCTGTAAATCATGCAGGTGACAGCGATTCCACAGGGGCTGTAGCTGGCAATCTGTTAGGTGCAGCTACTGGTTACGATGCGATACCCCAATTCTATAAAGATGACTTGGAACTGCATGATGTAATATTGCATATCGCTGACGACCTGTATCACGGTAAAACAACACCTAAATAAAAGCAATGAACATCTATAATGAAAGCCAACAATTCAGTAAGAGAAGTATGAGACACAAGAAAAAATCCTTCATGGCAGATTACAGTATCATTGATGGAAAATATTTTTTCTGTTATGATGCCAGTAACGGTTCATGTTTTGGTAACGATTCAAAGCAAACATATATCATTAAGGATATTGATGCAAAGACTTTATTTACCTCTTTTGGAATTAAGGATGAGAGTGGTTTGAAATGGGCACTTGACAGATTGCCCGATGCGGATAATGATATTACCCGATTGAAAGAATTCTGTGATGAGAACAATATTTCCTATTATTATAAAATGGAGGATTAAAAATGAGACGAGCAATCATTTTATTTTGGCATGGACTAACCGGCATTCTGACCGGTATTGCCAATTGGATTACAGTAGTTTTAGGAATGAAAGATAACTCGAAGTATGGAAAACTCCTGCGCCGTATTGTCGGCAGCTGCTTCACCCTATTCGTAATTTTATGCACTGTTGCTGCGACTTGTAGCTTCTTTGAAACACTATGTAACCGCTATGATATTACATTTGCTGATACCCCGAAAGAAGTCTATACGCAATATCTTTCACGCAATGCAACTTTCTGCCGTGATAGTTATTACGAAAAGGGATATGTCATCGACCGCAATGACAACAAGACACTGAAAAATATTCAGTGGATAGCTAAACCTCTGGGTGATGATTCACTAATATGCTATAGCGATGGGAAACAGCGTGGATACTTCAATATGTTCACTGGGAAAGTAGCCATAAAACCCCGATATGATCACGCGTGGATATTCTCTGATGGATTGGCTTCAGTTGATGATAATGGTTGGATAAAATTTATCGATCCGACCGGTAAAGTGATTATTGACAACCATCAACCCTATATTCCAGGTATGGAAGGATATGTGTTCCATAATGGATTTTGTGTGGTACATAATGAGCGTAGAGACAAAGTAGGACTGATAGACCTAACCGGCAAGTGGATTTTAGAACCGCAATATTTCTCTATCCAACAATATGGCACGTTATTGATAGTAAATAACGGTATAGAAGAAACAGTAATGGACACTAAGTTAAATACTATCATCCCTTACGCCAAAGCAAGTTACTGGATCTATGACGGTATTATCTTTAGCACGATGCAGGATCACACGATGCGTCAATATGATCTGCAAGGCAATCTCATAGACGATTTCTACATCAGCCATGTAGAGAAAATCACCTATCCTACAAATGAATTGCGCTATGGTACCACAAAGAATTACGATGATAATGGCAAAATAATAAGTGAAACGGAAGATAACGAACCAACCAATATGCAAGCAATCGCCAGATGTATGTGTTATCAGGCAGAACAGGGATGGTATGGCCTGATGTCGCCGGATGGTCAAATCATTACACCTCCTTCATATAGTACCATCACCGCTGTAGGAGCAGATCTATATCTCTGTGAATCTCAGAATGATTACGGCGTACTACTGAATGGCAAAGGAGAACGGGTAAAATAACAATATTATTATTCATAAAGACTATGGAACAAGATTACGAAAAACTGATAAAAGAACGTGTAGAAAATCTTTTCCACACAATGGAGCAACGGGTTACCCCAAAAGAAATGGAGCAAATTAAAGCAGCTTATCAGCTGGCTCATGAAGCTCACAAAGGGCAGACGCGCAAAACAGGAGAACCCTATATCATTCATCCGATAGCAGTAGCCCGTATCGTTGCAGAAGAACTTATGCTGGGAGCAAATCCTGTGATTGCTGCTTTCTTACACGATGTGGTAGAAGACACACCACATACCGTAGAAGACATTGAGAAACAATTCGGTGAAGATGTCGCTTTCTTAGTACGTGTGGTGACCAAACAGAAGAAAGAACACTACGAAATGTCCAAACAACTGGATAATTTCAAACAGATGCTCGATTCTGTCCATTATGACATACGTGCCATCCTGATAAAGCTAGCGGACCGCTTGCATAATATGCGTACACTCGACAGCATGAAGCCTGATAAACAAATGAAGATAGCAGGTGAAACAGATTATTTCTATGCCCCTTTAGCTAATCGCCTAGGCTTGTACGAGATAAAAACAGAACTGGAAAATCTCAGTTTCCGTTTCCGTTGTCCGCATGAATATGCACAGTTCATAGAACTGCTTCAACAAGACAAAAGCGATAATCATACCGATCTAAAATCTTTCACTGATAAGATAGGAAGTATTCTTCAGAAGCATAATATTCAAGCAAAGATAGAGGTACAATACAGAATGCCCTATAGTCTTTGGCGTAAGATAAATCGATCCCATAAGGACTTCAAGCACCTGGATCACAGGCATTTCATCCAGATCATTTTTCCCGATGACTTAGAAGCATCGGAAAAGAACATATGCCTGAAAATCTACTCACTATTGACAGATATATTCAAAGAAAAACCGGGTAGTATTGCCAACTATGTGGATTCTCCGAAAGAGAACGGCTATCAAAGTTTTCATGTAAAATTACTGTCCGAACACGGTGTCTGGGAAGAAATACATATCAGCAGCGAACGGATGATTTATAATTCACAGTTTGGCTGTGTAGCCAGTCGCTCAGAAAGCAATATAAAGAAGTGGATCGAAAAGTTCAAGTTCGTTTTACAAGATATTGCTTATCACAGTCAAGATGGCTGGTTCATCGAAAACGTCGTTTCATCTTTTTATAATGATGACATTATGGTCTTTACTCCCAAGGGGCAAGCAGTTATTCTACCACAACATGCCACGGCTTTGGACTTCGCCTTTGAAATACACAGCCGGTTAGGAGAACATGCCCAATATGCCCGTATCAATGGGAAATTATGCTCTATCAAGACCGTACTTCATCGTGGGGATTGTGTAGAAGTTGGGGCAAACGAACAAATACACCCACAACCGGATTGGATCAATCACGTCTTAACTTATAAGGCTAAACGTTATTTACGCACTTATCTGTATCGGATGAAAAAGATACCATATCAACGCTGCCCCTACTGTCAGCCACTTCCGGGAGATGAAGTCATCGGATTTACAGAAAATGACAAATCAGTAACCATTCATAAACGTGATTGCCCCACAGCTATCCGCTTGGCTTCACAGAAGGGTGATTCCATTGTATCCATCGAATTCAAAGAAGACAATGATATTCTATATCCGGTACGAATCCATATCAGGGCAATAGACCGCTATCATCTGTTAAGTGACCTGATCGACTGCATCACCAATAAACTAAAGCTTTCTATTGAAAGTTTGCACACCACCACAACAGACGAAATAGTGGACTGCTTCATTAATTTTTCAGTCCACTCATTCAATGAGTTACAAATCATTATCAGTCACATCAACCGCATAAAGGGAGTGGATGAAGTACAAAGAGAAGAACTAAAATGAATATATCATCTTATTCTTCCCACTCAATCCAATTATGAAGCCATATAGCCATAAAAGCAGCCTCTTATCCTATTTTTATTTATTATATAATTTTGATATAACGAATAGTTCTTTTAACTTTGCAACAACAGATATAAGTAATCATTAACAGTAACCCACAATTTACGAAGCACAATGAGAAAGCTTTTACTTCTGGGGATTTGCATCTCTTTTCTTCTCCCCACAGCCATGCAAGCGCAGTATATGCGTTCATCTTACTTTATGGAGGGTAGCAGTACCCGCATGCAGTTGAATCCGGCAATGCAACCCAAGCGTGGCTATGTCAATTTACCTGTAATCGGTTCATTAGCAGCCGAGGTATCCTCCAACTCTTTGGGTATCCAGGATGTTATTGACGTCTTTGACTCCGACGGAGAGTTTTACAATAATGATAAGTTCTACAACCGTCTGAAAGGAATGAATGAGCTGAACATCAATCTCAATACGGATGTCATCTCTTTCGGATTCTATAAAGGCAAAGGATTCTGGTCATTCAATGTAGGAGCACGTGTAGATGTGGATGCAACTATTCCTAAAACCATGTTCGAATATCTGCGTGCCATAGATGCGGAAGATTTTACTTGGGGAAGCAGCAGAACCTTTAATATTCAGAATGAGAAACTGCGTCTGAACTCTTATATAGAGGTTGGAGCAGGTTATTCACGTGCCATAAACGACCGTCTGACCATAGGTGGTAAAGCCAAACTATTGTTAGGTGCCGGAAACCTGAATTTAAAAATCAATCAACTTTATATATCAGGCAAAGAAGCAGGCCTAGACTCCGAATTCCAGCTAAAATCAGATGCCTATCTGGAAGCCTCTGCTAAAGGTCTGGACTTGGAAGAAGAAAATGGATACATCACGGATCTGGACTACAATAATTTCGGTATCAGTGGATACGGAGCAGGCTTAGATCTGGGAGCAAGCTATCAGGTTATGAAGAACCTTACGTTCTCTGCTGCCATCCTCGACTTAGGTTTTATCTCTTGGGGTAAATCAAACACCCAGATAGCCGAATCAAACAAAGATATCGCTATTGATAAAGATAATTACAGCGAATCTACTGATGTACTGGACTTTGAATTGTACGGTTTGCAGAAGAAAGAAAATAAATCCCGCACCACTTCCTTATCCCCGACTATGGTTTTAGGAGGAGAATACGGATTCCTGAATAATAAACTGGGAGTAGGATTATTATCAACTACCCGCTTCGGTCAGTTAAAGACATATTCCGAATTGACTTTATCCGCCAATTATCGCCCGAACACTTTAATCAACGCTACATTAAGTTACTCCATGCTTCAAGGTGGTGAAACATTCGGCTTTGCTTTCAAGGTAGGTCCCTTGATGCTGGGTACTGACTATATGTTCTTCGGAAATAACTCCAAACATGTAAATGCCTTCATCGGACTTTCTATTCCTTTGGGAAAAAAGAAGATATAAGAGCTACGAAGCTACGAGCTACAAGTTACGAGTGCCTTTCGGAATGAAAGCGCAGCTACTTGTAGCTCGTAACCCGTAACTATTTTATCGTCACCATCGTCGCTCCGAAACCATATTCCTGGAAAGAAGCATCCTGATGCCGGAAATTCGGATATTTACGTTTCAGTTCTTCCAGCAATGCTTTGCGCAACACGCCATCACCCTTACCGTGAATAAAAACAATGCGCTGTTCACGTTTATTCTTATATTGCTCCAGAACTTCTCGGAATTTGTCCAACTGGTAATTCAATATTTCACTGTTACTCATTCCTTTAGTATCGTCCAGCAATTCTCCGATATGTAAATCAATCTCGATGATACCATTTTGTCCACCGCGCTTCACAATTGGCTGAGACTTTGGTTTATCTTCAGTTTTCTTTTGCAGCAAAGCAGATTGTAAATCTTCAGCTGATACATACACCTGTTTGGTGGGAACATCATCTTTCACTATATCATAAATCAGGGCAGGTGTCTCAAAGAATTCTGATTCCTGGAATGTGTGCAATTTATAGAACTTCACCGTATCTATGCGAAGTTCCACACTGACTGCCGGCTTCAAAGCAAAAGAACGATCCTCTTTAAAAGCAATGAACTGTACTGCAACATGTTCACGGTCATTCAGTTCCACCTTCTCAAATTCTTCCAGCAGCAACTTCGTATTCGGCTCTACTATTCCATTGGAACGAACATTCCATGCTTTTCCTTCTGCACAGAGGTAAGTGTAATACAGATAGTAATTGCTATCATTCACCAGATAAGATTCGAAAGGAGTAGTACTGACAGCCTTAATATCTTCCGGTACAAAAGCCAGAAAAACATTTAGAATATCTCCCCCACGCATTTCCGGCTGACGGTAAACAGATACCTGCGGCTTGAACAAGCGCTGCACTTCACTATCTTCCTGAACCGGGTGAGAAATAGAAGAACGTACCGGCTTTTCCTCCGCTTTCTTCGGAGCTGCCTTCGGCACCGGCCGGGTCATATTATAATCATCCGTATCAATTACTACGCACTCACGCATGGGCATCGGAATATCAAAGCCATCGGCATCTTCCACCAATACAATATCTTTCCCCCTGAATCCTTTCACGATTCCTCCGCCGATTTCATTGAGGAAACGTACTTTATCACCAATTTTCATCATATCATTTACAATTTAGCTATTTACAATTTATGATTGGAGTTGCTTAAACAAACAATCGTTCTACAAAGATACGGTAACTCAATAAAAAAAGATAGAAAAAAGACGATAAATATCCGTACCTTTGCAGCCCGTAAAGAAGTTTATCATGAAAGAAGATCCAAAACATATCCGTATCAGCGAATTCAATTATCCATTACCGGATGAGCGCATAGCCAAATTTCCTCTGCCGGTGCGCGATCAGTCCAAACTCCTGGTCTACCGTCACGGCGAAGTTTCCGAAGATCGCTTCACTTCACTTCCATCCCATCTGCCGACAGGAAGTCTGGTGATATTCAATAATACGAAAGTGATACAGGCACGACTGCACTTCCGCAAGGATACCGGCGCTTTGATTGAAGTATTCTGTCTGGAACCCATTGAACCAAACGATTATGTCCTCAATTTCCAGCAAACCGAACACGCTGCCTGGCTCTGCATGATCGGTAATCTGAAGAAATGGAAAGAAGGCACGCTAAAACGGGAGATGACCGTAAAAGGGCAACCGATAACTCTGACTGCCACTCGTGGTGAATGTCATGGCACCAGCCATTGGGTTGATTTCCGTTGGGATAATCCGGAGATTACTTTTGCTGATATTCTTGAAGTTTTCGGAGAACTCCCCATTCCGCCATACTTGAACCGGGATACTCAGGAAAGTGACAAGGAAACCTATCAGACTGTTTATTCTAAAATAAAAGGCTCCGTAGCTGCTCCTACTGCCGGACTACACTTTACCCCCCGTGTGCTGGATGCTCTGAAAGAAAAAGGTATTGATCTCGAAGAACTGACATTGCACGTAGGTGCAGGTACTTTCAAACCCGTTAAAAGTGAAGAGATTGAAGGGCACGAAATGCATACGGAATATATTTCCGTGTCACGCGGAACCATTGAAAAGCTGATAGCACACGATGGAAAAGCAATTGCAGTAGGTACTACTTCAGTAAGAACACTGGAAAGCCTCTACCATATAGGCGTTACTCTGCTGAAAAATCCGGATGCCACAGAAGAAAAACTTCACGTCCGCCAATGGCAACCTTATGAAACAGCTGAAGAAGCTGCGGATATCACATCTGTAAAAGCTCTGCAAGCCGTACTCGACTATCTGAACCATCACGATGTGGAAGCCCTGCACACCAGCACGCAGATCATTATCGCACCAGGATACGACTACAAGATTGTATGTGCCATGGTCACTAATTTCCATCAACCGCAAAGTACATTGCTATTGCTTGTCTCGGCTTTTGTAAAAGGTAACTGGCGAAAGATATATGACTTCGCATTAGATCATGACTTCCGTTTTCTGAGTTATGGAGATTCTTCACTATTAATACCGTAATCATAGCTGGTACATATAAGGCCCAAAAATATCTATTATGAACGACGAACTAACATTAATTGAAAATAAGATTTACGAAGTACGTGGAACTAAAGTCATGCTGGATTTTGACTTGGCGGAACTTTATGGAATAGAAACAAGAACATTAAAGCAAGCTGTAAGACGAAATATTGAGCGATTTCCTGAAGACTTTATGTTTACGCTGACTAAAGAAGAAGCTAATAATCTGATACACATAGGGGTATCACAAAATGTGATACCCCCCGAATATAATATTGGTGCTACAAGTGTATTTGCCTTTACAGAAAATGGTGTATCTATGCTTTCATCTGTCCTGCGCAGCCCGCTTGCCATTCAAATCAACATCAACATAATGCGAGCATTTACGCGAATGCATCAACTTATTTTTGCATACAAAGAAAATAATCTTTCCGTAAAAGATGAATTGGAACAAATAAAACAACAACTTGCCGAAATAGCCGAAGATTTAGAAAGTAATGAAAGAGATCACGAAAGTCTCTTCAACGCCATAGCAGAAATATCTCTCAAACTACAACTTAACCAATCCAATCCCGGACGCATTGCCGTGAAAGGATTTAAAAATGATTCACAACAATGAACAGCGATAATAGCCAAGAAATGTTTCCTATCGTCGACGAACAGGGAAATATCACAGGTGCCGCTACACGTGGCGAATGCCACAGTGGCAGCAAACTCTTGCATCCGGTCATTCACCTGCACGTTTTTAATTCCAAAGGCGAACTGTATATGCAGAAACGTCCCGAATGGAAAGATATCCAGCCGGGAAAGTGGGATACTTCCGTAGGAGGACATGTAGACCTGGGTGAAAGTGTAGAAATGGCTCTGAAGCGCGAAGTACGCGAAGAACTGGGTATTACTGACTTTACTCCTGAAACCGTCACTCATTATGTTTTTGAATCCGCACGTGAGAAGGAACTCGTCTTTGTACACAAAACCGTATACGACGGTGAGATCACTCCCAGTGACGAACTGGACGGCGGACGATTCTGGGCCATAGAAGAAATTAAAGAAAATCTGGGGAAAGGCATATTCACCCCCAACTTTGAAGGAGAGATTGAAAAAGTACTTTCGCTAAAATAAAAGTACCGAAACACTTGACATCGCTTTCTGCATGTTGTATATTTGTATTGTGTTTTTAAATCTACTTCAATTTTAAATTAGCATAAACGGAGAAGCATTGTTTCTCCGTTTTTTTATTTGCCTGCCCATCATTCCGTCCCCAATGCCACAGGTCAACTCCCCTAATGCCACAGGTCAGCAACCTCGACGCCACACTTCAACAAGTAAAATGGCTGGCATTTGCCTCGGAGACATGTGGCATTTCAGTTACTCACCCCAGCGAAACAGATGATCCACCTGAGGCAAACAGACCCTCTGTTCAGGGCAAACAAACCATGCGTTTGAAGTAAACAGACCGTCTGTTCCGAAAACAGAAATGGGAAGCCGAGGCCTCCCATTTACTAAATATTTATAAATCTGCTCTTGACAACTTTTACTTAGCCAGATCTTCAATCACCTTCATTATCTTCTGACCGATTTCTTCTGCCGCTTCTGCTGTAGACGCTTCACTATACACGCGGATAATCGGCTCGGTGTTACTTTTACGCAAGTGTACCCACTTATCGGCAAAGTCTATTTTCACACCATCGATGTCATTGATTTCTTCATCCTTATAAATTTCTTTCACCTTAGCCAGAATAGCATCCACATCTGTTTCAGGAGTCAGATCTACGCGATTCTTTGCCATGAAATAAGCAGGATAAGTTGCACGAAGCTCGCTCACCTTCTTGCCTTCATGTGCCAGATGGCTCAGGAACAAGGCAATACCAACCAGCGCATCACGTCCGTAGTGACTTTCCGGATAAATGACTCCGCCATTACCTTCGCCACCAATTACGGCACCCACTTCTTTCATCTTGGTAGTAACGTTTACTTCGCCTACGGCAGAAGCAAAATATTCCTTGTCATACTTGCGGGTTACATCACGCAAAGCACGTGTAGAACTCAGGTTAGAAACTGTATTACCCGGAGTATGCTTCAACACATAATCGGCCACACTCACCAGCGTGTATTCTTCGCCATACATTTTTCCATCTTCGCAAATCATTGCCAAGCGGTCTACGTCAGGGTCAACTACGAAAGCCACATCAGCCTTGCCACCTTTCATCAGGTTCATTATGTCACCCAGATTCTTTTCAAGTGGTTCGGGATTATGTTGGAAATCACCGGTCGGTTCGCAATAGAGCTTCTCTACATGCTGTACACCCAGTTGCTCCAGTAACTCAGGCAGAATAATACCACCCACAGAGTTCACACAGTCAATAGCCACGCGGAAGTTCGCCTTTCTGATAGCTTCTACATCTACCAGACTAAGCGCCAACACACTGTCTATATGTTTTTGATTGTAAGTCAGATCCTTGCGATATGATCCCAGATGATCTACATCAGCAAAGTCAAATTCTTCAGCCTCGGCAATGCGAAGTACTTCGTTACCTTCGGCAGCATTCAGAAATTCGCCGCGTTCATTCAGCAATTTCAGGGCATTCCATTGTTTCGGATTGTGCGAAGCAGTCAGGATAATACCACCACTGGCGCCTTCCATAGTTACGGCCAATTCAGTGGTCGGTGTAGAAGCCAGATCGATGTCCACTACATCCCATCCCATACCCATCAGGGTACCTACTACTACATTCTTTACCATTTCACCCGAAATACGGGCGTCGCGTCCTACTACAATTTTGTTGCTTTTTACCGTGCACGTTTTGCGAATAAGTGTGGCATACGCTGATGTGAATTTCACGATGTCAAGCGGATTCAAGCCCACACCGGCTCCTCCGCCAATAGTTCCGCGGATTCCAGAGATAGATTTGATTAGAGTCATTAGGTTAATGATTTAAAGATTGTTGGTTATATACTATAATTACCTATAGATTTGGTATTTACGGATATCATAGTAATAAGGGTATACGGACTGCATAGCTGTGCTGTGTCCCATCTTTGAAGGAACGATCAGTCTGACGTGTGCCATGTCACGTACATAGGCCAGTGGTACTAACCAACCAGCAGGAACGGCAGTCGTTTGGTAATAAGTAAGCATCAATCCTTGCGTAAACTGACCGGCAATGGAAGAACTCGTTACCCGGTAATTAAATTCATCTACTACTTCCGCAAATCCTAAGTTAGACATTGTCGTATCTCCTTGAATAAGGCCATATTCCATGAAACGCACCAATATTTGGTCGTTCGCCTTCACTGTATCGGCAGGATTTTTAGAGCCTTTATCCCGTATTTGCATATATACGCCACTGGCAAGTTGCACATATTCATTCTTAAGCGTATCCGTAGTCGAGTCGTTTCTATAAAACTCTGTTTGGGATATAACCTTAATATTATTGTCCTTTATAAATGCTTTGATGGCATCTTTTTCCTCTTCCAGCATTTCTGCATAAGTCTTGGTGTTATCGCAAGCCTGAAAAGCCAGCCCACATACCAGCAAAGACAAAAAGAATAATGTAAGTTTCTTCATTATCTGTTATTTAGTAATTCCGTACAAAAGTATTCGATTTCGTTGAAAGTTGAAAGCTCTACGAGGAAAGTTCGTATCTTTTAACCTTTGTGCCCCTCTTTTTTTATCCTTTCGCATTCAATAAAGGCTTGAATTTCTCTAAAGCACGTTCCAGGACTTTCTTTGCTTCCTCCAGCGTACCATAAAATTCACCACCGGAAGCATTCAGATGTCCTCCTCCATTGAAGAATTCAGCTGCTAACTGATTGCAAGGAAATGTACCCACAGAACGCAATGAAACCTTAATCATCGGCTTCTCCGTGTCTTCACGTAGGAAGCAAGAGAAAACCACGTCTTTTATACTCAAAGGAATATTTACAAACCCCTCGCTGTCTCCCCGAATATAATTGAAACGTCCCTGCTCATTTTTTGTCAATGAGATCAAGGCAGAATGATAATCGGGATAAACCTGCATATTTGAAAGCACATAACCCATCAGTCGCAAGCGACTTTCAGAGTAAGTATTATAAACTTTCCGGTAAATATCATCCTTATCGATACCCTTGGAAAGTAATTCACTGATGATAAAATAAATCTCCCGGTTATTGGAGTTATAAGTAAATCCACCTGTATCGGTCATCATACCGGTATAGATGCACTCTGCTCCTTCTTTGGTTATTTCATTAAAATACCCCATGCGGCATATCAAGCGGAATACAAGCTCCGAAGTAGAAGAAATATTGGGATGTGAGATTGTGATATCACAAAAATCTTCGGGATACAGATGATGGTCTACCAGAATCTTCTTCCCTTTTGCTGCCTTTATTGCATCCGCCATTGCATCAATACGACTCAAAGCATTGAAATCCAGACAACAGATTATTTCAGCCTCAGCAATCAGTTTATCGGCAAATTCTTTGTAGCGGTCATAGAGTAATACATCTTTGCTACCCGGCATCCATCGCAGAAAGTCGGGGAAAGCATTCGGCACAATGACATTTACCGTTTTATCTTGTGAATTCAGGAAGTGCCACAATCCCAATGAAGAGCCTATGGCATCGCCATCCGGCGCTACATGAGCTACAATAACAATTCTCTCCGCATGCCCCATCCATCTGGCAAAACGATCTATTTTGGCTTGTTCTATTACTTTTGTTAACATTTGATTATTTACGATTAGACGATTTACGATTGAACGATTAAAGTTACTTCCATCGTTCATACTAATTGAATGGGCAAAAGTACGAAAAAGTTCGGGAGTTGGCGGAAAGTAGCAAAGGTTTTATTTAGTCTTCGTATTCTACTATCTTCCTTAACGGGGCTAATAAACGTTCCAATACATTTCTGTCTGCCAATATAATGTCTGCCGTGCCTTTCAATTCACGTAAAGTCGGAAGGGTTTTACCATAATTCGTATGCAAACCTTCCAGCAATACTATTTCCACTACATAAAGTCCATCTTCCGTCGGAGCCGGAGAGATACTTTCCACCTTTCCTCTCACATAGCCAAACTCTTGATCGGGGTAATTATCCATACGGATATGCACTTTCTGTCCTACCTGCACCTTTCCCGAACCTTGTAAAGGGAGTTTGGCTTTACCAACCACTTTCGACTCTTCGGAAGGCTGAACCACAAAAACAGTCTCACCCGACTGTACATTCTGATTGCGGCTCCAAACTGTCATAAAAGTTATCTTACCGCAAATAGGACTACTAAACAGATAGTTCTGCGCCCACGAACTCAGTTGTGCCTGAAGCTGCTCAATTGCATTTTTCAATTCAAGCCTGCGGTTCTGTTCCTCATCATAAGCCTGTTTACCCAAGTCCAGCAAGTTCTCCTCCTGTTGTTTTAGCTGCATTTCAGCCTGCAGCAAACTCATGCCGGAAGTTTCTCTGGTACGTAAACTCTGCAAATAGCGGCTGCCCGACTCTTCAAATTCTGCCACAATCATTGCATTTCTCGCATACAAAATGGAATCCCGGTCGTACATACTCTGCGCCAGTTCCATTTCTTTTTCGGTCAGTGTATGTTCACGCTCCACCAAGTTAAGATAAGAGCGTTGCCCAGCCAATTGTTTCTTTCCTGCATCCATCTTCTTTGCATAATAATCTTGCTCGATAAAGCGAACGTAATCTGAAAGAGCAATCATAAATGAGGCATATGCAGATTGCAATTCTCCTAACTGCAAACGCTTACCTATAAAATATTCAGCCCCTTTCGCCGGTTCATAACCTGCTATTCCCCAGTCTTTCATACGGTCTGTCAGCCATAGTACATCTTCCGTAACAGAAGCATTCTGAATGACTCCCAAATGTTCGCCTGCCTTCACCGTATCGCCATTGTGTACATATAAAGTATCTATTTTACCCATAGAACGCGCCAATATAAAAGCTGGAGGTTCCTCAGTGGTCAGTGTTACTTCCGCCTGCAAAACATCCGGATATTTAAAAATCCAGCACCCTGCCAGTAAAGCTAACAGAATAATGAACATCACAGTTATCCCCCATCTCACCACCCAGGGTGAAATGTGATTCATCACTTCCTGCACTTCCTCGCTGCGCAGCTCTATCTCTTTATATTTCTTCTCCTCTTCCACTATCTCAAATTACCAATTTCTAATTACCCAGTTCCAATTGATTCTTTACCAACTGGTAATATAAACCCTTCCGTTCCGCCAATTCCTTGTGGGTTCCCTCTTCGGCTATTTTACCTTTATCCAGTACTATGATATTATCTGCATCTCTCACCGTACTAAGTCGGTGAGCCACTATAACAACTGTTTTCCCTTTATAAAATTCATGCAAATGCTCCATTATCTCGCGTTCATTATTCGCATCAAGTGCATTGGTAGCTTCATCAAAAAACAGGTAATCCGGATTCTTATACACCGCACGGGCTATCAAAATACGCTGTCTCTGCCCTTGGCTGATGCCATTTCCTTCCATACCGATTTTAGTATTGTATCCCAACGGTCAGGAATCTATAAAATCACGAATATTGGCAATGGTCACCGCATGTCTCAAACGTTCAATATCAATCTGCTCCTCACCTACCGCAATATTCTGTGCAATTGTCTCGGAGAATATAAAACCATCCTGCATCACAGACCCGGTTCGGGCACGCCATAAATGTGGATTAATATTCTCTAACGGAGTATCCTGTATCTTTATCGCTCCTTTATTAGGAGTATAAAAGCCAAGCATCAATTTTATCAAAGTTGTTTTACCACTACCACTTGCCCCTACAATCGCCGTCACTTTATGCTGAGGGATATTGAAAGAAACATCATCCAGTACATAATCTCTGTTTGCACCGTCATAACTGAATGAAACATTCTCTATCCGTATATCCCCTTTTTCCGGTAACACTGTAAGTTTTGACGAAATATTCTGTTCCTCGTCTTTCCGTCCATGTATCTCGTTCAGACGCTCCAAACTAATTTTGGCATCCTGAAATTGCTGTGCAAAACCAATAAAAGAAGATACCGGAGAACTCAACTGACCGATAATATAGGTCAGAGACATCATCATACCCAACGTCATCTGTCCATCTATTACAGCTTTTGCCGCAATAAAGGAAATCACAATATTGGTAGTTTGATTAAAGAATATGGAACCCACTTGCTGAATTTGTCCCAGTGCCAAACCTTTTATGCTAATTTTGAACAGTTTCACCTGTATACGTTCCCACTGCCAGCGTTTCTGAGTCTCACAGTTATTTAATTTGATTTCCTGCATAGCGGTTACAATTTGTATCAGGTTGCTTTGTTCGCCTGCCGCTTGTGCAAAACGGCGTATATCCAATTCCCGCCGATACTTCATAAAAACGAGTATCCAACACACATACAAAGTGTTACCCAATAAGAAGATACCTAACACTGTCAAATTATAATAAGCAAGAACAAAGCCAAAAATAAAGAAATTGACAAAGGAAAAGAGTGTGGTAATAGATGACCCTGTCAGGAACGTTTTAATACGTTCATGATCACCGATACGTTGCATAATGTCACCTACCATTTTTGAGTCAAAGAAGTGCAATGGCAATTTCATTAACTTAGCCAGGAAATCAGATATTAAAGAGATAGTAATACGTGTGTTAACATGTAATAGTATCCAACTGCGAATAAACTCTACCGAAAGTTGCGAAACAGAAATTATGATTTGTGCTATCAGTACCAGAATGATAAAATTCAAATTGCTATCACGGATACCTACGTCCACCAATGATTGCGTCAGAAAAGGGAGAATCAGTTGCAACAAGCTGACTGTCAGCATCCCCAATATCAACTGTATCAATTGTTTTTTATAAGGGGTGAGATATCTCAGAAAGAAAAGCAATCCTCTTTCTCTAATTTCCGGTTCATCCTCACGATGATAAAAGTCCGGTCCGGGTTCCAATATCAATGCAGTACCGACATCTTCCCCCTCTGTCCTTGTCGACAGCCAGCACTTCTTAAATTCCTGTTCATTATAAGTCACCATCTGCTTTCCGGGATCAGCAATCTGAAACCAATATTCCCCTTTTCTTTTTTTAATGCCATAGCAAACTACAAAATGGTTTTGATCCCAATGTAAGATGCAAGGTAACGGTACATCCGTAATAAATTGTTCAAATGATACATAAACTCCTGACGTCCGAAAACCAATAGCCTCTCCCGCATCACTAATTCCCAATAATGATACTCCTTCACGGGATATAAATGAGCGTGCACGCAATGTCTGTAATGAATAGCTTTTACCATAGTATTTAGCAATCATCCGCAAACAGGTAGGACCACAATCCATTGCATCCGCCTGATGATAATATGGGAACGAGTGTTTCATTTATTCAGCCTTATTAATACCAAAATAGGATTATCCTCATCCTCATACGATAAATTCCCCAAAGAATCTTTCATATCATCCGGTAACTCATTTACCTTTGCTCCCATCAAAAGATATTCGCGCCCATCTATTCGCTCATAAGCAAAAAAGTGATTCAAAAGCGACAACTTACTTTTCGGCACTACATGTGAATCATCCAATTTATAAGCTTTCTTTTCCTTTTTATCATAATAAGATAAAAAGACTTGTGCACCGACATGCCTCATTGTATTCCAACGAAGTAATAAAAAACGATCAGCATCGACGAGAGCCGTACATATTCTCCGGTCATCATCAGGAACTTCAAAATTGTCAGTATCCAACAAACGGAACTTTCCTTTGTCCCATAGATAAGCTATCTCTGTTTCCATCCCATTAACATGAAAAATAGTATCATTAAAGAGATCCCAATATACAAATGAATCTTCATCTTTTACATTAACACCAAATAATCCATACGAAGCTGCATAATCAGCTCCAAGTTGAGTCTCATTACTACGCCGATATGTCTTCATCTGTCCCTTAGTATCCGTAATTATCCAAAATAGAGACTTACGCGTCTCACCTCCCAAACAATTTCGATAAAAGAAATATATCAATCCATTTCTATAGTACATTTGTATAGGATATAGACCATCATCGGGAAGTTCTACTGAAAAGGAATTCAGAAACTCTCCATCAAAATTATAAACTATAAGCTTTCTTGGTAAACTGTAGACATATATTCTTTCATTCTCTTTATCCATTGCTATAGCTCTATAATTGGTATACTCTTGGGGAGCACCTCCGATGCGACCTATTTTCTGTAGAAAAGTTCCTTGTCTACTATACTTTAAAATTCCTTCACTAGTATCAAAAAACATACAGTCATCATCAATCAAAAAATGTCTTCCTATTCCCTTAATCAACATGGACGTATCTAAAGGAATATACATAACTGTATCTACAAATTCAGAAATACTGATGAACTCAGAAATATGTTCTTTCGGATCAAGAATCAAATACGGGCTTTTCTCACTCTTAAAACAAGATAAAAGGAGAAGACTTAAAAACAAACTGTATATGCATACTTTCATAATGTCAGTGATTTATCAGTGGTAAGATTTATCCTACCACTGATATTATATTAATTAGTGACAAGAAGCCAAAGCTTCAGTTCCTTCCGATTCTCTTTGAATCGTAATTAACAATTCTGCACCACTTGCACTATAGGCGCATACCACACCTTTACTTGTTACATCGCTACCCACATAGATAGTAGTGCAAGTGTAAAGTTTTTCACCTGAAGCACAAAGATTTGAAACTGCTGCACCGCCATGAATCTGCTTCATTTCTGCAACATCTAAAACTCGTTTCATAAGCATAAAATTTTAAGTATTACCGTATGAATTATAATAATGGTTAGCTATTCCATTACTGTTACTGCCCTACGATATTCCACAGTAACATTTATATATCAATTGATATTTAAATCTCCAAAATGTCTCATATCTTCAACTTTATAACTATCCGGCAATTGATAACCATTTATTAAAACAGTAGGAGTTGCTGTCAATCTGTTTTCAAATTGCCATTCTTTATGTTTACTCAGCTCACGATTAACTTCCACAGACTCTAAGTCATAATCAAACGTTAGCATATAAGTCTCTCCCAGATATTTCTTTCCAGCGAACCAATCATTATAAATTGCTTCTGCTCTCTCATGATTCTCTTGTTGATAAACGGCAAGAAGAAATCGGGCACTCTTTTCAAGTTCCTTATTAAAGGAAGAAAAGATATACTGAACACAAACCTTATCTCCCATTTCCTTCAACAACGCACCAATGCGCTTATGCATCTGCGCACATGGATTACAATGAGGATTAGTCAATATTGTAATACGCAATTTAGCTTGTGGACATCCCCAAACTATTTGAGAAATAGCTGGATTTACTTTATAATGAGGTTGTAACTCCAATTGAGAAAGAAAAACACTATCTGACGCTTTCAGATTATTCAATTCATACTTCACATTCTCCAACTGTTCCGAACGAAACCAATGTTCTGACAACAGATGTAAAGACAAGAAAGGAAGTAAATAAAGTATTGCCACAGATAGCATATCTTGCATCTCAAAAGTTGGTAGTCTCCATTGCCCGAACACATTCACAATAGCCGTCATCCACAAAAGCAGTAACACAGACAAGCATAACGGACACCATTGTTTAGCAACCTTATACTGATACCAGACACTCCAACCTGTATAAGGCAAAGATAATAAGTTGACAAGCACTAAATAGGGCATCCATTGAGGGTAAAATACCACCAAAGTAAGACTCGAAATAAAATAGCCGAGCCCTATTTCACTCCAACTAAACATCCCCCATAATTTTGCAGCATCAGATTCTAACACACTGTTACAGTCACCTTGTTTAAACAGTGAACAAATTTTATCTGTATACTCACTCTGTATTTTGCCTTGTTTCAATAACAACAGAAAGCTTACACCAACACCTGCCAGATTAATAAACAATAAGAAACCACCTGTTATAGAAGAGAGTAAATGATGCTCCCAACTCCCCAAGCCCAATAAAATAACTAAAATCATAATTACGCCTATTTTCTGAACAGAATTAAAAAATGCAGTTTTCCGGTGCTTCTCATATTCTGGTTCTCTTGAAGATTCTCCCGGTTCAGCAACAAGTGCGATACCTGACCATAGCTTTTTAAATTCATCTACGGATACAGATATTTCTTTCTCGCGCCAAACATAATCGACTCCCTGATCAGACATTTGCTTTACTACCACAAAATCATTACTGACATGCGCCACAAAAGGAGAAGCTAATTCTCTTAAGTCTTTATCCTCCACCTGTATTCCTGCATTTTCTATCTTATATACAGATAGCATATCTGACAAACCATATAAGTTATAACGATGCGGATGTTCTGCAAAAAGTTTATCGGCATAGCTTCTGGTAAAAGGAATATGTAACTCATGCAAATAGGTTGATAATAGTGTTTTCATGTATTCAATGATTTATAGATTTTCATTCATCTTTCAATCGAATCAAGACTAATACCGGATTACCTTCCTCGTCATTTTCATCTATCCCCCAACGTAATGCACCCGGAATATTATATAAATCTTTAGACTTCATTTCAAATAGTATATATTCACGGCCCTTATATTGCATATAAGTCGACAAATTAATGGGCAATCTAACATTAGAATTTTTCTCTGAAATATATAAATTATCAAAACGATAGATTTGTTTTGTCTTTCTATCATATAAAGTCATACTTTTTTTAGATAAATCAGAAACATCCATACTTGTCCAAAAAATCCACAAGAACCTCTTTGTATCAAACAGGTTGAGAGAAAACAACCTCTTATTGCCCAAAGAATCATAGTCTGACTCTCGAACACGATAATTATCTTTTTTCCACAGATAGGCCGTATTCACTTTCTCTGAATTCACATAAAATATAGTATCATTAAATAAATCCCAAAATATAAATGAATCACTATACGTTTGATTAGCAGACAAATTATTGTAAAGCTTATAAGATGTCTGTCTCACTTTTTCTTGTGAAGCCCGACGAATAGAAAGAATCGTCCCATTAGTTGTAGCAATCACCCAAAATAAAGGTTTATAATTATCTCTATCTCCACCCAACCCATTCGTATAAAAGAAATACAAACATCCATCATAATAATATAGGTGTTTAGGATAATTCCCATCCTCCGGCATATCAATATGATAACGATTCAATAAGATTCCATCAAAAGAATAAACAAGGATAGTTTTGGGACGACTATATACAAAAAGGCAACAGTTATCATTATCAACAGCGATATTCGGATATTGACAATATTCTTTAGGGCCTTCTCCTATTTCCCCTATCTTTTGCAGAAATTTTCCATTCCAGTCATATTTCAACAATCCCTGTTTAGTATTAAAGAATAAATAATTATCTGTAATGCAGTGATAGTCACCTCCAAGAGAAGGAATCAAAACAGAATCATCTATCTGAACATAAAATATCGTATCCACAATGTGCCTATAAGCCTCTTCTGAAGAAATTACTGTACCAGTAGGTTCTATCGCATAAATCCATGATTCAGAATGTCGTTCTGAACAAGCATATAATAGAAATAATATTATCAGTATAGGATAGCGCATTTCAAATCAAAATATAATATAGAAAATGTGGCAAAAGAAAATATTTACTTTTACCACATCCTTGAAATTATCGGCAATCTGCAAGTATTCCTAATTCCACCATTTCAGGTGCCATTCTTCTATAGTTATTCAATATCTTCTCCGAAGCAACAAAATTATTTTTTGCACAAACTTTACCATTTGAAGAAGCACCATTTCCAAAAGAGGTCGTACATGAATACAAATATTCATCTGGAGCACATAAACTAGAAACTACGCCTCCGCCACGCACCTGCTTCATTTCCGAGACATTCAAAATCTTTTTCATAAGCATTCAATTTTAAGTAAAACAATAAAGAAAAGTCTCCGCCCTATCCATCATAACAGCCAGCTACTCCGTTACAATTAATGCTATACGGTATCAGCATCAAAGTTGAAATGTAGCTAACATCCCGACTTGGAATGTAGCAAAATTAGGCAGGATACTACACCTAAACAAGAAAAGATACTGGACAAAAAACGAATAGACTATAATACTAATAACCAACATATTAGCCCAAAAACTAAAGCAAAAAGAAGAGCATCAACCGGACAATACATTCTCCTTATTCTCCACAATTTCCATATAAAATCATCAAAAGCATCACTGTTAGCCAACAAAATTTACTCTTCATATGTTACTTCAACTTCTCAACAGCATCGGCAGCCACATTAGAAACCAATATTATTTTTTCTTCAGCCGAATCCTTATCAATACGTTATTACCTTCTTCATCTATACTCTCAGCTTGCTTTCGTATCTTAGGATCATCAGAAGTTAGCCAAGCATCCAACAATTTATAAGTAGGATAGCCACATTCCAAATATTCACGACCATCCATCACATAATAATTATAAGGAAAAACAGAAGGAAGCCCCCATAAGTCATCGGTGATTCCTTCCGAGTTAAACAACTTCCCGGATGCTTTATCATAAAAACAATAATTCCATTTATTCTTCCTTATATCATAGGGACGCCATATACATAAATAATAATTAACTGTTTCAAAAATGGTAGATATTATCATAGATTGATTACATTCTTCCTTTTCTACCTTGGCAGGAGTCAATCGTTTATCCCACTCACCCCATACCGCAAAAGCTTCTTCTCCCTTTTCTGAAACTCGATAGATAGTATCGCTATATTGATTCCAGACTAGCATGGTGTCACCAAACAGTCCTATATGATCAGATGGAAAACTAGGATAATTACCCGAAGCAAAATGTAAACTTTCATCCAATTTAGAATATAATAAATCCCCTATTGTATCTGTTATTGCATACATATAAGGTAGTGATTCATCGTCGACATCTATACTATAATAAAAATAGAGTTTATCCTTCAAACAATAGAATTTCCATGCCATTTTTTTAGGAAGCTGAAGAGAATGTTTATTAAGGAAATTACCTTCATAAGAAAAAGATAATAGCGTAGAGGTGTCCATACAGTAAACATAAATAATCCTGTCTGTTTCATTTATCGCCATATTATAAAATCTTCTGTATTCACCCGGCCCTTGCCCTATAGCCCCTATCCTGTTCATTAAATGCCCTTCTTTATCATACCTCAATACTCCTTGCTCCGTTCCAGCCAAGAAAAAAGATGAAGCATGTACAATTCGGGCTCCCTTATAATCGATAGAGCCGGGCTGAATGATTGTCATCTCATCGGCTATATCAGACATTTTCATCTCTCTCTTTATGAAATCATCATAATTCCAAACAACCAGACCGGTATCTGAATAGCTGTGGCATGAACACAAAAAGAGGCATATAATACAAATAATCTTTATCATACCTTATCGGATGTAAACAACATGATATCGTGTTAAAACACTACAACACAACATCATATGATAGATATTTCTTTCTCACACTAAACATAATCGACTCCCCGACCAGACATTTGTCTTACTACTACAAAATCATTACTGACATGCGCCACAAAAGGAGAAGCTAATTCTCTTAAGTCTTTTTCCTCCACCTGTATTCCGGCATTTTCTATCTTATACACAGATAGCATATCTGACAAACCATATAAGTTATAACGATGCGGATGCTCTGCAAAAAGTTTGTCGGCATAGCTTCTGGTAAAAGGAATATGTAACTCACGCAAGTAGGTTGATAAAAGTGTTTTCATACATTCAATGATTTATAGATTTTTATTCATCTTTCAATCGAATCATTATCATGACTAAATTACCCTCAGAATCGATATTCTCTCTTTGCAATATTTCTTCCGGTAATTCATATGGTTCAATCTTTCCTATCATATAATCTCTATTAGCTCTTTGAGAGTATGAAAATACCCATTTTAAAGGAATATTTATTTGAGTATTTAAATCATCCAGTAGTTTCTTTGTCCCCATAAATATTTGCATTTTTTTATCGTAGAAACCAAAAGAAGAGAAAGATTTAAAGCCAGCATCAATCCACTTAAAAAACAAGAATCTTTTTGTCTCAGCAAACATCGTAAAAACCATCATATCTTCACTTATGTCTTCATTCAATGCAGACACACGATGTTTCCCCCGTTCCCACAAAAAAGCAGGTGTAACACTCTGTTCCGTAAATCGAAAAATAGTATCATTAAACAGATTATAATATAACAAAGAATTATTAGAAGAAGAACCACAATAAGTTCCACATGCATACCCATTCTTTAACACAGGCTCCCCATGCTTTTGTTTAATTTCTAAACTTTGCCCACAAGTATCTGTTATCACCCAATAATAGGGATCAGACAAACCTGACATTGATGGATAAAAGAAATAGCACTTGTTACCAAGAATGCGCATCATCATTGGATAGCCATAAGTATCATCTGGTAAATCATAATAAACACGATTCTGAAACACCCCATCATAAGAATAATTAATCATCACTTTTTCCGGTATACTATAAACACGAATCCGCTTATTACAAGTATCAACTGCCATTAATTTATTTCTATTATACTCCATTGGGGCCTGTCCTATTCCTCCTATTTTCATAAGAAACTCTCCGGTATATGAATACTTCAAAATACCTTCTGTTACGCTAACCAAAAAAAAACTATCAGTAAAACAGGGATTCCCATAGCTTGACAATAGAAACCTATTATCAAGTTGTATCAAAAAAACACTATCTGCAAACTCTGATACAGGTATCTCAGTTAGCAATTCATCAATCGGCTTTATTTCCAGAAGTTCCGTACTTTGCTGATGATTGCAACCAAGAAACAAAAGAGTTACTATTAACAAGAAAAGTAGTTTCATTGTATATCATATTAAAAATATGGGTTCCATTTCCACTTTTCCTTAAAGCATAGAACCCATATTCATTATTAAAAAATACTATTGATACAATAAATTTTATTATTATCATTGTACCACATGATATAAATATTTTTATAGTAAAACGTCGTTTTTCAAATTAAAATAAGAAAAACAAAAGTCTCTCAAAATACAGTAGAATGATAGTTCAATTTATTGCATCAGTACTAATTTAAAGTATCAAAAACATTGAGGAGTAGCAGCAATTTGCGCTTCATCCATATATTTCTTTATTATTGCAACATTAGCAGCCGCAGCACTTTTAGCACAAACTGAACCTGTACTAATAGCCCCTTCTTCAAAAGAGGTTCTACAAAAATACAGTTGTTCACCTTCACCGCACATGCTGGAAGGTTGTGCCCCTCCGCGCACCTGCTTCATTTCCGAGACATTTAAAATCTTTTTCATAAGCATTCAATTTTAAGTAAAACAAATAGAGAAAAGACTCCGCTCTATCCATCATAACAGCCAGCTACTCCATTATGATCAAAGCCTTACGGTATCAGCATCAAAGTTGAAATGCAGCTAACATCTCCACTTGGAATATAACAAAGGTAGGCAGGATGCTACACTTAAACAAGAAAAGATACCGGACAAAAAACAAATAGATTATAATATTAAAAATCAATATATTAACCCCAAAACTAAAGCAAAAAGAAGAGCCTCAACCGGACAAAACATTCCCCTTATTCTCTACAATTTCCGTATAAAGTCATCAAAAGCATCACCGCCGGACAACAAAAACTTACTCTTCATACGTTGCTTCGACTTCGCAATAGCATCGACAGTCACATTAGTAACAGTAGCAATCATAGCATTAGTGAACCCGGCACGAATAAGATAACATATCCTCCGTTCCTGCATGCCAAGTTTATAATCATCCAGTTTTGCCGATATATCACCATAAAGGGTATCAATTATAGCAAATATCTCCACCCATTCCTCATCCGATTTCACCAACCCATATATCGGCTGGCAACGCAACTGACATAACTGGCTTAAGGCAAGTGTACGTTCAACAGGCAATAACGAATGAATTTCCTGATATTCTTTCAGTTGTTTTGTATAGGATATATTCAGTTTCTGCAAACAAGAGTTCAGTTCATCCTTATCCTTTTGCCGGACGGATAACCTTTCTATCTGTTGGGACAACTCTTTATTCTCCTGTAATAATTGCTCTCGTTCCTCTTCCGATTCCACCCTTCCTTCATTCAATTGTTTTTCATTCTCTTTCAGGCGAGCAAGTAAACTTTCGATACGCTTCTGAACATTCCGTTTATATAAATGGAAAGACACAAAACCAATTACAACCAAAAACATTGCTCCGAAACCGATAGACAACAACCATACCTTACGGCTCAGCAACTCATTTCTAATCCTCTGGTTTTCATTCTTCAAGACTTCATTATTGTATTTCTCCTTTATATCACGATCCAATTCCTGCTGATCTTCATTCATCTGACACCAATCCATATAAAGTTCCTGATATTCTGAAGCGAACCGGCGATAATCTTTTATCTCAAACTCTTCACTTTGTAATGCACTCAGGCTCCGCTTCCTCCCATTCATAAAATCCTCCTTCATCAGGAACATCCCTATAATAGAAGACCGTCGCATCGGAAGTTCGTCTGTTGCCGATCTCCTACGATATTGAAGCATTTGCCGTTTAGCCTCTTCCCAATCTTCCACATTTTGACATATAACAGATAATTCGGTAGAAATATCCATAAATAGGATGGGATCGAAGTCAGCTACAGCCTCTTGCGCCTGCAAGTAACAATATAAAGCACTATCCGGACGGGAAGATAAAAGATGGGCACGCCCCATATTTCGTAAAGCATTGGCATAAGACCCTGTCAAAGACTTCTGTTTGAATAACCCGGCTGCTTGCGAAAAGTAGTGCAACGCATCCTCAGAGTGCCCCCTATTTAGATATTGACGACCATAATAGCAATAGATGAAACCCTTCAACGACGGGCTTTGTATTGTGTCGGCAGCTCTTAAAGCCGTAGTGCGACGAACAGAAACTTCCCTTTCAGGGTGCTGACAAGATGCTGCAAGTACAGTCATCCCGAAAAGAAATAACAAACAAAACAGCCGTTCCCGTAGCAATAGCAGTTTCAATATAATATGCATAGGTTATTATTCATGTATGATGCTACAAATATACTGATTTTCATAAACATCATCCATTTCAAACTTACATTTCTGCCAGTATGCCTTAGTATTTCTGTAGATGAATTCCCTTTAAACCTTATGCAGTTTTGATTTGAGTATCTTCTTTCTCGGTAGACAAAATACCGGTAAAAAGAAGAAAATACCGATAATAGACATGATTAACCCACCGATAGTACCCGACGCCAATGGAAACCAGAAAGCCTCTTTGTCCGTCCCGACCATAAAAGGAATGAAGCCCAGAATCGTGGAAACTACAGTAAGGAAAATAGGCACAATTTTAGCATTCCATGCCTTTGTATAAGCACGAAGCATGGAAAGACGCGGAAAGCGGCGACGAATACTGTTATACTCATTCAGAATATAAATACTGGCATTCACAGTAATACCACAAAGCAATACAAAGGATGCAAAACCTCCCTGGTCGAAATTCAGGCGGAACCAGTAGAATGTGAGGAATACACCGATATAAGATACCGGAATGACGAAAATGATAGCCAAAGGTTGTTTTAACGAATTGAACAGCACACTCGTCGTAAAGAAAATAATAGCAATCACAACCAACAGCAACAGATATTGCTTATTATCTTTCTTGTTCCACGCCCACGATTGGCTATCCGACTCGGCTGTATATCCCATTGGAAGCAGCTTATTAAACTCTTCCAAGTCCCGCTTCTGTATCTTATTACCTTGTTCGTACGAACCGATATATTCATATTGCAGACAAAGGCGATATTGTTGGTTTTCTTTAGCTATCTGCTGCGGCATCTGTCCCTTTTCCACCGTAGCCAATTCGGAAAGCTTATAGTGCTTTCCATCATCCGCACCATACGGGAAGAACTGCATAGCCCACACATCATAATCACGTGACTGACGTGAAGAAAGTTTCACACTTTCCGTGCCACTTTCCGTCATGACCGAACCCACCTGCATGTTCTTACCGAATATCGGCTGAATAGCTGCAAACAGGTGTTGTGCATCAATTCCTTCCTGCGCCATGCGCTCCTTATTCAGGTTGAAATAGAATTCTTGGTAATCATCCTTCCACCAAGAGAATTCCGATTTGATAAATACCTCTTTAATGCGCCGGTGCGAAAGCAATACTTCTTTCAACTTATCGGCCCATGCGTAGAGTTCATCATAATTGTAACCGTACATCTTGATACGATAAGAACCTGCGCTTTCACGAACGTCATTACTGAATCCCTGGTCTTGCAGGCCATATACATCCCAGCTACCGCCCCCCAGTTCAGAAACTTTACCTATCAGATTTGCTTTCAGTGTATACGGAAAACCGCTATGCTGATATTCTTTCTTAAAATAAATCTGAATATTCCCTCTACGTGCATTATACACAGAAGTATGGAACTGCTTGATCTCCTTAAAACCACTAAGATAAGTCTCTACACGCTTCACCAATGTATTCATTTGCTCCAGCGTACTTCCATTTGGCAAGTTGGCATTGGCATAAAGCACAACTTCCTCATTACGACTAAAATAACTACCTTCGTACACTTTCTGAACGAACAGCCGGAGACTTCCGCCTAAAGCCTTATCCACTATAGGTTTCACTTTTTCCTTATAGGTAGAAGAGCCCAATGTCTTATTATACCTTTCCTCCCATTTACCTTCTCCTTCCAACTTCTCAGGAAGAAGGAAGACCGGCAATCCGAACCCCAGCAGCAGCACAATGCACACCGCCACCCGCCAACGGAGAAGAAAACGAATAAGCACCTGATAGAAATGGGTAAAATAAACAGTCAGCCTGCGAATACGTATATGTCGGTGCATCCATTGCTTCGCATTCTGCAACCACTGATAAGGACGAAATAACATTCGCCTGTTTTTGTGCCGCGAAGTCTTATTTGAAGATTTCTTCACCAGACCAATTTTTTCAATCATAGCCGGTACAAAGAAAAGAGCTACAAAGAGAGAAACAGCCAAGTTAATAATCACTACAGCAGCAAAATCCTGCAAATTCAGCCGGATCTTCTCGTCCAAGAAGAAAATGATGACCAAAGCTCCCATCGTGGTCAAAGTAGCTGCAAGCACGGACATAAAAGCTTTCAGATTCCGCCGGTGCAAGATATGGTCAGTCATAACGATAGTGCTGTCTATCACGAGATTTAAGGACACAGTAATCCCTGCCAATGAATACAATTGCATCTCCAGACCGAACATATAGTAGAAAATAACTGCAACGGCAATGTTTATTGCCAAACTGGTGACTATGAGAAGCAGATATTTCAGATTCAATGTGATAATCCAGACAAACACCAGCAAAATAAGCACCGTCAATCCGGTACGGAAATAAATTTTATTAAGTTCCTCACGAATATATTCCGTAGCATCATAACTGGTATGCACCTCATAGCCGGGAGGCAATGTCAGGCGTATGTCTTCCATTTCCGCCATCACTTCATTGCTCAGTTGCAACTGATTGGCAGTTTCCACCGCTGTGATCGACATATAAATGGAATTCAGACCATTGATACGATAATAACTTTGAGGTTCTTCTTCCACGTGAGCTACCTTTACGAGTTCATCCAAGTGGATGATTTTTCCGTCAGAAGCCGTCACTGTGATATCCGAAGGATCGAACTGCCCACTGACTCCATCCGGCACCAACACCAGACGTATCCATTGTTTACCTTCGGGCGTATCCATGTTGTGTGTACCCAGAAATTCCTTGTTATAGTGCAACTGGATGGCCTGCCGGATATCCGAGATACTGACACCCAAGGTTCGTAGTTGTTCACTGTCATACTCCAATCGCCACTCCATCGGAGTAGCGCCACTTAAATCAATCTTATAAATGCCTTGAAGTTGAGCCAACCGAGGCTTGATATGCTCTTCTGCATATTGCTGTATCAGTATAGGCGTGGATGGCGCATTCAGTGTAAACGAAAGAAACGGACGTGATGCATTCTCATCGGGTACTTTCATATCGATGTACGGATAGCTCACTCCGGAAGGTAATTGCGACCACGTCTGTCGAATGATTGTGGAAGCTTCAAAACGTACTGCATCTACATCAGCGTGTTTATCCAGATCCACTGTTATATAACCATAACCGTTGCCGGAAGTAGAATACATGGCCTTTACCCCTTTGATACGGGCCAACATGGATTCCAGCTTGCTCGTCGCCTCCATCTCCACCACCCGCGACGAAGTGCCCGGCATGCTGAAGCGCACCGTGAAGCCCGGCAATGTGCGCGATGGATTCAGCTTGACCGGAAGCATCGGAACCAGAGCCAAACCCACCAGTGCCAGACAGACAAAGGTGACGATGAGGGTGAAAGGGGAGAGGCGATTCATAGTGATTAACGATTAGTGATTAGTGACTATAATCGAATTTGTCGGAGAGGGAGAAGCCGCTGGCAAAATCGTGCAAGGTCAGTTTGCGGATCTTGTAGTAGTTCAGCCAATAGTTTTTCAGGGCTGAGATATAGTTGCGCTGGGCTTCTTGCTGGCGGTTCAATGACAGGGTGAGGCTGCTGATGTCAGCTTTCCCGATGATGAAACGCTGGCGGGTTTCATTATATGCCAGGATAGAAAGGTCGAGGGCTTCCTCGGCACTCGTCACCAGATCTTGCTGGACATTAAAATCACTCACGGTCATGATGACTTCTTCTTCAATGCTGATCTCGCTCTGGCGGGAAGAGGTCTTTATCACATTCAGGTTATTACGAGCCATATTGTATTTGCCTTTACGCACCCCCCAGTCCACTAAAGGAATAGAAACGCTGACAGAAACCATTTCCTGTTGCATAGGGCGATTGTAGGCTTCACCAAACTTCTCTGCCACCTGATTGAAACCGACACTGGCATTGATACTGGCATTGAAGCGGGACTCTTTCCTGGTTTTGTCTACACTCTGTTCAGCCTCCAATACATCCTGACGCAAACCCAGGAAGTTAGGATTATTTGTACGCGCAGCATCCAAAGCGGCATCTACCGGAATAGTCAGTTCTCCGGGACGGCTGGGAAGGACAAGCCGTATTTCTGTATTCTTTTCCAAATTAAGGAAAGAAGCCAATGAGAACATGGCACGCTTCAATGAACTCTCTGCATTTTGCAAAGTATTGCGGGCGTTCACAACGTCCAGTTTCAGTGTCAGAAGGTCTGCACGACTGATAGAGGCTATCTTCAGGCGTTGCATACCGATGCGATAAAGCGTATCGGAAGAAGCTACATTTTCTTTTGCCAAATCATATTCGGCCTGCGCCATAGCCAGTTCAAAGAAGTAGGTAGTGGCTTGTTCGGACACCTGTTCGGCATTATAGATATACTCTTTCTTTACCTTTTCATATTTCAGCGGTTCTATTTTCCGCTCCCAGCGGAAAGGATTATAGCCTACCAGGCTCTGTGAATAGCCTACACGTATAGGAACACTGGTATACTGGGTATAACTATTAGAACCAAAGCTACGCATATACCCCAACTCCGTATCCAGATAGAACGTACCGCCCGTCAGGTCAAAATTCTGTTTGATGGCCAGATTACCATACGCATAGAAAGATTGTTGACTACGGTAAATATCCAGATCCTGTTCAGAGTCGTAACGCTTTGTGATGTCACGATTGTATTGCGCAGGGGTCATATTCAGCGTCAAGCTCGGCAAACGATTTGCCTTATAAGTGCGGTACGCCCAATAGCCGGACAGATACATATTTTTGGTACGGAAAGCTTCCAGCGAACTGTCGTTTGCCATGGTAATGGTTCGTTGCAAGTCCAGCGTTATCTGCTGCTGCGCAATGGCAGGAAGCGTCAGAGAAAGTCCGAATAGAATTATCAAACTAAGTTTCTTCATTATATCAAGCTTTTTTGTTCCGGTAAATAAACCAATATATCAAAGGAATAATGAACAGACTGACCAGCGTACCGATAAACATCGCCCCAATCATAGCAATGGAAAGCGGTTTCTGCAATTCCGATCCCATATCGAAAGAGAACAGCAACGGCACCATGGCAAAGATGGTGGTCAGAGAAGTCATAATGATGGGACGCAACCTGCGCCTTCCTGCCTCATGGATGGCTTCCAGAAGCGGAATCCCCGTCTTACGCAATTCATTGATCGCATCAAGTTTCAAGATAGAGTCATTGATAATGATACCACACGTCACGATTAAACCGATAGCAGACATCAGATTCAGCGTATGTCCGCATATCCATAGCAGTACCAGGGCAAATGCTACGTCTATCGGTATTTCAAGCAATACGACAAGCGGTTGCACAAAACTCTCGAACTGTGCCGCCAGAATAAAATACATCAACAGAATGGAAATAAACAGAATGACTACCAGTTCATCCAGCATCTTGCGATTGGAAAAGAAACTTCCTGAAAAAGCTGTATCCCAATCTCCGGTAGCATCCGCCACTTCTTTCACTTGTTGCATCAGAGGCCCTGCTTTTTGCACCTCGTAGAAGCGGAAAGGAACATACTCTCCGTTACGTCCTGCAGTTATGGCCTTCAAGTCTTCCGCCGTCACCACCGACACCAGTTCACGCAAAGGCAGATATTCAACACCGTCCTTGTCCGCCCGTGTCTGCACCAGTGTTTCCTGCAAAATAGTGTTCACTGTCTGCTCCTCTCCTACAATACTGATCGGCAGATATTGCTGATAAGAGTGAAGAGTTGCCACACTGTTCTCTTTGAAAGCAGTCTTCAGTACGCGATACAGTTCATCATACGAAACATTATACAGTAATAGTTTTTCCTTATTGATGCGGATATTCAACTGATTTTCAAAAGCAATACCTGTAGGCGCATATCCCGTGTGAGTTATAAATTCATACTCCAGACCACGCAATTCATCAGCAGTCGGCACTTTTTCCTTATTGCGAGAATAGAGTTCAGCCACAATATCAGCTTCTCCCGTCACAAACAGTTTCTCAAACACCGTTTCAGGAGGCGAGAAAGAGACAACAGCCAATGGATACTCTGACTTGAGCAAGCGATAGACCTTTTCCTGTAAAGGAGGTATCTCCGATGAATTCTTTGTTTTGAAATAGAATTCAGCTTCCGAAGAGGATAGTGCTTGTTCCCGGTTCAGGAGATAGTCTTGTTGTCCGATAGCAGCAGTTTGTTCCACTGTCTCTTCTCTCAATGTACCAAACAGAGCGTCTACCCTGTGGCGGTTCTCGTCCACATGGATATTCTCATTCCATTCCACACGGGCTATCAATTCGTTCTGATCTATCTCAGGCATGCGCTCCTTACCAATGAAATAGAACATAAATACACACAAGGGCACAGAAATAATGCAGAATATCACACTTGCTGTCTTATGAGCAAATATAAAATCGACTCCTGCATCGTAGAAACGGTCAAGTGTATGCTCCTTAATAGGGTTATTGATGCGGATACGCGAGAACCACGACTTACGCAAACCAGTACGGTATACCAACATATAGAGCACCGGCAACAGCATAATACCTGTAAAATAAGACACCATCAATCCGACCGTTACAGAAAAAGCCTGGTCATAGAAGATTGCTCCGGCAATACCACTCATGAAAATCAAAGGCACAAATACCGCTATCGTAGTCAACGAGGAACTGAGCATAGGCGTAATCACCTCACTGGTACCCGCAATACATGCACGCCTCAGCGAATACCCCCGCTCCCGGTATTGCGAAATATTCTCAGTTACAATAATGGAACTGTCAATCATCATACCCAACGCCAGAATCAGTCCGGAAAGGGATATGATATTCAAGGACATCTTGAACAGATAAAAGAAGAGGAAACAGATTACAATGGAAACCACCATACTCAACCCGATGATGAACGGTGATTTGACATCCCCCAGAAAGAGAACAGCTACAATGCAGATAAAAAGGAAGCCCAACGAAAGGTTCTGTTGTAAATTGGAGATGGTATAATCCAGCAATTCCGTCTGGTTACGACTGACACTGAACTCGATGTCCGGATATACACTCTGAAAATAATCCATAGTGCCGCCGATAGCCTCCTTCATGTCATCCATATTCTCGTCTGCCTGCTTGATAATGGCCAGTGTCACTGCACGCTTACCATTGCTCATAGAGATTCCTTTTTCCTTAACGGAAACAACGCCGATCTCACAAAATTCCTCCAGGCGGATAATACGGCCTTCTTTATTAATAAGGATATTTTTTACATCATCTTCCGTGCGCAGCAAAGTAGAGAATTTGATATTGTATTCATAATATCCGTCGCGTACGGTCATACTACCCGGTTCTACATTATTCTGCGCGAGTGCTGTTTCTACATCCTGAATGGAAAGTCCCAGAACTGCAAGTTTATTTTTATCCGGTACAATCTGTAATTGCCGTTCCACCAAACCAGTGACATCCACCATTGCCACCTCTGTCAGTTGCTCAATACGACGCTTAATAACATTTTCGGCAAACTCACATAAATCAAGAAATGCCCGTTCGTCGGTTTGCCCGTAAGCACTGTCATTCTTTAAAGTGAGGTTAAGGTAAAATACCGGAATATCAGTAGCACTTGCCTTCACTACTTTAGGGCGTTCAGTATCCTTAGGCAGGTAGTTCATGGCAGCATCGATCTTCTCGTTCACCTCTATAAAAGCCAGGTCGGTATTCGTGCCAAAATCAAAACTCAGACGGATAAGTCCTGCCCCATCCCGCGCTTCACTGTCCATGTCTTTCAGGCGTGCCACCTGAATCAACTGTTGCCGCAACGGTTTCACCACAGTATTCTCCAACTCACGGGCTGAAGTATTCTGCGCCGAGATCTGTACCGTAATCTCCGGAATGGCAATATCCGGCAACAAAGATACCGGCAACGTGAAATACGTCACCAGACCGACAATAAAACATGCGGTAAACGCCATTAATACGGCAATGGGCCGATGTACCAGAAATTTAACCATCCCCCTTTAATTATTAATTTTTAATTATCACCGGTGCCTCATGAGCCAGATTTACATTACCTGTCACAATCACCACGTCTCCTTCATGCACTTCATCCTCCACAATGGTATAATTCTCTGAATTCTCCAATACTGTCTGTACGTAATTCCATTTGGCTTTATTGTCTTTCAACGTGAAGACCACTTGCTTACCGGAACGCAGCACCACGGAACTCTTAGGAATTACCAACTGTTCGCCAAGCGAGCGGTGCACATTCACCCGAATATTCATGCCATTAAACAGTTTGCCCTGTCCGCTGACAATAGCTTTCACCTTTACCATACCTTTGTCGTCCACCAGGGGATTTATTTCCGAAATACGGCCCTCATATTTCGCGGAAGGATCGGCGTAAGGAGTCACAACGACTTTATCTCCACTCTTAATAAGGGGAAGTTCACTCTCCAATACAGTAAAATCTGCTTCCATGCCCTGTGTGCCGATAATGGAACAGAAGGTATCGGAAGTAGTAGCAGCATTGTATGGTTTAGAAAAGAGATTAGCTACCACTCCATCGAAAGGAGCAACCAACGTAGCATGCTCTTCTTCATATTTAGCCAGTTCGTATTGGGAAAGGGTTTGATCATAACCGCTCTTTACTCTTGCTAACTGCATAATATCATCGGGTACCTTGGCTGTAGCATCTGCCGCATATCCCTGACCAATCAATACATCCTGCAATTCCAATTTCGCTTTCTCTAAAGCATCCTTGGTTTGAGCGGTCTTATTCTTTAAACGGAATTTATCCAGTTCCGCCAGTTTTTGTCCTTTATGCACCCGGTCACCGTTTTTCACATAAATCTGTGCCACGATCCCCGAACTTTCAAAACGCAAATCTGCCATTCCTCCGGCCACAACCTTACCGTTACTTACCAGTTCATGGTTGAACGTTTGCCGTTTTAAGGTCATCACGGCCACTTCATTTTTCTCATCCGGCAGCACGGTTGCCACTCCTTCGTCGGCAACTTCTTCTTTTTTTGCACCGGAGCATGCTGCCAGTACAAATAGTGCCAGGCAGAGCAAAAGCCGATAGTTCTGTGTCTTTATCATTCGATATTAGTTTTTCCGTTTACACTTAATGTATGCAAAATTAGTCGTTTTCCTGTTACGAACCATCATAGGTCTATGGACAAAAACAGATAGTTCTTAAACCATTATTTTTCTAATTATCAAAGAAATACATTTTTACCCACCCCTTTTGGGGTGGACAAAAATATATACTATTTTTCATTTGGGTACCGTAATAGCCACTATCGGATTGGAATCATCCGTCAATTCTTTCAGTACCGAAAGCTTGTCGCTTTCCGCTGCTTCGGAATTTTCTTCCAGCCACTCCAATACAGTACCGGAATCTATAATCATTCCATATTCTCCCTTCATACTACATGCTTTAGGACGAAAAGCCATAAATCCGTTCAGGTCATCCGTTATACCATCTGCTTCGGCATACATACGGGTGGTCTTTGCTTTCCGGTCATAAATACCATTGAATGTCTTGGGATCTGAATATAATCCCTGAATACACTGGAAGAAGACATTATCTTTTGTTTCAAAAATACAGCCTACCAACAAGCGATTTTCGTTGTCTTTAGAATCGGTACGCGCCTCCGCTCCCCAATGCCATTTACCGGTAGCAAATACAATATAAGGAACCAGACCATTCCTTTCTACTGTATAGATCGTATCATTAAAACTCTCTTTAAACCGTACTTTTCCATCACTCTTCCATAAGAAAGGAATACCTGTAATACTTGCCGAATTTTCCCCACCTTTAAAGTTACTCAAAACAATAGCTGCATTACCTTGCTTGATCACACTGATGCTGGCAATATCCTGCACGCCCTTTTCCGGCAATACCGGGAATAGACTGGGAACCGTATCCACCTGTTCACCCGCCTCGTTGAAAAATAGCAGTGAACGGGCATTGTATCCCATAGCCAAATTATTATAATGTCCGATCACCAATGAATCTGTAAAACAGAAATCTCCCGGTGAGGCCGGAGGGGTAGGAATAGTCAGTTTACCGCGATATTTTCCCTGCATATCATACTTTTGCAAAGTAGCAGGACGACGCATAAAGTAAAGCAGCCCATCCACATCATTATACGTAGGTGCCGGTCCCGAATATGCTTCCGGATCTTCTCCCACATGTCCAACCTTAGTTAAGAACTTGCCAGTTTCCTTATCAAACAAGAAACAGTTTTTCCCTGAAACAACTGCAATTTGCTTATCCAGCAACAGAATATTAGGACTTCCACCTATTAGGCATGAATCAGTAGTTTCCAACAAAACATAGCGCACATCACTTCCCAATTCCGAAAGTTTCAACTCAGCAGGCTTCTCCATAGCACCTGCCACATCAATCGAGCATAATCCATCTGCAGAGGATTGCGGAGTACCGGTACAAGCAGCCATCAGGCAAACCAGACCTGCGGCGTATAACCATCCTTTTTTCATAATTCTTAATGTGTTTTCAAATTCAACATTTATAACATCTCCGCAAATAAACTAATATTTTTAGTTTCAAAACTAAATTTTATCGTTAAAGAACTAAAAAGTCCAATTAAAAGAGGGATTCAAAAGGAATGACCACTACTTCGTTATAAAGAACAGAGGCACACACCCCACTGCATAACAAACAATGTCCCCCCATGAGAATGACGTACCCAATACTACTTTTGCCAATGCACAATCTTGTAATCCCAATACAGTAATAAGTTGAAGGTACTGCAACGCTTCAATGCAACAAGATCACCCATATAGGGACGTATAAATGCATCGCGAACAAAAAGAGCTATTAGCATTTCAATAATAAACAGCCCGATAAAACAGATGGCATAAAACCAACGGCTGCCAATAAATGTAGTATTCTTAGTATTCCTAAATTCTTTTGTCGTAATAATGCCCGTAAAAATATCATTCATTTTCTTACAACTTATATTTTCAGATGAGAAATGTGAATGAAATTTTGTAGCAAGTTAACGATTCATTGATTCCTAAAAGAAAGTCTGCTCCCCACTTGAACAATACCCGAGACATACTTGCTCCGTACCAACTCCACTCAGAGGTACCTCTACACGGAGAAAACACGGAGTTGGTACGGAGCAAGTGTATTTCAGATAAGAAGAGAGCTATGCAACCTATCGGAAGAATAATCTTTCCGACAAATTCAGCACATCTAAGCAAATGACTGCAAACGGACGCAAAAATCACAAATATGAAGATAAACACTAAAATCGTTAGGTGAAAGAAAAAGTTTTTCCATACCTTTACGACATAATGAAAATAAAGAATTAAAAGACACGATAGCATGGGAATCATCAATCAAGGCATTCTGGGAGGCTTTTCCGGCAAAGTGGGGCCAATAGTAGGATGCCACTGGAAGTCAAAATATTATATACGTGCACATGCTGCCAAAGTCAGCAATCCACGTACAAAGAAACAACAGGAACAGCGGAGTAAATTTGCAACAGCATTCAGCTTTCTAAAACTAATCAAACCATTTATACGTATCGGTTTCAAAGAGTTTGCGGAAAAGAAATCAGCATTTAATGCTGCCATGTCTTATATGCTGAAGAGAGCAGTAGTAGGCGATGGGAATGAAATCATTATTGACTTTAACCGGGTACTGATATCCACAGGAAGCCTGATGCCTGTATTTGAGAGTAAAGCTACTGTATCTGACAACAAAATGATTTTCAATTGGAAAGATAACAGTGGTATGGGGAATGCAGAGGGCACAGACATAGCCATGGTACTGGTGTACAATAAAGATAAAGAAGAGGCTGTCTATGACACCGAAGTCGGTCATCGTCGGAACGAAAGCTCCCAACTGGCACTTCCGGTTAACTGGCAAGACGATGAACTGGTAGCGTATCTCAGTTTTCGTAGTGCCGACGGTAGTAATGTAGCCAATAGCGTGCGCGTATCAATCTCAATAGTTGAGGCATCAGAAAGAGATTATTCATCGCTCAATCGTCTTTATTCTATTGGAATACGAAAAAATGACTCAGACTCTCTACAAACGAATACAAAGTGCTCCCCTCTCTTTCAAAGAGATACAAGGAATAGCCAAACGGAAGCAATCCTCTTTGAGGATATCACTACGATAATCAGAAAGGGAAGTATCCAGAATAACAGCCCGGATACGGAACAAGGTAGTTAATTCCTTGATGCGTCCTTTATAACCTTTAGAAATATATAGATAATCAATAGATAAAGGATGGCTCGAAATTTTATTCCGCCAGCGAGCATCATGCAGCAAACAAATCCGCTTGCCGCCATAAGAAACAATATGGTTATGGAAAGCAAAACCGGAAGTAGCGTAATCACCGGTTAATACTTCGGGAGCGGAGAGACGCTGATGATTCCAATTCGGAGAAAGCGCACGATACAAACGGGACACATCCGGTAAGCTATCGGCACAGGCCAACCAGGACTTCCCGTTAGCGGCAATGCAATGAACAGCAGGACAGTTACGCACGTTATAAAAGGCAATACTGCACTGAGGTACAGACGAACTAACCAAAACTGTATGATAAGTAGTAAGAAGAAGCAAACAACACAAAGAAAAATAGATACTACGGGAAGTACGAACAGAAAAACTCCTAAACAGAGACAAAAGAAAAATATAAAACAGCATTATTTCCCAATATTCCGTCCAGAGTCCATCAATGGAAGACATGGGAAATTGTTCTATACGACGTAAAACATTATTCTGACTACTTAGCAATATATTGACAACAGCTGCAAATCCTTGCTGTAGAAAAGGGAAAGGAGTCAGAATAAGCATAAAAACAGCAGAATATAAAATCAACGTTACCATAGGAATTACCCACAAGTTCGTTAGCAGAAAATGAGTTGAGAAACGGAAGAAATAAAGAATAACCAAAGGAGCCGTACCAATTTGCGCAGCAATAGAAACTGTCAGCAGGCCCCAAATGTAACGAGAAATGCGATGTCGTACGGAAAGTAAATTATAAAGTTTGGGTTGAATGAGTAAGATAGAAGCTACTGCAACAAAAGATAATTGAAAACCGACATCAAACAGCCAAAGCGGATTATAAAGCAGCATCAGAAAAGCAGTAGCAGCCAGAGTATTCAGTGTTAACGGTTTCTCCGGATGCAGACTGGATATCGCTAACAAAGAAAACATGATAACAGAACGTACCACAGAAGAAGACAATCCTGTTAGAAAGGCAAATCCCCATAAAAAAAGAATAATCAGAAAAAGCCCGAAAGGCTTAAAGTAACTCCACCGCTTCCATATAAGAGACAGAAGAAAAAAGAGTAAAGCATACAAAAAACCGATATGGAGTCCCGAAAGAGCCAGCACATGGCTGGCACCTGTTATAGAATAAGTCTCCCGGATGTCTTCACTCAGGTTTTCTTTGTCGCCAACTGTGAGAGCGGAAAGTACAGCCAGATTATCTCCCCGAAAACCTAAATGATGATAGAGTTCCATCACTTTTTCCTGATAATCCGAAGCTATCTGCCAGAGGGTACGAGAAGAATCATGCCCCACTATCCGCCAATGTCCGGCAGGGATATAAGCCGTACCAGTACCATCTTTGCGGACAAGATAACGTATATAATCGAACTCATCAGGATTGCCATTATTAACCGGGGGAGTAAGTCGGGTATGGACCCACAATCTATCTCCCCGACTCAATGAAGCAGTAGTAGAATCTTTCGGGAAATAGAACAAGAAAGAATGCCCATGCTCACTTCTTTGCACAGCTCCTTTTTCCACTCTCCCTTCTAACTGAACCCGACATAAAAGACTTTTTTCCTTCATTTCCGGTTGTTCACTGATAGCTGCCTGGTAGACTGCTGCATCACCTGAAAAAGGAAAATGCATTCGATGTAAACGTTCCCCTGATATGCCGGCACCCAAACCAAAGCAACAAAGAAATACAGAAAGACCATACAACCAATGAATTCGATATTTACCGGAAAGAAAATAAGCGAGAAAGAGTAAAAGGAAACCTGCCAAACAAATCCATACAGGAGAAAACGTGGAAAACAAATAAGATGTCTCTTCGGGAATATTTAAGGAAAGCTCTGCACGCTGATGGAAGAAGTATGCATCTCCGCATATAATACCACCTGTCAACGGCATCAAAAGTCGTAAGAAAGGATGCCGTTGCAGGGTGTTGTTTATCAACTGAATGTAAAGTTAGAGTTCTTTTAACGAATGTATCATACCTTCGGGATCAGGAGCGGCAAATACCGCATTGCCTGCAACCAGTGCATCAGCACCGGCAGCCACCAGACGGGCACCTGTCTCCAGATTCACGCCGCCATCCACCTCGATCAGCGCTTTTGAACCGGTACTATCTATCAGAGCACGCAATTCACGTACTTTTTCAATGGTATGTTCTATGAATTGTTGTCCGCCAAAGCCGGGATTTACACTCATCAGCAGCACCATATATACATCCTGAATAATATCTTTCAGCATAGCTACAGGAGTAGCAGGATTCAACGTCACAGCTGGTTGCATACCGGCTTCACGTATTTGTTGCACTACCCGGTGCAGGTGCGGACATGCTTCGAAATGCACGTTCATGGTGTGTGCCCCCAACGCTTTCACTTCATGAATGAATTTCTCGGGTTGTACTATCATCAGATGTACATCCAAAGGTTTCTTTGAAATCTTTGCTACGTACTTCAATACGGGAAAACCGAAAGATATATTGGGAACGAACACACCGTCCATAATATCGATATGTACCCAGTCGGCTTCACTACGGTTCAGCATTTCCAAGTCCCTTGCCAGATAAGCGAAATCTGCGGACAGGATTGAAGGAGCTATGATTGGTTTCATAATACACTACGTTTTACAGATTATATATAAATATAACGTACAAATGTAGACAAAAGATTTCATTCATCCTAATATTATCCCCTGCAAGCCTTGCGGAAGCTGAGTTACAGTCCGGTAATTGCGGGCCAGACTACGAAGAAAATCCAAAGTTTTCTCGGAAGGGTGCGGACGTTCACCGGATATTGTATCATCGGATGTACGCGGTTTTACGGATGAAGAAGAAAAAGAAGGAGTAGTTTTTTTATCCATAGGCTTATTGAATTAGTTATAATCAAAATTACAAACTGCTATAAAAAATGCAGGAGTAACTCTATGTGTTATAGAACGGGAGAAAGAGAGAAATAGTATACAATAAGCTGTAAAAAACGTAAAGAAAATATATAAATCAGCCCAGGGCAGTACTGAAGCACTGTACCTGGGCTATAAGATTCATTGTAATGAGGATATTTATTTTGCTTTGGCTAAGTCGAATGAGAAAGTTGTTGCAGGAAGTTCAATAGGCTCACCATTCACTTTCACACCAGTTACCTGGAGTTTGAAAGCCAATTTGCTGCCGGCATAAATAAAGCTACCTGCTTCGGGTGCTGCAATTGTTACTTCTACCTTCATGTCCGGAGTTTCTCCTTCACCTTCACCCTCACCTTCAGTAGGTTCTACAGTCGGAAGGTTAAATTCGATAATCAACGGTTCGGGAGCAAATGTCATGCTAATAGCTGTCTTATCATCATTGAAGGCAGGAGTGTACTTTACTTTATAATTCACGTCACCCACAGCCTTGATGATTCCGGGAGCAGCTTCTTCGCCCGCAATTGCTGTTATCAGATCTTCTACCGGGAACTTTTCAAATGATACATTCTCATTGGTTACCTCTGCGGTTACATCCGTACCTTCGGGAGCTTCTTCACCTTCTTCCGCAGTCGGTACCGGAGCCACTACTTGTAGTTTACCGATATAATCACCTACTACATCTGTCAATACGGGATCGTTAGGTTTAGGGTCATTGTCATCATCGCAAGATGTGAAAGTAGTTATCAAACCAAGGGTCATTACAAGAAACACGAAACGCTTTAAACAATGTACTTTTTTCATTACTTTAATAAGTTTAGTCTAGTAAATAATAAAATTAATAATTCACATAATTAAGGTTGTACGTACATTAGGTTAAACGGGCACATACCATAAATACTGCACCCGAAAAAGGAAAAATTTATTAAAGTATGTATCTTTTAGTCTATTGTTAGCACGATCCCATGCTTCTCTGCCATCCGTCTCAGATTTAAAATAGCATAACGCATCCGCCCTAAAGAAGTATTTATACTGACTCCCGTCATCTCTGCTATCTCCTTGAAACTGAGGTCTTGATAAAAACGCATATGTACAACTTCACGTTGTTCGTCCGGCAAGTGCTTTATCAGACGACGCACATCTGAAAGGATCTGATAATTTACAATTTCAGATTCAACGGTCCCTTCGGACAAACGGATATTGTTCAGTAAATTCCGTTCTTCTTCATCACAGGACACCAGATTTTCCTGTTTTTCCTGACGAAAACAGTCGATAATAAGATTATGGGCAATGCGAGTCAGCCAAGCAGGAAATTTGCCATTTTCATTGTAACGCCCTTGCTGAATGGTAACAATAGCTTTTGTGAAAGTTTCCTGGAATATGTCTTCCGCCAGTTCTTCATTACGTACCGTGTAATAGATATACGCATAAAGACGATCCTTATAACGGTTCAACAGGATATCGAATGCCTCGTTATTACCTTGTGCATAAAGGGCTACCAACGTTTCGTCAGCAACATTTGTTTGCTTTTTCATTACGTGTATTTTTAGATTTCAGCGTAATGTGTTCCGATAGGCATTCAATGTTTAGTAGTTAATAATACGCAAAGAAAGAAAAATTTTGGGAAAGGAACAAAAATATAAGCAATTATTAAGTGACAAGCTACAAGCTATGAGCTACAAGTTGTTGCGCTATCACTCCGCATAGCACTTGTAGCTCGTAGCTTGTTACTTGCAACCTGTAGCTTGTAGCCCATAACTATTTCATTCTGAACTCTTCGGTCAACCGGAAGCCACGCAGAAGTTCATCTGTCTTCAGACGTTTCTTGCCGGGAAGCTGCAAGGCATGTATATCGATAAAACCATCTTCCGCAGCCACATGGATATAAGTTTTACCATCAGTCAGCAAAGTACCGGGAACTAATTCATGGTACTTAAATATCTTTCTCGTTTCAAATATCTTCATAACTACTGCCTCTCCATCGGGTTGAACCAGTTCTGACCAGGCAGCCGGATAAGGAGACAAACCACGGATAAAATCATAAATACGTTTGACAGGTTGATTCCAATTGATACGGCATGTATCTTTAAATATCTTCGGTGCCGGACGCAACTCGCCTACAACCGCCATTTCTTCCTGTGGAATAGGTTTCACTGCATCATTCAGGATTGCATCTACCGTTTCAGTCACCAGTTTTCCACCAAGCACCATCAGTTTATCGTGTACAATACCTACATCATCTGTATCTGCGATAGGAATACGCACTTGCTGAATCACTTCGCCTGTATCAATCTCATGACGCAGGAAAAAAGTCGTAATCCCCGTTTCTGTATCACCATTGATAACTGCCCAATTAATGGGAGCAGCCCCCCGGTATTGAGGCAAAAGAGAAGCATGAAGATTGAAAGTTCCCAAACGTGGCATATTCCATACCACCTCGGGCAGCATGCGGAAAGCAACCACTATCTGCAAATCAGCTTTCCACTCACGCAGAGCTTCGACAAAAGCCTCATCTTTCAGTTTTTCCGGCTGCAATAAAGGAAGATTCTGTTCCAGTGCATATTGCTTCACAGGAGAAAACTGAAGTTTATGCCCCCTACCCGCCGGTTTATCAGGCATGGTGATGACTCCTACTACATTATATCCGCCTTCTACCAAACAACGCAAGGACTCCACTGCAAAATCCGGAGTACCCATGTAAACAATCCGTAAATCTTCTTTCTTCATCATATAAAAACTTTTTAATCTTCAGAGAAATGTACCAATACCTGACGGTATGAGTTGAATATCTTAGACTTGGAGACAAATCCCAAATAATGTCCTTCTTCATCTACTACAGGAAGGTTCCATGCTTTCGTATCATCAAATGTACGCATCACCTGCTCCATGCTATCCGTATCATACAGACGTGCGGGGATAGCCGTCATCAGTTTTCCTACCGTGAAACGATGATATAGTTCCTGCCTGAACATGATATTCCGGATATCATCTAAAGTGACAATTCCAATCAGTATCCCACTCTTATCCGTTACAGGGAATATATTACGCCGTGAAGCCGAAATAGCCTTCACCAACTCACCCAAATCCATTTCAGGATGAACCACAACAAAATCTTTCTCCACGACATTCTCTACTTTCATCAAGGTAAGTACCGCTTTATCCTTATGATGGGTTAACAATTCTCCCTTCTTGGCCAAACGCATGGAATAAATACTATGAGGTTCGAAAACTATAATCGTCAGATATGAACTGGCAGCTACAATCATCAGCGGCAGAAAAAGGTCATATCCTCCCGTCAGCTCGGCTATCAAGAAGACTCCGGTCAGCGGGGCATGCATGACACCACTCATCACCCCTGCCATACCCATCAAGGCAAAATTCTTTTCGGGTAAATAGTATGAGAAATCAAACTTATTGCTGAAAAAGGCGAAGACGAAGCCTGCAATACAACCCAGATACAAAGAGGGTGCAAAAATACCACCACAACCTCCACCACCGTTTGTGGCACTGGATGCAAACACCTTAAACAAGATAATCAGCATCAGATAAAGCAGTAACAAGTTACCATGTCCATAAAAAAATGAGTTGTTCATGACTGTATCCCAATCAGCATTGGAAGTACCGTTCAGCAATAATTCAATGGTGTCGTAACCTTCACCATAGAGCGGCGGAAAAAGAAATATCAGGATACTCAGCATAATACCACCTAAAGCCAGTTTCTGGTAAGGGCCTTTCAGTTTGCCGAAAACGCCTTCTACAGAATTCATGGCACGGGTAAAGTAAAGTGAAACCAATCCGCAGAAAATACCCAGCATAATAACGTAAGGAATGCGCTCCATCTCGAATGCCTGATCTAGATGGAACTTAAACATTGCTTCCGTTCCGGTAGTGATATAAGAAACCGTTGCAGCTGTCACCGCAGAAATCAGCAACGGGAGCAGAGAGGTCATAGTCAGGTCTATCATAAGCACTTCCAGCGTAAACACCAATCCCGCAATAGGTGCCTTGAAAATACCTGCAATAGCACCGGCAGCGCCACAACCCACCAAAAGCATCAAAGTACGATGCTCCATTTTGAAAACACTTCCCAGATTGGAACCAATAGCAGAGCCTGTCAGTACAATAGGTGCCTCCGCTCCTACCGAACCACCAAAACCAATGGTTATGGAACTGGCAATCACAGACGACCATGTATTGTGTCGCTTAATCCGCCCTTGCCGACGGGAAATGGCATAAAGGATTTTTGTAACTCCATGACTGATGTCATCCTTCACAACATAGCGTACAAACAAGCCTGCCAGAAAAATTCCCACTACCGGATAAACCAAATAAAGGTAGTTGGCCTCCGTTGTATTGAAATTATTCGTCAGGAAATTTTGTATCCAATGTATCAGCATCTTCAGTATCAAAGCTGTAACAGCCGTAAAGATACCTACCAGAAAACTGAGTATCAGGATAAACTGTTTTTCCTTTATATTCTTTTCACGCCATAAAAGGAAACGATGAAACAAACTTCTCTTCTCTTTTTCCATATACCTATATTTACCATTCTAAACGAAATAAAGAATTTACTCTCATATCTATTTAATAAGAGAGAAAATTCTTCGACAAGTTCAGAGCATAAGTGAACTTATAGAGATAAGACCAACAATAGCTTTTAGCCCGTTATCTTATTCCCGAATAATTTTTATAACGCCACCTTTATCCAGTTTTATAATGCTGGATGGTTTCGGATGTCCCATTTCTTCCTGTCGATAGCCTACCACATAGTCGACCATGGACTTAAGTTCTTCTGTGATCTCACTATAATTTACCGGTGAAGGTTGCCCGCTGATATTAGCCGACGTAGAAACAATCGCCTTACGAAACTGTTGACAGAGACGTTTTGAGAATTCTTCATTCGTCACCCGGATACCTACACTGCCATCTTCGGCAATCAGGTTGGATGCCAGGTTTCGTGCACCGGAATAAATGATTGTCAGCGGTTTGTCTGCCACTTCAATCAAATCCCAAGCTACTTCCGGCACATCCTGCACATAGAAGTCCACCTTTACAGGAGAATCAACCAACACAAGCATCGCTTTACTGTCCGAGCGCCGCTTAATCTCATATACACGCCGCACAGCTTCTTCGTTGGTGGCGTCACAACCTATTCCCCAAATGGTGTCGGTGGGGTACAGAATGACTCCGCCTTCGTTCATCACTTGACAGGCTTTTTTAATATCTTCTATCATTTCTTGGTGTATAAATACAGTGATTAACACGCAAAAGTACTATTTTTGCACGGATTAATAGAAAAGTTTAAGAGAAAACAATGGAAGAAATTCAATTTAACCACACCCTGCCCATACAACTACGGTTTAACGATGTCGATAAGTTCGGCCACGTGAACAATACGGTTTATTTCTCTTTCTATGATTTGGGAAAAACCGAGTACTTTGCTTCCGTATGCCCGGACGTCGATTGGGAGAAAGACGGCATTGTCGTCGTACACATAGAAGCGAACTTCCTTGCACAGATTTATGGCTCAGATCATATCGCTGTACAAACAGCCGTTACTGAAATCGGCACTAAAAGTTTTCACCTCGCACAGCGGGTGATTGATACGGAAACACAGGAGATCAAGTGCATATGCACCTCCATTATGGTAGCTTTCAATCTTGAGAAGCATGAATCTAAACCTCTGGAGGAAGAATGGATTCGGGCAATCTGCAAATACGAAGGAAGAGATTTAAGAAAAAAGAGCACTCACTCATCAGTGCCTCATAAAGTGTAAAAAGCATACCAGACATATCACATTAATTATCAATACATACTATAAAATGAGCTAAAGTAGCGACCGAAATAGGATGAGGCAATGTCTGATCCTATTTCTTTCCTACATACAAATAATTATGCTCACATTAAACTTATCACCCTACCATATAGCAACAGATTCACCCAACTAATCTAAAAAAATATACAGTTTTATTATTATTATAGTATTTCCATTAGGGGAATAGGAATTATTAGATTATATTTGCCAGACGGAAATTTATTAATAAAAAGAAAATATGACTAAAAAACTTAATTTATGGAGTGTAGCCCCATTGGTTGAATTCAACCGCATAAAAACAGACACCTCATACATGAACAATGAATTTACATAAACAATGATTTACCTGTACTAAGTCATATTTTTCAAAATACAAAATAAATTACTCTCATTATTACCATTTTGCATGATTCGCCTAATATTACTGACTGATTTTACTGAATCCTTTGCATATAATTTGCTTAAAGGAGTTCTCGCCTATTCAAAAAGCCATGAACCATGGGTTGTATGTCGGATGCCACCTTCCTATAAACATACCTATGGTATAGAAGGAGTTTTGAAATGGGCAAAAGCTTGGCAAGCAGATGCCATTATTGGTCAATTCGACGACAAAGACAATGTAGATCTTTTTCGCGAAAACGGTATTATTGCAGTAGCGCAAGACTATAAATCAAGATTCAGCAATATTCCCAATATTACTGGCGATTATCGCAAAACCGGCAGAATGGCAGCAGAATTCTTTCTGAGTAAAGGCTTCCAAAATTTTGCTTTTTACGGCTATCGCAATACAGTCTGGTCACAAGAACGCTGCGATGGCTTTTACGAATGCATAGCTGCACAAGGTTTTGGCAACAATTTCTCTTCATATCAGGAGCAATCCTTGGACGACTTATGGTTTTATGAAGCTCCTCCTTTACTTACCTGGCTGAAGTCATTGCCTCAGCCCACAGCACTCATGGCTTGTGATGACAATCAAGGTAATCGCATTACCGAAATCTGCAAAGTTAACAACATCAAAGTGCCTGATAAGATAGCCATATTAGGAGTTGATAATGATGAGATTATATGTAATCTCTCCGATCCTCCTCTATCCAGTATTAATCACAACATCGTAAGAGGAGGTTTTGAAGCCGCTGAACTCATAGAACATTTGCTGAACGATAAAGAGGCCCCCTACTACGACGTAGTTCTCCAACCAGTCAATGTGGTAAACCGACTTTCTACAGATTTCTATTCCACTGCAGATGCGCACATACATACCGCTCTAAAATATATTCATCAAAATCTGGCTTCAGACATCACTGTATCAGATATTGTTAAACAAGTTCCTTTGTCACGCCGTTTGTTGGAAATTCGTTTTAAGCAGGTCACCCAACAATCTATCCATAAATATATCTTCAACCTCAGGATGGAGCGTTTTGCCCAGTTATTGTTAGCTACTAATGCCCCTATTGCCGAAGTAGCGGAACAGGTTGGAATAAACAATTTAAAAAACCTGTCCCGCCAATTCAAAGCTCTGAAAAAGGTCTCACCCAACGAATACAGAAAGGAGCATCAGAAGATGACTGATTGCAACCACAAAAAATAATATATATAATACCTATTATTCAGGAACAAACAATATATCGTCAGGCAAAGTGTTTTCCAGGATATTCCTCCCGGAATATCCAACTTCAAGTTCCTGACCCATATAATTTTCAAAATATAGTACGCGTATCTCATGGAGACCTTTCTCAAGAGCTACTTTTCCCTCAGCGCGGCGACCACTGTGTCCGCCGTCATTATCCACAATCTGTTCACCGTCTATATAAAGCACAGAACCATCATCAGAGAAAGTATAAAAACGGTAAATACCTTTTTCAGCGATATTTACTAATGTACGGAAGTCATAAGCAAAGTGGTCCTCAACAGCAGCCTCTTCAATAGAAAAATTCTTCATAGTTCCCTCCGTCACCTTAGTGCAGGATGCAATTTCAGCAACCTGCTTACACTTACCTTCGTAGTAAGTGTAAGCCACACCATGTTTATTAGCAGATACTTTTTTTGCAGGCAAATAAGTCATGGTCTGTTCTTCTTCCGAATTCATTCCCGAAGGATAATAATAAGCTATTTCTCGTCCGAAAGGAGTAGTTATCCACGTATCGAACTTATACTCACCCTCATATAGTTCAATGATACGGGCACCTCTGGTCAATACTCCATAGGCATCCGCACCGGTAACACGCCCATACCCTAAGGCAATCCCCTTATCTATTCCAATATAATCATTATCGTGATCATGACCAGTAAATACCCCCATGACATCTTTCATTTCAAGAATCGAAGCAAACATACCAGAATTGATATTTGATGAAGCAACTCCCCCCTCTTTATCATTTCCATAAGTTTTTCCATCGCCTGCAAGTTCGTTATACTCAATCAACGGAATATGAAAAAAAGCCAATGAAGGCACAGGAATACCACCATTTCCAACTGTGAAAGAGAGACTTTGCTTACGATACCATTCAATCTGATTGAAGTGAATCCAGTCATAAGCACCATAAAGTTTATTCGGTTGGTAGTCATTGGAATCCATACAATAGAGGGATGCCGCTACTTTATTTTTCTCTTTGGATGCATAAACAGGAATGACGCAATTACCACATCCTATCTCCTTTGGACCTTTTGATCCTATATAATAAGGATACTTTAAAAGAATATCATAAATTTCATCCCGTGTCAAGTACTCTGCATCATGGTTTCCCGTGGTTGCAACAAAAGGAATCTTAGCTTCATTAAAAATTTCGGCTACTGCTTTCCAGCCATCAATAGCGGGGTCAGCAGTTACCACATCTCCACTCAGTACTGCAAGATCGGGATGTTCGGCTTCCAGGATAGCACGAATCGTTGCAGCTGTTTCAGCACATTTCGGAGACTCGGGCGTCCAGTGCAAATCCGTAAACTGGGCTATTACAAATTTCCCGTCTTTGAAAGCAAATCGACTTTGAGCAGACAACAGAACAGGAAATATACACATCCATAAAAATAAAAGAATAAGTTTCTTCTTCATAATATACATGTTTTAAGGTCAATAAAACTCTATTTCATCAATTGCCAACCGACTTTGTTGACCTGCATGATAGTAACCTTCCGGACATAAACCACCATTCAACAATTCTAAACGAATATATCTTGCTGTCACCTCTGGAAATGAGTATGAAACAGGAAAACGGGTCGCTTCAGTCTGTGTAAAGTCATACGTATATTCCTGATTGCCTACAGAGGTAAAAGTCTCACCATCTGCAGAAACAGAAACGCATAATTCACTCGCTGGCCAAAGAGTATCAAAGGGGCGCCACAAAGAAGCAAAAGCAATCTTACTTACGGAAACCGGTTTCCCTAAATCTACCGTAATTCGCACCGAGTCTTCACGAAAAATGGCCCAACGCCGTAAATCACGTGTATAGCCACGAATACCATCCGTCAGCCCAATACCTTCATTTACCTTCTCCACAACCGGAGGCGGTACACACTGATACGAATTTCCAGTAGCCTTATTTACTGCAAAACTCTTGCGGGTAATCTTGCCTAACGGCTTTCCATCTCTGTAAACTGCTGCATAAATAGTAGCATCTTCAGATAAGGCCAAGGGAGCCTTATAAAGATCGGAGGAAGAAGACACCACAGAATCATTAACAGCATAATAGACTTCAACGCCGGGACAGAACGTTTTCAAGGTTACTTCATAAGTATGATGAACATCATTCCATGCCCCTGTCAGATTAACCTCATAGAAATTGCGGCAAGCATTGACTCCGCAAAAATCTAAGCGCTTGAACTCCTTATCCAACCTCCGGACAAAAGAATTGAAATCCTTATTCTTCAACTGTGTCCATTGCACTTCAGACATTGCCTGCAAACGTGGAAAAGCCATATACTCAAAATATTCAGGGGTCTGAATATATTCTCCCCAAATATTAACTTGTGTCCCTATGATATAAGCTTGTTCTTCAGGCGTTAGTTCGGCAGGAAGCGGGTTATAGTTATAAACACTATCCAGTGGAATAAAACCACCGATAGCCAGCGGAGCGAATTCCGGACTTTCCTGATAGTGATCAATATAACATTTATCACCGGGAGTCATAATAACTTTGTGTTTCTGACGGGCAGCCTCAATGCCTCCTTCCTCTCCACGCCATGACATCACCGTAGCATTGGGGGCAAGTCCTCCTTCCAATATCTCATCCCAGCCGATAATGTCACGTCCCTTGCTGTTCACAAATTGTTCTATCCGATGTATAAACCAACTTTGTAACGCTTCTTCATCTTTCAGTCCTTCCCGCTTCATCAGAGTTTGACAGTGATCACATATCTTCCATGCTTTCTTCGGACATTCATCTCCACCAATATGAATATAATGACTCGGAAAAAGGTCCATGACTTCTACCAACACGTCTTCCAGAAAATCAAACGTATTCTCCTTAGGGCAATAGACTTCGTCAAAAACGTCAAAGTAATCGCGCACTACATACGTCTTTCCTAATCCGCAAGAGAGTTCCGGATAACAAGCCAATGCAGCAGATGCATGCCCAGGCATCTCTATTTCTGGAATAATCGTGATAAAACGATCGGATGCATATTTCACAATCTCTCTAATCTCGTCCTGCGTATAATACCCTTGTTTCTCTTTTCCATCGAAACGACGTGGATAGTAATAGTCACAATGCCCCACCTGTGTTTGTTTACGATAAGAACCTATCTCTGTAAGTTTTGGATATTTTTTTATTTCTATCCTCCAGCCTTGGTCATCTGTCAAGTGGAAATGAAACTTATTCAGTTTATAAAAAGCCATCAAGTCAAGAAACTTTAGTACTTCTTCCTTGGGTAGAAAATTACGACCTACATCCATCATAGCTCCGCGATAAGGAAAACGGGGAGCATCCGTAATACGGACCGCAGGAATTTCTATGTCGTTTTCATACTTCCGATGAGTATCATAAATTTCAACCGGCATAAGCTGTAACAAAGACTGCACACCGTAAAACAACCCTGCAGCGGTTGCATTTGAACAGATTTTTATACCATGGGAAGAAACTTCCAGCGTATAAGCCTCATCAGGTAAAGTCGTATCTATAAGCAAACTGATATCAGCCTGTTCGGTTGGAGCAATCCGCTTTAACTGAACTGAGGTATTCTTTAACACATTCTCCAGATACTGAAAAACTTTCATGGAAGATTCGTCGGAAGATACAGCTACCGTTTTTTCACCCTGCAAGACGTAATTTCCCTGTTCTGAAACGATTTCGTTAGGCATAGGTATAATGCCATAATCTTTCATATCTGCTTTGTGTCCCTCTCCACAAGACAGGAGAATGAACGATAAAATAAATGTCCAATAAACTATCTTCATAACGTTTGAGATAATAAGTTTGGGTATTCCCGAATTGTTTTAAGGATAAGTTCGCCGAACAAGGTATTTGCCCATGCAAACCAGGAACGGGTAAAGTCCGCTGCATTTGCCGAATTGAAGGACTCATGCATGAAACCCGTTTCTCCATCCGTATCACGCAATAGTTTCAGACAAGTACGTATTTCTTCGGGGCTGTCAGTTGTAAAAGCTTTCATAATGATACTCATCGGCCAGATGTAGTTCAACCCGACATGAGGTCCACCTACTCCTTCTCCTGCTTCCCCCTTGAAGAAGTAGGGATTATTGTCACTCCATATCATTTTGCGTGTATTCTGATAAATAGCATCCTTGAAAGAACAGTAACCAAGATAAGGAGCAGCCAGCAAACTGGGCACATTGGCATCATCCATACAAAGCGCATTACCGAAACCATCCACTTCAAAGGCATAAATTCGTCCACAGACAGGATGGTTAAATATTCCGTATTTACGGATAGCAGCATCCACTTCGTTTGCCAGTGCCATGCATTCTCCGGCAAAAACCTCATTCTTGTATACCTTATGTTCTATCTCCGCCAATTGCCTCAACGATACTACTGCAAACATATTGGAAGGAATCAAGAATCCATATTGAGTAGCATCGTCCGAAGGACGAAAAGAAGAAACGATCAGTCCAACTGGTTTGACTGGCGCTCCCCATCCATTATTTATCTGCGAATCAGTCGGACGGTCACAATCGCGCGTAAAACTATAAGATCCTAAACTTTCCTTCCGTTGTTGCTCTTTAAAAGTCCGGACTACTAACTTCATGGCTTCGTGCCAGTCTTTACCGAATACGGAAACATCCCCCGTCTGTAACCAATAATGGTACGCCAGACGAATAGGATAACACAAAGAATCTACCTCCCATTTGCGCTCATGCAACTCCTTTGCCATATGCTGCGTATGATCGGTTTCCCAATAGCTGCCTAATGGGCCGTCATTGAAAGCGTTGGCATAAGGATCTATCCGGATACATTCCGCCTGTCTGTTAATAAGCCCCGCCACCATAAGTTGCAGTTCCTTATCTTCTTTCATCAACGGCAGATAAGGCCATACCTGCGCAGAAGAATCACGCAACCACATGGCGTCAATATCTCCCGTAATGACAAAAGTATCTGGCTGACCTCCTTTTATCTTGTGTCTGACAGTGGTGTCCAGTGTATTCGGGAAGCAGTTTCCAAACATCCAGCGAAGTTTCTCATCCTTTATTTTCTTTTGCCCTTCTCCAATCGCTTTATCCACTGCTCTGGAAACAAAACACCTCTTATCCACAGAAGGACGCAATGATATATACTGCTGGCTCAACACTTCGGATGAGGCAAGCGCTGAAGACGGCCGAATGGTCATTGCAGCCAAAGCAAGTCCTCCAGTCTTCAGAAACTGACGTCGTGACATTTTGTTCTTCATGATAGAATTGTTTGTCGTTAATAGGTATGTTTACCGGGTATCACACTAATTTTCTTTTCTTTTTCACCATAGAGTACAAGCAATTCAAAACCTACATTTGTATCGATAGTGATACGCGGTTCATCATTCGCGGAACGACGTGCCTCGGCTTTCAGACTAATCACCCCTTCCGGTCCAAAAGGATAGCGCTCTATTCCGTTAGTCTCTGTCAGGTTCATATCCCAGACAATCTGCTGTTCAGCATAATCTCCACGGATACCAATGATAAGCTCTATCAGTTCGGCAATAGGCGGAAGACCCGCCCAGCCTACAAACTCTTTTCTCGCCATAAAACCAGGTTCTGCACTTTCAGGAGCATAATATTCCCAAAAAGTTCCGGTTTTCTTATATACTTCCAATACCTGAGCATAATGATTCAGACATATTTCCCGTGCCTGTTTGCGGTAGCCCTTCTTCACAAGTCCCTGCATCACCATATAATTGGTTCCCGGCCATATTCCACCTTGCCAATAACGTCCGTTTTCCTTATACTTGGGGTGATCGGCAGATAAAGAGGGTACACGGTATTTCCGCTTAAACGTCTCCGGATTATCCAATTCCTTCACCAAACGGTCAAGTTGGTTAGTATCCAAGGCATCGGTGTACAAAGCCCAGTAAGCGCCTATCCCTTTCGTTGTGCAAAGCGATCCATCGGCATACTGGTCATACAGAAAGCCTGTCTTTTCATCCCAAAGATTGTCATGGATATACTTTTTCAGCATTTCGGCTTCACTTTCCAGATCCTCTATTTCCTGCCAACGTTCCAGATAGAATCCCATTTCAAGCAACAGATTGGCTGTGAACAACTGTTGTAAGTTAGTATCCAGCCAAACCATATGCCCATGGCTGTAAATTGGATTATAACCTGCCGGTACACGGGGCATATTGTCCATACCTGTTCCCCATCCGCTCGACCAGTATGTTCCATTCTGCCATGTATGGTTCAACTTCAACCACTTGTAATAGGCGCAAAGTACCGGAAATATCTTCTGTAAACGTTCTGTATCCCCGAACTGATGATAATATACCATTTCGCACCACGGCATCAGATTCGGCCCAGTACTGACCGGATCATAGCGTTCGAAGCAGTCAGCCCCGTCCGCCTTTATCTCCCGACAGATGAAGCCGTCAGGGTGCTGCTTGGCATAAAAATTATCCAATGTACGCTGGAAAGGGAAAAAACGTGTACCATAGCGGGCAAACATTAGAATGAACGAAGAGTCCCACATAAAAATATTACCGTTATAGGCTGTATCCAAATAGCTTGACACAAATCCGGAACCCTCTTGAGGAGCACGAATGTTTCCAACAGCAATTTCCCATGCTCTCCAATACATTTCAAGTTCTTTTTCATGTCCGTCCCATATCGGATTGGGAAGAATCTGCCGTGCTTCTTTGAAGCTCTTCGGTACAATCGTTTGGGGTTTAGCCACACGATATTCATTCTCGGTGACCAACGGTTCTTTTACATACGTGTTTTTATAAGGCAGATGATACTTCTCATCGTTGCCACAGCTTTGGGCTTTCAGCGAGGTAAATGCCGGAAATGAAAGCAAGCATGCAAATAAAATGTATTTCAACATAGGAAAAAGGTTTAGTTTACAGATTAAGCAATTTCTTTATCTTATCAAAGATAGCCGTATTCTCAAAGATTCCGGTAAATTCCTGTGCACCGGGACCGAAAGCATATACCGGCACCATCACACCACTATGTCCTCCCGTAGAGAACTTACATACGATTTTACCTTCTTTCAAATCACCGTCTACCAGCGTAAGTCCACCAGTTTCATGGTCAGCAGTAACGATTACCAGCGTTTCTCCATCCTGAACTGCCCATTTATAAATTTCACCGATAGTACGGTCAAAGTCATGAGTTTCCTGCATCAACAGGTCAAGATCGTTGAAGTGTCCGTAATCATCCAACTGTGAACCTTCTATCATCATAAAGAAACCATTCTTATTCTGATTCAGTAGTTCGATGCCTTTCAATGAAGCACGCGCCAGAAGATCACCACGCTCAGCAGGAAGCGGAGTATCTACCGAATAGGGAACTGCAAATACCTTACCGCTTTTGATGGTAACCAGATCTTCCCAACTACGAGGAGTTTGGAAACCTTTTGCACGTAACTCTGCAAACAAGTCACGTCCATCCTCACGGTTTTCAAAGAGTTTGGCACCACCACCGAATACATAGTCTGCATTACAATTCACATAATCCGCCACAATAGCAGCTTCAGCATCCCGGTCTATATTGTGACAACAGAAGTCTGCAGGGGTTGCATCCCAAAGGCGGCAGGTCACTGCCAAACCTGTTGATTTACCCTTGGCAGCTGCCAAATCTACTAACGACTTTAACGGACGCCCCTCCGGATCCACGCCTACGGCATGATAGATTGTCTTCTGTCCAGTAGCCAGTGCCGTACCTCCTGCTCCTGAATCGGTAATCAATTTATTAGCACAGTATGTCTTCGACAAACCTACTGCCTGACAATTATCCAAAAAGAGTTTACCACGGTTGGCTGTCCAGGCTGAATAGACATGCATCAGGCTCATACCGTCACCAATCATCAGGATAACATTCTTTATCTTTTTCCCTTGGGGAGGTGTTATTTTTGTTACTTCATATGGGTGTTCCAATACATACGTCTGCTCTTTGTCCCGACGCTCTTGTGCCAATGTTCCGGCAGGCAATAATGCAATCGCCATTACTGCAAATATGCAGCTTCTCAATATTTTCTTCATGGTTACTATTTTTTTGTTACTTACTTATTTTCATTGATAAGATATTCTCATTCCACCGTTACAAAAACAGGTGCATGGTCTGATAGGAAAGACTCATTTTCAGTTTCCGCCAGTACACCATATCTTACCACTTTAAATCCATTGCGCACAAATACATAATCAATCAACGGACGATACTCATAAGGAATCTTCCCAAAATCATGAAAGCTCCACGAAGGTCCATAAACAATGGGAGACGCTTCGCGTGCATCCGTCAAATGTTCCGGATTAGTAGGATCAGTAACATGTTTGATTACATCCGATTCCGGTTCTGAGTTGAAATCTCCTGTTACAATTACCGGCAGCCCGTCACTCAACTGATTCACCTTGTCCAACATTAGGGTTATCCCTTCACGACGTGCCACTACACCTACATGATCCAGATGAGTATTCAATGCAAAAACTTCTTTACCGGTGACTTTATCTTTCAATTTAGCCCACGAAGCTATGCGTTCACAAGCTCCGTCCCATCCTTTGGAGCCAGCCACTTCAGGTGTTTCACTAAGCCAGAAGTAACCGGAATCAATCAATGTAAAGCGATCTTTCTTATACCAAAGAGCACTATATTCACCCTTTTCTTTACCATCTTCACGACCTACACCAATCACGTCATATTCGGGTAAACGCTGTTTGAGGTCTTCCAGCTGATTGTGCAATACTTCTTGTGTACCCAATATATCCACATTGTAAAAACGAATGGCATTCGCAGCACGGTCTTTCCTGAATTTCCAGTTATCCAGACTATCCTCAGGATTATCATAGCGGATATTAAAAGACATTACATTAATAGGCTCCGATGCAGGTGCCTGTTGTTTCACTTGCCCACATGATGCAGCAAGGAATGGCAAAAACAACAATAATATTCTTTTCATGATATTTATGTATTAAAAATTATTTCACAAATAAAACAGAAGCGGGAATAGGTGACAATTTTTCCGCAGATGGAATCTTCCATGCCCAACTCAAATGTTCTCCTTCATAATCTTCAAAATAATAGAGAATATAAGGATGAAATCCTTTCTTCAAGGCTATAAAACCCGTAGCGGGAATAGCAGCATGGGAACCATCATTGTTCACCACCAGTTCATCACTTATATACAGTACACTACCATCGTCCGAGCGTGTCTGAAAGGTATAAACTCCATCCTCAGGAACTTCTATCAGTCCGGAAAATATATAACCGAAATGATCCTCTTGTTTAGCTCCTTTTATAGATGGTTCCTGTATGATACCCGACGCAATCAATGGAGTTTTTTCCACATCTGCCACTTTCCGGTAAACACCTTCAAAATATTTATAAGACGTACCATTCCGGGTAGGATATACCGGAAGTGCTGCCTTCAATTCAGCCTTAGTTGCCTGAATGGACAAAGTGCTGCTCGGACGAAAACCTTCCTTAAAGCCTTTGGCCTTTATTTGTGTGGTTTGATACAGTTCGAAAGGCTCTTTATAAAGTTTTGATTGTTCTGTAGGTTCACTTCCATCCAGCGTATACCTGATTTCTGCATCACTTGTTGCCGTAGCCAGGGGGACGTTTACCATATCCATAAACAAGTTCAAGTCTTTATCAACATAAGGAATGGAAACCACATTTTCCTTAGTATAAGAGTAAGGAAAAGATTCCTCAGCAATACCTCTTGTTAGATCCGGTTTATCAGATAAGGTAAAACGCAATTCACCACCTTCCATTAACTGGAAATAAGTAATAAAGTTAGTCTCTATCTGCTTCCCGTTCAGTTCAACCTTACTAATATATACATTCTTTTTCGGATTATTGGCAAGAATGGTCAATGTTTTCCCATTGGCCAACTTCACTACTGCCTTTTCAAACAAAGGACTGGTCAACGCAAATTCATTACTTCCGGGGCATACGGAGTATATTCCCAGACTTGATAATATATACCATGCAGACATCTGTCCACAATCTTCGTTACCAATGATACCCTCCGGAGTCGGTTTATACATTTCGTGAAGCAAACGACGTGTCATTTCCTGTGTTTTCCAAGGTTGCCCTACATAATCGTACAAATAAGCGATATGGTGGCTTGGTTCGTTACCGTGTACATACTGTCCTATCAAACCGGTTATATCTACAAGGTCGCCTTTCACATCCGATTCCACGGTGAATATCGAATCGAGCGCAGCAATAAACAAATCCCTTCCGCCAAATAATTGAGCCATCCCGTTCACATCATGCGGCACAAAAAAGCGATACTGCCAAGCAGTGGCTTCGGTGTATGCACGTCCCACTTCAAAAGGATTGAAAGGTGTTTCCCAGTTGCCATCCATCCGCTTACCACGGAAAAATCGCGTAGAACCATCAAACACATTTATATAGTTCTGAGAGCGTTCGATATATGTTTGATAAACATCAGCTTTTCCCATTGCCTGAGCCATACGTGCAATACACCAGTCATCATAAGCAAACTCCAGCAGGCAGGATATAGATTCTTTTTTGATGTTTGAAGGGATAAAACCGTATTGAATATAATAGTCCGCTCCCTTTTTATTCTTTTCTGACGAAACTATCATGGCACTCAATGCTTTCTCCGCATCAAATCCTCTAATTCCTTTCAGATAAGCATCAGCTATGACAGAAACCGAATGGTATCCGATCATCGTGCCTGTCTCTCCGGCAGAAAGCGGCCAGATGGGAAGTTCACCCGAAGCATCATAAATATTCAGGAAAGAATTTACCATATCGTTTACCAGCGTAGTGTCAATCAATGTCATCAAAGGATTCCATGCACGGAAAGTATCCCAAAGAGAAAAAGTGGAATACTGCTTTTTATCTTTTAACAACTGCCCTATTTGCATGTCATGTCGACGATACTCACCATTAACATCACTTACAACATTAGGAACCACCATAGAATGGTACATAGCTGTATAAAAATCTACCAAGTCGTCCGTATCTCCCCCTTCAACCGTGATGACGGATAATACTTGTTCCCAGGCTGCACGGGCAGCAGCATGCACTGTATCAAAATTGAAATCGTTTACTTCGGTTTCCATATTCATACGCGCATTCTTCTCACTTACCAGTGATAATCCCACCTTGACTACTACTGGTTCTCCATCAGTAGTATCGAAAGTCAGTACACCCTGCAAGTCAGTACCGGAGATTTTTGCACTGGCAGGAACCATCTTTTTATCCTGTATAAAGTCAACAGATTGGAAAGGCTTCGAGAATTGAGCCACAAAGTAAACATACTGATTATCTGTCCATCCTCTCGTCTTCCGCATACCTGCAATTTCATTGGCAGACGTCTGCTCCAAAACTGCTTCATAGATATACTCATTATCGAGCAGGTGGGCCAAATCTATGATAACAGACGCCTCTTTGCCGGAAGGGAATGTATAGCGGTGCATCCCCACATGCGTGGTCGCAGTCAACTCAACTTTTATCCCTTCTTCTTTTAGGATTACCGAATAATACCCTGTAGATGCTTTCTCGTCTTCATGGGAGAAAGCGGCAGGCTGGTAAACAGGATCTGCAACCGGATCTATTTTTTGAGTTGTGGGACGGAATAGAATATCACCCAAATCAATGCATCCGGTCCCGCTCAGATGTGTATGTGAGAAGCCTTTCAGGGTGTTATCATCATAATGGTATCCGGCACAAGCATCCCAGTTACCGGAACGAGTATCAGGACTCAGTTGTACTGCACCGAAAGGAACGGTTGCGCCTGGATAAGTGTGGCCATGGAAGCCGGTACCTATAAAGGGATTTACATAGTCAACAGGGGATTTTTCACCGGGTGTACAAGACCAGCAAACAAGGAATGCAATCACTGCGAATATTAGATTTCTTAGTTTCATCAGGCTACATTTAAAATATGATTCTGTTAATAATCTTTGCCCCAAGGAGAAGAAGAAACTCTGCAAGGACCGATACGGTAAAGTACCAATCCCTGCAGATCAGACCAATGGCGATGAGTCTATTTATTTCTTACTTTAGAAAAATATCAATCATAATGAGGATTCTGTTTCAATTTACCATTAGACTTGGTTATTTGATTCGCCGGATAAGGAAACACCATCATATAATCTTGATAAGTAGTCTTATCCTTGTAATCCTCATATTCAGCGATAACACATGTAGACGCAGGATTCTGACGGTCTGCATAATGACGTACACGCGGACGGGCATTCAGTTCAGCAGCAGCCAAAGCCTTTATTTCCGCATTACCGGAATGATGCCAACGCTTCAGGTCAAACAAATGGTCTGTAAACTCGAATGCCAATTCACAACGACGTTCATGATACAAATCAGTCATAGTTGCCGTACCCGACAGTGGTGCTAAATTAGCACGTGTACGAATGCGGTTCAAATCCAAGGTAGCTTTATCGGCCTGATTAGTCATCAGGTAAGCCTCCGCACGAAAAAGTAACATTTCTGCAAATCGAATAACCGGAAAGTTAACACGTGCCGTCGGCCAGTCACCATTCGTATTGATATAACCTTTGTCGGCTGCATCTTCATGTTTGAAAGGATCCATATATTTATTAATCATAAAACCGGATTCAATATCAGAAGTCGACCAAAAAGTACGAGTCTCACCTAAGAACTGAAATTCCTGCCCATACTCCAGAACTGTACGTACCAAACGGTCATTGCCTGTACCATCTTTCAGCATTTCTTCATAAATATCATAGGAAGGTTTGTTCTGTCCCCAACCATTGTACTTTCCCCAAGCTTTATTTTCAAGGATAACACCTGGAAACTCAGAACCACCACCTTGAGAACCACCATTTCCGGGAATAGTCCAGATATATTCCTTATTCCACCAATCTGAGAAATCAGAAGAGAACGATTGTGCATAAGTATTCGCCAAATCACGTCCATAAGTAGTCTCCAATTCATTAACCATAGAGATTACATTATTCCATTGCGTGGCATCCCAAGTAGCCCAGTAAGCATAAACTTTGGCTTTGAAAGCAACAGCGGCTGCGTCATGAGCACGTCCTTTATCATCGGTGCCATATTCTTCAAAACGAGGCAAATATTCCATCGCTTTATCCATATCTGAAATAATCAGTTTATAATTATCCACTACCGAAGCCTGCTGAGGAGGAATAGAGTTATCATAGCCACTTTCAAAATCTTCATAGCGAACAAAAGGAACCCCTTGCACATCAAGACCATACCGATAGGCTATCAAAAAATGAGCCCACCCACGTGTAAAATATGCCTCACCAAGACTTCTCTTCTCTATATCAGTCAAAGTAGTGGTTTTCTCTTTATTAAGCAGTTGCTGGATTACCCAGTTGGAACGTGCCATCACTTTATACATTGTATCAAATATCGTACGCAAAGGAGATTCATCTCCGGTGTATTTCAATGTAGCAAGCGTTGGGAAGTCACGAGTCTTTCCCCACACCACGTCACAGGCAGCACCTTGTTCCCAGAATAATTCACGTCCATATACAGCTTCCTGATGAAATCTCTCATACAATGCATCTACAGCATCAATCGCCTGCAAATCATTTGTGAAGTATGTAGTTGTTGTAGCATCTCCTTCTGGTTGTACATCCAGAAAGTCACTGCAAGAACTCATAAGCAATGCGGCAGACATCGCAAAAAACAATATATTCTTTTTCATATTTTTCTTCTCTATTAGTTATTAGTAAGTCAATTTCACACCAACAGACAGTACACGTGATACCGGATACTTCAAAGCATCCCAACCACCGCATTCGGGATCCATACCCGAATATCCTGTAAAGGTAGCAAGATTTTCACCACTGAAATAAACAGATAAGCGGCTGTTGCGCTCATTCAGATGAGACCACTTACGAAATACATCACTCAGGTCATAAGAAAGAGTTACATTCTTCAAACGCAAATAAGAAGAATTTTCCAGATACCAATCGGATGCAGTGCTGAAGTTACCATTCGGGTCATTTTTTGACAAACGTGGAATGTCAGAACCAGTATTTGAAGGACTCCATGCATTCAGAATTTCACTGGAACGATTGAAGTTACCTTCCACATCACTCAACAACATATATTTTCCTACATACATAGCCTGTGCGCCACCTACACCCTGGAACATTGCACTAAAAGAAAGTTTTTTCCATGTAAGTCCCAATGTGAAAGCGAAAGTCGTTTTAGGAGTTGCATTCCCCATATATTGACGATCTTCATCAGTTATCTTACCATCACCATTGTAATCCACAAATTTCAGGTCACCAGCTTGAGCATTCGGTTGGATGCGTTCTCCTTTCTCGTTTACATAAGCGGCAGCCTCAGCATCACTCTGGAAAATACCATCCGTCTTAATCAGATAGAAAGAATTCAAAGGTTCACCCTCAGCAGTCTGTATTACGTAAGGTATATTACGGAATCTCTTGTCGTTTGTCCATACACCCGGAGTACCATCCGCATTCTTCACACCTATATCAGAGACCCAATTCTTCAAATAAGAGAAATTACCCGATACGAAATAAGAAAAGTCTTTGTTAATTTTATCATTCCAGTTTACTTGAACTTCGAAACCACGGTTGCGTACCTCACCCTGGTTAACCAACATAGCATCGATACCAATAGTAGATGGCCAGTCCATCGTTTGTTTCTGGATCAAATTGAAAGTACGTTTATCAAAATAATCCAATGATACAGACAGGCGATTCTTAAACATCTCCACATCCAAACCTAAATCGGTCTGTTCTGAAGTTTCCCAAGTCAGATTGGGATTCAATGCAATGGAGTTATAAATAAGGGTACTCCAAATTTTATTTGATTCCGGACCATATTGTGCCTGCTCAGTCCACATGCTTTTACTCAACAAAGCAGACTTATAATTATAACCGATAGATCCTAAATTTCCTACACGTCCCCAAGACGCACGCAGTTTCAGCAAACTAATGAAATCGCTCTTCTTGAAGAACTTTTCGTTAGAGATTTTCCATCCAAGCGTAACAGCCGGAAAATCACCATAATTATTCTCTTTCGGCAAACGGCCTGCATAGTCACGACGCCATGAAGCAGTCAGGAAATAACGGTCATTGTATGAATAGGCCAAACGGGCAATCAAGGATACATTGGCATCGGGACCAGTCAAATAGTCGGATGCTGTGGTGGATCCCGCATACGCCAGATATTGCAGGAATTCGGATTCGTCTGCAAAATCCTTACCTGTCACTTCCATCCCACGACTTTCAAAATGATCAGCCGTAGTAGAGAACAATGCACCAATAGTATGTTCACCAAATGTTTTATCGTAAGTTAAGGTGTTTTCTGTTTTCCACGCATCAGTACGATAAGTCGTCTCCTGGAGGTTGTTCGACAAAACCGGTTTGCCTACTTCATCACGAATAGGATTGAACTTCTTATAATAATTGCTCTTCATATTGTAAGTGAAACGGCTAGTAAACTTCAATCCGGGAATCACATTAGCAATATCCAGACTGGTAGTACTCCACACATCACTCGTCTTGTTATACAGATTTTCTGCTTCAAGTAAACGTACCGGATTCACAGCATCCCCATGAATATCTGAGAAGTTGGAACCATACTGCTTTATATATGCAGGGTCTTCTGTGGTAACACCACCATAACTTCCATCCAACGGATTATAGATAGAAGCACTTGCAGGCATATAGATAGCCGAAAGGATAGGGCCGGTATAGGCATCATTGTCCGTATCTTTAGAACGGCTTGATGTATTCTGCCATACAAAATCTTCACTGATGCTCACCCAGTTGTTCAATTTCATTTTACCGTTATAACGGAGCGAGAGGTTCTTTTTGAAAGTATTAATTAAAACACCTTCGTCATTATCGTAAGCAAGAGAAATGCGGTTTGAGTAATTCTCTGTACCGACATTCAAAGCAACATTGTGGCGTTGATAGAATGCTGTACGGAAAATAGCATCCATCCAGTCCGTACGCGTAGTTCCTATATAAGGATTCCTTGATACATCCCAACCGATAGGCAGAGTCATATCGGCATTAGCATATGAAAGTTTACGCATCTCGATCTGCTGCTCTGCATTTAGAGGACTTATCAGATTGGTAGCCTGACGTATACCAAAAGTGCCATCGTAAGACAGTGAAGGTCTACCTTCTTTAGCTTTTTTCGTAGTCACCAGTACTACACCGCCCGCACCGGATTGTGCTCCATAAATAGCTGCGGAAGCAGCATCCTTCAATACAACAATACTTTCAATATCATTCATTGAAGAAATGGGTGCGCCGGGTACGCCATCAACCACCCAAAGAACATTATCGCCGTCTTGTGATCCCTGACCACGAATTACGATACTGGGAGATGAAGTCGGGTCACCACCGTCAGCCTGGATGGTAACACCAGCCAATTGTCCCTGTAACATACCTTCAGTAGAAGTTACCGGGCGGGCTGCCAATTCGTCTGCATTACTCACTACACCCACAGAAGCTGATAAATCCTGCTTACGTGTATTTGCACCATAACCCAATACAACGACTTCTTCCAGAAGTTCCGTATCTTCTTTCAGAATAATCATCATGGGCTTTTCCGAAACCGGAACTTCCTGAGTAGTATAACCAATGTAACTGATGACCAATATGTCACCCTTAGTTCCCGATAAGGAAAATTCTCCATTGAAATTCGTTATAACTCCCGTAGAGGTTCCTTTGATCAAAACATTAGCACCAATCACTGGTTCACCCGTTTGATCTTTCACTGTCCCTTTCACTAAAGTCTGTTGTGCAGAAGCACCCACCGACAAGAACAATCCTAACAATAAGGTAAGAATCGTTCGATAGATTCTAAGATTTACTTGTTCCATGCATTAAGAAATTAAAGTTAATAATATAAGATTCTATTCTGCCACAAAGGTCTAAGGCAGTATTGCAACACCACCATACATGTATAATATATTTTAATTACAATATTCTCTATAAAAGAAGTTTTGATTAAACCGTTTTCAAAGACTGACAATAAGAATTTACTCCTCAAACAGTGCTGAAGCCCCCAGCAAACTGGCATCCTTCAAGTGTGAAGTTATCACCTCCACCTTATCTGATATAACATTATAAGGAAATCCTTTTATTTCATCTCTCATTGTTCCGTCAAAGAGTGAAAAGGCCGATACAATACCTCCTCCTAAGACTATAGCCTGAGGAGAATATGTAAATAATATCACTTTAAGAAGATTACCCATATGTATTCCAAATTGTCTCCATAATTCCAAAGACTCCTTTACTCCTTCTTTTGCCTTTTTAGCCTCAATTTCCCCAGTAGTACCATATCGTTTAAAGAAGAAACTACTACAATAATGTTCATAGTCAGAGTCCAGATAAGGCAATGCACCTATTTCACCAGCGCCTACATACTCTCCACCATACAGATGATGATTAACGATGACACCTGCACCAATACCGGTTCCTATAGTAACCCCCACCATATTGGCATAAGCTTGCCCCGTACCGAATTTCTTTTCGCCCAACGTAAAACAATTGGAATCATTATTAATAGCCACTTGTACTTTAAACCTATCTTCCAAAATGGCCTTTAGATGAACTTCCTTCCAAGAAGAGATGTTTGCCACGTTATAGACGATGCCTTTTCCCGGATCTACAACTGAGGGTACACCGATACCTATACCGTCTATCCGTCCGTTCATCACTCTCTCAATAAGCTGAAAAAGTTGTCCGAGTACCGTAGAAGAATCAGCTTGCGCGAGACAGGGTACCGACACTTTGTTCAGGCATCTACCATCTTCTACTTGTGCTATCCGGATATTGGTTCCTCCGAGATCAATTGCCAGTTTCATCGTATATAGTTTTAAGTTTTTAATATTTGCAAATGTAAGGAGTGTCATTTTCCTTCTTGTCCTCAAATGCGCATTTAAATCTTCATTTTGCGTAAACATTCAGTCACTACCGAATATTACTGCCTATGAGATATTCTACCAAATCCATTCCTCCTTGTTTATTTACAAAGTCAATGAAAACAATGCCACAGTTTTGCTTATTAGTATTCTTCAGATAATTGACCACCGGGGTATTAACCTTATTGGCAAAAACAATAGGTGTTCCCAAAGGTAGACCAGTAGCACTTACAAAAGTAATTCCCCATCGGCGTGCAGAAACGGGTTCAGCAGATACTCTGTCTAAATTACGGATGCATGCCTTTATTTTCTGTTTAGCATCCTTACCCGACTCGTATTGATATTCATCTTCAAGTAATACATACCCCTCCCTCCCATCTTTGTTACGGAGAGTGAACTGGCACGTACTATTATCTTTCCACCCGACACAGGCAGCTCCCGGATAACAATCCATTGCATGATCTCTATGTAGAAAGAGAATTTTTCCTCGACATTCTTTTAGTATCAGCTCTGGATTAAAGTCTGAAACGAAATAATCCAGGTGTTCAGGATTACTCAAAGAAGCTGACAGTAGAGAGGCATAATCCTCCAATTTACCTCCTTCCATTTTCAGTGAGATAATCAAAGTTTCAGAAGGGTGCTCTTGCAAGAAGTTTATAAAAGCAGGCAATACATCATCCTCCCAATATGTATCCTGAAAAGCATAACTATGAAATACTCCTAACTTATTATCTTTCTTTTCCAGACGGATATCGAAAGCACGAATGCCTTGTTGTAGTTGCTCAGGAATACCTACGACCTGTGTCTGCAACATGGGACCACCTTTAATGGTACCACTGTCATGCGTACCAGGAATAGATATCTTACACACGGGAAGCGTATCCGGAAGAAATTTCATCCACTCCTTTTTGTCAATACCACTCTGCGTACCTTGAAGATTACCATTCCCGGTACAAGCCCAAGAATTCAGCATTAACACAATCAAAGCCAACACATAAAAAAGTCGTAAATACTTTCGTTCCATAGTATATCATCTTAAAGTTTTGGTAAGTGCAAAAATAAAGGGCTGGTTTTCCTTTCTTGTCCTCAATTGCGTATTTAGTTCTTCATTTTGCGTAAATATGATACTGATCTTCACACATTCTCCGGTCAGAAACATTTCTATATGAAGAAAATACGGAACGTTTCAAAGCGACACCATATATCTCTTTTCGCAAGACAAAAGCCTTATTTTTCTTATTATTAATGACAAGTGTTTTTAATAAATAGTACCTTCTAGAAGATTATACCTGCCATTTTTATGATTTACATCATCTGTTTGGGGCAAACAAATGGTCTATTCGATACAATTACACGGTCTTTTCTTCCTAAACAGACTATCTTTTCTGCAAAAACAAGCAATCTTTTATTTGCTAAGGCTACACCTTTTGCTTCATATGAATATACCATTCATCTAAAAAGGTGATACCATCACCTAAAAAGGGTGTAGTCCCTCCCAAAAGCAGGTGATATTTTTCTATTTCAAAGGGAACAAGCAACAGAAACCAGCAAACGTTTTGAAAAGAAATATCTCTGATATGCATTCAAGAAGAATCCAATAAGACAAATAAGCCCTCCAAAGTTTCTCATTTTACCCCCTTCTGTATCAGAAAGCGTTACTCAAATCGGAAATCCCTGCGTTTATCTACATCACACCCTCTCTTCATACAAAACAAAGGAACGTGGGACATCAGGATTAACATTTTGTCATTTTGACAATCGCTTATATTCGATATACATTTGATGAACTTATACAGCCTTAATCCGCCTCTTTTTTCATAAATTTGCCCCCATTATGGAACAGCAACAATCATCTTTCAAAGAAAAGGAACGTACAGACCTGCGCGAACCGCAGCACTTCAAGGTGATCATCTATAACGATGACTTCACCACGATGGAGTTTGTCGTCAAGATACTTACTACCGTATTCTTTAAATCGGCAGCAGAAGCAGAAATGCTGATGTTACAGGTACACAAGAGTCAATCGGCAGTGGTAGGCATCTATACATACGACATTGCACAATCGAAAGTACAAAAAGCCACCCGCATGGCACGCGAAGAAAATTTCCCACTCCGGCTCACCATTGCACCGGAAGAAGAATAAGAATTAGAAGAAGATTATGGATATACAAAATACAGTGCATGTGAACAGCGCATTCACCTATGCACAAAAAAAGGCGATATCTTATCGCCATGAATTTATCACACCTGAGCATTTGCTGAGTGCATTTCTGGAACAGAGTCCCTTTGCCAATGCTTTAAATATGTGTTTCTGTGATACCCAAGAACTTGCTTTCTCTTTAGAGAATTATTTCACGGAAGAACTGGAAAGCGTTCCCGCAGACATGGATTATGAACTGGAAGTTTCAACCCAGCTCAACGAACTGATACAACATGCCTATCTGATGATAGACTATTCAAGTGCTGAAGCATTGAACGTCCCCCATTTAGTACAAAGCATGCTCCAGCTCAAGGACTCCTGGGCATGCCATATCCTGAAAGAAGCTCTTGAAGAAGAGCTACCCGAATTTATCAGCCAACTCATCTCCCGATATGAAGAAGTGGAGGAAGAAGACAATCTGCAAACCTCTCCACAGGAAAAAAACGAGCCCTGGCGAAGCTTTGTAACTTGTCTGAATGACTGTCTGCAAGACCATAATCCACTCATCGGACGGGAAGCTGAACTGGAACGAACCATCCAGGTGCTTTGTCGCAAAGAGAAAAACAATCCGTTGCATGTAGGCGAACCGGGTGTTGGCAAAACCTCCCTCGCTTACGGACTCGCTGCCCGCATCGAAGCACGTGAGGTCCCCGAACGACTCCTCGACTGCCGTATCTATGAACTGGATTTAGGTACTCTACTGGCAGGTACGCAATATCGGGGTGACTTTGAAAAACGCCTGAAAACCATTATGGAAGGTATCCGCAATGAAGGACGTGCCATCATCTATATCGACGAGATACACAATCTGATAGGTGCCGGACGTACAGGAGACGGCTCCATGGATGCATCCAATATGCTGAAACCTTATCTGGAAAGCGGAGACATCCGTTTCATCGGCTCTACCACTTACGAGGAATACAACCGTTACTTTGCCCGCAGCAAAGGGTTGGTGCGTCGTTTCCAACAAATAGATATACTTGAACCAAGCATTGAGGAAACCATCCATATTGTAGAAGGACTGAAAGAAAAATATGAAGAATTTCATGGAGTAACCTATCAACCTGATGTAATCCCTTACGCCGTCAAAGCGAGCGCCCGCTATATCAGCGACCGTTTTCTGCCCGACAAGGCTATCGACCTGGTGGATGAAGCAGGAGCTTACCGCGAAATTCACCCTATACCTTCCGGAGAGCAAATTGTAGACAAGACATTGATAACCGATGTACTCGCCCGTATCTGCAAAGTAGATGCACTCGCCATGAAAGAAGAAGATACCACCTCACTGGAAAGTTTGCATGCACGTATCAGTGCCAAAATTTACGGCCAGGAAGAGGCGGTCCGCCAAGTAGTGGAAGCCGTACAAATGTCCAAAGCCGGACTGCTGGATGAAAACAAACCGCTGGCAAGCCTGCTCTTCGTCGGTCCTACCGGAGTAGGTAAAACCGAAGTAGCCAAAGTGCTGGCCTCCGAACTGGGTATTTCCCTGCAACGTTTCGATATGAGTGAATATACCGAGAAGCATACCGTAGCCAAATTAATCGGTTCACCCGCCGGATATGTAGGCTATGAAGACGGTGGTTTATTAACCGACGCCATCCGCAAAACTCCCAATTGCGTGCTGCTGCTTGACGAGATAGAAAAGGCCCATCCCGATGTATTCAACATTCTGCTGCAAGTGATGGACTATGCCGTTCTTACGGATAATAAGGGACGAAAAGCCGACTGCCGCCACGTAGTACTTATCATGACCTCAAATGCCGGTGCACAATTTGCCCGTCAGGCATCCATCGGATTCAGCAGTCAGATTACAGCCGGGGAAGCCATGTTGAAACAAGTCAAGAAGACTTTCAAGCCGGAGTTCATCAACCGCCTGTCCGCTACCGTTGTTTTCCACGACATGAGCCGGGAAATGGCCTCACTGATCCTCGACAAGAAGCTTGGAGAGCTAAGCAGCAAACTTGCCGCACGCCAGATAGAGATGGAACTGAGTCCGGAAGCCCGCAACTGGTTATTGCAACGTGGATTCCTGCCCGAATATGGCGCCCGCGAAATGGACCGTGTGATAGCTTCACATCTGAAACCACTCCTGATGCGCGAAATCTTATTCGGTTCCTTAAAATCCGGTGGTAAAACTTGCATACAGGTAGACAAAGATCAGTTAGTCCTGCAACTCTCAACAAAGTGATATTATGGTCTTTGCACTAACTGACGAAATTACATTTCCCGATCCGCGCTACGGCGATCCGGACGGATTGCTGGCAGTGGGCGGTGACCTGTCGACCGACCGCCTCATCTTGGCTTACTCCAACGGGATATTCCCCTGGTACACTTTTCAGGAGGGAATGATACAATGGTGGTGCCCGCTGGAACGCTTCGTCATTTTCCCCGACGAAATCCATATCTCCCACTCTATGCGGACGCTCATAAACAAAGGGAAGTACGATGTCACTATCAATCAGGCTTTCGATGAAGTCATCCGTAAGTGCGGAGAACTGAGGATGGATATGGAAGGCGCCTGGCTCGGTCCGGAGATGATAGAGGCTTACACACTTCTGCATGAACAGGGCTTTGCCGCCAGCGTGGAAATATGGGAGGGGGAACAATTAGTAGGCGGACTCTATGGAGTAACCTTGGGGCGCTGCTTTTTCGGTGAAAGTATGTTTTCACAGGTTCCCAGTGCATCCAAATTAGCCCTCATCCACTTGGCACAATTCTTCGGAGAGCATGGCGGCGTACTGATAGACTGCCAGTTCGAAACTCCCCATCTGAAATCGATGGGAGGAAGATATATCAGCTACGAAGAATATATGGAGCTTTTGCAATCATAACTACCTTCGCTGGTCACACCAGCGTAAATTGCAAATGTTCATCCGTACTACGTCCCTCATCGTATGCGAAGCCCTCCCATGTAAATGCTTTCAAGTCTTCGGGATTTTCAATGCGATTTTTAATAATATAGCGTAGCATTTCTCCGCGGCACATCTTGGCATATATCACAATTGTCTTTAGCTGCCCGCCTTTCCATACCTGGAATTCGGGAGTAATGACACGGACTTCTTCTTCTACTCGCTTCCAGTCGAACAGATCTCTCATCTCACCACTGGCAAGATTAACGAGTATACCACCCTGACGTTTGATATCCGCTATAAAATAATCCGTCAGCAAAGGTTTCCAGTAATCAAACATAGTCATCCCTCCCCTTTCGGGCAGGCGTACATCCCCTTCCAGACGATAAGGCTTTATCCCGTCCAGCGGACGAAGCAGTCCGTACAGAAAGGAAGTGATGCGCATGTGTTCTTGAGCGTAACGAAAATCATCTTCGGAAAAATCGTTCGGTACTATACGTTTGAACACCGCACCGGTATAGGCACAGATAGCGGGCATCGCAGAATTTGCCTCCGAAAAGAAATCCTGATAGCGCAGATAATTCTCAGCGGCAATCTTGGAATTTATACGTAGCAGACGTTCCAGGTCAGCAGCTGAAAATTGCCCCATATCCAAGGCATTCTGTACTGCTTCCGCCTGAAAGTACGGAACAGTTATTTCAGGGACTCCTACAGATGTGCGTGCCGTCATCGTTTTGGCACAAGAGATGAATGTCAACATATCACGTTCAAAGTTTTTTTGGGAAACAAAGATAATGCAAATCGAATGTAGAACTTTCATGCTCGCATGAAAAAGTTTTGCGCAAAGTTTTTCCGCATAACCTTCCTCTGTTTCCATACTTTTTCGTACTTTTACGCCTTGTTGGAAAAATACAGGCTTTTCCCGAAAGAAACGAAACCTCTTCCAACCACGAGACTGAAAAAAGGAAAAAACAATATATAAAATGACTCACAAATGGAATTATCAACCCATTACACCCGAACAGGCAGAGACAAGCCAAAAGTTGGCCCAAGAATTAGGGATTAGCCCGATTCTTGGCGGATTATTGGTGCAGCGGGGAATAACGAAGGCACAGGATGCCAAGAAGTTTTTCCGTCCGCAGTTGCCCGACTTGCACGACCCATTCCTGATGAAAGACATGGATGTGGCCGTGGAGCGCCTTAATAAGGCAATGGGAAAGAAAGAGCGTATTCTGATTTATGGTGATTATGATGTAGACGGCACTACCGCAGTGGCACTGGTCTACAAGTTTATTCAACAGTTCTATTCGAACATTGACTATTACATCCCCGACCGCTACAACGAAGGTTACGGGGTATCTACCAAAGGTGTAGACTATGCCGCAGAAACCGGTGTAGGATTGATTATCGTACTGGATTGCGGCATCAAGGCTGTAGAAGAGATAACCTATGCCAAAGAAAAAGGCATTGACTTCATCATCTGCGACCACCATGTGCCCGACGATGTACTCCCTCCTGCCGCCGCTATCCTGAACGCCAAGCGTTTAGATAATACGTATCCTTACGAGCACCTTTCCGGTTGCGGCGTAGGCTTCAAATTCATGCAGGCATTTGCCATCAGTAATGGCATCGAGTTCCATCACCTCATTCCACTGCTCGACCTGGTTGCCGTAAGTATCGCTTCGGACATTGTTCCCATCATGGGAGAAAACCGGATACTTGCTTTCCACGGATTGAAACAGTTGAACAGTAATCCCAGCGTAGGTTTGAAAGCGATTATCGACGTATGCGGACTGACGGAAAAGGATATTACCGTCAGCGACATCGTGTTCAAGATAGGCCCGCGCATCAATGCCTCCGGACGTATTCAGAATGGAAAAGAAGCCGTCGACCTGCTGACTGAGAAGGATTTCTCCATGGCTTTGGAAAAAGCCAATCAAATCAATCAATACAACGAAACCCGGAAAGATCTCGATAAGACCATGACCGAGGAAGCCAACCAGATTGTAGCTGATCTGGAAGGACTTGCCGAACGCCGTTCTATCGTGTTATACAACGAAGATTGGCACAAAGGTGTTATCGGTATCGTTGCCTCCCGCCTGACGGAAATTTATTATCGCCCCGCAGTGGTGCTGACCCGTACGGACGATATGGCAACAGGTTCCGCCCGTTCCGTATCAGGCTTTGACGTGTATAAGGCGATTGAATATTGCCGTGACCTGCTGGAAAATTTCGGTGGTCATACCTATGCAGCCGGTCTTTCGATGAAAGTGGAGAATGTTCCCGCCTTTACCAAACGCTTCGAGGAATTCGTTTCACAGAACATCCTGCCGGAACAGACAAGTGCGGTCATAAATATCGATGCAGAGATAGATTTCAGGGATATTTCTCCGAAATTCTTTAGTGACCTGAAGAAATTCAATCCTTATGGTCCGGATAATCCGAAACCGATATTCTGTACGCATAATGTCTATGATTACGGTACCAGTAAAGTAGTGGGGCGTGATCAGGAGCATATCAAGCTGGAACTGGTAGACAACAAATCGAATAATGTAATGAACGGCATCGCCTTCGGACAAAGTTCGCATGTACGTTTCATCAAAACCAAGCGTTCGTTTGATATCTGCTACACCATTGAAGAGAATACCCATAAACGGGGCGAAGTACAGTTGCAGATAGAGGATATTCAACCTAATTAATAAATTGAAAGTTGAGAGTTAAGTTATGTAGCATAACTCAACTCTCAACTTCCAATTCTTCGTATTATGACTGCGCAGCTCAACTCCAAACCTTCAACTCCCTACTCTCAAATTCTCAAAGAATACTGGGGATATGATAACTTCCGGGGCATACAGGAAAACATCATCAATAGCATTGGCGAAGGCAGAGACACCCTGGGGCTGATGCCTACGGGCGGTGGAAAGTCCATCACATTCCAGGTGCCTGCACTTGCCAAAGAGGGGGTTTGCATAGTTATCACTCCCCTGATTTCTCTGATGAAAGACCAAGTACAGAACCTGAAAAAAAGAGGAATCAAAGCACTTGCCATCTACTCCGGAATGTCTCGGCAAGAGATTATCGTCACGCAGGAAAACTGCATTTTCGGCAATTATAAATTCCTGTATATATCGCCCGAACGACTGGATACGGAAATCTTCCGCACCAAGCTACGGAAAATGAACGTCAGCATGATAACCGTTGACGAAAGCCATTGCATTTCACAATGGGGATATGATTTCCGTCCTGCCTATCTGAAGATAGCCGAAATACGTGATCTCCTACCCGGTGTCCCTGTGCTGGCACTGACTGCAACCGCTACTCCGGAAGTTGTGAAGGACATCCAGGCGCGGCTGTGCTTCCGGCAAGAAAATGTTTTCCGCATGAGTTTTGAACGGAAGAACCTTGCCTACATAGTCCGCAAAACAGAAAATAAGACCGGAGAACTTCTCCACATCCTGCGCCGTATGCCGGGTAGTGCCATTATTTACGTACGCAATCGTCGGCGAACCAAAGAAATCACCGAACTTTTAATTAACGAAGAGATTACCGCCGACTTCTACCATGCTGGTCTGGATGATGCCACCAAGGATATACGTCAGCATCGCTGGCAGACAGGAGAAAGCCGTGTAATGGTTGCCACCAATGCTTTCGGCATGGGTATCGACAAACCCGATGTACGTATCGTAATCCACCTCGATTTGCCAGACTCTCCCGAAGCTTATTTCCAGGAAGCAGGACGTGCAGGACGCGACGGAAACAAAGCGTATGCTGTAATCCTCTATGCCAAATCCGACAAAGTGACCCTTCATAAACGTATTCCGGACACCTTTCCGGAGAAAGACTACATCAAACAGGTGTACGAACATCTGCAATATTATTACCAGATGGCAATGGGAGACGGTTTGGGATGTGTCAGAGAGTTCAATCTGGAAGACTTTTGCCGGAAGTTCAAATACTTCCCTGTACCTGCCGACAGTGCATTGAAGATTCTGACACAAGCAGGATATCTGGAATATACCGACGAACAGGACAATGCCTCCCGGCTTTACTTTACCGTCCGCCGTGATGAGCTGTATAAATTACGCGAACTGGGAGAGGATATGGACAAACTTATCCAAATCGTTCTGCGCTCTTACACCGGAGTATTCACGGATTACACCTTTATCAACGAGAATTCACTTGCCGTACGTAGCGGATTAACGCGACAACGGGTGTACGACTTGCTGATACGTCTATCCAAGATGCGCGTCATCGACTATATTCCACATAAAAAGACACCTTATATTATATACACGCGCGAACGCGTAGACAGGCAACATCTGCAAATCTCCCGTAGTGTATATGAAGAACGCAAGGAACGTTATGAAGCCCGCATTCAGGCAATGGTAGATTATGTAACGACTGAAACCGTTTGCCGCAGCCGCATGCTTCTGCATTATTTCGGAGAGAAGAATGAACATAACTGTGGGATATGCGATGTCTGCCTCAGCCACCGTGCCGAGACTCCCAGGCTTTCCTCCCAACAAATAAAAGAAGAAATAAGAGAATTGCTTCGCAAGCAACCTCTGACACCTGCCGATATTGCCTCACAAATAGAAGCAGATAAAGAAATCATCTCTCAATGCATCCGCGAATTGCTGGAAGATGAAGATCTGAAGGCGGAGAACGGCATCATAAGCCTGAAGGCATAAGAAAGGGCGTACAGTGAATGCACACCCTTCTCCTTATTATATCAATAAGAATTATTCCGTTACTGCCGGTTTCTCAATACCCTCGCTGGTTGCACGTTCTTCCATACGCTGGATACGGGCATCCAAATCAGGATGAGTAGAGAACAGTTGATTCAGTTTATTGCTTTTCTGTGCACCGGCTTCTTCCTGCAATTTCTTCAGCTTTTGGAAAGATAAAGCCATTGCCCAGGGATTCTTACCATGACTTTTCAGGAATTCATATCCATAGTCATCAGCACTTCTCTCCTGCTTCTGTGAATATGTAGAGTTTACCAGAGCCTCACCCAGATCACCCAACTGAGAATCAGACAACTTAGCAGCCGTACCACCTTGTGAAGAAATACCATCCTTCAAAGCTGAAGTCAGCAATGCCGTACGGAACCCATTCTTAGAGTCCTTGTGTGCCACGTGACCTACTTCATGTCCGATTACACCCAGCAATTCATCATCCGTCATGATATCCATCAAAGACGAGAAAATGCGCACACTACCGTCAGCACAAGCAAATGCATTGACATCTATCACATAATAAACTTTGAAGTTCAAAGGAATTCCCTCTACATCCGTCAAGCCTTCAGTCAGCTTTTTCAGACGAATTGTATACTCATTATCGTCGGCACATACCTGATTATGTGTATCCATCCAGTCGATATACTCTTTTACATATTCTGCCATCTGAGCGTCAGTCAGAGTAACAGCTTTAACAGCTTTAGCCGCACCTTTCAGTGCTTTTACATTAAACTGAGCCATTGCAGGCATTGTCACGGCCATACATAACATAAAGAAGGCCCACTTCATGAAAATCTTTTTCATTCTTGTGTTTTTAATTTAGAAATGATGATTAATTAATATAATTGGTAAATGTATCGCAAAAGAACAAATTTTAAATGATACCATCAATAATAACACGGATGTTTTTTCTTTTTAGGCGGAGTTCTTGGTATGGAAACAAGATTTTTATGTAAGTTTGCAAAAAGAATAAAAACAAAACACCTAAGAAATACAGATTATGGGATTCTTTAAATCTTTCTTCTCCGGCAAACAAGAGAAACCGGAAACTGAGAAACAGAAAAACGATCAAAAGAACTTCGAGATATTCAAGTATGACGGCATGCGTGCGCAACGCATGGGGCGTCCCGATTATGCAATCAAATGCTTCACGGAAGCCCTTACCCTTCAGGAAGACTTTGAGACCATGAGCTACCTGAGCCAGGTTTACATCCAAACCAATGCCCTCAGCGAAGCACATGAACTGCTGGAACGCATGGCAAAACAGGAACCGGACCACACCTCCACTTTCCTCACCCTTGCCAACGTATGCTACCTGCAAGAAGACTATCAGGCAATGGCAGACGCCGCACAAAAGGCTATTGAAATAGAAGAAGGAAATGCCATGGCACACTATCTTCTGGGCAGGGCCAAGCAAGGTATGGACGACGGTATCATGAGCATCGCCCATCTCACCAAAGCCATCGTACTGAAAGACGACTTCACCGAAGCCCGCCTGCTGCGCGCCGAAGCCTTAATCAAGATGCAGCAATACAATGAAGCTACCGAAGATATCGACGCTATACTCTCCCAAGATCCCGATGAAGAAGCCGCATTACTGCTCCGCGGTAAAGTGAAAGAAGCAGCGGGACAACAGGAAGAAGCCGAAACCGATTATCACTATGTAACAGAATTGAACCCATTCAATGAACAGGCTTTCCTTTGTCTGGGACAACTTTATATCGTCCAGAAGAAGTACCCCGAAGCTATCGCACTCTTTGACGAAGCCATCGAACTGAACCCTAATTTCGCACAAGCCTATCATGAACGCGGTCGCGCCAAATTGCTGAATGGTGACACGGTAGGCTCTGCAGAAGATATGAAGAAAGGATTGGAGTTGAACCCCAAAGAAATACAGGGAATCAGCGGACAATATGACAATCAGCCAAGACAAACGGACGTTTTAGGATTGTAGCGCCATGAAAAGCGGCCTCTTTATACTCATTGTATGCCTTCTTTTTCCTGCCTACGCCTGTGCGGACACTTCTAAACATGCTTTAGAAGAAAACAGGAAATTGCTTCACTCTTTAGATAGCCTGCTCGAACAGCAGGATCTATTTGTCAGAGTAAAAGAGGAGCGCATCCAACAATTAAAAATGCAGTATAGCCGGGTCAAAGATGTGAAGGAACTCTATGCAATGAATAGAATGATCTATTTGGAGTATCGGGTTTATGATGCGGATTCCGCCCTGCATTACATCAACAAGAACATACAACTGGCACAACAGACCGACAACCGTACCTGGGAAGTGGTCTCTTTGCTCGAACAATCATTTGTCCTCACCTCCTCCGGACTACTGACCGAAGCCTTGAAAGCCGTCAGTGACATTCAACCGGAAGAATTACCCCAAAATCTCCGTTCCGAGTATTTTGGCAGGTTATGTACACTCTATTCCCGCCTGCGGGATTACTCCAGTGAGAATTCCCAACTGTCGGAACATTACAATAATCTCCAAAAGGCTTTCCGAGACTCGGTATACCTCACAGCCACTCCCGACGAATTGCGCTACTGGAACTGCCGGGCATGGCTCTACCTGGGAACCCCGGAAATAGAACCCGTCAAACAGGCATTTGAGGAAAACAAGCAGACATTGTCTAACGACAGCCGCAAATATTCCATAGCTACCTATAATCTCTCCGCCATTTACCGGAGTGAAAATAACGAGAGCAAATATCTGGAGAACCTCATTCTTTCGGCTATGGCAGACATCCGGTCTGTCAACGGAGATATCGGTTCTTTGCAGGAAATAGCGGAATACCTATTTAAGCATGGAGAAATAGACCGCGCCTATAATTACATCCTCTATTGTTCCCAAAAAGCCATGCTTTTCCACAACCGGGTACGAATAGTCAAAATGTCTCATTTGCAAAACCAAATCTACAAAGCGTACCAGGAACAGAGCCGCACACAGCAAAAGCGCCTTCAAGCCTCCCTGATTGCCGTCAGTTTCTTATTCCTCGTACTGATCGGCGCCTTCCTATTCATCCGCAAACAAATGCGCCGGCTAAAAGAAGCCAACTTGAAGTTAGACAGTACAAACCAGAAGCTGTCCGTCAATATGGATGCCCTCTCTACAGCACATCAACGCCTGGAAGAAGTAAACATGCAGCTGAAAGACTTGAATACGCAATTACAGGAAGTCAACGACCAGTTGCGGGAATCTAATTACGTAAAAGAAGAATATATCGGCTATGTATTCAACATCTGCTCCACTTACATCAGTAAGCTGGAAGAGTTTCGCAAGAGCATCAACCGGAAACTGAAAGTAGGCCAGATAGAAGATGTAAAAGCAATGACGGACTCTTCCGCAACAGCCTCCAACGAACTGAAAGAGTTCTACCAGAATTTCGATACCATCTTCCTGCATCTCTATCCTGATTTCGTAGGCGACTTCAACGCCTTACTATTACCTGAAGAGCGCATCGAACTGAAAGAAGGCGAACTACTTAATACCGAACTACGCATACATGCCTTGATAAGACTCGGCATCACAGACAGCGTGAAGATAGCAGACTTCCTCCATTGTTCTGCACAAACGGTTTATAACAACCGGCTTCGCACCCGGAATAAATCCATTATCCCGAAAGAAGATTTTATAAATGCAGTGAAAAAGCTCGGAAAATACAAAGCGTAAGCCCTGCTCTCTACTACCGATTCCATTCAAAGAGTTTACTTCTGAATCTCTCATTTCCAGAAAACAGCACTAATAATCAAACACTTATCAGTTTTAACAGTTTACTTCGCCTGTTTACCTCGCAAAGTAAGTAACCCTTATTGCGCATACCTTTGCCACAGAGATCCAAACTAAAAACTTATGTTAACTATTAAACGAATCATGAAGAACAAAAGAAAAGAAAAACGCTCATGCAGACTCATTCTTGCCTGCTGCGCTTTGTTACTGTTCATCTCGGTAAATGCATTTGCACAACAGCAAGTCACAGTCACCGGAAACGTGAAAGATGAAAAGGGAGAACCCATCATCGGAGCTAATGTCATTGTGAAAGGCACTGGTACAGGAAGTGTCACCAATGTAGAAGGAGACTTTTCATTGGCGAATGTACAGAATGGCGCCACTCTTGAAATCTCTTTTATCGGCTATCTGAACCAGGATGTGAAAGTCAACGGCACGAAACCCGTCAGCATTATCCTGAAGGAAGACACTAAGATGCTGGATGAGGTAGTAGTGGTAGGTTATGGTGTGCAGCGCAAGTCGGATATGACAGGTGCAGTTGCTTCCGTAAATACCAAAACACTGGAAAATCGCCCGCAAACCAACATCATCCAATCTTTGCAAGGTGCTGTACCGGGCCTGAATATCTCAGTGACCGGAACCAATGCGGAAGGCTCTTCCACCAAGACCCGCATCCGCGGCGAGAACTCCATTACGGCAGACAACAAGCCACTGGTTATTCTGGACGGTATTCCCTTTGACGGTCCCTGGTCCGAAATCAATCCGAACGATATCGAATCCATTGAAGTATTGAAAGATGCTTCTTCGGCTGCCATCTATGGTGCCCGCGGTTCGAACGGTGTCATCCTCATCAGTTCCAAAAGAGGTGAAAAAGGCAAACTGACCGTATCTTACGACACCTACATCACCATTGACAATCCCATCAACTTCCCCAACCTCATGAATGGAGCTGAATTCTGGAAGTATAAGACAGAAGCATTGAAAGATGCCAATACCACCCCGCCCACTGAAAGCAATCCCGAACCGTGGATGGGATCTATGACCGCCACCGAATTGCGTATGCACGAAGCCGGCATGGATACCGACTGGCTGGACCTGGCAACCCGCACCGGTTTCAAGCAGCAGCACAATATCTCTTTCCGTGGTGGCGTCAACAAGACCAACTATTTTGTCTCACTGAACTATACCGATGTGAAAGGTACTGCCGTAGGCAACCAATTCAAACGCTACAACATCCGTTTCAACCTCGATCAGGAGTTCACTTCCTGGTTTAAGTTCTCTACCAGCACTCAGTTGGGACGCTACGACCGAAGTGGCAGCAGTGCTTCTTTCTCCAGAGCATTCCGTATGAATCCCCTGGCAGAAGCTTATGACGAAGAAGGCAACATCCGTTCCGCCGCTTGGGAAGATTCCAGCGAAGCTTTCTCTGTAAACCCCTTAAGCAGCCTCAACAACAAGAGCAACGACATACGCTCTAAAGTCATCACCAACAACGTGGTAGAAATAAAGTTGCCGTTCGTCCCCGGACTCAGCTATAAGCTCAATACCGGCTATACGTACCAGAACAGCAGCTGGAAACAGTACCAGGGAATGGACACTTACTACGGCGCACGCTCCAACGGTATTCTGAACACCGACGACTGGCATTCACAAGAGTGGATTCTGGAAAACATCGTCACTTACACCCGCGAATTCGGCAAGCACCGCATCTTCTTCACCGGTCTGTATTCTGCACAGAGCTACGAAAAGGAAGGCAACGGAATGGAAGGCAAAGACTTTCCGAACGACGTGATGTACTATTACCAGATATCCAAAGCCGCCACCATGTCCGGCAGTTCCAGCTACACCAAGCAAAACCATATCTCTCAGATGGCACGTCTGAACTACTCATACGATAGCCGTTACCTGTTGACACTGACTGCACGCCGTGACGGTTACTCCGCATTCGGCAGCCAATCCAAGTTCGGTGTATTTCCTTCCATGGCTATCGGCTGGAACATTTCCAACGAGCATTTCTTCCAGGCAAGCCCGTTGGCAAAAGTGGTGAGCAACCTGAAATACCGCCTGTCGTGGGGTAAAAACGGTAACGAAGCGGTAGGCGCCTACACTACATTGCCCGATCTTTCTACCTTCAATTATCTGAAAGACGACCATACTCCCAGTTACGGTTTCTACCCTTCCAAGCTGGCTTCCCCCTCACTGGGATGGGAAACCACACAATCCATCAATACAGGTATCGATTTCCAGTTGTGGAACGGACGTATCCAGGGAACATTCGACATGTACTGGTCGAAGACAAGTGATCTGTTGCTGAACCGCTCCATCCCCACCATCAACGGTACGGGAAACATTACCGAGAATATCGGTGAGACCAAGAACCGCGGTTTAGAGTTGCAGATTACTTCCAACAACATTGCCAAGAAAGACTTCGACTGGTCCACTACCTTCAACCTGTCGCACTACAAGACAAAGATCGTGAATGTAGGTCTCTACGATGCCAACGGCAACCCTGTGGATGACATCGGTTCCAGATGGTTCATCGGCCAGCCCATCAGCGTGAATTATGACTACCGCTTCATTGGTATCTGGCAGATCACCGACCCGTCTAATCCAAACGGACAGCAAGACCCGAACTATCGCTACTCCATCCCCGGATATATGAAGTATCATGATAAGGACGGTGTGAACGACATCACCCCGGCAGACAAGGAAATCATCGGCTCGGCAATTCCTAAAGTAACAATGGGTATGACGAATACTTTCCGCTACAAGAATGTCAGTCTGAGCGTATTCCTCAATGCCCAACTGGGACAGACAGCCAACAACTGGCTTTACGACGTATCTCACAACTCCTATCGCCAGAACCGCCTCATGGTAGACTTCTGGACACCGGAAAATCCTACCAACAAGTACCCGAAAAACTCACTGGATACTTCTGTAAACCCGATGAGCGCAGGTTTCTACGAAAAGACCGACTTCCTCCGTGTGCAGGATGTCACACTGGCCTACCGTGTTCCTCAACGTTGGTTAAAGAAGATTTCCCTGAACCGCCTCGAAGTATATATGAACATCAAGAATCTGGCAACCTGGACAAGCTGGACCGGCCTCGACCCGGAATTTATCAGCGACCAACAGTCCACTCCGCAGGTACGTTCATTCACATTCGGTCTGAAACTTGATTTATAAACCGCTAAAACAAAGAGAAATAGTATGAAAAAGCTAAAATATACACTGATAGCACTACTCGTGCTCTGCATGACCGGATGCAATGAATCCAGCTTCCTGGAAGAAGATCCGCGTGCTTCACTCTACCCTGAAAATCTGTTAGTAGATTACAGCGGGTTCCAATCCATGGTAACCAGCCTCTACGGAATGATGCGTAACGAATACCGGCGTGCCGATGCACTCGGTGGCGGTCTGCCGCTCGTTCTGCACTCTGCATGGGGTTGCGGTGTGGACAATTCATGGAGTAATAACTCACACAGCGACTTTAAATACATGTACTATCCGTCGCAAATCAACCAGACGGACTTGCAGATATTCCAGAACATCTTCCAATGGTGTTACCGCATCATCAATACGGCAAACATGGTGATTTCACGTGCCGAAGGCAGTGGCATCGACTGGAAAGGAACCGAAACCGAAGCTGCCGCCCACAAGAATAAGATCATCGCACAGGCCCGCTTCTTTCGTGCATGGGCTTACCGTCATCTGACGTATTCATTCGGTGCCGTACCTTTGTCCACCGAAGAAATTACAGGTATGAACTACCGTAACGACTGGGAGCGCAACTCCGTAGAATCTATCCGTGAAGTCATGGAGCAGGACTTTGCTTTCGCCATGAACAATTTACCGTTGCGTGAAGAAAACAACAGTAAGATTTCAGGAGCCATGGCACGCCATTATCTGGGTGAACTGTACCTGGCAATGGACCAGCCCTCCAAGGCAGTCGAAGTTTTGAAGCCACTGGCAGAAGGTTCCGAATACAGTTTGATAACCAACCGTTTCGGCAAGAACTCCGCCAATCCGGGCTGTCCGTTCATCGACGTATTCCGCACACCGATGTATGCGGACGGAAACACAGAGGTTTTATACGCTTTTGTCAACACGGAACCGGAAAACAGTGCTTTCGGTACAGCCGAGGTTTACATGAAGAGTACATATAAGAACTATTACTCCAACGACGGTGTCATCAACAAGAGCAACAAGTACGATCCCGACTATACAAGCGGTGCAGCCACCTGGCCTCAGGTGTTCTGGATAAACAACGGTGGTAAAGGTGCCGGACGTTGCGTGCCTTCAAGGGGTGCTTTCCGTCTCTACAACTATAAAGATCAGGGAACTCAGGACGACCGTGTATCCGATTATGCAGTGGTATGGACTATTAACGAGAAGGGTGCCGACGGTAAGATTACGGAATTCCTTAACAACGGCAAGATGGTGGTAGACACCACTGTAACCGCCGCTATGCTGGATGATAATAAGACAACCATCAAGAAGTATAACTGGCCCACTACCCGCAAATGGGATTACGTGGCACCGTTACTGGCAAATGGCGACAAGGATGGATGTTATCAGGATATTGTTTATCTCCGCCTCGCCGACACGTACTTGCTTTATGCGGAAGCCTTGCTGAAAAACAACCAGGCAGGTGAAGCCATCAAATGGATTAACAAGGTACGCAATCGTTCCAATGCAGTCAGCATCACAGAAGCTGAACTCACCGCAGGAGGCGTAGATTTCATTCTGGACGAACGTAGCCGTGAACTTCTTTCCGAAGAAGAGCGCCGCCACACCCTGATTCGCGTAAGTCAGGAGAAAGGTGGAGATGAACGTGATGTGAACAATTACTTCAAACGTCGTATGCGGCAGTTGAATGAGATTGCAGGACGCGATGCACGAGGCATGAATTCGTATGATACGCCTGTGTTGTTCCCGATTCCGCAAGAGTTCATTGATTCCAATACAGGTCGCCAGTTAGAGAATAATCCGGGGTACTTATAAGACAGTGAACAATGATTAAATAGCACTATCCCAATTCTCCTCCTCTTGGGAGGAGGAGTACCCGAAGGGGGAGGTGGTAGGTGAGAAAAGAATTCCTTATTGATATGATTCATAGGTATTTTATGACCTTACCTACCACCCCGCCCTAAAGGGCACCCCTCCTCCGTCGGAGGAGGGGAATTGAGATACTTCAAAAACAAACAACTTATAACCCAGAACCAACCAGATTATGTCAGTCGTAGCCTTCCTCCTCTGTATATTGGTGACCACCGTCACCGCTATTTACCTCTACCGGAAACTGAACCCGCAAGGAGTTTTGATGCTGGCCGGACTTGTAATGTTGACATTCGCCCTCATTCTCAATGTCCAACCCATCATTCCGGATAAATCCACCGGCAGCGTTGTTTTCGATTTGGTGAAAGTGGTGGAAGAAACATTCATCGGCAACCTGTCCCGCGCAGGACTGATGATTATGACCATCGGCGGCTATGTAGCCTTTATGAATCACATAAAAGCCACCAATGCCCTGGTGCACATCTCCATGAAACCGTTGGGTTTCTTTCGCCGTTATCCCTATCTGGCAGCTACCGTCACCATTCCCATTGGCCAGTTGCTCTTTATCACTACCCCCTCGGCAGCCGGATTAGGACTCTTGCTTGTCGCCTCCGTTTACCCCGTCCTCATCGGATTGGGAGTAAGCCGCCTCACCGCATTATCCGTCATTGCCGCCGCAACGCTGTTCGACCAGGGCCCCGGCTCGGCAAACACAGCCCTTGCCGCCGAACTTATCGAGCAGACCAACGTAGCTTATTTCATTACCCACCAACTCCCGTTGGTTATCCCTACCACCTTGGTAGTCATGACCCTGTTTTACTTCAACAATAGGTATTTCGATAAAAAAGAAGCCGCCAGGCAGAGTGCGGAAAATAGTGAAACTGCAGAAGTTCCGCAAACCTCTGCCAAACCGGATATTCCATTGATATTCGCCTTGCTCCCCATACTTCCACTTGCGCTTCTCATTGTATTTTCGCCTTACGTGGGCCTGTTCCAGCCTCCCATAACACTCAATACGACAACCGCCATGCTATTTTCTCTCTTTGTCTCACTCGTATTCGTAGGTTGCCACACACGCAATATACGGAAAACCTTTGATGCCTTCTCCAGCTTCTGGAAAGGGATGGGAAATGTCTTCGGAAGTGTCGTGACACTGATTGTTGCCTCCGAGATATTCTCCAAAGGACTGATTAGCCTCGGCTTCATCGACTCACTGGTAGATTACTCCACGCATATAGGACTTTCCGGCATTGCCATCGCCGCAGTCTTCGCCCTGATAATCTTCTGTGCGGCCATGCTAATGGGAAGCGGAAACGCGGCTTTCTTCTCGTTCGGCCCGTTGCTGCCCGGAATTGCCGGACAGTTGGGTATGCCTGCCTATTCCCTCGTGCTTCCCTTGCAGTTATCCGCCAGCATGGGGCGTGCCGCATCTCCCATAGCGGGAATCATTGTCGCCATTGCCGGTGTGGCGGGTGTATCGCCCATTGAACTGGCAAAGAGAAACACCCTGCCCCTTATAGGCAGCATTCTGTTCCTGATAGCTTATCATTTCATAACACTATAAAACAACTCCGAATCATGTTCACACTCATTAAAAATGCAAACTTATACTCTCCGGAGCATCTCGGCATGAACGACGTTCTACTGGCAGATGACAAAATAGCCCTCATAGACCGGAAGATAGAACTGACCGGTATTCCGTTGAATACCATAGACGCCGGCGGGTGTACCGTCACCCCCGGCTTTATCGACCAGCACGTCCACATCACCGGTGGCGGCGGACAAACCGGCTATGCTTCCTTAGTCCCCGACATCTCTATGAGCGAACTGGTGGCTTGCGGAACCACCACCGTGGTAGGGCTGCTCGGTACGGACGGTTTCGTAAAAGAACCGACCACCCTGTACGCCAAAACCAAAGCCCTGGAAGACGACGGCCTCAGTGCCTACATGCTTACCAGTTTCTACGGATTGCCTCCCAAAACACTGATGTCCTGTGTGGCCGACGATCTCATCTTCATCGACAAAGTGATCGGTTGCAAACTTGCCATGAGTGACGACCGCAGCGCTTTCCCCACCGAACTGGAGATACTGCGCCTCATCAATCAGGTACGCCTCGGCGGTTTCACTTCCGGCAAAGGAGGTATTCTGCATATTCATCTGGGAGCCTTACCCGATGGTATCACCCCGTTGCTGGACATCGCCCGCAAGTACCCCACGCTGATTTCCTACCTCTCGCCCACCCACCTGATACGCACGGAAGCCTTATTCCGGCAAGCCGTAGAATTTGCCTGCATGGGTGGTATGATAGATTTCTCCACCGGAGGAACCAAATTCGATGCTCCCCACCGTTGCGTAATAAAAGCCCTCGAAGCCCACGTGCCCCTCGACCGCATCACCTTCTCCAGTGACGGTCGTGGCGGAGTGCGCCGCACCAATCCCGAGACAGGAGAAACGACCTATCGCCCCGCCCCCCTGCACCTCAACCTGCAGGAGATGACATTGCTCGTAAAAGAAGGCCTTCTGCCTCTGGAACAGGCGCTGACCCTTATCACCAGCAATCCGGCACGCAACCTCAAACTGCGCACCAAAGGCAGAATAGCCGCCGGTTTCGATGCCGACCTTTGTTTCCTCGATTCCGAACTTCAACTGACGCACGTCATAGCACGCGGCAAACTCGTCCTAAAAGACAAGGAAGTCATTAAAAAAGGGAGGTATGAAGAATGAAAAGATTAATTCTACTTCTTGCTATTGTCTTTCTGGGCACCGGGCTCCGTGCCGCCTCCGTGCTTCCCGTAGGTGAAGGCAAGTTCACCTACAAAGACTATCCCCCCTTTGCCGACCGTCCGGTAGATGTGCACTACTACATTCCGGCTTCGGGCGATGTGCACCGTATGCCCATTTTTTTTGTCTTCGAAGGTGCCGACCGCGGTTACACCTATCTGCTCAAAGCTTGGAAGCAGGAGGCAGAGAAGCATAAATTCATGGTCTTCATTCCCCACTTCGATCTGGAAAGGTTTCCTTTGCCCGATTATCAGGAAGTCGGTGTCATGGACGACAAGGATCATACGATACGTCCGGCTGAAAAGCAAACGCCGGCACTGGTTGATAAAATCTTCGAGTACGTCCGCCAATCTTCGGGTAGTGAACGGAAAGGATATATGATTTACGGTCACTCAGCCGGAGGTCAGTTTGTGCAGCGTTTCATGCTTTTCCATGACAGCCCGTATGTGGAGAAAGCCGTTATCGGCAGTCCAGGATGGTATACTTTCCCCGATGCTTCGCAAGATTTTCCCTACGGAGTACGTAACATTCCGTATGTTACTCCCGAGATAATCAGGAAGTATCTTGCCAAACCGATTGTCCTCCAACTAGCTACGGGAGATACCATCCGCGAATCATATTTAAGGAAGACTCCCGAAGCCGAAGCACAGGGATGCAACCGTTACGAGCGCGGCAATCAGTTCTACCAATACCTCCACCGGATAGCAGCCGAACACAACTGGCCCTGCAACTGGCAGAAAAGAGAAGAACAAGGCATCGGACACCACTCCACCGGAATGGGCAAACGTGCCGTTCCTGTCATGTTGGGAGACTCTCTCCGTGCGCTGTTCATAGGTAACAGCTACACGCAATACAACCGTTTAGTCCGACAAGTGCAGGCCCTTGCCGCCTCCACCGGTCACAAGCTTTCTGTAAAATTAGTGGAACACGGCGGCTGGACATTGAAGAAACATGCTGCCAACCCTGAAACCCTGAATGCCATCCGTGAAGGAAACTGGGATTTCGTCATCCTGCAAGACCAAAGTAAAGCGCCTGCCCGTGAAAAAGAATGGGTGCGGGAGAATGTGTACAAGCCTGCCCACTCCCTCGACAGCCTGCGCCGCCTCTACAATCCGAAAGGAAAAACCGTCTTCTACATGACCTGGGGACACGACATCGACACGTATGCCGAAATGCAGCAACGACTGGCTGAAAGTTATTTGGAGATGACCGCACAACTGAATGCCTGGTGTGCCCCCGTCGGCATCGCCTGGAAGCGTGTCCGCACGGAAAATCCAAGCATCACGCTTTACAACAACGATCACAGCCACCCTTCCCGACAGGGTTCTTATCTTGTCGCCAATGTATTCTGTAGCGTATTTTTTCAGAAATCCTATACAGGTACTTATTATGCCGGACTGCCCGAAGAGGAAGCACTCTATCTGCAACGTATTGCGCAAGAAACCGTATTCAGCAACCCTTCTCTCTGGAATATCCAGCCCACGGTGCAACCGGAAGAGGTAGCCCACCGTTTCTATCCCGAACCGGAGCAGCAATATTCCACTCCCACCCTCGGCAAGCCGCTTGAAGAAGGTCTGGCTTCCTTGTTCGAGATAAACAGGTATTTGAAGGATTTAGCCGACAGGCATCCCGATAAGGTTACGCTGTCCGATATAGGAAAGACTCCACAGAGCAGGGATATCCCCGTGCTCTATTTCGGAACTCCCAACGATAAAAAGAAAATAAGAGTCTGGATACAGGCAGGACTGCACGGCAACGAACCTGCCGGGCCGGAAGCAGCCTGTATGCTTGCCGATTATTTGCTGAATACGTCCGAAGGTACTGAACTACTGAAAAAGGTGTCTCTTGCACTTGTACCTGTGGCCAATACGGATGGTTATGCCATGCAAAGCCGTAAATCAGGCAGTGGGTATGATTTGAACCGGGATCAAAGTAAACTTGCCGATCCGGTGACTCTTCTTCTTAAAAAAGCGTACAAGAAATGGAAGCCCGAAATAGCGCTGGACATCCACGAATTCAATCCTTTCCGCAAGGAGTTTGAATTGCTGCGGGGTACTAAAGCAGCTACGGCCGCCGATGTCCTTTTCCTACCCAGCGGGCATTTGAACATCCCTGCCGGAATACGTACACTTTCCAACGGCTTATTCCGTGAAGAAGCAGAGAAAGCATTGGAGGCTAACGGTTATCATTCAGGCTTTTACTTTACACCCAGTGTCAGGAATGATAGTTTGTATGCAATGAAAGATGCTAAGAGTCCACAATCCAGTTCCACGTTTCAAGGGCTTACCAATGCGGTATCTCTGTTCATAGAAATCCGTGGAATAGGATTGGGAAGAGCGTGTTTTGCCCGTCGTGCGGAATGCGGTTTTCTGGTATCCCGCAGTCTTTTGGAAACAGCAGCTCTTCATTCAAAAGAAGTAAGAAGTGAGATACGAAAGGCAGCGAAAGAGACTTGCAGCGGAAAGAGTGATATATCCGTCACTTTTCAATCTGTACGGACAGAGCTTCCTGTTACTTTTATTGACCTTGCCAAGAACGAACGTTTTACGGAACCTCTGCCTACTTTCAATGCGCTTCAACTGAAAGCTGAGTTAGTACGCAAACGTCCCAAAGCATATATTCTGCCGGATACCTGCCGGATGCAAGCAGAGAAATTGCGGGTTTTAGGAATAGAGGTAGAAGAGATAGGAAAACCCTTCACAGCCACCGTAGAGAAGTATATGGTTACCCGATACAAGAAAGCTACCAAGGAATGGGAAAAGATTTATCCGGTCACAGTATCTACACGGATGGTAAAGGAAAAGAAGAGCTTCCCGGCAGGTTGTTTCATCATTCGTCTTTCACAGAAGAATGCGAACCTTGCGGCAACACTGTTAGAACCGGAGTCCGTGAATGGCTTTGTCAATTTCGAGGTGGTTCATACAGAGTTGGGGAAAGAGTTGCCGATATACAGGAGAAATTTCTGATTCGCATCTCATCCATTACATATCAGATGAATTAATTCTTTTTGGACGAGTAATGAGCAAAGTGTGATAATGTGGTAGGGTGATAAAGTGATAGCGGGATAACGTTCTGTGATATATAGCGCAGCTACTTTATCGCCCTATCACCTTATCACTCTTTTATTCCTTTCTTTTCCGGTAGAAATAATCTTGTCGTGAATTATTTCAGTCCTTCCAATGTCTCACCAACCACACCAAATCCCTTGTTGTCTCTTGAATCCTCCACCACAGTACTTTCAGCCTTGGAGGTCGGTGCATTGGCAAATACAGTCTCCACAAACCACTTTCCAGATCGAGGATAAAATACACTTTCCCGCGGCACATCACATAAAGAAAATCACCTTTCACAAAGGCACTGTACACGGAATCAAGCGGTAATTTACATCCGCATTTTTCTTCCGGAAAGTCTTTACAGGGAGGTTCCAGCTTGATGCTGGCATAGTCGGAGTCGAGCGTAAAACCATATTTTATACTTAATGGGTAGAGCACTTCCCATATCTCGTGTTTCCTCTGTTCTACCATGCAGTGGATGGCCTCTGTTATCATTTCATCCTTCGGGGTATTCATGTCTTCTTCGGATTTTAAATATTTAAAATCGCCCTCATCCCCCTTATACAAAAAGAAGTCGGACGTATAGTTCATATTTATCCAAGGAGAGGTACTGGTATACCCACAGAACCAATAAATACGCTTGCACGCCCGACCCTATATGGTCTGCGTGAAACATCTTTATTGAAGGTCTGTTTCTTGACTTAAATAAAATTACCAGTTTTCTCCTTGTCAAAAATAGCTTCAACACGCCGCATTTCTCTTCGGCTAATGCAAAGATAGATGAATTGCAGGGAATAGCCAAAAGGAAGAATGCTTTTTTATGGGGCCAGGATAAAGATACAACTCTATAAATAGAGAAAGAGACAGCCGGAAGCAGTCGTCTAAAAGCTAATTTTGAAGAAGAAATAAAAAAAATATCATTTTTTGCTTGCATATAAGAGAAAAGTATTACTTTTGCCACGAATTAAGAATCAAAAAGAAAACGAAAGTATGAATTTGTTTACTTATGCATATTACTTCTTTTTTTACTTTTACTTTAGCCAGAAAGTAGAGCGGGAGTTTGTATGTGTCAAGTGACAGTGATGCTTAAGAACTGAATAGAGAACTAAAGTAATATACTTAATCCCGCTCCATTGTATGGAAGCGGGATTTTTTATTTTAAAGAAACAGTATGAAAAGAATAGCCATTCAAGGAACATTAGGGTCGTATCACGACATTGCCGCACACAAGTACTTCGAAGGAGAAGAAATAGAGTTAATCTGTTGCGCTACTTTTGAGGACGTGTTTGCAGCCGTGAAAAAGGACAGCAAGACCATAGGAATGTTGGCGATAGAGAATACCATTGCAGGTAGCCTGTTGCACAACAACGAGTTGCTGCGGCAGAGCGGAACACAAATCATAGGCGAATACAAACTACGCATATCACACAGCTTTGTCTGCCTGCCCGATGAGGACTGGAACGATCTGACGGAAGTCAACTCCCACCCCATCGCACTGATGCAATGCCGCGAGTTCCTTGCCCAGCACCCGAAAATGAAAGTAGTGGAAGCGGAAGACACCGCCCTCAGCGCCGAAATCATCAAGCGGGAGAACCTGAAAGGACACGCCGCCATCTGCTCCAAGGCCGCTGCCGAGCGTTACGGCATGAAGGTGTTGCAGGAAGGCATCGAAACAAACAAGCACAACTTCACCCGTTTTCTGGTAGTTGCCGACCCTTGGCAGGTAGACGAAATACACCGCCATCCGCACCCGGAAACCAACAAGGCAAGCATGGTATTCACACTGCCCCACACGGAAGGGAGTCTCTCGCAAGTACTGTCCATCCTTTCGTTCTACAGCATCAACCTGACCAAGATACAGTCGCTGCCCATCATCGGACGGGAATGGGAATACCAATTTTACGTAGACGTTGTTTTCGACAACATACTGAGATATAAACAATCCATCGCGGCCATCACACCGCTAACCAAAGAACTTAAAATATTAGGCGAATATGCAGACGGAAAATCAAACATCTAAGATCAAGCCCGCCGACCGGTTGGCCAGCGTGAGCGAATACTACTTCTCCAAGAAGTTGAAAGAGGTGGCACAAATGAATGCCGAAGGAAAAGACGTAATCAGCCTCGGAATCGGCAGTCCCGACATGCCTCCCTCGGAAGCAACCATACAAACCCTGTGCCGCGAAGCACAAAATCCTGACGGACACGGCTATATGCCTTATGTCGGCATCCCCGAACTTCGTCGCAGCTTTGCCGCCTGGTATAAGAAATGGTATGGCGTGGAGCTGAATCCTAATACCGAGATACAGCCGCTCATCGGTTCGAAAGAAGGTATTCTGCACGTCACACTGGCCTTCGTCAATCCGGGCGAACAGGTATTGGTTCCCAATCCGGGCTACCCCACTTATACCTCATTGAGCAAGATACTGGGAGCGGAAGTCATCAACTACAATCTTAAAGAGGAAAACGACTGGATGCCCGACTTCGACGAACTGGAAAAGATGGACATGAGCCGCGTAAAACTGATGTGGACCAACTATCCGAACATGCCGACCGGAGCCAACGCCACCCCGGAACTTTATGCAAAACTGGTGGACTTTGCACGCCGCAAAGACATCGTGATTGTAAACGATAACCCGTACAGCTTCATCCTGAACGACCACCCGCTCAGCATCCTCAGTGTGCCGGGTGCCAAAGAGTGCTGCATCGAGTTCAACTCCATGAGCAAGAGCCACAATATGCCGGGCTGGCGTATCGGTATGCTGGCAAGCAACGCCGACTTTGTGCAATGGATCTTGAAAGTGAAGAGCAACATCGACAGCGGTATGTTCCGCGCCATGCAACTGGCAGCCGCCAACGCCTTGGAAGCCGAACAGGAATGGTACGACGGAAACAACAAGAACTACCGCAACCGCCGCCATCTGGCAGGAGAAATCATGCATGCACTGGGATGTACGTACGATGAAAAGCAGGTGGGCATGTTCCTCTGGGGAAAAATTCCCGATACCTGCACTGACGTGGAAGAACTGACCGAAAAGGTGTTGCACAACGCACGCGTGTTCATCACGCCGGGATTTATCTTCGGAAGTAACGGAAAGCGGTATATCCGCATCTCGCTTTGCTGCAAAGACCATAAACTGGAAGAGGCATTGAAGCGCATCAGGGAGATGAAGTAATATATTTACAAAAAAGAACTCCTGTGACACAAGCCACTCACCGTTTTAAAAAACGTGCCCGACGTTTTTAAAGAATAAGGGCAACGTTTTTAAAAAACGAGGCCTGTATTTATTAACACGCTCGAAAGGCTTTATCGACGGGCGTTGCAGAGGGTTCAGAAGACACTGAGAAATATCTATACAATAAAAATATAATTGAACAAAAATAAAAGAATATGGAACTTGAATTAGAATCGATTTTGCTGCCGGGTATTGAGGACAAACGTCCCATGGTAATTGCAGGTCCTTGCAGCGCCGAGACAGAAGAACAAGTAATGTGCACCGCCAAACAACTGGCCGAAAAGGGAATGAAGATATTCCGTGCCGGAATCTGGAAACCGCGTACCAAACCGGGTGGTTTCGAAGGTGTAGGCGTAGACGGTCTGGCATGGCTGAAAGAGGTGAAGAAAGAAACCGGAATGTACGTTTCTACCGAAGTAGCCACTTCGAAGCATGTATACGAGTGTCTGAAAGCAGGTATCGATATCCTTTGGATTGGTGCACGCACCACTGCCAACCCGTTTGCCATGCAGGAAATTGCCGATGCACTGAAGGGTGTGGATATTCCTGTGTTTGTGAAGAACCCGGTAAACCCGGATCTGGAACTTTGGATCGGTGCCCTGGAACGTATCAACAATGCCGGTCTGAAACGTCTGGCAGCCATCCACCGCGGTTTCAGCAGTTACGACAAGAAGTTGTACCGCAATCTGCCGCAATGGCATATCCCCATCGAGTTGCGTCGTCGCATCCCGAACCTGCCGATCATCTGCGATCCCAGCCACATCGGCGGTAAGCGCGAACTCATCGCACCGCTATGCCAGCAGGCTATGGACCTCGGTTTCAACGGTCTGATTATCGAAAGCCACTGCAACCCCGACTGTGCATGGAGCGATGCTTCGCAGCAAGTGACTCCGGACGTACTGGATTACATCCTGAACCTGCTCGTCATCCGTAAAGAAACACAGACCACGGAAAACCTCAGCGAACTGCGCAAGCAGATTGATGAGTGCGACAACAACCTGATGCAGGAACTTGCCAAGCGTATGCGTGTGGCACGTGAAATCGGTACGTTCAAGAAAGAGCACGATATGACGATTCTGCAAACGGGACGTTACAATGAAATTCTGGACAAACGCGGCTCACAAGGTGTGCTTCTGGGCGTGGATTCGGAATTTATCAAGAAGGTATTCGAGCTGATACACGAGGAGAGTGTGAGGCAACAAATGGAAATTATAAACAAGTGATTAGCGACTGGTGATAAGTGATTAATGGCTACGCTATCTTTCACTTATCACTAATCATTAATACCTAAACACTAAATTTATGCGTATTTTAATACTCGGAGCCGGCAAGATGGGCTCTTTCTTTACAGATATTTTAAGTTTCCAACATGAAACGGCAGTGTTCGACGTGAATCCGCACCAGTTACGTTTTGTCTACAACACGTATCGTTTCACCACGTTGGAAGAGATAAAGGACTTCGAACCGGAGTTGGTAATCAATGCCGCCACGGTGAGATATACGCTGGACGCATTCCGCAAGGTGCTGCCTGTGCTGCCCAAGGATTGTATCATCAGTGATATCGCCTCGGTGAAGACGGGATTGAAGAAATTCTATGAGGAAAGTGGTTTCCGTTATGTATCGTCGCATCCGATGTTTGGCCCTACGTTTGCCAGCCTCAGCAATCTGAGCAGCGAAAATGCTATCATCATCAGTGAAGGTGACCACCTGGGCAAAATTTTCTTCAAGGACCTTTACCAGACGCTCCGCCTGAATATCTTCGAATATACTTTCGACGAGCATGATGAGACGGTAGCTTATTCTCTGTCTATTCCTTTTGTCTCTACGTTTGTTTTTGCAGCGGTGATGAAGCATCAGGAGGCTCCGGGCACTACATTCAAGAAACACATGGCTATTGCCAAGGGTTTGCTGAGTGAGGATGATTACTTGCTTCAGGAAATTCTCTTTAATCCGCGCACTCCCTCGCAAGTGGAAAATATTCGTCTGGAGCTGAAGAATTTACTGGAAATTATCAGTACGAAGGATGCGGAAGGGATGAAGCAGTATCTGACGAAGATTAGGGAAAAGATAAAATAGATAGGTGAGATTAAGGGATTGAAGAGAGGAGGCTTACGGAAAAGACAGTGGGGCTTCTCTCTTCAATTCGTTAATAAAGGAAGGGATGACATTCAGAGATTCACAATTGGGGCGTAGTTCATACTATTTACATTGTAATTGGTAGCAGAGTACACCCCCTCCGGAATCGTAAGCGGATCAATATATTTCTTCCGTATTGCTATTTTCTTCTTCGTACCATGAAGTGTTGTTTTTATCGGCTATCCAGTCGGCATAGCCCGGATAGGCACTAATGATAGAAGAACGTTCCTTAGGGTATCTCCATGCCGGAGAATCTTTTGTGGCGCGTGGAAAATCCAAAGCCCATGAGTACATATCTTCCATGCGGTAGTAGATGCCGGTGGAACGGTCCGAGCAATCTTTCCCCGTGTGTAATAAATTAAAATCCATCTTTGCAGTTGGCTTATAGTCCGGCAAGTGGATCTCATGAGAACGTGAACCCACAAAGATGAATGGATTGAATTTCATTACAGACAAGTCGTTCACCGGAGAGTTAAAGGTAATGACAACCGTCCTTTTGTCGGTTGACACGAAGCCCTTACCCTTTTCGGTGTTGATAAAAGCACCACTGAATTTGTCGATATTGCTCACGTTCTCCCATATGATAAATGTAGCGTTCTCGTTATCTCTTTCTAAAGTAGCCCCCTCCACCGAGCTTACATCACTTTCATTTAAGGGTAATTCAATTCCGAAGCCTATTTGGGTGGAACCTGCCGCACCTTTAGCTATCGGTTCGAATTCCAGACGGACTCCTACAATCTCATTTGCCTCATTCTTACCAAAGGTATAAGTATAGTTGACAACGAAATCATTCATGTCATAGTCACCTTGGCTTGGCCATAGGTCCTCGTAAGCAAGTGTCCCGTATATGGACTCGGACGCAACAGTAACATCAACCGGATCAATTACAACCCCCGGCCGGATTGCATCAGGTATCGGGCTGGAAGATACGGCAAACAGGACATCGTTAAAATCATAATCTGAATCCTTGTCTCCAATCGGACGAATGTCAATACCCGTAACGCAACATTCAAAATCGTCAATCCAGCGTGTGACTGCTTGTGATTTCCCTACTTGATTCAACTGGGGAGTCGAATAATAGTTACCTTTTACATCACCGTTCAATTGAGGATACAAGTTCGAGCCACTTACTCTCTTAAAGCCATATGCTGATCCATCTGTTACAGGGTTTCCGTTTCCTTTATAGCCTTCGCGAGCCACTGCAAAGCCGATACGGGTACCTTCCGGAAAGGTCTTACTGTACTGGTTTCCATCCCAGTACAGCAGTTGCACCTTTAATCCTGCCGGACATTGTCTTTGGTTGGTATTGGGTATTAGCATGGTCATGTGCAGCGTGGCTGGAGTCAGGTGATCCATGGATGACAGTTCACTGTCCGTATAGTTATAATACATCAATGAATTGTATACAGTACCGTTTTTCACATTGAAACCACCATCACCGATATAAGTGACCCACACTTCCGCACCATTCTTGCCTACTACTCTTAAATCTGAATTTTTGGAAAAATCGGCGTCACTTACATTCTGCCTTTCAGGATATAGGCCATCGACTTGATGGATAAAGCTCTCAGAAAGAGTAGTTGCGGATACCAAACCGGACCCTCCATTTTCCGCAGGAATAGGAATCCCTTGGGCACTTACTTCTTGGTTTTGATAAAGCACGCACAATTCCTGAAAGTTATTGCTGATGTTTCTTGTTATCACATATTCTTCATCCTCGGCAGCCCGGCTTCGGGTAGCCATAGGAAAAGGTACCGGAGCAAAATCGGCTGTGACAGAATTCCGGACAGCATAGCCTTGAAGCCCTTCTGTGCCTCCGACAGCATAACCGGCAGAGAGGGGAATGATATAGAGTTGAGTAACATTATTGGCTACCACGACTTTGGCTTCCAGTTTTCCATCTCCATTTGTATAACCTACAAATGCCGGATTTTCCAACCTCCCGTCTTCATTCAAATACGGATTACTGGTATAAATACCATATTTCACACCTTCTGCGGCTCTCCCGTCGATGGTTGTCGCATGGATAGTTACAGATGTCTTATCCGTTTTTAGAGAGAAATCTGTAATCAAGCCTACTTTGTTTTCGTCCTGATCATCTCTATCCGGATTGTATACATCCTTTTCTTGTAAACAGGATGCAAAAAACAATCCGACGAATCCCAGAAACAAGCATATTAAGTTTAACTTTTTCATAACAGTATATAAATAGTCTCCAATACATGTTAGTTATATGTAAAGAAAGCACAAAAGAGAGTATTAGTTGTTATGAAAAGTGACTATTTTCTCTTATCCACGTATATATTAAGGTAAAAGACGTACCTATTCCCTACTTTCTTTGATAAAATTAAGGCATCTGACCTTTCATAATAATGGTCCTCCGAACAAAGAGAAAAACAAGTTCTTTCCTCTTGTAAAAAATAATACCTTTTAAAATATTGGCCTCCGGCATGGCTCACGCTGTGTTTTCAATCAAGCCTTTGTCAAAAACTTCAAAACAGTTTCCTCACCTTTTACGGCACGTATCGATTTCTGTTTTTTTCCTTAAATATACTTTGCAAAGTTCACAGCTACGCCGTTTGGCATCCGATTTCGTAAAACGTTCGGATAAGCAAGAAAGAGCTCAAGGCGCGGTTCTGTCCTTACCCGGCTCCGACCCGAACCGCATTTGCGCCGTATCTTCTCCGTTATAAACCCGGTTAGAGGTACCCTTATACGGGAATGAAACGGAGCAAATACGGGTTTGAGCCTTATTTGAGACGTTGTTGGTCAAGCCCTGACCAGTTTCCAATCCCGCCAACGGGTTAAATATGGCAAGTTACCCCAGATAGGTATATTATTTACCTGAATTGGTATAACCACCCAATTAACAAAACGCTAATTTTGTTAAAACTATATCTGACGCTAAATCTTAGGACAAAGAGACATAGAAATGAAGCCTTAAGAGGATGGCGGAAAATGTAGATGTATTTTTTTAGATAGAGATGGTATCCAACAAACAACGGTAATAAATATGAGAAAAGTACTGTATATTCTTTTGTTATGGGTAGGAATGGTAGGAGGTTTGCATGCGCAAGATAAAAAAGATACAGATTATATATTGGTCTTGAATTCCATTAATTTTAATGAAGTCAAAACACGTCTGCTTTTTGAAGCAGTTCGTGACGAGTTCACATCAAGCCATGTCAAGGTTATGAAGGAGGATTTGGGATTGAGCCTGTCAGTCCATGAGGAAGCCTTGGCTGTGGCTTCCTTACAATCATTGGAAGAGGCGAATGCAAAGCTTCGTTATTTGCGGACGAAATACGAACAGAAGCGGAAACCCTTGGCTTTGCTATTTATCGGTGATCCGGGATGGCTGCTATGCAAGCCTTTGTTTGAGGATGTATGGCAAGATGTGCCGACCATTATCAGCATGGCACGTGACCGCATGGCTCCTGATATCAGTGTGATGCTGGACAAGGATGAAACGAGGTTGAAATCAAGATTAAGGCCTACCGGTGAAGTGATAAGTTCTTATAATGCCGTTGCGCTGACGCAGCCGGTATTTATTAAAGAAACGGTGACGTTGATGAAAAGCTTAATGCCGGATATGGATCGGATAACCTTTATTTCCGATCAACGTTACATTAGTTTGTTCACCCGTATCGAATTGAAAGACACGTTGGATTTCTATTTTCCTGAAATAAAACTTCAGGAATTGACCAGTCCCCAGTTGAACACACAAGATCTTCTGGATACCCTTTCGATAGAAGACTCCCGTACAGGGCTGATTTATTTCTCTTGGTTTGTTCCCATGCGCAATAGCATTGATACTTATCTGGATGACAATATACAAACAATTATTTCCGCCTTTTCTAAATCTCCGGTATTTACCTTAGCCGATCTGAATCTGGAAAGTGGAAGTTTTGCAGGAGGGCACTATATCAATGTGAAATCTTTGGCAAAAAACTGCATTGACATGCTTTATCGCATATTAAAAGGCGAGTGCCCCCATGAGATGCCTGTCATGACAGGGGGAACTCCTTCGACAATATTAAACTATGCACATCTTTCCCATTACAATATCCCAGTGAAGTTGTTCCCTTCAGAAGCAGTTTACGTGCAAGCTCCTCCAAGTTTTTGGGAAAAGTATAAATGGACGATTGTCACGCTGATGGTCATATTGTCCTTGGTTATAGTAATCATTGTTATGCGGGGACGAGCTTATGCCCTCAAACAGCGTTCTCGTGAGCGCAAGCTTCAGATATTGAAAGATAATAAGACTTTCCTAGAGAATCTGTTTAGCAATCTCTCTGTGGCAGTTGCCGTGCGGGATATACAAGACGAACTAAAGTTTCTCTATTGGAACAAGGAAGCAGAAAACATATTCGGACTTACAAGAGAAGAAGTTATGGAAAATATGGATGTGGCGTTAGCGTCCAATGAAATGACAAGGAGAATGAATCTGAATGATCAGGAGATCCTTCGGGGTAAAGGTCAGTTTATCGGCTTGTGCAGATTTGAAAAACAAGATAGAAGTACCCTCTACCTTTATGTGAATAAACGCACAGTTTTGCATCCCAATGGGAAGAAATGGTTATTAATTACAGCATGGGATATGACGGAACAACAACAAAATATTGAGGAATTGAACGAACTGAATAAACGATTACAAACTGTCATGGAAGTAGCGCAGATGAGTCTATGGACCTATGATATAAAGGAAGACACTATTTTTTACGATAGCATCAATAGCATTCCTGAAATCTTGCCTGCGGGCAATCAATGCAAGTCAAAGGATTTCTTTGATTTGATTTCTCCGGAAATGAGAGAGAATATCCGCGAGAGTGTTTCTAAATTCGCACATGGAGATATGCCTTCTTTGCACAAGGAGTTTTCTTTATACAAAAGTTTTTACCGGACATTGGAAACTCCCATCTGGCTATGTGCTCATTCAACAGTTTTAAGATATGATGCTGAAGGGAAACCAGCGGTGTTAGTGGGTGCAAATAAAGATATCAGTGTACAAAAGGAACTGGAAGACACGCTTCTTCAAGCCAAGAAGTCAGCGGAAGAAGCAAATAGGTTGAAAGATGTATTCCTAGCGAATATGAGCCATGAAATTCGCACTCCATTAAATTCAATTGTTGGTTTTTCCAGTCTGTTGGCCACTACGGAAGACTCTTCTGAGCAAGCCGAATATTCGGAAATCATCCAGAGCAATACGGAGTTATTGCTCCAATTGATTAATGACATTCTGGATTTATCTAAAATAGAAGCCGACACAATGGAGTTCACATACAAGGATGTGGATGTGCATGCTTTGTTCTCGGAGTTGGAAAAGACGACCCGCTGGCGCATGAAGCAGTCTGAAGTTGAAATCGTTTTTGCAGAATCCACTCCCCAGCTAATGCTGAATATTGATCCTAACAGGTTCATGCAAGTGATGAATAACTTCATGACCAATGCCATAAAATTCACTCATCGGGGCAGCATCCTGTTCGGCTACCGGCAGCAGGACAATGGAAACTGGTATTTCTATCTTACGGATACCGGCGAAGGAATGCCCTCCGAGAAAGTACAGTCCATTTTTGACCGTTTCGTAAAGTTGGATTCTTTCAAGCAAGGAACGGGATTGGGACTCTCTATTTGCAAAAGTATAATAGAACGGTTTGGTGGAAAAATCGGGGCGGATTCACAACTCGGAGCAGGTTCCACGTTTTGGTTTACCCTACCAGGCAATAAAATTACAGAGATAGGCAGAACAAGTAAATTATAAGTTATGTATAAGATAGTCAAAAAACGTTTTTGGTTTCTTTTGTCTGTAATGCTGTTTGAAGTTGCAGGGACAGGGACAGCGCAAGCTATTCCTTCCGAACGACTGGTAATCAAAGGCGACTGGGCATTCCCTCCTTATGAGTTTATCAATGATAACGGGGAGCCTGACGGCTTTAATGTGGAACTGATCCGTGCTATCATGAAAGAGGTCGGTCTTCCTTATGAACTTTCATTGGAATACTGGCCGGATGTGGTGGAAGAATACAGTAAGAAAAAGGTAGATCTGATTACAGGCATCATGTACTCCAACCGTCGTGCACAGCAGTTTAAATTCGGAGCAATCCATACCTTTGTTTATCTGAACGTGGTGTTCCGTAAAGGAAGAGCTCCGATGAGCGGATTGAAAGAACTGGCAGGACTGCAGGTAATTGTGCAGAAAGGTGCCATCACCCAGGAGAAAATGGAAGAAGAGATGCCCCATGCACATTTAGTAGTGGTTCCGGACATGAATGAGGGGCTTCGATTGCTGGCCGAAGGGAAATATGATGTAGCCATGTGTAATCAAGAAATGGCACGGAGTATTATTTACAAGCAAGGTTTCAGCAATCTGGATATGTCCGAGCTAAATTTGCCCCCCGAGGAATATTGCTTTGCCGGCAACAATGATTCCTTATTGACGGTTATTGATAATACCTTCTACAGGTTACAGCGCAATGGCGAATATGATCGGATTTTCAACAAGTGGTTCAGCATTCCGGCGAAAAAGGGTATTCCCCGATGGCTTTATTTTGCCTTGGGGATTTTGGTTCTGGCAGTTCTTATAGGCTATCTTTTTATTATTCTGTTGCGCAAGCAAGTGAAGAAAGCAAATAGAGAAGCCAAGCAAGAGAACCTAAAGTTATCGCTTGCCATCAAAGGTTCAAATATTATTTTTTGGGAGTTTGATGCATTGGCTGCAAATTATAAGACTTACAATGATCCGGCCAATGGCTATGATGAGACAACTTTACTCTCCTTGGAGGAATATCGCCGGCGTATGGGTAAAAGCAGCCAAATGGAACCTTATATCACAATGATGCTGGAAGGCCGTGATGAAAGTTATTCCATAAACGTCAGTGTAAAGTTACCCGGTGATAACAAGCAAAGTCATTTTAACATTACCGGTACTCCCTTTGAAAAAGATCCTCTTACGGGTCGGGTTATCAAATACGTTGGATTTCGACGGGATAATACGGAAATTGTGAAATTGAATAGTGAGGTAAATGAATATGTAAGGAAGATGCGGTATGTTTTTTATCATAGTAATATCCTGATGTGGGATTACAATTTATCCAGCCAAACTATAAAGTTGGACAACGGTGATGAAGGCTCGCAGAAAACGATGGCTGTAGAAACACTTTTGCAGAATATGGTAGTCCCTTCCCAACAGGAGAAAGTAAGACAATTCCGGAATCTTCTGGAGAAAGGGCTGGAGGAAAATTTCACTGTACAATGGGAATTGCTTCCATTGGAAGGAAGCGAATATCCAGATACCCGCCATGTCATTATCAACGGGATGTCGATTCGAGATGCCTCGGGCAAGATAACAGCATATTCCGGTTTACGGAGAGATATTACTGATCTGATCCGTACCCAGCATAAATTGGAACTTGAAACAGAACGGGCACTACAGTCCGACAAGCTGAAATCGGCGTTTCTGGCTAACATGAGTCACGAAATCCGCACACCTCTAAATGCCATTGTCGGCTTTTCCGGTTTATTGCAGGAAACTGTGGATGCTGAGGAACGGGCAGAATATATACGCATCATCAATGCGAATAATGAGTTATTGCTGAATCTGATTAACGATATACTCGATTTGTCAAGGATCGAATCGGGAGAAGTGACACTGCACAGAGAGGTTTTCGACTGGGCTGCTTATTTTGTCAGTCTGTCTGCATCATTGCAGCAGCGCTCTACAAATCCAGAGGTACAGTTCATTACAGAGAGTCCATACGCTGAATGTAAAGTCTGTTTGGATCGTAGCCGATTGGCACAAATATGTACCAATTTCACCACTAACTCAATCAAACATACCCACAAAGGATACATCAAAGTCGGTTATGTTTATGTGGATGGAGGAATCCGGATTTATACCGAGGATACGGGCAACGGCATCCCAGCAGAGAAGCAGTACCTTGTTTTCCAGCGGTTCGAGAAATTGAATCCATTTGTACAAGGCACGGGGTTGGGACTGTCCATCTGTAAGGCGATAGTAGATGCATGTGGAGGTAAAATTGGATTTACCTCTCAGGAGGGAGAAGGCTCTAAATTTTGGGCATGGATACCTTGCGAAGCCGAAATCATCCTTAAAGAGTATGCGTAAAATGAAATATAAAACGACATATTGTTTACTATTTATAATGGGGTGGGCATTGGGATTACCCTTAAAGGGACAGAACAATCCTTTCAAGATTGACGATGAACTATATGCCTATTACATGCATTGTAATAGAATGTTAAAAGAAGAACGGGTATTGGCGATGTCCGACACTTTGTTCCGGCGTGCCGGGCAGAAAAAGGATATCAAGGCTCAATGTTTAGCCTTGCATATCAAATGTGACCACTACTATTTTGTAGAAAATATACCTGCCCTTCAGAAAGCGATATTGGATGCCCGCAAATTTATTGAGAGAACTCCCTATCAGCAATATATTTTCAGTACTTGGCTCAAACTGATTACTTATTACGAGCGACGGAGATGGTATGGCAAGGCGTTGGATGAAGTGCAGATATTCCAAAAGGAAGCAATCCGGATGAACAACACCTATGGGATGACCATGTTTTACAAGCATGCAGCCAATATATATGCTATGCAAAGAGATTTCGCAAAAAGCCTGGAGTTGAATAAAAAGGCTCTGGAGTATAGTCTCTCGAACAATGGCGGCAAGGATCTGGGAGGTATCTATCAGAATATAGGCATGGCATATAGCAGATTTGCGATGTCCGATTCGGCTATCTTTTACTATAGGAAAGCATTGCAGGCTACACCGAATAAGACGGCGAAAATAATAAACTATATTGCTTTGGGAGAAGAGTCGTTGTATACCTACAATGTGGACTTAGCCCTCCAATATATACAGAAAGCGGACAACTTACGCAGGATGTATCCATTATACGGTGCCAGTCGTGAACGTTATTTTATACTTGTGGCCGAATATCATCGTTTTATAAAGAACTATGAGACAGCCATCGCGTTATGCGACTCCATCAGTGATGACGTGGCAAAGCTCAAAGAAAAAGAATTGATTTACAAAGACATGAACAACTTTGAGCAAGCGTATAAGTGGTCTCAGGAGTATATAAGGCTGAAGGACTCCACGCGAACAGCAGATAACAACAGACTATTGGCAGATTTAACTTCCCGTTTTGACAATGAGCGGTTAAATGCGGAAAAAGACCGGCTGGAATTGCGGAATTCACGCTTGGAATTAGATCACACGAAGACTCAACAAACATTGCTGGTCGTAGAGCGGGAACGAAACCAGTTACAGTTGCATAATCAGGAACTGACTCTGCAACAACAGAGCAACGAGTTGGAGAAAAAGAACAAGGAGGCACTTTACCAAAAAGAGCGTGCAGAATTGATGGAAGTACGCAAGAATCAGAATCTTCTTTTGGCTATAATCCTAGGAGTGTCGCTGATGGTGGTTACAACGTTGGCTGTTGCCTATAGCATATCTCGCAGGCAAAGCTTCAAGAAACTGAAAAAAGAGAAAGCTATAGCCGAACAAGCTCGTCGTGAGGCTGAAAATGCCAATCGGCTGAAATCTCTTTTCTTGCAGAACATGAGCCATGAGATCCGTACTCCACTGAATGCTATCATTGGATTTACTGAGGTACTCAATAGCGGAGAAGATTTAGGGCTGACTGAAGGTGAACGCAAAGAAATGCTTGGGTTAATCAGTACCAACACAGACCTGCTCACGACTTTGATTAACGATATTCTCGATTTGTCCAAACTGGAAAGCAATACCTATACGTTGAACCTGTCGGATGTTCCAATCAGCCAGCTGTGCCATTCCACCTTAGCCAGTGTGGAGCATCGCGCCCAGCCCGGCGTCCGGCTTCTTTTGGATGAGCCGCCCAATGCTTCTTCATTGGTGTTACGTACGGATGCTGCCCGATTGCGGCAAATCCTTACGAACTTTCTCACCAATGCCTGCAAATACACTGAGAAAGGAAATATTATCCTTGCCTATTGCAGGAAAGCCGGAAAATGGGAATTTTCCGTTTCCGATACCGGTTGTGGCATCCCGGCAGACAAGGTTGAAACTGTCTTTGAACGTTTTGAAAAACTGGACAATTTCAAACAAGGTACGGGTTTGGGGTTGAATATTTGCCGACGGATAGCCAATTTGGTAAGAGGACAGGTCTATGTGGACACGTCTTATACTAATGGCGCCCGATTTATATTTGTACATCCGGTACTTTCATAAACGGAGAAATGTATATGTTTCCTCGTTCGGTTGAGTGTCTGGCACGGAAATAAATTGTTGCATGAGATTTTCTTTCACGCCATTTGTTTATCTTTACGACTGATTTGATCTTTGCCGCAATATTAACATAAAGGATATGACATCTAAAAAAAGCATCTTGGAATTGTGTACACATAAGCAGAAAGATTGCATCTACTTTACTCCGGTTTTTCCTGTGGGTTTTGAGGACTTATACCTTTCGGAACCTAACTACCAGTTTGTACATAATACAAATGATAACTATATGTTGTTTGTATTGTCTGGAGAGATAAAGATGACATTCGGCAAGTTCCAAAATAAGATATTCGAAGGGGGCGAGATGTTTTTCCTTCCTCGGAATATGAGTTTTTTGGGGACAGTGATTAAACCATCCCATATAGCTCTATTAAAATATAATGGCACGAAGTTTGAATGTATGGAAGACCGGATACGTTTACTCATAAAGAAAAAGGCTGAAGGCAACTATTCATGGGACAAGGTGAGTCTTAAACCAGAACTTAGACAGTGCGTAGAGGAACTTATTCATTACCGGAAGCATGGTCTTTCCTGCAATCACATTTATCTTGTGAAGTCACAGGAAATATATCTTATCTTTAAACATTTCTATACTGACGAAGAACGTATACAGGTTTACTACCCTTTTATTGGTCAGGATCCTAATTTTTCCGAATCGGTAATGAGTAACTATATGTATGCAAAAACCGCAGAGGAACTTGCAGCGCGTTTGGGATATGGCATTAAAACGTTCCGCGAACTATTTAAAGAGAATTTTGGAGAAACACCTTATAAATGGATGCAGAAGCAAATGGCTCAACAGCTTAAAAGCAGGTTGATGAAGAAGGAAATTCCGTTTAAGCAGATTATGCTTGAGTTCAGATTTACTACCACTTCTCATTTTATAACATTCTGTCGTAAACATTTTGGTGGAACTCCGACAGAAATACGTAACGGTAAGTTATTAGACGAGCAGTCGTTGCTACCCCGAAACGGAGAAAAGATATAACTCTAATTATAGAGATCAATAGATTATGCCGGAATATAAAGTTCCAACTTTCGACAAATAAATGTTTTTATTTATCGTAGAAAGATGGACCGTGAAGTTCGTCTTTCTTGATTTAGTATCCTTAAGACATTAGGAACAATGCTATGATGATTTTTATCAATATACACCTTATTGTTTTTCCCCATTTATTTACAGATCTTTGTCAGACTAAAATGAAGCAAATCACAATAAGGACCATTCCGTTGTGAAAACATTAGGTTCCCTCGTCCTCAACGGGGGATTTTTTTTATCTTTGCATTCGCAAAAACAATTATCCAATGATAGACCAACCTACCATAGACAGAATTCTGGATGCCGCACAGATTGTAGACATTGTATCGGACTTCGTTACGTTGCGCAAGCGAGGTGTAAATTATGTAGGCTTGTGTCCGTTCCATGATGACAAGACGCCGTCTTTCTACGTGTCGCCTTCCAAAGGGTTGTGCAAGTGCTTTTCCTGCGGTAAGGGTGGCAATGCGGTGCACTTCATTATGGAGCACGAGCAGATGAGCTACCCCGAAGCACTGAAATATCTGGCAAAGAAATACGGTATCGAAATTAAGGAGCGCGAACTGTCCAGCGAAGAGAAGCTGATGCAGAGCGAACGTGAAAGTTTGTTCATCGTGAATAACTTTGCACGTGATTACTTCCAAAATATACTTAAAAACCACGTGGACGGACGTAGCATCGGTATGGCATACTTCCGCAACCGTGGTTTCCGGGATGATATCATCGAAAAGTTCCAGTTAGGCTATTGCACAGAAAGTCACGATGCCATGGCTCAGGAAGCCATCAAGAAGGGATTCAAGAAAGAATATCTCGTCAAGACAGGGCTTTGTTACGAAACGGACGATCACCGCTTGCGTGACCGCTTTTGGGGACGCGTTATTTTTCCGGTGCACACACTTTCAGGTAAGGTGGTCGCTTTCGGTGGGCGCGTACTTAGCAGTGCGACAAAGGGAGTAAAGGTTAAATATGTCAACTCTCCCGAATCGGAAATCTATCATAAGAGTAATGAACTGTATGGCATTTATTTTGCCAAACAGGCTATTGTAAAACAAGATCGTTGCTTCCTGGTGGAAGGATACACGGACGTTATTTCCATGCACCAGTCAGGTGTGGAGAATGTGGTAGCCTCTTCGGGTACGGCACTGACTCCGGGACAAATTAAGCTCATTCACCGCTTCACCAATAACATTACGGTACTCTATGACGGTGATGTGGCAGGTATCAAGGCTTCTCTACGTGGTATTGACATGCTGCTGGAAGAAGGAATGAATATCAAAGTTTGCCTACTTCCCGATGGGGAAGATCCGGACTCCTTCGCACGTAAGCACAACGCTACGGAATTCCAGAAATTCATACAAGATAATGAAAGTGACTTTATACGTTTCAAAACCAACCTTCTACTGGAAGATGCAGGAAAAGATCCTATCAAGCGTGCTGAATTAATCGGTAATCTTGTACAAAGTATATCTATTATTCCTGAAGCAATTGTCCGCGATGTATATATTAAAGAATGTAGCCAGCTGCTTCGTATAGAAGACAAGCTATTGGTTTCGGAAGTTGCCAAACGACGCGAAACGCAGGCTGAGAAACAAGCGGAACAAAGAAACCGGGAAACAAGAAAGAATAATGCAGCCCGCGACGCTGCACAAGCACCGCTTCCCGACGGAATACAACCACCCTACCCTGAAGACATGCCTCCTTATCCCATGGATGGAGAAATGCCTGACGGTGGTGCACCGCTTCCACCGGAAGCTGCCGAATACGTATCTTATATCCCACAGGAAGGAAAAGAAGGACAGGAATTTTACAAATACGAGCGCCTTATCCTGCAAATGGTAGTACGCTACGGAGAGAAAGTATTATGCAACGTTCCCGATGAGGAAGGGAAAGAAACTCCCATTACGGTAACGGAATACGTAGTCAATGATTTGAAGGAAGATGAACTGGCCTTCCACAACCCGCTGCACAGGCAGATGCTGACGGAAGCGGCAGAACATATACATAATGAAGGTTTTACTGCAGAACGGTATTTCCTGGCGCATCCTGATTCTACTATCAGCAAGCTAAGTACAGAGTTGATTGCCGACCGCTACCAACTGAGCAAGTATCACTCCAAAGCCCAAAGGTTAGTAACCGACGAGGAACGCCTATTCGAATTGGTGCCTACGCTCATGATTAATTTCAAGTTCGCCATCATCAGTGAAGAAATGAAACACATGATGTATGCCTTGCAAGACCCTGCCGTAGCCAATGATGAAGAACAATGCACCTCTATCATGAAACGCTACTCAGAACTGCGTGAGATCAAAAGTATTATGGCCAAACGGTTGGGAGACAGAGTTGTACTCGGTTAAATCACCTTACTCTTTATGAGAACGATAGTTTCCTCATGCAGAAACGACAGTTTCCCCTAATGAGAACGACGGTTTCTCCTAAAGGGAACACGCGTTTCCTTTAATGGGAACGACAGTCCCCCTTCATGGGAACTGCAGTTTCCTTTAATGAAATAACGTACGGGATTGTTATGTGAATGAATTCTGGCGAATGAGGTTCATAAACTCCTCACGTGTCTTTGCCTGATTGAAAGCACCTGTAAAATCGGAAGTGGTTGTTATGGAATTTTGCTTTTCAACCCCACGCATCTGCATACACATGTGCTTGGCTTCCACAACCACCATTACACCCAGAGGGTTCAGTGTTTCCTGGATGCATTCTTTAATCTGGAGCGTCATGCGTTCCTGCACCTGAAGGCGGTGGGAGAAGATATCCACTACACGGGCAATCTTGCTCAGCCCTGTAATGTAACCGTTGGGGATATAAGCCACGTGTGCTTTTCCGTAAAACGGAAGCATGTGATGTTCGCAAAGTGAGAAGAAATCAATGTCTTTCACAATCACCATCTGACTGTATTCTTCCTTGAACTTGGCAGAACGGAGCACTTCGTGCGGGTCCATGAAATAGCCTTTTGTCAAACTCAGCATAGCCTTTGCTACGCGTTCGGGGGTTTTCAGTAGTCCTTCGCGTTCAGCATCTTCGCCCAATAAAGTTATAATACGCTGATAGTGTTCTTTCAGTTCATCCAGTGCAGGAGATACAATTTCTTCTTTTCCTAACATGAGTAAGTTTTTATAAAGGGATGTTTATCTGCTCTTTCACAATAGAAACTTCTTTGAATACGCCTGTAGCACGCAACTGGCGCATCATGGCATCCGCTTCTTCAATACTGCGGAAGTCTCCTACACGGCACAGCCAGCGGGGAGAGTTGAAAGAGGTATAAACAGAAAGTTCCGGGAAATATTCTTTAATTCGTGAGCCCACAGCGTGAGCTTCATTCTTGGCTCTACTGGTATTGTTTCCGGCATACACCTGTACACGGAAACCCTGACTTTTAAGCACTCTGTTCTCCGTTCCGTTGGGAATATATTCCTGACCTATCAAAGCCCCGATGCGGGCATCCTGATGGATGGTTACTTTACCCTGTCCCGGCACATTGCGTTCCAAACTCTTCACAATGTTATTCTGCGCCGAAGCAAAAGCGGCGAAAGCAAAGCATGCAATTAAAAGTAAACCAAGCTTCTTCATAATGAATAATAAAATAATAGACGGTTGATAATATGAATATAGAAATTGATAACCGACAACCGGCATTTCACCGGTTATCAATTATCAATCTTCCATTATCTATTAATTAAAAGCATCAATGATACCTTTGAAGTCTGCTACCTTCAGAGCTGCACCACCGATCAAGCCGCCATCAACGTCAGGATTAGCGAACAATTCCTTAGCGTTAGACGGTTTAGCGCTACCACCGTAAAGGATAGAACAGTTGTCAGCAACTTCCTTACCGTATTTGTCAGCAACTAATGAACGGATAAAAGCGTGGATTTCCTGAGCCTGAGCAGGAGTAGCAGTTTTACCTGTACCGATAGCCCAAACCGGTTCGTAAGCCAACACGATCTTAGAGAAATCCTCAGCAGACAGAGAGAATACAGAAGCCAACTGAGCGGCAACTACTTCATTCTGCTTGTTAGCCTCGCGCTCTTCCAACACTTCACCGATACAGAAGATCGGAGTCAGGCCGTTAGCCAAAGCCAATTTTACTTTTTCTTCCAGGATGGCAACCGTTTCGCCATAGTAAGCACGACGTTCCGAGTGACCCAGGATTACATATTTAGCACCTGTAGAAGCAACCATAGCAGCTGAAACTTCACCAGTGTAAGCACCTGATTCTTTATCAGCACAGTTCTCAGCACCTACACCAATCTTAGCGGGATCTACCAACGGAGTAACCGATGCCAAATGAATAAAAGGAGTACAGATGATTACATCACAGTTAGGCTTTTCGTTAGCCAATACTTCATTCAGTTCTTTTGCAAGAGCAATACCCTCCTGAAGGGTTTTGTTCATTTTCCAGTTTCCTGCAACAATGTTTTTTCTCATTTTGTTTTTTATTTATTAAAAGGGTTAATGTATTTTTGATTTATAATTTGTGATTTATGACTGTGGAAGCTCTTGCTTATCACTCATCACTCCATCGCCAATCACTTTATTTTTCGCTCTCCTTCTTTCCCTGCGCTTCACAACCAGAATGTCCACACCAATAACCATCAGCAACGGAATGATAAACCACAAAAGAACGTAACCAATCGTGCGCAAATCACTTTCTTTTTTCTGCTGACCGAGTTCCAGCTTATCCAAGCTATCCGTCAACACGTATTCATCCGGCAAACTGTCATCACTCCACTTATTCAGGATAACGCCATCCTTTATCAGCATCAGTCCGGGATTGGACCGGATAATGGTCTTCAAGGTGATGTCGTCCATCTGGCAGAAAGGATATTCCGCTCCGGTCTTGTCACGCCACAATTCTATTTGTTCCTCCGGTGAAGAAGTCAGGGCATAAAATCCATAACCATGTTCCACACTATAATCATAGATCTCGTTAATAAGGTCTATATTGCTATCGTCAGCTCTTTCAATACGATGAGCTACCAACAAGAATGTATATCCCTTATCTGATAAAATGCTATCGGTCAGATCCTCTCCGGTTTCCAGACTCACTATAGAGAAGTCATGAATCGGAGGCTCGTATCCTTTTTCCTTCAACACTGTACGTGTTTCAACAAACGTCCATGTGCTGTCCGGGTAGTTATCCAGTGTAAACTCCTGCTTTTTTCCGTCTTTCTCCAGAATAAACTTGCTCTCAAACACACTTGGTTTTGCTCCTTCGGGTATCTCCATGCCTTCTTTGATATTCTTTCCGATCTTGTAAGGACGGAAATCCAGAATAGGCAGATTGTCCAGGCAATAGAATGAAAGCACAAACACGAAAAAGAATGTATACATGGAAACCATCCATGCCATTTTCGCCGTAATAAAGCGGATGATTTGTTTTCCACCTTTGAAGACAGATACGGCTGCAATAAACAATACTACATTCTTGCCAAACGTTTCCCAGTTTGTCAATACCCATGCATCACCGAAACAGCCGCAATCAGACACCGGATTCACTAATGCCAGATAGAGTGTCAGCGGTGTCATCACAATCATCAGCAACAACGCCATGGTTGTAGCAAACCTCCGCTTTATCCCTAGAAACAAGAAAACACCTACCGAAAACTCCAATGCAGACAATACGATGGCAAACAGTAACTGCAAATATGTAGGAAACCATGCGGCCATTCCGAAAGCCGTCAGATAATCCTGAATCTTATAAAAAGAGCCTAACGGATCGACTGCCTTCACAAAGCCGGAAAAGATGAATACCACCGCCAGTAAAAAGCGGGAAACATTCACCCAACTCTTCCAGATTATATGTTTCTGCTTAGTCTCCAAATTCAATCTTAATCAAACCGAATACGGAATAATTAATCATGTCCATATAATTAGCATCCACTCCTTCCGAAACCAAAGTCTGTCCCGACAGGCTTTCAATCTGTTTCGTACGGTAGATTTTCATCAATATCAGATCAGTATATGAACTGACACGCATGCTACGCCATGCCTCATCGTAATCATGATTCTTGGCAAGCATCAGATCCAATGAAGTTTTAGCATATTTGTCATACAACGCCATTGCTTCTTCATTCGTGATATCGGCTGATTCCGCATATCCCAGTTCCAGCTGTATCAATCCGACAATGCCATAGTTGACTATCGCAATGAACTCGGAACGTATTCCTTCGTCCACCAACGTCACTCCTTTGGTTTCAATACTCCTGATACGATTGGCTTTAATGAATATCTGGTCAGTCACGGAAGCCGGACGGAGAATACGCCATGCCGGACCGTAATCATGTAGTTTCTTGGAGAACAAATCACGACAGATGGCAATGACATGCTCAAATTGTTGTTTGGTATCTTTCATTTCCTTACAAATTGGTTGCAAAGGTAGGAATAATTAAAGAAAAAAGAAAAGAGGGCACTCTAAATTATATTAAAGTGCCCTCTCCTTTATGGGTTTATTGATATCTTACGAACAACGCAATACCTGTCCCGGACGTAAGATTGTTTTCCGTGTAATACGATTCAACTGACAAAGCTTGTCAATAGATACTCCCTGACGCGATGCAATCTTAGATAATGTATCGCCACTCTTCACTTTATAGAACAAACCTTCACCGGAAGCCATGCTGCGAGCAGTTCCTTTTGAAGTCTTGGTCTTAGTGAAAGTATAATGATCAGCAACAACGTCTTGCTTTTCAAAGTCGAACATCAAAGCGGGGTCGATAGGAATTCCCAGGAAGCGGGTTTCAAAGTGAAGATGCGAACCGGTAGAACGTCCGGTATTGCCACCTAAAGCGATGGGTTCTCCGGCTTTAACCAATTGATTAATTTCTACGATCTGTTTGGACAAGTGTCCGTAAACTGTCTCCAGTCCATTGTCATGACGAATAACGATATACTTGCCATATCCACGGCGTCCCTGATTCTTTACTACGCGTACTTTACCATCGAAAGCTGCTCGAATCGTATCACCGATGAATACTTTAACATCCAAGCCATAGTGCATTCTGCGTCTTCTGGGGCGATAACCGAATACATCGGTAATCTTCGTATGTGTGGTAGGCATGCAGAAACCTGTCAGATCCACTTTATAGCTTTCAGGAACGATAGCATCGCCGTAAGCTTGTACATACTCATTGTTCCAAGTCGGATATAGGCTTAGACCTGGATAAGCAGATTGTTCAGCACGTATCTGTTTCTGTAAAGCCAACGAGTCAACGCTCTTTAGTTTCCTGTCGATGGGGGCTTGTCGGGCAATCAAATCCTGAGAAAAAGAATTCAGGCTGACCATTGCCGTCGCAGCTATCAAAATCGTTTTAATGCAATTGAAATTCATTCCGTTTCGCCATTTTTTTTAAAAATTCTCCCAAAGGTAGTATTTCTTCTCTAAATGGAAAGGCTGTTCTTAACTATTTTTTCGGAAAGGGACTAAAAGACATAGAATAAAACAGCTTCTAACTACCTGTATATCGGAAAGATAAGAGCCAATATGTTTTACAACATAAAAATGTAAATAAAGTGTATGTTTAACCGTTATTCAACTAATGGAAGCCCAGTTAACGTTAGTTTTCCGAAGTGCTTTTAGCTGGCGCCACAGGATTTCATTCTCCGGACGGATGCCAATAGGATCAGCATCCACCACTTCTTCGGCAATGTTGCGCACATATTGCAGCAGTTGTCCATCGCGCGCTATATCGGCAATCTTCAGATCGAAGGCAATACCGCTTTGCTGTGTACCTTCCAAATCACCGGGACCGCGGAGCTTCAGATCAGCTTCGGCAATTTCAAAGCCGTCATTTGTCCGCACCATAATTTCCAGACGCTTGCGGGTTTCCTCGACCAACTTGTATCCGGTCACTAAAATACAATAAGACTGTTCTGCTCCACGACCTACACGACCACGCAACTGATGGAGTTGCGACAAACCGAAGCGCTCTGCATTCTCAATAATCATCACGGAAGCATTCGGTACATTTACGCCTACCTCAATCACAGTAGTCGCTACCATTATCTGTGCTTCGCCCGAAACAAAAAGCTGCATCTGTGCATCTTTCTCTGCCGCTTTCATCTTGCCATGCACTTTGCAGACTTTACAATCCGGGAATTCCTCACAAATATGAAGGTAGCCTTCTTCCAGGTTCTTCAAGTCGATTTTCTCACTTTCCTTAATCAAAGGATATACAATATATACCTGTCTGCCCTCTGCAATCTGTCTATGAACGGATTGGTACAAGCTCACACGGTGCGCATCATATTTATGAATGGTCACAATAGGTTTACGTCCCGGCGGCAGTTCATCAATGACGGAGACATCGAGATCACCGTATAATGTCATGGCCAGCGTACGCGGAATAGGGGTAGCTGTCATGACTAGCACATGGGGGGGCTGTGCATTCTTAGTCCATAAACGTGCGCGTTGTGCCACACCGAAACGGTGCTGTTCATCTATCACGACCAGCCCCAGTGAAGAGAAATTCACGGTATCTTCTATCACGGCATGCGTACCGATCAATATTCGTACATCTCCTGTTAACAGACCGGTGAGAATGGCTTCCCGCTTTTTTCCTTTCACAGAACCGGTCAGTAATTCCACACGTATATCCATTCCGTACAATAACTCGCGGATTGTTTCAAAATGCTGGTTAGCCAGGATTTCAGTAGGCGCCATCATACAAGCCTGATACCCGTTATCCAACGCCATCAGCATACTCATCAGTGCCACCAGCGTTTTTCCACTACCTACATCCCCCTGCAACAGACGGTTCATTTGTTTACCGCTACCCACATCCCGGCGTATTTCTTTCAGTACACGCTTCTGGGCACCTGTCAGTTCGAAAGGCAGATTCTTGGCATAGAAAGTATTGAATATCTCTCCTACCGTTTCAAATACATATCCACGATATTTCCGTTGCCTATCTTTGGCATAGCGGAGAATATTCAACTGTACATAAAAAAGTTCTTCAAACTTCAAGCGATATTGCGCTTTACGAAGCAGTTCCGGATTTGCCGGAAAATGAATATTCATCAAGGCTTCCGTCAGCGGCATCAAATGATGCTCTGTCAATATAGCGGGAGAAAGCGTTTCGGGCAGCGGTTCGCGGAGTTGCTGCACTACGGCACTCATCATCTTCTCAATTGCATGAGAATTGAGGGAACTCCGCTTCATTTTCTCCGTTGTATTATAATAAGGTTGCAATCCCATTGTCGAGAGCTTCAGTTCCGAAGCATTATCGATATCCGGATGAGCAATGTTGATCCGTCCGTTGAAGACGCTGGGTTTACCAAATACAATATATTCCTGATGTACCTTATACTTACCGACGAGAAATTTAATTCCCTGAAACCAGACTAAATCCACAATCCCCGTACCATCCGAGAAATGGGCAATCAGACGGCGCTGCCTGCCTTCTCCAATCGTCTCAAAGCCCAGGATTTCACCTTTCAGCTGAATATAAGGCATCGTACCGTCTATCTCATGGATATAATAGATACGGCTACGGTCTACATATTTATAGGGGAAATAATACAATAAGTCGTGAAGGGAATAGATATTCAATTCCTTATTGAGCACTGAGGCACGTTGCGGCCCTACACCCGACAGGTATTTTATGTCACGAGAAGCTAAATCAAACATGAATCCAACAAAGCAGCGGCTATTTTCAAATCAAAGGGAGTCGTAATTTTAATGTTTTCCCGATTACCTGCCGCGAGGTATACAGATACTCCCATCGCTTCCACTACCGAAGCATCGTCCGTAAAGAAAGAAGTATAAGGTTGTTCATAGGCCTGTTTCAGTAAATCGGCATCAAACACCTGGGGAGTCTGTACCAATTTATACTCATCCCGGCTGACGGTCACGCTTTCTTCTCCTTTGAGATGACGTACAGTCTCTACCACATCTATCACGGGAATCACCGCTTTTTTTTCGGCAGCCAATTCATAACAACGGGCTATGACTTCCCGGGAAACAAACGGGCGTACCCCATCATGGACACCAACCAATCCCGGAGTAGTAACATAAGCCAATCCATTCTTTACCGAATGGAAGCGGGTTTCACCTCCGTCCGCCACTGTATGCGGCAAAGAAAAAGAATGCTCCGCACATAGCTCTGTCCAATAAGACTGCTGGCTATGCGGGAGCACTAATATTATATGTATCTCCGGATTGTAGGCATAAAAGGCTTCCAAAGTACGCATCAAGACAGGTTTTCCACCTATAGGCAGAAACTGTTTGGGAAGTTCGCCTCCCATGCGCAACCCCTTACCACCGGCAACTATCAGAGCATACTGAACCATAAATCAATTAACGCACATTGCCTCTTTCAGTTCCTGTACCTTCTCTTTTCCGAGCATCATATCTACAACCGTCAGAGCAAATTCCATCGCAGCACCCGGTCCTTTTCCGGTAATGATGTTACCGTCTCTTTCCACCGGAGCACCTGTACATTCAGCACCTTCCAAGTATTGTTCGAAGCCGGGATAGCAAGTTGCCTTGCGGCCTTTCAGCAAGCCAAGCTTACCCAATATCATAGGAGCGGCACAAATGGCAGCAATCGGTTTATTCTTTTCAGCAAAATCCAAGACCAGTTTCCGAAGTTCCGGGCACTTCTCCAAAGTAGCAGCTCCGGGCATTCCACCGGGTAAAAGAACTAAATCTGCGTCATAGAAATCACAGTTCACTACATTCTTATCGCAAAGCACCGGTACATCATGTGCACCTGTTACTATCTCATCGGGAGTCACCGTTATCATTTCCACGTTCAGCCCTGCACGTCTCATTACATCCACAGAGGTGAAAGCTTCCACTTCTTCAAATCCGTCTGCAAAAAAAACATAAACTGTACCCATAATTGTTCTCCTTATTATTTTAGTTTAAAGTAATATGTTATCGTTCCTGTCTGGTTATTCAAACCGCTTACAGCATTGAAACGCGCTTTCTTAGCAGCATCTTCAGCCGCCTTCCGCAAGGCAGAATTTATAGTATTGGTCTTCCTGTCAATACTGGTAGCAATAACATGTCCTGCCGGATTTACAGTAATGGAAACCACCACAATCCCTTCATCCTGCACATTATATGCCGGACGCGGCAAACCTCCTTGTCCTATAGAACGTCCGCCGAGGTCAAAAGTTCCGTAACCTCCCGTTCCGCTCGACGCACCTTCCGGCGCATTTCCGGTGGGACTTCCCTGGATACCTGCTCCCTCAGTCGTACCTTTGCTTCCCATTTGTGCTCCTTTTCCGAAGGCACCTGCCACCCTCTTACGGGCAGCCTCTTCCGCTTCCCTGCGTTCCCGTTCGGCTTTAGCTTCCGCCAACTTCCGGGCTTCTTCCGCTTTCTCGGCTTCCGTTTTCTCCGGTTTTTCCGGCTTCTTCTTTACTTCTTCCTTTTTAGGTTTCGCTTTGGGCTTGATAACAACGGTTTCTTCATCCTCCTGGGTAAGCATCTCCTGCTCTACCGTCTCCTGCACTTTAGGGGCAACAGTCTCAGGCATCACATCCACTTTCACCAGGGAGGGATCAGCACTTCCAAATGCATTGGGCACCTCACCCAGCATTACCGGCATACCGTCTTCATCCTGCTGCTCCGGCAAAGCGAAGCCAACCAGTATCAACAGGAGAATGAACGCTACATGTACCAGCAGCGCACCTACCATTCCTATATATTTGCCTTTCTTCTTCGGATCCACCATTGCCATTTACTATTTAACCATTTACAATGTACAATTTACCCATCGTACATTTATTTCCCTTCAGGCGGGCGTGTAGCCAACACCATCTTGAACTTATTCTCATTGGCAATATTCAGCACTTTCACGATTTCCCTGTAAGGCACAGCTTCATCAGCATAAAGCGCCACATACATTTCCGGTTCTTTCGCAGCGCACGATTGCAGGAAAGGAGTCAATTCTTCCAAAGAAATCGCCTGCTCCTTATCATTTCCAAACGCCGCGTAAAAATTCAGGTCCTTATCGATAACAACCCGCGTCAAGGGCTTAGCCGACGTCTGCTGTTTTCCCTGCGGAAGCAACACCTTGATAGCGTTCGGCGAAACAACCGTAGACGTGATCATAAAGAAAATCAGCAACAGGAAGATGACGTCCGTCATGGATGCCATACTGAAATTGGGCGATATTTTAGCTCTACGTTGTAGCACGCTTATTTAATTATTAATTACTAATTATCAATTACTTAGGAAGCGGGTTCATTCAAGAGGTCCATGAATGCCATGGTTTTAGCCTCCATCTTATTCACCACGCCGTCTACCAGAGTCACGAGGTAGTTATAGGCAAACATCGCAATAATACCCACGATCAAACCACCTACCGTAGTGATCATAGCCTCGTAGATACCGCCCGAAAGCAATGTAATATCGATGTTGTTACCCGCATTGGCCATTTCGTAGAAAGCACGCACCATACCGGTCACCGTACCGAGGAAACCAATCATCGGCGCACCTCCGGAGATGGTTGCCATAATCGTCAATCCTTTCTCCAGTTTCGCTACCTCAATGTTTCCCACATTCTCAATGGCAGCCTGCACATCATTCACCGGACGTCCCAAACGGCTGATACCTTTCTCTATCATACGGGCAGCCGGAGTATTTACGCTGCGGCAATAAGCTATGGCAGCTTTTATTTCTCCATCCAGGATATAATCCTTTATTTTATCCATGAACATCGGGTCCTCTTTGCCGGCTTTCCTGATCACATAGTTGCGTTCGAACAAGATGTAGAAACAAAGGATGGACAGCAATCCAAGAACGATCATAATCCAACCACCCTTGACAGCCATGCTCCATAAGTTCATCTCTTCAGGACCAGCTACCGGAGTTAATACCGGATTGGCGCCCGCAATAGAATCGGTCAGCGCCGGAGCCACTTGGGCTAATAACAACATTGCATTCATCAACGAAGACAGTTTTTATATTCCTGAATGGTACGTTCCAATCCCAGATACAGAGCATCGCTTATCAGCGAGTGTCCGATAGAGACTTCATCCATCCATGGAATGTTTTGATATAAATAATTCAGATTCACCAAACTCAGGTCATGTCCGGCATTCAAACCCAGCCCCAGACTACGTGCCACTTTAGCGGCTTCTACAAAAGGAGCAACGGCGGCTTCCTTATTCTGCGGATAAGCGGTCGCATAGGGTTCGGTATAGAGTTCCACCCGGTCGGCACCAGCTTTGGCAGCATACTCTATCATCTCCGCATCCGTCGATACAAATACGGAAGTACGGATGCCTGCATCATTAAATGTATCGAGCACTTCAGTCAGAAATTCCAGATTCTGCTTGGTATCCCAACCAGCATTAGAAGTCAGCTGAGTCGGACTATCCGGAACCAGAGTCACCTGATGCGGCTTCACTTTCAATACCAGATCAATAAATTCGGGGGCAGGATATCCTTCGATATTAAATTCAGTACGAAGCAACGGGCGAAGATCATACACATCCCTCTGGCGTATATGACGTTCATCAGGGCGTGGATGTACGGTAATTCCTTCCGCACCAAAGCTTTCACAATCCAGTGCTACTTTCACCACATTAGGGACATCCCCTCCACGCGCATTACGCAACGTCGCAATCTTGTTTATGTTTACACTTAATCTAGTCATAATTCGGATCATAGTTTGCCGCAAATGTACAAATAATAGCGATACATTGGCAGCGTTCTGAGAAAAAAACACCATATTTGCATTTCATTAAGAAAGTACAGACGATGAAATTTGCCATATTTGGAAATACTTACCAAGCAAAAAAATCAACACATGCGGAAACTTTATTCCGCTTGTTGGAGCGGCGTAATGCCCAGCTTTGCATTTGCAGGGAGTTCTATAACTTCCTGACTTCCGACCTGCACATGACTATCGCTTCCGCCGAACTCTTCGATGGAGACGATTTTACAGCAGATATGGTCATCAGTATCGGGGGCGACGGTACGTTCCTGAAAGCAGCCAGCCGGGTAGGCAAAAAGAATATCCCCATTCTGGGTATCAATACCGGCCGCCTCGGTTTCCTGGCAGACATTTCTCCGGAAGAGATGGAAGAGACTTTCGATGAGATTTATAATAACCACTACAAGGTGGAAGAACGTAGCGTGTTGCAATTATATTGTGATGACAAAAAATTGATGGAATCGCCTTATGCACTCAATGAAATTGCTGTATTGAAACGCGATAGTTCTTCAATGATCAGCATTCATACTGCTATCAACGGTGCCCATCTCACCACTTATCAGGCTGACGGATTAGTGGTATCCACCCCTACCGGTTCCACGGCTTATTCGCTGAGTGTCGGTGGTCCGGTTATCGTGCCCCATAGCAAAACGATTGCTATCACTCCGGTGGCTCCGCATAGTCTGAATGTCCGACCTATCGTTATTTGTGATGATTGGGAAATCACTCTTGACGTAGAAAGCCGTAGCCACAGTTTCCTGGTTGCCATCGACGGTCGTAGTGAATCCTGCAAAGAAACAACCCGTCTGCGAATCTCACGGGCTGATTACAGCATTAAGGTAATCAAGCGCTTCAATCATGTGTTCTTTGATACGCTTCGCAATAAATTGATGTGGGGGGCGGATGTAAGATAAATATCATTATCAGACTACTTCTGAGATTGAATATATAGCAAAATTAAGGGGTTGATTCTTGATGGAATCAACCCCTATTAATTTATTTATGAAAAAGGTTTTCCCAATTAGAGAGCACCTACTTCTTTCAATGCAGCGTTAGTTCCGTGAACAGCCTTAGCGCTGGCAGCAAATTTTTCTTTTTCGTCAGCAGTCAGTTCCAATGCAACGATTTTTTCAATACCGTTTTTGCCCAGGATAACGGGAACACCGATACAAAGATCAGATTCACCATATTCACCTTCCAGCAATACAGAGCAAGGAATCATCTTCTTCTGGTTGTGGATAATAGACTCAACTACATAAGCTCCTGCTGCACCCGGTGCATACCATGCAGAAGTACCCAGCAACTTAGTCAGAGTTGCACCACCTACCATAGTAGAAGCAACAACTTCGTTCAATTTTTCTTCGCTCAACAGAGTGCTAACCGGCTGTCCTTTGTATGTAGCCAAGCGAGCCAAAGGAATCATAGTTGTATCACCATGACCACCGATTACCATACCTTCTACTTCGTTTGCATTGCAACCCAAAGCCTGAGACAGGAAGTATTTGAAACGAGAGCTATCCAAAGCACCCCCCATACCGATAACACGGTTCTTAGGAAGACCCAGAGATTTCAATGCCAGATAAGTCATTGTATCCATCGGATTAGAAATAACTACAAGAATAGCGTTGGGAGAATATTTCAATGCATTTTCAGCAACTGTTTTCACGATACCGGCATTTACACCGATCAACTCTTCACGAGTCATACCCGGCTTACGGGGAATACCTGATGTGATAACGATAACGTCAGAATTGGCAGTCTTCTCATAGTCATTGGTACAGCCTACAATGGTGGTATCAAAACCCAACAATTGAGCAGTCTGCATCATATCCATTGCCTTACCTTCTGAAACGCCTTCTTTAACATCCAGCATTACCACTTCGTCAGCCACTTCATTAAAGGCCAACACATTAGCGCATGTAGCACCTACGTTACCTGCACCTACTACGGTTACTTTTGACATAATCTTCAATTTTTTGTTTATATGTGTAATAAAGTTGCGACAAAAGTACAACGACATTCGTAATTAAGGAAATTTTTCCGTAATAATTTTAGTTAAATACTCTATCCGATGTGCAACATCTTAAAGGCAGGCAAAACCAACGACATAAAAAACGTAGCCAATGCCACCCTTCCCATCAATCAAAAGTTTCACAGTTTGCCCTTGTTTTAAAGCCTCAGCCACTCCGGTAAAAAAGTCATTGGATACCGTTATTTTTCGCATGCTCCGAAAATAGTTTCACAAGAAAGACGAGCCGCCGCCGCATCAGGAAGACAAGACAGATGATAAACCGGTACGGTTGAAAGTAGTTTACTCAAAGTCCCACTGATAGAGTCATACAATGCATCATCATAGGCAAAACAAGGAGGACATGAAGGGTGTAAAGCTCCATAACCCTGAGCTACATTTAGCCGTTCCATTTTATTAAACGGAGCTTGCGACAATCGTACACAGGCTGCTAACGGATAACTCTCACTCTTATAACAAGGTGTCTTTCCACTCCATGGGCTACCATATACCCATGGTTTCCCGTCTATGATGCGAAGAATAGGACTATCATCATTCAGCAGAACAGCCCCATCTATGTTTTCGCGCCACAAACGGGTGTGCGTACTTTTTCCTGTACCACTCTCTCCCAGAAAGAGCACAGCTTTACCTTGATAGCAAATGGTACTGGTATGAATAGCCACTGTTCCGAGAGGAACCGCAGCCACTCCATACGCAATCCAGCAGGCAAAGCGTAGTAATATAGAAGCAAAGTTACCCGTAAAATAAGTAATACGGGCATCTTGTGTCATCCACATACTCAATGGTTTAACATCCGGGAAGGTCATATCAAAAACATACCCGTCGGTATAACGTCCAAAACGGCTGACAATGCCGTCTATTTCACTACGATAGTACACTTGTTCAAACGCCGGCGCCTGGTTGTGAGTTGCTATAAACCGGCAAAGCGGTTCGCTACCGGATTTAGTTTTAAAGACCGAAAAGCCGGGTAATGCTTCTATCCTTTGTACCAATCTATCCCCTTCCACGCGGATACAATGTCCGGCTATTAAATAATCCTGTTCCATTTCTTTTATTCCTTATTGTTATATATTATATCACATGTGTCCAGATCGAATATTCGGTCACAAAAGGACAACGAGCTTTCACGGTGGGCTATGACAATTAATGTCAGTTCACGATGCTGTCGTGAAAGCATTTCTAAAGCATGATTGATTTCCTGTTCCGTCTTGTTATCCAGAGCAGAAGTGGCTTCATCAAAGAACAGTACTTCAGCTTCCTTGTAAAGTACCCGTGCAATACCAATTCTTTGTTTCTGACCACCGGACAATCGGCTGCCATATTCACCCAACGGGGTGTCCAATCCTTGTGGCAATTCATCTGCCCATTCCTTCAGTTGCACTTGTTCCAGAACCTGCATCACCTTTGTAAGGTCAACTTGCGATTGCCCAAGTGCTATATTATTAGCAAGCGTCCCTTCAATAATAAATATCTCCTGCGGTACATATCCCACCAGTTTATGCCACTCACTTCGATTGGCAGAGGTCAGCTTCCTACCATCTATAAGTATCTCACCGGATGTAGGTGGGAAGAACCCAAGCATCAGGTTAAAGAGAGTCGATTTTCCCGAACCGCTTGCTCCGCGTATACCGATACGTTCACCACGACTGACAACCAGATCTAAACCACTGAAAAGTGTATGTCCATCGGGAAATGCGAACTCCAACCCGCGCAATTCAAGGGTATGCTTGAAATCAAAAGGAAGCTCACTTGACAGGCTTTCTTGTAGTTCATCGTTCACAACAGCTATGCCTTCTTCCACCACTGTTATAGTATGCGAAGCATTTTGAAGTGTCACCCAACTGTTCAACACGGCTCTCACGGCAGGTATCAGCCTGAAAGCTGCTACCGCAAACACGCCACTTACCAATCCCAGGTCACCACTTCCGGTGCCAATCAATAAAGCCAATCCGGCCACTACAGCTACTTCCGAGAGGAAAGACGGAAAAAGCTGGTACACTTCCATTCGTAGACGATTGTGAACAATAAACTCCATTCCCTGGTCGAAAGAAGCAAGCGAGGTATGGAAGGCCCGGGCAATTTCCAATTCTGCATATCCGCGGTAAGCTTCCACCACCGTGCGGCTCTGCTTGCGACGTGCTGCCAATTCTTCCATGCCATAACGGCGCAGGCGTCTCCGTACCAGACCCACATACAGACCGACCAGAGGCAGAAAAGACGCACAAAGCAAAAATCCGGCAAGCGGTTCCCAGACGACAAGCGCCGTCACCATCAGCAGCACCAGCACTGCCTCTCCCGCCATGCGAAAGACCGGAGCCAATACACATGAACTGAACATATAGCAAACATAGTTTACTTCATGCCCCAGTTGTACACTGCTCTTCCCTTTCAGGAAAAGCAATCCGCGATGGTAATAATTGGCAAACATCCGTCTGCTGAATTCCCGGTATATCTCCAATTGGTAACGACTTTGTACACGTGCCAAGAATACCACCAAGGCATTCTTCAACAATACAAACAGCAACACAGCACCACACAATGCCAGCATCATGCCCCGTCCGCCATCTTGTTTTACCACTACCAGCAATATCGGTATCAGTGCTGCAACTCCTGCAAAATCAAGGATAGCGCGCAACAATACCGAGAAAGCCACCCATATACCCCGCTTGCGTTGCCCCTCAGGTAACAACTGAATTATTTCTTTAATCATCAGCTACCATTTGATTATATTCGTCTTCCGATGTCTTTCTTTTTCTTCGTATATCTCTTAAAAAGCCTTCCACAAAGTCTTTCGCAAACAAAATCCAGCTAATGCTTCCTGCGCCTGCCAAAAAGATACATCCCGCAAGGATTACTATTTTTCGGGGTTTCGAGGGACTAAGTGGAACCTGTACAGGCTGGATTACTGCATAGACGGGAGTCTCTTTCTCTACCTTTGCTTTAGCGATTTGTACTTGTTGTTCCGTCTGATTGTAGGTAGCTTGAGCCAGATCCATTTCATTCCGTAACCTCGCCTGCTCGGCACGCGAAGTCAGTTTTACCAGTCCCTGATTGCCATCTGCATATCGGGTATATCTTTTCTGAGCTTCATAATATAGACTCTGTGCCTCTTTGCGAAGCTTTTCCGCATATTCCAACAATCGACGTGCCTTACTTGTCCTATATTCTGTTATGTATTCCTTCAGTCGTGCCCGCACGTTATCAGCCACCGTAGCTGCAACCAGCGGATCCTGCATGGTCACAAATATTTTTATGGTCTTTTTCTTTTTGTCCACCTCAATATTAATTCTGGAAGAAATGACCCCAGCCATACCTGCCTCCTCACGGGTTAGCCAAAAAGGGTCTATTTTAGTCTTTGTTTTTTCTCTGTTTTCGTCCGATATATCCTTGAACAGAGAAATTGTCCAGCCTATCAGCTTGGATGGTGCCAATGTAATGACACTCCACCATGGTCTCTTCTGACGTTCTTTCAGGTATCGGGAAAGAGGCATTATAGTGCTGTCTTTCTGCTCATGTACTTTAATATCAAAAAGCTGAATAAGAAACGGTGTTGAACTGACAATAGAAGGATATAAGGACGGATAAATAGCATCCCGTTCAGTAGCAGAAGAAGAAGAAGAAGAACTTATATCTATATCTGCCATATCAGCCAATGCGCTTATACCCGAAGAGGAACTTCTACGATAACCTTCCGGGGCAATAAGTGTATTTGCCGTATATTCCTTAGGAATGCTGAAAACCATAATTATTCCCAGAATAGCTCCGATACAGCAGGCCTTAAGTAACAGTTTTCGGAAGTTGAAAATTTTCTTGATTATTCCCAGTAGATCTACCTCCTGCCCTTGAGAGAACAGTTCCACATTTTCCGTATTTATAGTACTATTATTCATTATAGAATCATGTATATAAAAAATATCGTCAATAGTCTATAGAGTTTTCCAGACATAAATATTCGAGGATATTATCTTTTACCATACAAATTAAGAAACCCGTCATTGATACATTTAGTCAATGACGGGTAGCTTATTGATTATTCGATAATATATCGAAAGAGTTTCAATTTAATTCCAACTTACTTCACCCCAGTGGAATGCACTAGTATTACCATCACCGGAAGCAAATGTACCAGAACTAGGTAGCGACAATGAGCTCCAGAAATTACCACCAACTAAAATAGTACCCTTATTCTCGATTTCTGCACTTGTCTTGCATTTATCTGTAAGAGTAGTAGTCGTAAAATCAACTTCATATACTCCCATAGCATTCTCTGTCGGAAGTTTTACTCTCACATCTTTTGCAACAGATAGTTTACCAACTTTCACCTTCGTTACAGGATCAGCATAAATAGTAGCATCTGTATTAAATGTCAGCTCTGCATATTGGCTATTCGTCAAAATAACTTCATCTGTTCCAGCATCTGCTACAACATATTTAACAGCAGGACTTGCTACTTCACATTTACCTTTCAGATAAACTTTGTTGAATTTATCACCAGATTGCGCGTCTATTTTACTCACAGAAGATGGAACAGCGAATGAAATATATCCCTTCTTAGCAACTGTAGTTACACTTACGTCACTATTACGTGCATTCAAGAAAATTTCTCCCATATTGGCCGTATTAGTTGTAGTATAGTCAGAACTAGCATCATCCGTATTGGTAGTAATATAAGTAGTAGAATTGGGCTCTGCATATATGCTACCGACATTATTAATAGTATTGCTACCTTCATTACAATACAAATCACCATAGTTGTTGATAGTTGCCGTACTTTCATTGTTCAGTACAGAAGAAGCGGCATCACCAGTCTTAACTAAAATAACTGAAGACTTATAATTGTTAATTATTCCCTTATTAGCAAACGTTTCCATTACATTGATTATGCCTTTTCCTTCAGCAGTAATAGTAGCGCCTGATGTTGTTTGCTTACCATTATTAATAATATTGCTATTAGCAGTGGCTCCTTTTATATTAATGATACCAAAGTTATTGATCGTTGCAGCGGATGCATCCGTAACTGTATTTTCTGTATTACCCTTAATGTTCCAAGTACCATTATTTGTGACAATACCATTATTGATTACATCTGCCGTTGTTGTCAACGCTTTTTCTTCATCAATAGAAATAACTCCAAGATTAGTAATAGTACCAATAGAGATGCTGGCTCCTACATTAACAGTACCCTTATTTACAAGGCCAGTATAAACATAAGAGAGATTTTCATTAGCTGCTTCTGCAAATGTCAATGTAGTATTTGCAGTGACTGTTATATTCTTTGTTGCAGGAATATTTATATCTGAATTGACCACAGCATAGCCCGCCGTTAAAGTAGCCCCTTCTTCAAAAGTAATGTCATGCAAATCAAGCGGAGCAGCTGCATCACTAGTACCCTCAATATTCATTGGCGTACTAAATATTAATTGAACATTCGGTTTTGCATTTTTTACCTCAGTTAATGCATCCATCACAGCTTTATTGATAATCGTCTGATGATTAGCATCGCCAATAACATTAATTTCTACATCACCATCTGTTTGAATAGCATTGATCGCAGCAATCAGGTCAGCAGTTTTCAAAACAACAGTACCATCTGTTTCAGTAGCAGCTACCGAGTTTTCAATGAGATTAGCTTCTTTTATAGACAACTTCTCTGTAACAGCACTAGCTGATTTTGTAATATTAGCCAAGTTTACACGATGACCGCGTCTCAACCAAAAATCAGCATCTACTGCCTGCTCGTTTTCAGGTGTAGGATTCTTAATTTCTTTTTTATAGATTCCCTTGTTTGTATACACATACAGTGTCAAGCTCTTATATTTATCTGCAGGTAACAGCATAATGCTCTTAAATTCATTATTGATTACAGGCATTGCTGTCGCATTTTCGTCATGACTAATACAATCCAGAGCTAAGAATGTTGCTTGGTCATTTGCTACGCCTTGAGCTTCTACAATTGAAGAAAAATCACTCTCAAGAGTTGCTGCATTATACGCACCTACATTAGACATTTCCTGAGCTGCTTCTAAAATTACCTCATTAGCAGTTTTATCGGCACCTACTAAAGTTGTGCTCCTTACATCAGCTACCTTCAATTTCGTATTATCAATCTTTCCCTTGAGGATAAATTGAGTTGGACTACCTCCAGCACTCTTTGCTGCCACAACAATCTTTTGCACTTCTGTAACATCCAAACTTGCATCAAAAGCCAAATCAATTACAGCACGAGTATTGATAGATGGTGTTTGAACAGAAAAAGCTAAATCCTCTCCTTCATATCCATCCAACTGAACTATCGGTGATACAAAGAAATCCACGCCTGTTGCCGTAGAAGCTGTTGAAGTTGCATCGCCTTCCTGAATTTGCTTAAATGAATAGGTGATAGCATCTCTTTGAGTTGTCATATCACTACTATATTGTGTATAGAACACCCAAGAACCAATAGCAGTCGTTCCCTTAGTTACAAACTTACCTGATGTTTCGTCATAATAGAATTTATTATTCCCAACATGACCAGCTTTTATTGACCATAGAGTCTGCCCATCTACAATAACAGCACCTAATTCATCAGTACTATTGTATCCAACAGCATCATTATCACCTACAACCAAACGGGTATTTACGCCTTTCTCTAAAGTCAAATTCACTGTAGGGCGCCCTTTTAACACATTGCTTGTTTGTTCAGCCACGAATTCCTCATTCTGGCAAGAAGCAAACAAACCCACTAAACTTAAAGAAGCTAAGATATACCTTGTTTTCATCTTAATTATTTGATTAATAAAACATTTAGTTATTAGTTCTAGTTACCATTCAGGTATTTCAGGCTTTTCAGGCGATGCTGCAAATCCCAATTCTACTTCTACCTCTAAAACCTCCACTTCTGGGGCTTCATACTTCATTTCCTTTTCTACTTTCATAATCATAAAATTTAAATTGTT
>NZ_QROH01000004.1:0-142694 GCF_003474285.1 Bacteroides sp. AF39-11AC | reverse complement strand
CATTTCCTTTTCTACTTTCATAATCATAAAATTTAAATTGTTAGTAATATTAAAAATCTCTTCATTATTAACTGGTAATATGCATCTCTGGCTATCAAAAGAATCAAGTCATCCTTGGTAATAGCCTTGCAAATCTTTCTATAAAAAGACGAGCAAACCGCTTTTTCAGCCTGCAAAGTAAGAAACAAATTTCCTAAATATATTTTTAGTGTATTTCGTTGAATATCTGGATACTAATAATAAGTAAGAGGAGAAAATAGGGAAGGAATAGAATTTCCGGGAAATAGTATTAAACGATGTATAGGTTTAGTAATTAAGTAGTTGTGCCATTGATAGTTAATGGCAGTCCAAACTATTTATATATATTGGCACTTTATTCTGGCACCATATTATATAGCAATATAATATGGTAACATGCTTATTATCAAAACATAACGAGGTGGCCAAACGAGAAAACCCCTATTGCTACAAATGGAGTTAGCACCATTATCAGACACCGGCAATAAAAATCTTATTTACAGCTAAGTAAATAATTCCTTCGGTGACTCTTGGAGAGAAGACTCTCGATAATAATCAACTAACGCATGAAGGGAACCAAACCGTACCTGGACCGAGTCAAGTCCATACCAAATCCGTACTTGCTCCGTATAAAAGTACCTCTACATGGAGCTGGTACGGACTTGACATGGACTTGGTACGGAGCAAGACATACACATGTATGTGTAAAAGGGCACTCTTTTTCTTAAGACTCTAAGCTAGGATAGCTTTTTCTTTTTTCAGTAACCGGACGAAATCAGTCATCAGTTCTTTACTCGATGCTCTCATATAGCGCTGAAATGCTTGGAAAGAACGATGTCCGGAAAGCGACATCACGTAGTTAATCGGATAGCCACGTTTATAAAGATTGGTCACACAACTTCTTCTGGCCGTATGGAAGCTTATCAATTCGTATTTCGGAATTGTCACGATGGTAGTTTCTCCACCACGGTACTCCTTACGGCTAACAGCCTCATTAATACCGCATCGCGCAGCAAGAACCTTAATGATTTTGTTGGCCTTCACCTTATCTATAACCGGAAAGCCAATCTGCTGATAGTGTTCAATCAGTGGCGCTATTTCCTTCAATATCGGAATTTCAACCAGCTCTTTCGTCTTTTTCTGGTAGAGCGATATTACTCCCTTCCGTACGGTTGCTTTATTCAACTGCTGTATATCACTAATCCTTAATGCTGTATAACAGGCAATAATAAAAGCATCCCTTACCTCACGCTCCTGGTCACTCTCTGTCTTTGCCAAAGAAAGCTTCTGGATCTCCTTCTCTTGCAGATAAATCTGTTCACTCGAATCAGCAGGCAGTGTAGTCTGAACTTTCAAGAAATAGTTGTTGGTTGTCATCTCGCTGTCATAAGCACGATGCAACAGATTCTTGATTACTTTCAGCGTATTGATGATTGTATTCTGAGTATAATGCTTTCCGGTTTTCCCATAACTGTACCCGTAAAGGTAGTTGGTGAAATCCACAAAGAACTTTTTATTGAAGTCGTCGAACGAACCGATCGGCACTTTCCGTTGCTTGTCGTAATCTTCCAGACGCCCTAAAGCAGTGAGGTAGGTAGCCTTGGTACTTTCGATGCCACGTTTCCCTTTGCGATTTACATTCTTTTCATACTCGCCAACCAATCTTCTCAGACAAGCAATAGGATTTTGCAAAAGTTGTTCCTTCTGCAGGTTTTTATCAACGATTTGCCGGACAACAGCAGCCGACAAGTACTCGCCTTTCATAGCGAGTTGTTCGTCCATTTCGCATAAAGACGTTACTAAATTATCAATTTGTTCATTAATATATTTCAACCGAAGCCTCTCCCGTATGTTCAAGCCTCCATTCTGATAGCATCGATATGTTTCATGGTTCCAATACTGTGGCTCTACACGGAGTTTGGTATAAACCCTGATTCTCCGTTTATTGATAGTTGTCACAAGCATTATTTGCGTCAGTTTATTCTTTTCACTGACCTGCTTTAGATTGAATCTAATTTTCATTTCTTTTTCTTCCTTTCAGTTTAGTGGTAATTGTTCCATAATTATCAAGATTATAGTGATATATAAACAAAGAGTGCCCATCTTATTTTCAATAAGAATATATAAGAAAGCTATAAAAAAGTTTGTATTTATGCATTTTCGTTGAAAAGCATAAAAAAAAAGCTTTATTTTGTTTGCAGATGTCAATAAAATATCTACCTTTGGCTCGCAAAAGCGTGTAGAATAGAGATGTGTTTTCACGATAAAGGAGAATTTGCCATATTTTTACCCGAAAAGATAAAAAAATAACGAATTCTTTTGAATTTAGGAAATTTGTTTTTGGTGTTTTCTCATGATACATAGAGCTTAAGAGGTCTATATCACGCCTATTCGGTAAGAGAATTTCTCTTCAATGTTAACCTCAGGTATATATACAAAGAATGCATCTGCTATTTTCAATACAAAAAAGAGTGTACCAAAACAGAATAATCTAATTTATCTGATTATAATACTATCTCATTATATGCAATGAGTTATAGCAAACTATTAATATTTCTCCGGCAAATGTAACAGGAAAGAACTATCCTATGATTCCACAGTTACTTAAAGCATCCACCCACTTTTGGGTATCAACTAAGGCTTGATCTTTGGATATGCCGTAATGATTCATTAATACCTCTGCAGCATCTTCCAAAGAAAATTCTCTTCCTTGCAATTCTTTCCAAAGAAGCAGTGCTGTATTATTAAGTGAAATTACTTTAGTCATATCAGACTGGGACTTTCCTTGCTCGACGATCAGGTTCTCACCTGCAATCTCCCGAACTTTATAATTCTCTTTAATTTTCATAGTGACAAACGTTAAATTAGTGTTTCAAGAAATGCAAAGGTAAACATTCTCTTGAAAATTATATACTATAATATAAAAAAAGAGTCTATAACAGATTTAATTGTTTTTTATCAGTGATTATCTTCCATCTATTAAGGTGGCAATCTTTCTTTATGCGAGTATTAATTCGTCCCCTTATAGCGGGACGCAATGTTCCTTATAAGGGAACGCAATGTTCTCCATAAGGGGACGCAATGTTCTCCATAAGGGGACGAATTAATATTCGCTAATTCAGCGCCAAGTTATTACGAGGAAGGGAGGTGGTATAGCTACATGGCTTCACTGAGTGTGTTCGATGGTTCTTTGTAAATGCATTTCTTGTTGTTAGTGCCTAAAAATGGTGTCATTACTATTAAAAAAGTGAGTTTCTTGTCATTTATAAAATCCGTTTCTTATTGAAAATAAGAGAATTACTATCGTGTGCTCTTATTCTATAAGGTGCAAGAAAGAGGTGTCAATATATGCAGAGGACTAAAATAAGATGTTTTCTACTAAATATGTAATAAGCTGTGTGCTAATATATTGATTCATTCTTTTTGATTATAAAAAATTCTTTTCTTTTATTTTAAAAGGTTTCTCCTAAGTACATAACAGTCAGATAATCAATAAAATATCACTCAAATATATTTAGGAAATTTGTTTCTTACTTTGCAGGCTGAAAGGAGCTTTTACTGAGCTTTTTTATAGAAATATTTGCAGGATTGTAAGAACGGTCTTGATTCTTTTAATAGTAAAAGAGGTGCATTACTAGTTAATAATGAAGATACATTTTAATATTACTAACAATTTAAATTTTATGATTATGAAAGTAGAAAAGGAAATGAAGTATGAAGCTCCGGAAGTGGAAGTTCTGGAGGTGGTTGTAGAATTGGGATTCGCTGCAAGTGTTCCTGCTGGTGGTACTACGGATGAGCCTATGTAGCCAAGCTTAAGATTAGAATAGTAAATTAATAAACTAAAAAGATTCAAAAAGATGAAAACAAAATTCTTGTTTACGATGTGCGCTGCTACTTTATTCGTTGCTTGTACCAATGAAGAGTTTATTAGTGCACCGGAAAATAACTTTGCGGATAGAGCGAAGGTAAACGTGATGTTGGGAGCTGATATGGGAGAATACACTATTGGTGATGCTTCTACTAGAACTGTTTGGGAAAGTGGAAAATACAAATGGGAAGCCTCTGATGTATTAGGGGCATGTATGGTTGATGCGAAAGTAGAAGGCACTCCGGAATACAATAATATTGTTACTAATTACCCTTTCACTCCAGTGGAAACAATTACCACTCCCGTAGAGTCTGCTAACTTCAAGACAAATACTGCTGTATATGAGGGCACTTATGTTTTCTATCATGGATATCAAACAGATATGACCAAGGGGAGAAAGATTACTGTCAACTTTCCTGTCTCACAAGAACTCAATGCAGAAAAACCTTATGCACACTTAACTGCTAATAACTTCTTTGTGTCTCCACTCATTAAGATTAAAGGAGGTATTGCTTACGAAGCCAATAATACAATTCCTGTACAATTTACTTCTTTGTATTCAGGTTTTGCTCCAACATTAAAAAACACCAGTAGTGAAGAAGTTAAGGTTTCTAAGATTGAGGTTTATTCTGCAGCTGGATTTAAACTGGGTGGGGATATTAATACCGTAACAAGTATATTTGGTAGTGTTGTTGTATCTGATAATGCGGACCTAAAAAATGTAATTGGAGAGAAAGTCGAAACCATGAGAAGTGCTGATATTGATCTCTATGAAACTGCCATAACGGCAGCTAACAATATGGTGTCAATTACATTGCCTGATATGGTTATCGCTGCCGGTGCATCTCAAGAAATTCGTATGTTGTTCCCCGCAGGCTCATACAACCAAAATGATTTGACAATGAAAGTATATACCAACCAAGGGGTATTTGAAACAAAGGCAAATCCTGGAAATTCTGCTGTTAAATTCAATAGAGATGTGTTCAAAACCAATACTTATGAAATGAGTACATTTGAATATCCTGCAGAATTCAAGATTTTCAGCAAGAAAGATTGGGAATACGCAGTGAAATTTATCCAAGGCAATGCATATTACACAAACCATGCTGCTACATTTGCTTTACAAGCAGACGTCACGTTAACCGAAACAACCGATATTCCTGCATTCTCTATTTATGTGGATGCCAATAGCCACAAGTTAATCCTTGAGAAAGAAGATGCTGAATTTAAATTAGCTCAAGATTCATATGTCGGAGCATTGGAAGTTGCAGCAGGAACGACATTGAACCTGGATGGAAAATCATTTATTGAGAGTTTGACTAATGAGGGTACGGTAACCGTTTCGGGAATGGTAAGTAGCAAAGCAAGCGTTTCCGACTATGCTACTTGGAAAGGTACACCTAAAAACTACGGTATCTCTACACTTGTCAACAATGGTGTAATAGTGGTTAATGGTAAATTAGAATTAGGAGAAGTTACTCCAGATCTTGCTGCCAAATCCGAAATTATAAATAATGGTACTTTGGCTATCGTGAATAATGTAACTAATAGTGGTAAGATAACCAATAATAATCTGCTGACTGTTGCGGATAGTAAAGCACTTGAGAATGTTAAAGATATCGTTTTAGGGGAGAACTGTAAAGTTCAGTGTTTAGGCACCGCTGCATCAATCATCACTAATAATAATGCAGCAGCCATAATCACTTTAGCAGCTGTAAAGGATGTATTTGTAGATAATGCAGGTCATGCTACTACTACGGCTTTGATTGCTAACACTCAGGGTGTTACCAGTGTAGCCATCACTGCAGCTTCTAGCTTGGATGCATTAAAAGATATCAACGAAGTAAACAGTGCTACTATCAGTGGAAGCTGGAATAAAGCTGCAATAGATAAAGTAGACGCAGCTACCACCATCACAAACCTGATTATGGAAGATGCTACTATTGACTTGAATGGTGTTGCTGCTGGTTTTACAAATATTACAAATATTATTGTAAATGGTACTAGTGCCATCAACAACTCATCTGTTACAGCACAACAACTGGCAACAGCTACTGTCAATCTTACTATTGCTGAAGAAGCTACATTGTCTGTTGCTAAAAATGTTAAGTTCGGAAAAATAGATGCTACAACAGTTGCTACGATAAGCGTCTTGGGTAAGCTGGTGAATTCCGGCACTATTTTAGGAGATGTTACTGTAGGAGCCTCTGACAATACTTCCGCTACCATTACTAACAATGAAGATGCAATATTGACAGCAGGTAATGCAATAAGTGACGTTAATGTAACAATGACTTCAATAGACAACTATGGTAAGATTCTAAATGAAGGCAAACTATACGCCACAAAAGTTGATAATAAGGTTGTTGGGGTTTCAGTATTCCAAGGTAATATAACCGCTGTTACAGCTACAGTTACAGAAGCTGGATTTTAAGTCTATCTTTTTATCCAATCTTAATATAGAAAAGACGGAGGGGCATTGCTTCTCCGTTTTTCTTCTCAATATTTCAGTCTCTAAGTGTCTGCAAAAAAAGAATTGTTGATACGAATAAATACAAGAATCTCTTTTTTAATATTCATTGTCTATGCAAATGAATCGTAACATTTCAAACGATGAAAACAAAATACTGCGTTCCGGAAAAGCGGAAATGGATTGGCGGATATTGTACAGAAAAGTGTGGATATCCAGAAAATTGTTTCTGATGACTTGTGGCATTGGAGCCGTTATCGGGATAATTATAGGTATTAGTATCCCAAAGGAATATACAGCTAAGATTCTTATAGCTCCAGAAAATGCCCGTAAAAGTTCGTCTTTGGGTATAAATGCACTGGTTGCCATGACGGATGTCAATGTAAACTCTTCTACTGCTGATAGGGATGCCATATATCCATCCCTATATCCTATCATTGTTAATTCTACCCCATTTCTTATTCGGCTTTTTGAGGTAAAAGTACACGAACAAAAAGATACTGCTGCAATAACTCTTGCCCAATATGTAAAGGAACGGCAGAAAACACCGTGGTGGAATGCTGTTGCTTCAGCACCGTTCAGATTAATGAACCGACTCCTGTCTTTATTCAGGAGCGCACCGAAAGAGGAAGGAAAAAAGAAAAATACAAAAACAGATATCTTCCGATTGACTCGTGAAGAGATAGGTATAGCCGGTGCTATTGCTTCCAGAATAGCTGTCGAGATAGACCAAAAAAAAAGAGTGGTGACCATATCTGTCACCATGCAGAATCCGCTGGTTGCTGCCACTGTAGTAGATACAGTGCAAGCATGCCTGCAAGAGTATGTCACAGAATACAGAACAAGCAAGGCACGTAGGATTTTGAACTATACTGAACAACTTCGTAATGAAGCGCAAACAAAATACCATGAAGCGCAAATTCAATATGCTAACTATGCAGATGTCAACCAAAAGTTAGTGATACAGACTTCTCGCGCAGAATTGATCCGATTACAGAATGAAATGAATCTGGCTCATTCCACTTACAATCAAATGGAACAGCAAGTCCTCGTTGCCAAAGCTAAAGTGGAAAAAGTTACTCCTATAAATGCCATCATTCAACCAGCACAGGTTCCTCTTAACTCCTCAAAACCCAATAAAGTGCTGATTTTTATAGGATGTATTCTTTTATTTGGTGGAGGAAGTGTCGCATGGATTCTATTCGTAAAGGATTTCATGAGAAACATGAAAAAGGATAGTTTGTATACGGATGAAAGCCAATGATTAAAGAAATAATTCAATTGCTACCTGAAAGGCAACGCAAACGAAGCATTTGGGTGGCTTTTTCGGTATTGCTGCGTGCTATCCTTGATTTTGCCGGAGTAGCGGCACTGATACCTATATTGCTGGTAGTGGTAAAGCAGGATGGCGGACGGGGAAGGATGCTGACGTTGTGTGGTGCCGTATTGCTATTTGTTTTATTGAAGAATGCTTTGGTTACGCTCCTGGCACGTGTACAAAGCAATTATCAACTGGAAATCTACCGTGAATTCAGCAGACGGATGTTTGCCAATTACTATCATCGCGGACTGCTTTTCCTGAAAAGGAAGAGTAGCGTACAACTGGGACACGAGGTAAACTATGTTTGTTATACATTCAGTTTGTGTGTGCTGGCTCCGGTCTTTCGTATGGCGGGAGAAGCAGTGCTGGTACTGTTGATGGTATCGGCTCTTGTCGTCTGGGAACCGCTTGCCGGACTTTTGCTTTGTGCTTCCTTTATTCCTCTGGCCGCTCTGTATGTGGGTTTGGTACGGAAGCGTCTGCGCCGTTACGGCATGGAGGAATTGGAAGCACGCCGCAAGCAGAGCCGCACAGTGGTGGAGGCTTTCCGGGGATATGCGGAATTGGAAATTGCACAAGCCTTTCATACTTCGCTTACTTCTTTTGACCAAGGTCTGGAATTTATTGTCCGTAACCGTCTGCGCACAGAAGTGTACCAACTTTTTCCGTCCTTCCTCTCGGAAGTGGCGGTGGTAGTGGGACTGGCATTGCTGATTGGTACGGGAAGCGGTGACCTGGGATTGGTGAGTGGTGTATTTGCAGTAGCTGCTTTCAGACTGATTCCTGCCGTAAGAAGCCTGTTGAACAGTTGGGTGACACTACAGAACGCTTCGCATACCATAGCGGTGGTGGAAGAAGGCATCAACAATGAAGCACAGCAAGATGTGCAAGGCGGTCGGCGGCAGGAAGAGGGTGCATCGGAAGGTACATCGTTTACATTTAAGTATACACTTGAATTACGCGGACTCGGTTTCGCTTTCCCCGACGGAGACATGTTGTTCAATGGTTTAAATCTAAATATTAGTTGCGGTGAACGTATCGGAATACGGGGAGCAAGTGGAACTGGCAAATCAACCCTCTTTAACCTGATGCTCGGCTTCTTCCCACCTACTTCCGGCGAGATACTTATAGATGGCAGGAAACTGACTTCTACTAACCGAAGTGAGTGGCATAAACTGGTGGGGTACGTACCGCAGGAAATATTTATAATAGAAGGTACACTCGCTGATAACATTGCACTTGGGCAATCGCAAGTTGACCTTACAAAGGTGATGCAGGTTCTGGAGCAAGTGCAACTGAAGGAATGGGTAGATGAATTACCACAAGGATTGGACACCCCGTTAGGTGAATATGGTAGTCGGCTGTCCGGTGGTCAAAAACAAAGAATTGGTATTGCACGGGCACTTTACAAGGAAGCTGAAGTCTTGTTCTTTGATGAAGCCACTTCCGCTTTGGATAATAAGACGGAACAGGAAATTAATCATGCTCTGGAAACACTCTCCTTGCGTCACCGTGAACTGACATTGGTTGTCATAGCCCACCGTGAAAGCTCACTGGCTTTCTGCGACCGGATATTCGATCTGGATACATGCGATATAGTATATAACAATAAGGAATAAAAGAAATGGAACAGGATTATTTGATAGCCGGACATCGTATCCGGGTGGAAGGGAATGGATTGGTTGCGGCAATAGGTGCATTGACAGGATTCACCCCATTTAAGGTGGAGGCAGACGATGAGCCTCTTTGTCACTTTGTAGAATCTAACGCAGATACACCTTTCTTTAAAAAAATGTTATACACGAATGAAATAGATGGCATTGTCAGCCACTTCGGCCAATATCGCAATGGCTTTCTCTTTGTAATGCTGCCTCCTGAAGGTGGAACACTTGAGCTTTGGCTGAGCGAAGATAAGCAGGTGGTGAATTTCAAGGGAAATTATAACCTGCGGCTGCTTCGATTTGCATGCTGGATTGCCTATGGAGTGGCAACAGCACCTTTTAAAACGGTAGCAATTCATACCAGTACTATTGTATGCCAGAGTAAGGCGATTCTCTTTTTGGGAGAGAGTGGTACGGGTAAGAGTACTCACACCCGTTTGTGGCGCGAAAACATACAAGGCGCTGTTCTGCTGAATGATGACAGTCCTATTCTTCGCATCATAGACGGAGAACCATGGATATATGGTAGTCCATGGAGTGGAAAAACACCTTGTTACAAAAATGAAAGTTATCCGTTGGCGGCTTGCGTACGCTTATCTCAGGCTCCATTTAACCAGATTAAGAAACTCAGTGTGGTTCAAGGATACGGCGCGTTGCATCCTTCGTGTCCGCCTGACTTTGCTTACAGCGATGAATTGTATGATTACATCAGTGATACTTTGAGTTCCCTGCTTTCTGCGGTACCGGTTTATCATCTGGCTTGTCTGCCTGATGCTGATGCTGCGCACCTTTCTCATGATACGATCTTCGGAGTATGTGGTAAATAACGGTGTCCGATTGTAACTATTTCAAGGTCTTCGTGGAATTTGCAATCATTTTTATTACCTTTGCTTTGTGCAATATTAAAAGCAGGCAGTTATGAAAGCATTACCTTATGGAATATCGGACTTTCCCCGCATTATGCGGAAAAACTATTATTATGTGGACAAGAGCCGTTATATCGAAATGATAGAGCGCCAGCCGTCCTATCTGTTCCTCATACGTCCGCGACGGTTCGGTAAGTCACTGTTTCTGGCCATGTTGGAAACGTATTATAGTATTGATTATGCGGATAGTTTTGAAGAGATATTCGGAGAATTGTATATAGGCAAGCATCCTACGGAAGAGCACAACAAGTACATGGTTTTGCGATTCAACTTCTCTGCAATCAGTTCGAAGTTGGAGGATGTGGAGCGTTCGTTCTGCGAGTATTGCTGCATGGTAATGAAGAATTTCATCCTGAAATACGAGCACCTGTTGGGCAGTGATATTTGGAAGGTTGTCAATCCTGATGAGACCAATCCGAGACAGATGTTGTCTGCTCTTAAGGAATACGTCAGCCGTACGAACTGCCCGCGCATTTACCTGTTGATTGACGAATATGATAACTTTACCAATACCATCCTTTCTTCTTATGGGCAGGAGCGTTATCGGGAAAAGACACATGGTGAGGGTTTTATCCGTGGTTTCTTCAACAATATTAAAGATTCCACTTCCAATGCCGGTGCTGCCGTGGAGCGTCTTTTCATCACGGGAGTGAGTCCCATTACGATGGATGACGTGACGAGCGGTTTCAATATCGGCACGAATATCAGTATGATGCCGCAATTTAATGACATCATCGGTTTCAGCGAAGATGAAGTACGGGAGATGATTACCTATTACAAAGATGAAAACGCACTTCCGGCAGATGTTACGGTGGACGAGTTGGTGGAACTGATGAAGCCGTGGTATGATAATTACTGCTTCTCTTCCCGCAAATTGGAAGAACGGATGTTCAATTCGGACATGACACTTTATTTCCTGAATAGTTATCTGCAACAGCAATTACCCCCAGAGACAATGGTTGACAACAATATCCGTACGGATTACAGTAAGCTCCGTCATCTGATACGGATAGATAAGACATTCGGTGTGAACGCTTCCGTCATCCAGCAGATTGTAACGGAAGGTAGCATCACAGCACAGATCTCCACTTCTTTTCCGGCTGAAAAGTTGACTGATACGGAGAACTTCAAAAGCCTGCTGTTCTATTTTGGAATGCTATCCATACAAGGTACCGATTTTGGTAGTGCCATTCTTGGTATTCCGAACCTGACTGTACGCGAACAGCTCTATACTTATCTGGTAGAAGCTTATCGCGAAGCAAAAATGTTTGATCTGGACCTTTCTTCTTTTTCCGGCCTGGTGAAAGGAATGGCTCTTCGTGGCGAATGGGAGGCCGTCTTCCGTTTCTTTGCCCGCGAATTGGAACGTCAAAGTGCCATTCGCGAGTTCATAGACGGAGAGGCCCATATCAAAGGCTTTCTGTTGGCTTATTTAGGACTGACGCAGGGATATGTTCTTTTTCCCGAACACGAATCTTCCAAAGGTTATGCCGATTTCTACATGATGCCGGATTTACTGCATCAACCCGATATTGCCTATAGCTATATTGTAGAAGTGAAATATGCCAAACGTGATGCTTCGGAGGGAGAGATTGCTTCCTTGAAGAAGGAAGCCGCTGAACAGCTGGTGCGTTATGCAGCGGACGAAAAGGTGCTTCGCACCAAAGGTGGGACGAAACTGGAACTCATCACGCTGGTGTTCAAGGGCTGGGAACTGATTATTGCAGAAAAAATGTGATATTGTTATTGAGTCATCATTCCATAAGGGAGCGGGCATAGAATCCGCTCCTTTTTTTGCTTAATACATTTAGGGTTTCTCAGGACATGTGTCAGGTAGAAAACATGAGGTTATTGAGCGGTTGATTGTAAGCTTCTTTTTTGTTACTGGTGTCTGATAATGGTGCTATTCCTATGCTTGCCAGTGGACTTTTCTCTATTTAATAAAACAGCTATTGATTGTAAATCAGTGAATTAAATTAGTCATTTCTTATGCAGTATAGTGTCATAAAGGAGTGTCAATATGCATAAATAGATAAAATTTTCAATTTATCATTAGCACTATAAATGATTGTATATCAGACTTATCGTTTATCTTTTTCTTTCATTTGAAAATTCTTTTCTTCTTACTTTTCTCTTTCTATATTGATGGTAATATGCAGATATTCAGCAGAATACAATCAAGGTATATTTAGGAAATTTGTTTCTTACTTTGCAGGCTGAAAAGGCGGTTTACTATGCTTATTTATAAAGTAGGGATAGTAAAGTTCTGCAAGAATAAATCCGGTTATAGAATGATGAGAATAACATATTGATATTATTAACAATTAAATTATTTGTAAGTATGAAAGTAGAAAAGGAAATGAAGTATGAGGCTCCAGAAGTGGAAGTCCTGGAAGTGGAAGTAGAAGCAGGTTTTGGACCAAGCGGCGATGTACCTGGTGGTGGTGAAGATCCATTTTAGGTAATACTACTTCAATGAAACAATTTTTATAATGGCTTCTATACGCACGATTCAAACAATGATATACCCTGTTTCAGACAGTAACAATACTTATCCTTGTTGTTTCGTGCATCTAAGCATTATAAACAAAACAGTCTAAATAAAAAAAATTAAAAAAAATGCAGATGAAAAAAATTTTATTTTGCGCAGGCATATTAGCCTTAGCTGCAAGTTGTGCAGAGAACGAACTGGATTCAATCTCCGGACAAAAAGAAGCTACCAAAGGAATCTCTTTTGAAGGTGCATTAGTAGAAACACCGACTACAAGAGGAGATTTGGCATACGATGACGTTTCAGGAATACATAATTTCTTCTGGTATGCAGAAACGGATAAGATTAGTATTTGGAGTACAAATACGACAGCTACAGGTATGAATATAGGTAATAATACCACAAGTTGGGTACCTGCTAATAAGGCTATGTACAAAGCTACACAATCCAAAGCTAATGGTGTATTTACTGCTTATCAAGATGATAACATTTTGAATTTCCAACATGAGCCAGGAACATATGATTGGGCCGATCCTACTAACGAACAGTATAAATCACAATTCATAGCCACTTATCCTTCTACTGTCACTTTTGAAAAAGAGAAGGCTACTGGTGTGTATGAGTTCTCTGCTCTTCCTGAATTAACTAACCAAAATCAACAGACTCTTGACGGGAAAGATGTTACAGAGAAAATAATGATGCTCTCTCTTACTAAAGCCGTTAAAGAAAACTCTTACGATGCAGTAGGTGAGAAAATTGATTTGAAATTCGTACGTCCGTTTACTGCAGTAGTATTCAGAACTCAGGGAGTTGATGAAGAATATGCTAGTATTTTTGGTGCTCTTCAGAGTATTAAATTGGAAGCAAAAGGATATGACGAAAATGAAGATGGTGATACTGATGATGCAGAAGATATTACCCCCTCTTACTTAGATTATGGTTCTACAGCTCACTATCTCTATAATAGCGAAAAACCGGAAGAATCTAAACTAGTAAAGGCAGATGGTGATGATATCACTGATATGGGTACAGATGTTACAGGTGCTGCCACAAGCATAACCCTGCAGCTGAATAATCCCACAGGTCTTGACTTTGTAGATGGCAACCTCGCATACATGGCTATCAACAAAGTAGATCGTAAAGCCTTTCAGGAGGCCAACGTTAAAGAAACAATGGCTATGACCTTTACTTTTAAGAATATTGTTCTTTCTAAAACAGTTGAAACCAGCACTAACTGGCCTTCTACTATGAACAATAAGTTTATTGGTGGAGATGCCACTACATTAGACATCAACGACTTCGATTACTTAGTAACAAATAACAACAGTAATAACCGTACGCTGATTGTAAACAAAGGAACATTCTCTCAGATCTTTAATGAGAATGGCAAAGTTATGTGGAATAACGCTCCATGCGAACTTACTGAATTCGAAAAGATCATCTCTAAAGTAGAATTAACAGCTGATGAATTGACTACATTGGTAAGTTTTACAAATGCAAAGTCAATCACATTAACAGAGAATACCACTATTCCGGCAGCAACTTTCAAAAGCTTGGCTAGTTTAGAAACTATCAATCTCCCCAAAGTAACTACAATTGCAAAAGATGCATTTGAAGGAACTACATTAAAGAATGTAATTCTTCCGGCATACAAATTTGCTGACGAAACGATCAATCCTATCATTCTGAATGCAGCCCTCGAAACTTTGGATATGTCTGGCGTTGACCAAATGAGTGCAGCTTTCCCAGGTAAAGGTCTGAATCTTAGCGGCTACACCAACTTAAAAGAAGTAACAGTTAAAGATGGTCTACTGGTAGGTGCCAGCTCATTCAATGGTTGTAATGCATTGACAACTATCAATGGGGCTATCGAATTCCGTGAAGATGGTGCTGCCGCATTCAAAGGCTGTACAGCATTAACAGAAATCAATATTAAGAACACTGTTATTCCTGCTGATGCATTTAGTGGATGTACTAACCTGACTGATATTCTTAAAGATGGAGAACAAGTTCAGCCAACTTCTGTAGGAAGCCAAGCATTCTTAAATTGTACATCATTGAAGATTATGGACCTATCTCTTACAACTACGCTCGGCCAACAAGCTTTCAAGGGATGTACTGCACTTTATGGTATAGATGATGCAACAGAGGACAACAAGAAGATTCTACACGTAGGTGCTGCAACTATTCCTTTTGAAGCATTCGAAGGTTGCACAGCTTTGAGATATGTAAACTTCATGGAAGCCACTTCATTTGATGAAGATATTTTAAAAGGCTGTTCCGGTGGTGCGGGTGAAGCTTACCTAAAAGAAATTAAGTTCAAGCAAGCATTTACTATTGCTTCTGGCATAAGTTCCTCAGATACATTTGGTAGCGACACTAAGTATGTGAAGTTATTCATCAATCCAAATCAGGATGTAAGAACCTTTACTGACAACACTTTGAAGTTGAATGCTGCAAATATCACATTCTTAAGCATTACTAAAGAATAATCCTTAACCAAGATAAGTTCATCGAACTACTCTTAAATAATGCTACTTATCAGAAAGGTGAGGCTTATGCCTCACCTTTTTTAATCACCCAGCCTAATTTTCTGATTATTATTTATGAAAAGAGAAATGCTCGATCCCACCCAAACGGACTATATACTCTTACTATCTAAATTATGGGATGCCAGGATGTTTTTATTTAAAACAAGTATGGCAGGACTTCTCATCGGAATACTTATCGTTATCAGTATCCCCAAGGAATATGAAACGAGCATTTACACTGTACCCGAAAGTACATCAGGAAAAGTAGATACAGACGAAGGCTACTCATCAGAAGTGAGTATCGGAGGCAAAAAGATACAAGATGCTATCATTCCAAGCCTATATCCAGAGGTTGTTAGTTCTACCCCTTTCCTTCTATCACTATTTGACATACCCATAACACTATCCAACAATAAAGAACTAGGTACATTAACGCTATCCGAATATATGTCCACACACCAACGTCCACCTTGGTGGAATACTATCCGTGTTGGCATATTACAAATCATTAGCTTCCCAATCACCATTTTTAGCGAAAAAGAGACAAACGATACCAGCAACCTACGACCTACTAGTCACCAACATGGCGAAACCATAGACGTTTTCCATCTCTCCAAACGCGAAATTGCTATAGCTGCCGCAATCAATAGTAGAATCAATGTGGATGTAGATAAGAAAAAAAGAACAGTTACTTTACATATACGTATGCAGGATCCTCTTGTTTCTGCAACAGTAGCGGATAGCGTAATGGCTAAATTACAAAAATTTGTCTCAGATTACCGTACTAAAAAAGAACGTATAAATCTGGAGCATGCAGAAAACCTCTATCAACAAGCACGCAAAAGATATTATGAGGCACAAGAAACTTATGCCCATTTCGCAGATGCCAACCAATCCTTATCACTCAAACTTTACCAAAAAGAGTTATACAATTTACAAATAGCCAAAGATATTGCCTATAAAGAATACACCGAAACATTACAGCAATTGCAATTTGCCAAAATCAGGGTATATAAGAAACGCCCTGTGTTTGCTGTCATTGAACCTGCCACTGTTCCACTTAGTCCAGTTTCTCCCTCGAAAATAAAAATTCTATCAGGAATCTTCTTGCTATCACTAGCTATGGGATGTGGTTGGATTTATTTCAAAACTATGCCCTGTTACAACTATGATTAAAAAGATATATAAACTATTATCGGAACGCCAGCAAAAACGTAGTGTAGCAGTCATGTTTGTGGTACTGCTACGTGCTTTGCTCGATTTTGCAGGCGTAGCTGCACTGATCCCTGTATTACTGGCTATACTGGAACCCGATGGTAGCCGTGAGAAAATGCTGACACTATGCTGTATAATTTTATTATTTGTAATGCTAAAAAATGGGCTGGTTATATTACTGGCACGTATGCAAAGCCGTTTTCTACTAGATATATACCGAGATTTTAGCCGAAGAATGTTTGTGAATTACTATCGCCGGGGACTACTTTTCCTGAAAGGTACGAGTAGCCTGCAACTGGGGCACGAAGTGAATTATGTGTGTTACACATTCAGTTTATGCGTATTGGCCCCCGTCTTTCGCATAGTGAGTGATTCGGTGCTTGTACTACTGATGGTATCGGCACTTGTAATATGGGAACCAATTGCAGGACTTTTACTCTGTGCCGCATTCCTGCCACTGGCCGGAGGATATGTAGGATTAGTACGAAAACGTCTACGTCGTTACGGCACAGAGGAACTGGAAGCACGCCGAAAGCAGTTACGAACAGTAGTGGAAGCCTTTCGTGGCTTTGCAGAACTAGAAGTAGCACATGCTTTCCATACCACAATTTCCTTCTTCGACCAAGGCATAGAATCTATAACACGAAATCGCTTGCGAATGGAAATATACCAACTTTTCCCGTTATTTTTATCGGAAATAGCTATAGTCTGCGGATTAGCATTATTGATAGGTGCAGGACGTGGAGACCTTGGACTGATGAGCGGCGTATTTGCTGTTGCAGCCTTCCGGCTGCTACCTGCCATACGAAACATCTTGAATAGTTGGGGGACACTCCAGAACGCCTCGCACACACTAGAAATAGTAGCCGAAGGAATTGCTGATATACCGCAAAAAGAGATGGAAACGGAATCTCCCTTCACCTTCAGGCAAGGTATTGAATTGTGTGGTGTAAGTTTTGCTTTTCCGGATGGCCATATACTTTTTAGAGACCTGAATTTGAATATCAAACGTGGTGAATGCGTAGGCATACAAGGTACGAGCGGATCAGGCAAATCCACTTTATTTAATCTGATGCTTGGATTCCTGGAACCTATTAGTGGGGAAATTCGTATAGACGGAAAACGGTTAACAGTTAACAATCGGGAAGAATGGTATAAAGTGGCAGGTTATGTACCACAAGAGATTTTTATAACAGAGGGTACTCTTGCCACCAATATAGCCCTGGGACAGGTGCAGGTGGATTACAAAAAAGTGATGAACGTTTTGGAACAGGTACAGCTCAAAGAATGGGCAGAACATCTACCGCAAGGATTAGATACGCCTTTAGGCGAATTTGGCAGTCGGTTGTCCGGCGGACAAAAACAACGGATAGGAATAGCCCGTGCACTATATAAACAAGCGGAAATACTATTCTTCGATGAAGCAACTTCAGCACTAGACCATCGAACGGAACAAGAAATCAACCATGCCTTGCAAGAACTCTCTCATCAACACCATGAACTTACCATAGTCATCATAGCCCACCGTGAAAGTTCACTCGCCTTTTGTGACCGGATATTTGATCTGGACAGCGGAAATATATATACTAAAGAAAAATAAAGAAAATGGAACAAGATTATTTAATTGCCGGACATCGCATCAAGGTAGAAAATGAAACATTAATGCATACCATGGATAGAATGTCAGGCTTCGAAGTATTCAAGGTAAATAATAAAGATGAGGATACTTTCCGTTTCGTTCTAGTAGACAGTGAAATGCCAGCTTGGAAAGAGATACTTTACAGCATCGATATTAACGGAACCATAAATCGGTTTGGAACCTGTGCCAACGGGTATATATTCGATTCTACTCCTCCAGAGGGAGAAACACTGGAACTATGGGTAGACAATAATGGACGTACAGCCCACCTAAAGGGTAACCTTGATCCGCGTTTACTACGTTTTGCCTGCTGGATGGCTTATGGCGTGATGACCGTGCCTTATCAAACGGTCGCCATCCACACCAGCACAATTGTATGTCAGGGCAAAGCGGTACTCTTTCTGGGCGAAAGCGGTACAGGAAAAAGTACACATACACGCTTATGGCGTGAAAATATAGAAGAAGCCACACTACTGAATGATGACAGCCCCATTGTCCGCATTACAGATGGACAGCCATGGGTATGGGGTAGCCCTTGGAGCGGAAAAACACCTTGTTATAAAAAAGAATGTTATCCTCTTGCTGCCTGTGTCCGTTTGTCACAAGCACCGTTCAATAAAATTAGAAGACTGGCTGTGGCAGAGGCCTATGCTTCGTTACATCCTTCGTGTCCACCAGCCTTTTCTTATGATGAATCTTTATATGATTCCATCTGTGAAGTTCTGAATGCTATACTCACCAATGTACCTGTATATCATTTAGCTTGTTTGCCGGATGCGGATGCGGCCCGTCTATCTTATGAAACAATCTTTGGGACATGCGAAAAATAGTGGTATCCAACAACTTCTTTAACGAAGCCGCCAAGGCATTAAAACAAGGACAGACAGTAAAGTTACTTATTGGCGGACACAGTATGTACCCTTTCATCAGAGGAGGAATAGACCTGGTGGAAGTAGTTCCCTTCTCTTCTGAAGAAGAACTGCCTGCTTGGTGTTGTCCTTTTTACCAATGGAATGGAAAATATTTAATCCATAGATATATAGGTAAGAAAGGAAATGAGTATATGATGCTGGGAGATGGAAATCTAGCACGCATTGAACGAGTGAAACGGGAAGATATTATCGGAATATTAAGAACCATCTACCGCCCTGACGGAACAACACAGGATTGCCGGGATACACAGTGGCTGAAGAAGGCAAAATGGTGGTATCGGTTACGTTTTTTACGACGATGGCTGTTACCAGTCTTAGTTTTCACCTCCGGAAAGATAAAAATAAGCAGTGTACAGCATAAAAAATGAACAAGTTCATTTTTTATGCCCTTGGTTTGCATTATCTTTGCCCCGGAAAAGAAAACAGTGAATTCAGCAGAAGAATATGACTCCGATACAAAAACAGTTTTTTGCACTGGTGCAATCAGGCCTATGGGGTACACCTGTAGATACCACTCTATTTAATATACAAACAGATTGGGCACAGCTGTACCAATCAGCCAAAGTGCAAGCCCTACTAGGCATCACATTCGATGGTATGCAAACTCTGCCGCAAGAACTGCGTCCGAAACGTGAACTTTATTTAAAGTGGTGCAATGTATTACTGCAAATAGAAGAAAACAATCACATTCTGAATCAAGAAATCGCCAAGGTATACACGCTCTATCGTGCCAATCAGATAGAACCCGTTTTGCTGAAAGGACAAGGAGTGGCACAGAATTACCGGAATCCATTGCACAGACAATGCGGAGACATTGATTTATATATAGGTCCCAAGAATTATGAAAAGGCCAACAAGCTGTTAAGGACAGAATCTACCGGAGAACACGAAGAGAATCATAAACATACATGTATACACTGGCATGGTGTAGACATAGAAAACCACCGCGTACTCTCCCGGCTCAGTTCTCCTTCCTCCGACAAGAGTTTCCAACAGGAAATAGCCCGGTGGCATGGTACAACTGCTTGCCGGAATCTAGAAATAGAAGGTTACCAGGTAACTCTCCCTCCCCTATCTTTCGATGTAGCCTACGTGCTGACACACTCTGCACTACATTTCCTCAATGAGGGAATCGGACTCCGCCAGGTATGCGATTGGGCCAACATACTCCATACGCAAAAAGACAATATCGATCTTAAAGAAATTGCTGATTTACTGCAAAAATGGGGATTAAGCAAAGCTGCTAAAGTATTCGGAGTTGTTGCCGTAAACTATCTGGGACTCCCCATGGAAGAGTTGCCTATCCCCTATACTCAAAAAGATATAGAAACCGGTGAATGGTTACTCAATGATATATGGCAAGGAGGTAATTTTGGGCAACATAACCAAAATCGCAAGCAACGCCCTAAAGGATACTGGAGTGGAAAATGGTACACTTTCACCCGCGCCACTCAACGATGCCGTGAATTCGGAGCTTTGGCACCGGCCGAAGCACGTTGGTATCCTCTTATGCTCGCCGTTCATTCTGCTCAGGTACAATGGAATAAAATGTGGAACAGAAATTAATTAGAAAATAGAATGAAAAATAAGTATTTAATCGCCATAGGAACCCTGTTAGTAGTATTATTAGTAGGAGTTACCGTATTATTACTCTCTGAGAAGCAAACCAATAAAGAACTGGTACAGGAATTCCAACTGGAAAAGGAAGACCTGGAAAACGAATATACGCGTTTTGCACAACAGTACGATGAGTTGAAACTGACAGTTTCCAATGACTCCCTGTCTGTGCTGTTGGAACAGGAACAATTAAAAACCCAACGTTTACTGGAAGAATTGCGTACCGTAAAAAGCAGTAATGCGGCAGAAATACGCCGCTTGAAAAATGAGCTTGCTACTCTGCGTAAGGTTATGATAGGATATATCAATCAGATAGATTCATTGAACCGCCTCACTGCTCATCAGAAAGAGGTAATTGCACAAGTGACACAGAAGTATAACGATGCTTCCCGCCAAATCAGCAATCTGTCGGAAGAGAAAAAGAATCTGAATAAGAAAGTCACCCTTGCCGCCCAGTTAGACGCTACCAATATCAACATACAGGCTGTCAACAAACGGGACAAAACAGCCAAGAAAGTGAAAGATGTAGTAAAATTCAAAATAGGATTCACAATCGTCAAGAATATAACTGCCGAGACAGGAGAACGTACTATCTACGTACGTATCACCAAACCGGACAATGATGTATTGACCAAAAATCCCGCGAATACTTTCCCATACGAGAACCGCGAACTGGGTTATTCCATCAAGAAGTACATTGAATACAACGGCGAAGAACAAAACATAACCGTATATTGGAACGTGGAAGAATACTTATATGCAGGTACTTACCGTGTAGATCTCTTCGCTGACGGAACACTTATCGGCTCGCAATCCTTTACATTGGACTAAAAAAGTTTAAATTATTTTGAGGTCTCACTGAAAGCCTATACATTTGCATCGTTGTTTATGCAATTATTGTTGCGTCACAAAACAACGTTTTAATCACCTTAATAATGTATAGACACGATGAGAAAGTTCTTCTGTTTCACTTGGTTGGTATGTCTGACCTTCTCAGTCTGCGCACAAGAGGTTTTAAGCCTCGATAGTTGCCGTTCATTGGCCATTGCCAATAACAAAGAACTACTGATAAGCCAGGAGAAAATTAACTCTGCGCATTATCAGCGAAAGGCAGCATTTACCAATTACCTTCCCGACATTTCCGCCACCGGTGGATATATGCGCACTCAAAAAGAGATTTCACTATTGAGTGATGCCCAGAAAGGTGCATTAGGTTCAATGGGAACTCAAGTAAGCGGTGCTATGCAAAATGGTATACAAGGTATACTGACGCAGCATCCTGAGTTAACACAGAATCCGCAGTTCATGGCACTGATCCAAGCATTGGGCAACGCGGACATTGCTTCTCCTCTCAATGGTCTCGGAAACTCCCTCGTTGATGCATTCCGTACAGATACCCGCAACATGTACGCCGGTGCTCTGACGTTGACACAACCTCTGTACATGGGTGGGAAAATTCGCGCTTACAACAAGATTACCAAATACGCCGAAGAACTGGCACGCCAACAGCATGATAGTGGTCTGCAAGATGTAATCCTCAGTACCGACCAGGCTTACTGGCAAGTCGTATCGCTCGCCAGCAAAAAGAAGTTGGCAGAAGGTTATCTCAAATTATTGCAGAAACTGGAAAGCGATGTAGATAAGATGATTGCCGAAGGTGTCGCTACCAAAGCAGATGGTCTGTCGGTAAAAGTAAAAGTAAACGAAGCGGAAATGACACTCACCAAAGTGGAAGATGGACTGAGCCTTTCCAGAATGTTACTATGTCAACTATGTGGTCTGGACCTCTCCTCTCCCATCCTCCTGAAAGATGAAAAGGAAGATGACCTCAAACCTGATCCGGTAGCTGCCAACGGCATTGATCTCAATACGGTTTATGCTACACGACCGGAAGTACGCAGCCTGGAACTTGCCACGGAAATCTACAAACAGAAAGTAAATGTCACCCGTTCTGAATACTTGCCATCATTGGCTTTGATGGGTAGCTACATGATGACCAATCCTTCTGTTTTCAACGGATTTGAAAAGAAATTCAAAGGTATGTGGAATGTCGGTGTAGTATTACAAGTACCCATCTGGCATTGGGGAGAAGGTATGTATAAGGTAAAAGCGGCCAAAGCAGAGGCCCGCATCGCCCAATATCAGTTGGATGACGCCAAAGAAAAGATTGAGCTTCAAGTCAACCAGTCGGTTTTCAAAGTGAATGAAGCTGCAAAGAAGCTGATTATGGCAGAAAAGAATCTGGAAAAAGCGGATGAAAACCTCCGTTATGCTACACTCGGATTTGAAGAAGGCGTGATAGCTGCCAGCAACGTACTCGAAGCACACACAGCCTGGCTTTCTGCCCAGTCCGAAAAGATAGATGCACAGATTGACGTAAAACTGACTGACATCTATCTGAAGAAAGCATTGGGACAATTAAAAATTAATAATTAAAAATTAAAGGGTGAGAGCTCATAAATCATAAATCTGAAATCATAAATCATAAGATGGATACCAAATCACAAAACAGTAACATGCTACTAGCGTTCTTAACGCTGACAGGCGTCATTGCCATTGTAGCCGTAGTGGGTTTCTTCATGTTGCGCAAAGGACCGGAAATCGTACAAGGTCAAGCTGAAGTCACGGAGTATCGGGTATCAAGCAAAGTGCCGGGACGAATTCTGGAATTCCGCGTAAAGGAAGGACAAAGTGTACAAGCCGGGGATACCCTCGCCATACTGGAAGCTCCGGATGTGTTAGCTAAGCTGGAACAGGCTCGGGCTGCAGAAGCCGCTGCTCAGGCACAGAATGAGAAAGCACTGAAAGGCGCCCGTCACGAACAGGTACAGGCTGCCTTTGAGATGTGGCAAAAGGCCAAAGCGGGACTTCAAATAGCCGAGAAATCTTACAAACGTGTGAAGAACCTTGCTGATCAGGGGGTGATGTCAGCCCAAAAGCTGGATGAGGTGACTGCACAACGTGATGCTGCCGTTGCAACAGAGAAAGCTGCCAAAGCTCAATACGACATGGCAAAGAACGGCGCGGAACGAGAAGATAAAGCTGCTGCCTCCGCCTTGGTAGACCGTGCCAAAGGAGCCGTTGCAGAAGTAGAATCTTATATCAAAGAAACGTATCTTATAGCCCAGACAGCCGGAGAAGTTTCGGAAATCTTCCCCAAAGTAGGTGAATTGGTGGGAACCGGTGCACCGATCATGAACATAGCCATACTGGATGATATGTGGGTAACATTCAATGTCCGAGAAGATTTGCTACAAGGTCTGACAATGGGAACTGAATTCGAAGCTTTCGTTCCGGCATTAGATAAAAATATCCGCCTGAAAGTGAACTACATGAAGGATCTTGGTACTTATGCAGCCTGGAAGGCTACGAAAACAACCGGGCAATTTGACCTGAAGACTTTTGAGGTAAAAGCTTTACCACAGGAGAAAGTGGAAGGTTTGCGTCCCGGAATGTCGGTGATACTGAAGAAGTGATTAACGGTTAGTGATTAGTGATAAGTAAAGGAATGGCACGAGATAAGAAATATATAGCTTTGTGGAACGTCATGAAACGGGAAGGCCGACGGCTCGTTTCCCGTCCGCTGTACCTGTTCTGCATGGTGATAGCGCCGTTGTTCTGCTACGTGTTCTTCACGACGCTGATGGATTCGGGGTTACCGGTCAATATGCCTGTAGGGGTGGTGGATCAGGATATGACATCCACTTCGCGCCAATTGATGCGAAACCTGGATGCATTTGAGCAGACTGCCATCGTAGCCCATTATCCTACTATCAACGAAGCACGTGCCGCCATGCAGAAAGGAGAAATCTACGGATTCTACTACATTCCGAAAGGCACCACCGCCAAGGCGCAATCTCAACGACAGCCTACCGTATCGTTCTATACCAACAATACGCTGCTTATCGCTGGTTCTCTGCTCTACAAAGATATGAAGATGATGAGCGAGTTGGCATCGGGAGCCGCCGCACGCACCAGTTTGTATGCTAAAGGTGCTACGGAAGATCAGGCTATGGCATTCCTGCAACCCATCGTCATCGATACACATCCGCTGAACAATCCGTGGCTGAATTACTCCGTATACTTGTGTAACACATTTGCACCGGGTGTATTGATGCTGCTTATATTTATGATAACGGTTTACTCCATCGGCGTGGAAATAAAAGACCGTACCGCACGCGAATGGCTGCGCATGGGAAATAATTCCATCTATATCTCCCTTGCAGGAAAGCTGTTGCCTCATACGGCTATTTTCTTCCTGATGGGAATATTATATAATATATATTTATATGGCTTCCTGCACTTCCCCTGCAACAGTGGCATCATGCCGATGCTTCTTGCCACTCTCTGCCTTGTACTGGCTTCGCAAGGGATGGGTGTACTAATGATAGGTATATTGCCTACCCTGCGTCTGGGACTGAGTTTTGCATCCTTATGGGGAGTGCTTTCATTCTCTATGTGCGGACTATCATTCCCTGCCATGGCAATGCATCCGGTTCTGCAAGGATTAGCCAATCTGTTCCCGCTGCGTCACTATTTCCTGATCTATGTAGATCAGGCCCTGAACGGTTATCCGATGATTTATTCATGGATAAACTATGTGGCGTTACTTATTTTTATGATGCTTCCTTTCTTTGTCGTACACCGGCTCAAAGAAGCGTTGATTTATTATAAATACGTGCCCTAATGAAACATCTGACGTTCAAACAGAAAGTAGTACAAGGTATCCACGACCTATTCTATATCTGGATACGGGAATTCCGCACGACCTTTCGCGATCAGGGTGTGCTCATCTTCTTTGTGCTTGTCCCGTTGGTGTATCCACTGATTTATGCTTTCATTTATACCAATGAAACCATACGGGAAGTACCTGCTGTGGTAGTGGATAACTCACGCAGTTCGTTAAGCCGCGAATACCTGCGCAAAGTGGACTCCAGTCCGGAAGTGAAGATTGTATCTTATTGCGCCGACATGGAAGAAGCCAAACTGATGCTGAAAGATCGTCTGGCTTATGGCATCATCTATATACCTGCTGAATTCAGTGAAGATATTGCACGGGGAAAGCAAACACAGGTCAGTCTGTATTGCGATATGAGCGGATTGCTTTATTATAAATCTCTGCTGAACACCAATACCAGCGTGTCACTGGATATGAATGCAGATATCAAAATGCAACGTGCCGGCAATACCACCAACCGCCAGGATGAGATTACCGCCTATCCGATAAAATATGAAGATGTTACCTTATTCAACCCTGCAAACGGTTTTGCGGCTTTCCTGATACCTGCGGTATTAATACTGATTATTCAGCAAACCTTATTGCTGGGTATCGGACTTTCTGCCGGAACAGCCCGCGAACAGAACCGTTTCAAAGATTTGGTTCCTATCAACCGCCACTACAACGGCACATTACGTATCGTACTGGGTAAAGGTTTAAGTTACTTTATGGTGTATGCACTTGTATCCGTATATGTGCTCTGTGTAGTGCCACGTCTGTTCAGTCTCATCCAGATAGCTCAACCGGGTGTACTGACCCTCTTTATGTTACCTTATCTGGCAGCATGTATTTTCTTTGCCATGACAGCTTCTATTGCCATACGCAACCGTGAAACCTGCATGTTAATATTCGTCTTCACATCCGTACCCTTATTGTTCCTTTCAGGTGTTTCCTGGCCGGGAGCCGCCATGCCGGATTTCTGGAGATACTTCTCTTATATCTTCCCGTCCACTTTCGGCATCAATGGCTACGTACGCATTAATAGCATGGGAGCTACACTGGGCGAAGTAGCCTTTGAATACCGTGCATTATGGATACAGGCAGGCATCTACTTCCTGACTACTTGCTGGGTATATCGTTGGCAGATTATCCAGAGCAGGAAGCATGTGATTGAGAAATATAAAGAGTACAAGAATAAATAATAATTTCAGGAGATTATTATCCATTCTGCAGGACATCCTCTTTCTCCGGAGCAGTAGGCTCCGGCCTCCTTTCAGGGGCAAACGGGTCGAAATAATAAATATCTTTGGTATCCAACCAATGCAGGAAAAAGGGCAAGCGCCGCATAAAGCGACTATAATCCTTATGCACGGCAGGCGTCCAGGCAGCTTCAGCAGCAGCAACGAGACGTGGGAAGACCATAAAATCCAATCGTTTGACATCAGCGACGCGTTCTGTCCAAAGTGAGTACTGCATACCCATAATCTGGCTTTCGTATCCCTTAAACAGATGTTCTATCGAACGAGGGAATGAGAAAACATCCTCTATCGGATTATATCCATCCCAGTAACGCCCAACATTGTGTGTGGAATACTGCACAAAGTCGCCATACATCGGACGACGCGGAGTCATAATAACACGATATCCACTTTCGAGAGCTTTCAACAACTGATACCTACGATCATGACGCCACCACATCACTACTGCTTTATCCGGCGATACACCAGCATCCACAATCTCATCCCAACCGATCATTGTTTTACCTTTGGCAGCAATAATATCTGCCACACGGCGCACAAAGTATTGCTCCAATCCGGTTTCGTTCATTAATTGTTTATCTTTAATAAACTGCTGTATCTGTAGATCTGTAAACCATTCCTGATTACCGAAATGCACTTCATCACCTCCAATATGAATATAAGGAGAGGGGAACAGAGTAATCAGTTCATCCAGCACATCACTTATGAAACGGAAAGTTTCTTCTTTGCAAGGATGAAAAGTAAAATCTTTCCATCGCCCCTCACCACCACCGGACAATTCCGGATAGGCACGGCAAGCAGCAGTGGCATGTCCGGGCATATCGAATTCCGGTACAACCATAATGTGTCGCGCAGCTGCATAGGCAACAATATCTTTAATATCCTCCTGCGTATAGAAAGCAGCAGGTGCCGACGGATCATGATAATTTCCTTTGGACCCAACCTTTGTCAACAGAGGATACTTCTTTATTTCAATACGCCATCCCGGTTCATCCGTCAGATGCCAATGAAAAACATTCAGGCGAAGAGAAGCCATTATATCAAGTAACTGCTTGACTTTCTCCTTGCCAAAGAAATGACGGCTCTCATCGAGCATAAAACCCCGCCACGAATAACGGGGAGCATCATTGATGACACAAGCGCTCGTAGTGCCTTTTCCAGAACGCAAGAGTTGCTTCAAAGTTTCTTCTCCCCGGAATGCTCCGGTTACGGTAGCTGATTGAATAAAAACAGAATCGGGAGTTATCTCCAAACGATAAGCCTCATCAGCCCCCGTAGTGCAATCCGGTGTAATGCGTTGTATGACTCGTGACGGAAGTACATTATTTGTCTCAAGTGCCTTATTCTCGGCAATAGACAGTACGAACTCTCCTTTTACCGGGCGATATTGTGCCGGTTCAGGAATCACATTTTGTGCAGAGATAAAGACTGGCAGAAAAAGACTTACTGCCAACAGGTTAATTTTAGTTGTCATCATTGATATATCTTAAAACAATTTCCCATTTCAAATTCCAGTACCCCACCCTTCACGATCTCATCATGCGTTATCCACAAACGGTTCAATTTCTTACCGTTCAATGATACCGACTGAATATAAATGTTCTGAGGCGAGTTATTATGCGCTATGATTTTGAAATTCTTACCAGAATAGAAATGCGTATCCAAGTTTATCTCTACGCTTTCGAAGACAGGGCTGGTAATCTCATAACGGGGATTTCCCGGACAAACCGGATGAATACCCATAGCCGCCAGTACATACCATGCCGACATCTGCCCTACATCCTCGTTTCCGCACAATCCCAGAACATCGTCACCATAAGCTTTATCACAAATCTTTCTCGTCCACTTCTGTGTCAGCCACGGGCAAGAAGAGTAATTGAAAAGGAATGGTACATGATGGTTCGGTTCATTAGGATGATTATAATAATCGTTCCATAAAAAATCTTCCGGAACATTGGCAAAGAACTCTTCCAGTTCCGCATCAAACTTCTTTTGTCCTCCCATCAGAGCTTTCATCCCATCAATATCATGAGGGACAAACCAACCTTGCTGGAAAGGATTGCTTTCCGTAGTACCCTGATCTTGTGCCGTACGACCTCGCCAAGGCAACCAGCCCCCACCCTTCACGCGGGCACGAAACCACTGTACGCTGTCGCTCCACACATTCCGGTAAGCTTTGGCACGCTTTTCATATTCAGCCGCTTCTTTCTTCTTGTCCAAGGAATTCATGAGTTGTCCTAAGCACCAATCCGTATAAGCATACTCCAACGTATGGGAAAGACTGCCGGGAGTATATCCCAGGTCTCCATTACCAAACTGCTTCTGTGTATTCGCAGCATACTCAACGGCTTTCTGTACATCATACTCCCGGATCCCCTTTTCATAGGCATCCGCCAGTACCGAGATAGCGGGATTTCCCAACATACAGCCGGAATATGCATTCACTACTTCCCAACGCGGGAAATACTCCTTCCCACTTAATTGGGCAATCTGGATCAAAGAGTTTATCTCATCATTTACCAATCGGGGATTAATCAATGTTTGCAATGGGAACTGACTACGAAATACATCCCAACCGCTAAATACAGTACGATAGGTAAAATTCTCCGTCTGGTGAATCTTCTTATCCGCACCTACATATCGGCCGTCACAATCAGAGAAGCAGCGTGGATCAATCATTGTATGATACAAAGAGGTATAAAAGATAGTCTTATCCCTTTCGCTTCCCTCAACCTTCACCGAAGAGAGTGCCTGATTCCACAGATTACGTGTATTTTCTTTTACCCGCTCAAAATTCCAGTCCGGAATATCCTGTTCCAAATTGCGCTGGGCACCTTCCATGCTGACAAACGATATGCCACACTTCAGTTGTACCTGTTCGTCTTTCCGGGTAGGAAACTCTGTATAAAAGCCCAAGTGCTTTCCCTGTGCCTTCCCGGGAGCTGGTATGAGCCGAGCATCCTTAATATAGTTGAAATAGGCCGGATTATCATTGGCATCATTCTTTCTGCTAACACCCTCAGGAATAGAAGCACTCCAAACGCCGTATTCCGTCAATGGGCGATCGAAACAGCAATAGAAGTAAACGGTATAATCAGATTTCCCCGAACCGTTTCCCCAACCTCCACAAGCAGGCGTGCATTTCATCCATCCCCGAATCGTATATTCGTCCACTTTTTCCACATACTGTTCATCAGATGTACCACCAATTCTACGGGCCAGATCGATCTGGATACGTGACTTTTCCGACTCCGGATATGTGAAACGCAGAATCCCCGAACGAGGAGCGGATGTCAGTTCCACTTTCACCTGATAATCTTGCAAGTATACCGAATAGTATCCGGCCTGTGTAATCTCCGTATCATGGGAATATCTGGAGCGGTAACCTTCCTCCGGTTTATTTTCGGTTCCCTTGAATGTTCGTAATGGTCCGGTGGCAGGCATTACCAGAAAGTTTCCGAAATCACCATACCAACCAATACCGCTTAAGTGCGTAAAGCTGAATCCTTCGATAGTAGCATGATGCCACGAATATCCGGGGCCGTTATCACCACCGGTTTTAGTATCCGGACTCAACTGTACAAGTCCGAAAGGAGTACAACTTCCCGGAAAGGTTTTTCCCAACCCATGCCCCGACTTTCCGGCCTCTGCCGAAGTTGAAGCACCAATAATCGTATTGACATAATCCACTGGCTCTTTTTGAGCAAATGACAAAATAGAAAAAGAAATCAATAAAGCCGATAGCCAAGACCTGCCATGTTTCATAGAATAATAAAATAGAAAAAGTTACCGGATATGTTTTTTAATTAACGGATATAATACTTCCGCATAGCGCATAAAGCCTAAATCCGTGAAATGAATACCATCAACAGTAGCCTCACCATCGTGCCCGATGATATCCTTGGAAGAGAGTAGATAGATATTCTTCTCACCTTTTTTCTTCATTGACTGGAAAATAGCTGCAATTGTTTCATTTTTAGCTATCACTTCCCTTGCAATCTTTTTATCAAAACGGGAATGAGTGAAAATAGGATCTTCTACAAAAAGGATGGGAGTCTCAGGATGCTTGCTGCGAACGATAGAGTAGAATTTCTCCGCCCGTTCTTTCATCTGTTCCACTGTGGCATTAGGAAGGAAATCAAGCACAAACATGGAAGCATCGACCGTAGCTATAAGTTCCGCTATCTCCAGATCGAGCAAAGCATTACCACTAAATCCTAAATTGATACATTCACGATTGAGCCAACGTTCCAGAATATTTGTATGGGCCATTCCGGGACGGGAAGCACAACCACCCTGTAAAATACTGGTTCCATAAAAAACAACGGGCTTCTCACGTACCGGCAAATCAACAGTAGGCTGATCAAGCGTCGAAAGGCTATCCACACCGATTGCCAATGAAGTAACCCCGTCATACAAAGAAAGATATAAAAGATATTCCCGTTCTTCAGGATCCATATTCTTCACGATAGTAGCCTCATTTACCTTTCCTTGAGGCCGTCCGCTACCGGCAAAGACCCACTTACCATCTCGCAGACAATACAGATCCAGTCCTTTGATTCCGGTAGGAGTCATATGATTCATGCTTCTGTTATCCCTTACTTCCCACTTTGCCCCAATGCATGTAGAGTTGGAACGGAAGCGCAAAGCAAGCCCGGCACTATTGCGTCCTAAATCCCAAAGCGGTTTGCGGGAAACAGATTCCAAAGAAGCCGGAAGGCGTTCGTAACGGGTAAGAGTGGCATCCGTAGCTTTGCCTAACAGGGGGAAAGCGGAAGCATCGTGATAAAGAAGCTGGGCATGAGTAGAAGCTGCCAGCAGCAATCCGAAAATTAAAGCTTTGGTTCTCATGATTTAATAGATATTAAGATGACCCAAAGTTACACTGAAAAACTACATTTTTCATTCGTTTTACATCAATTAACAAGCAAGATGTTCTATAATTACGAAAGATTCGTAACTTTGATAAAAACTATATAGTATGAAAAAACTCAATTTTCTCCTCAGCAGTCTGCTACTATGCATATGCTGCACCATTCAAGCTAAAAACAAAGTGATTGAACAACCTCCGTTCGTCGTAAGTAGCACCACCTCTATTGAAGTCAGCCAAGTCGAAATCAGTGACACGGCTACAGTCCTGCACATTTTTGCCAAATACCGACCTAAAAACTGGATAAAGATTGCTTCGGGAAGTTACTTGCAAGATAATAACGGAAAGACTTACCAACTACGTTCGGGCATAGGCATCACGCCGGATGCAGAGTTCTGGATGCCGGAATCCGGTGAAGCTGAGTTTCAGCTGGTGTTTCCTCCCCTTCCTGCCTCCGTTACATCCATCGACTTCACAGAAGGTGCCGACGTTGAAAATGGATTCAGCATTTGGGGAATCCAGTTGAAAGGTAATAATCTGCCGAAGTTAGTACTGCCGAAAGAGGCTGTTATCCATAAAGCAGACAAAGAAACTACCCTGCCAGACCCTGTCATCGAATATGGTAAAGCTACCTTGAAAGGTAAGTTACTGGATTTCCGTCCCGGCATGTTCAAGACCATGACTCTGGTATCATGGGAAAGTGCCAAAGGCGATATATCGGAAGTGCTGGTAGATATCCAACCGGATGGTAGTTTCAGCAAAGAAATACCCCTGGCAAGTACTACTCCCGTCTCTCTATATATGTCCGGCAGCTCACCCCTCCAACTATTTATGGAACCGGGAAAAACGACTGAAGCATATATCAATTTGCGTGAGATCTCCCGCCGCCGGTCTAAATTCCATAGCGAGGAGAAGCCTTACGGGGAGATTATATACATTAACGGCCCCTTAGCAACCGTTGCACAAGAATTGAACCAAGATATGCCCGACACCAATGTACAAGATAAAGTATATAAGGATATGAAGGCATTTGCCGGTATGGATATAGACACTTACAAATCAAAAGTATTGGAGTTGTCTGCTGAAGTGCAAACGGAAATAGATAAACTCCCATGCAGTCTGGCAACACGTCAAGTGCTCACCATCAACAACAAGTTGTCCACAATTGGGTTATTGCGTTTAGCTGCAAATACACTAACATCAGCTGCCATACAGACTAATCAGATAACACGCGAAGAAGCTCAAAAATACTTTATGGAACGGGCACAGAAAATACCGGCTGACTATATTCCAAATGCTAACTTTGCAATACTGAACGATCTGCAAGCCACCCTGTCCAGCAATTACTCAAACATCGTAATCGGTTATTATCAGAAAAGTGATGACCTTGCCAAAACTTGGGGAACAGACAACGGCATCTTCTTTGACATCGTCCGGGTTATCCCTCTTTATCAAAGCATCAAGAATTTCACTCCGCTGACTGAAGAGCAAATTAGCACAATCAACACTTTCCCTTCCGCTTATCGTGAAATGCTGACTGTGGCCAATGACGAACTTCTGGCAAAGATTGAAGCCAATAAGAAAAAGACGGGATTCACAGTAAATGAAGCCGGTGAAGTCAGCGATGAAGACCTCTTTGCTTCCATCATCAGTAAGTTCAGTGGAAAAGTATTACTGGTTGATTTCTGGGCTACCTGGTGCGGTCCATGCCGCATGGCTAACAAAGAAATGATTCCAATGAAGGAAGAATTAAAAGATAAGGATATTGTGTATTTGTATATCACCGGTGAGACATCTCCGTTGAAGACATGGGAAAATATGATTCCTGATATTCATGGTGAACATTACCGTGTGACAGCCGCCCAATGGAATTTCTTAGGCAAAAGTTTCAATGTTTCAGGTGTTCCCACCTATCTCATTATTGACCGCGAAGGAAATATAAAATACAGACAAGTAGGTTTCCCCGGTGTTAAAACGATGAAAGAAGAGCTCCTGAAAGTAGCTGATCAATAAGAAAGAAGTACCGGACGGTACAAAGCCTGTTAAAAAGAAATGGCACTGCCTATCATTTACATTCAATGATATACAGTGCCATTCGTTTTATTTCTCACCCGATTCCTACTTCCAGTCTTCGGATCCTTTTTCTTTCAATTTGCTTGTAAAGGCTTTAGCTTTATCCATAGTCTCTTTTTCTTCTTCGGGACTTGCATAAGCAAACTTATAGCCTTTTATAACATTCCATTCGCCACGGGTAAAATCAGGAAATTCCACAGCAGCACAATTGTTATCCATAGAAAGCTCACCCAGTTCTGCCAGACAGCACCATTCTGCCAAGTCGTATACATCCAGGTCCAAAGGTAAACCGTTCTGCAAGCAATATACCAAACGGCTATCCATAATGAAATCCATACCTCCATGGCCTCCTACTTCCTTAGCCATTTCACCATACTTCTTTAATATCGGATGCTGGAACTTTTCTACAAGCGCCTCCATTTCCTCTTTAGGCAAAAAGCTGTGGGTATTCAGATTATCAACTTGCGGTTCTACTCCCGAAGCGCTCAACTGCTTAGCATCAAGAGCATAACCCTGAATCGGATACTTATTGGCGAAGCCTTTGGTTCCGGTAAGCTGATACAAGCGGTTATAAGGTTGCGGTGTCATCACATTATGTTGAATCTCGATAACTTTTCCGTTTGCCGTACGAATCAGTGTAGTTGTATGGTCACCGTTACGGAAATCATCACATTTCTCTCCGGTTCTTTTTTCTACCAGATCCTTACCCACAACCGACTTGGTATCCATAGCTACCAACGTTACCATACGGTCGCCACGATGAATATCAAATGCTTGCGCCACAGGACCAAGACCGTGAGTAGCATACACATCACCACGATGTTTCTTGTTGTAATCCAAACGCCATCCCAGTTTATCATTCTCACCATTTTTCCAATAATGGTCCCAGAACGGGCTCAACTCATGAATGTAAGCACCTTGTCCGCGAATCACTTCACCAAATACTCCTTGCTGTGCCATGTTCAGCGTATTCATTTCAAACCAGTCATAGCAACAGTTTTCCAGTATCATACAATGTTTGCGAGTCTTTTCACTCATGTTAATCAAGTCCCAACATTCCTGAAGATTCATAGCCGAAGGAACTTCTATAGCTACATGTTTGCCATTTTCCATAGCACACATTGCTACAGGGAAGTGATGCAACCAGTCGGTAGCAATATAAACCAAGTCTATGTCATCGCGTTTACAAAGTTCTTCGTATCCTTTCTCTCCGGAATAAACAGCTGCCTTAGGCAAAGATGCTTTCTGCAAATACTTCTGGCAGCCCTCAGCACGTGATTGTTCATAATCACAAAGAGCCACGATCTGCGTACCGGGAATATGGATAAAACGCTCTACAGCACCGGGACCACGCATACCCAGTCCTACGAATCCTACTCTAACGACTTCCATCTTCGGGGCGGTCAGCCCAATCACACTCCGCTGCCCAGCCGGACGCTCTGGAGTTTTCACAATAATAGTTCCATTCTTCCATTCCCACTGAGTTCCCTTGTCATTGGTTTGCACAGTAGAAGTTTGAGACGTGCATGCACATAACACAACACACATACCCAACAACAATGATTTCAAAACCTTCATGTTATATTAAATTTAAAGTAAATAATTAGTTCATCAGTTCAATAAAGTATTACCAGCCGGCATGCTCCTTTTGATTCTCGTAAAAATCAGCTTCTCTTTTCATTTCTCCATTGTACATCCATTCTATTTCATCCGTGTATTCTTTGCCACCAGAAAAAACAGTTGCTTTCAGTATATTCTTCCCAGGCTCCAAAATAACCTTATCAAATACATAATGTACATCTGTATATCCCTTCCGTATTCCAGTCAATTCCTTTCCATTCAGGTAAACTTTAGGAGTTCCTATATTGGAGTATACGGCTACGGCAGTTTCTTTCTTTTCACGATTTACGTTTCGCCGTTGTGTCAGATAAAGTACCGGCTCTTTGCTCCAATTTGCCTTATACCAGAAATAAGAATCTTTCTTTATCTTACGGTCAAAGGTAACCAATCCTTTTAAATTACGTGCAGGTACACCTCCTCTTTTCCACATTGGGACTGCAAAATCGAATGTATTCCACAAATAAGAGGCTATAATATAAGGATGATTAGCTATAACACTCCATTGATATTCATGTGTTTTAGTCTGAAAAGTCTCCGGATAAAACGGTTTCCCCCAGTTCAGGGCATCACCCAGATATTCAGTCTGATGCTCTATATTGGCATCCGCTCCATATTCTGTTAACATGAGTTTCTGCCAGGGATATTCCTTCTCCAATTTCTCCACCCAAGGCTCTATGTCCTGAATTTTCTTCTCATACCAGCCAAAGTAACGGTTCATGCCCTGTACATCCGTATTTTGATTAACAGGATGATCAGCATGTCCATACCCATTGACGGATACGGTATAGCGGTCCGGATCTTCGGTCTTACAAAGATCATGGAGAGATTGCGTCAAAGAGGCTGTATATCCATGCGGATGATAAACCTCATTGTGAGTACCCCATATATAAATGGAAGGATGATTAAAACTCTGTCGAACCAGTTCACGCATCTGTTGATGTGCATTCTCCCACTCCTTTCCGGAAACACGGTTCACAAAAGGAATCTCCGCCCAGATAATCAAACCCAACGTATCACAACGGGAATATAAATAATCGGATTGCTGATAGTGGGCAAAACGAACAGTAGTTGCGCCCAGATCCATAATGGTTGCCAGGTCAAAATCATGGTGCTCATTCTTTAAAGCACTGCCTACCCCCCACCAGTCCTGATGCCGAGTCACGCCATACATCGGGTATTTCTTTCCATTCAGGAAGAAGCCTTTCCCTGCCACTATTTCATAGTTACGAAGTCCCAGCGGCTGTACCATCTCATCAATCACTTTACCATCCTGCCAAAGACGAGACACGACTTTGTACAGATAAGGGTCTTCACGCCCCTGCCACAAGTGGGGATTGTTCAACTTGAAGGTTGAAGAATAGGCTTGTGTCCCCTGTGGAGTCAACAGGAAACTCTGTCGATGTGTCTTCACCTGTTTACCCTGGGCATCGTAAATCGTATTTTCCAACTCCGACTGTACAGGTGTCAATGATCCATTGTCCAGTTTTACTTTCACAGTAACCTCAGCCGACCGCTTGGAAACATTCTTTTGGGTAACATATACCCCCGGAGATGCATAGTCTGTCACAACAATGTTACACGATTCAGTCACCACCAACCATACCGGACGATAAATTCCTCCATAAACTCCAAACAGATTGTGATTGACAGGAATAACATCAGGACGTGCCGTATTATCCGCTTTTACTATAATTTCATTCTCTTGTCCGAACTTTACCTGACCGCTGATTTCGCATGCAAAAGCCGAATAAGCTCCTTTATGTGTACCAGCCAGATAGCCGTTAATATAAACTTCTGCACACGAACCGACACCTTCGAAGCGCAGAAATATACGTTTGCCTTTCATACTTTCAGGAAACATATACTTTTTACGATAATAGGCGTCCCCTTCATAAAAAGAAGCTTCTTTCACCTGCATGTCTTTAGCATTCCAGGTATGAGGAATTTCAACTTTCTCCCAATCCCCACTCCACTTCTGTGCAACCTGCATAGCTTCTGTACCAAAAGGCCCTTTCTTGAATTCCCATCCACCATTGAAAGAGATTACATCACGTGCAGAAACATCTGTACTACCAAACAGAGAATATACGATCAAGCAAATACCAAATAATACTTTCCTCATATTCAGTTTATCATTTTATAGATTTGACATCCCGCCAGCAAAAATGCACCGACTCCATAAACTTCCGTCATTTCACGCGTCACCTTACGCGGATCGGCACCGATAGGCTGAACATATCCCAGCTTTCCATCCGGTTCCACCGCATCTACCAGTGCTTTCCAACCTTTTTCTATTACAGGCATGAAAGAAGTTTTATCTAGCAATCCTTCGTTCACTCCATAAGCAAGTGCATAGACAATAAATCCGGTTGCACTTGTTTCGGGTGACGGATAAGATGCAGGATCCAGTAAACTGGCATGCCAGTATCCATCCGGACTCTGTAATTCAGCTACACGCGTTGCTAATGTAACAAATAGCAGCTTATAGAATTCATAGGAAGATTCCTCCTTAGGAAGTACCTGCAGGATTTCGGCTAAACCACCTAAAACCCATCCGTTGCCACGTCCCCAGAATACCTTCTTGCCGTTCGCTTCTTTCTTACCAAAGTAACGCCAATCTCTGTAGAATAACTGTTCGTCTTTATCATACAAGAAATCATAAGTTACTTTGTATTCCTGATTCATAAAGTCCAGATACTTCTTGTTCTGAGTCAATGCATAGAGTTTGGCATAAACAGGGGGAGCCATAAACAATGCATCACACCAAGACCAGCGATCCAGCGTCTCCGACTTGCGATAGTCTAATTCCAAGGTTGTTTCTGCCGGATTATCTACTACCCAATTGGCACGTGCCATCACCGGAGCAATCATTTTCTTATTGCCATATTTTATATAAAGGTCGATAAAAGGCTGTCCTACGGCAATAAAATCAGCATGATACATCCGCTTTCCAACTTGAAAATGATTGCGTTGCCCAATGCGAAGCAACCACTTATAATAAGTGCTGTCGCTGTCTTCCCTTTCTGTGAGGTCGGCCCAGTCCACCATTCCCATATACAAAGCGGCATGTGTCCAGTCCAGGTCATCATGTTCCGCATCTTTATTGGGATTAGCTATCTGCCAGTCGGCAACACGCTTCATGATACTTTTTACATCAGTCTTGTTGATGCTTTGAGCAAAGGAAGTAACTCCTGCCATAGAAGACAGGAGTACTACCAACAAAAGTTTCTTTATTCTATTCATCTCAGATAAATTACTCATTCGGAGTGTCCATCGGTTCAACATTATTCTCTGAACCATCGTATCCCGGAGTCTGATTGATATGTCCCTCCACATTGGATGAAATGGCCTTCAAAGCAATGGGCCAAAGTACATTGTGGGGAGCAATCGTATACGTATTACCTACAGAGTTCTTTACGCCCTTGTTATAAAATTCCGTTCTGTCCATGATTCGGTTGTAAAAATAGTTATTTTCCGTGAATTTATCCATGGAATACGTACGTCCTTTTTCATCTGCTTTACCAGTTTTAGCAAATAAGTAAGCAATACGGGTCAATTCACACTTACGCGGTTCTTCATAGAAGAGTTCACGGGCACGCTCATCCAGAATCTGACTGATATTCACTTCATCAGCGGTCAAAAGACGTGCACCGGCACGTTCGCGTACTTTGTTTAAATCTTGTACGGCCAGATCCGGCTTGTCCAACCAAGTATACGCTTCTGCACGGAGCAGGTAGGTTTCTGCCAGACGGAAGACATACCAATCTGCCCAGCCACCACGCCACCAACTGGCTTTCTGGTCAGCAACATTGGATTTATAATGCGGCCATCCGCTCCAGCAACGAATCGTATCTTTAACGAGAAGAGCACCTTTATCATTATACAATTGTACATTCTTTCCATACCATTCGGACTTACCTTCCAGACTTGGATTATTATATTTCAAGTCCGATACATGTACCCAGTTACCGGGTGCATGACGCAAATCGGTATCATCCAATGTCCAAATCATATTTTGATGGTACCATGTAGAACGCAAAGAGCAAATGCCACGACCATACTCCAGCAAATAAGGATTCTTAGTCTGGTTATTATCTACAAAAGCAACTTCTCCGGCAGGAGTCGTAATCTGTCCGGACGCAGGAAACCAAGGTACCAACTGGCGTTTTATTTCCAATCCGGCAGTAGAACGCATATCACTACCTGCATCATAGCGGTCGATTACAATATAAAGACATTCCTTATTTTCAGGCAGAGATTTATTGTCTGATTGATGCAAATCCCAGATTACGTTTTTAGTCGCATCACCTTTGTCTACTCCAAAACGCTGAGTCATCAACTGATGTACGCCATCATTTATTACCTTATTGGCAGATTCCACCGCATCGTTAAATTCGCCCAATGCCAGGTTAATCTTAGTCAGCAAATGATAGGCAGCAGCCTGCGTTACCATACCGATATACACATCATTAGACAGATATGGGGCAGTGCGATCCAAATCTTCTTTGAGGTATCGCAGGATTGCCTCACGCTTTGTCGTATAGAAATCGTAACGGGGTCCGGTCACTTCATTCACAATAAACGGAACATCGCCATATTGGTGCACCAAACGGTAGTAACGGAATGCCCGGTGAAAACAGCTCAATGCTTCTATTTCCCCCCGTTGGGCTTCGGTCATTTCCGTATCCTTAGAACGGCTGAGAATCGTATTGGCATCCTTAATACCTTTATATAAATATGTCCAATAGTTATTAACCTGACTGGCATTACCTGTCAGTGAAGCCGACGGATTAATTTGCCGCACCAAGTCCACAGGAGCATTCGAAGCATCCGTACGTCCGTTCACACTCATTTCTGAAAAGAAATACTCTGAAAGGATACAAGGTTCGGCCGATCCTGCCGTAGGATAGTAGTCGAAGTAACGAACATCGCGGTTCAACATATCCGTACTTGTTTTCAGTCCCTCATACGAATTAAACGTATTTTCCGGCGTAAAGAAGGACAAAGGTTTAGGTTCCAACCAATCGGAACATCCGCTTGCTGCGAACATCACTCCAAGTATACCGGTATAGCCTAATGTATATTTTATTAACTTTTTCATTATCAGTTCCCTTTTTTATAATGTCACATTAATACCAAATGTTATCGTTCTCGGTGTATTGCTGTCCGAGTTTTCCGGATCATAAGCAGGCCATCCGGTAAAGTAGCCTACATTCTTCACAGTCAGGTTCAGTCGTAACGCTTCCAATTTCAACGGAGATATCAGAGCTTTCGGGAAGGTATATCCCACAGAGATGTTATCAAGACGCAGGAAGTCAGCTTTCTTATAAATATAGTAAGTTACACCGCTCGGACTCTTCGCACCTAAACGAGGATAGCTGTTGATAGGATTTTCGGCAGTCCAATAATCCCGTTTAATCTGATTTACCGTATTCAGCAAAGCATTGTTATTGGTGAAGCGGTCCATCTTCTTCACATGGCCCAGGTAAGAATACATACTGAATGAAATATCGAAGTTCTTGAACAATGTAAATTCATTACGCATATTCCAACGAACCTTCGGAGTCGTATTTCCCTGGAAAACCTTATCATCATTGTTGTATTTATAATTCTGGTCTACATCCAGAATCTTCGGATCACCGGGAATCTGGCTGTATTTAGCCGCTTCTTCCGCTTCATTTTCCTGCCATACACCCTCATATTTATATCCCCAAACTTCATCCAGAGCATGGCCAATGAAATATCCGTTGTCAATATCATCCGCTTCTTTCCTGCCTATCACCTTTCCGTCAGCATCTGTTATATCTTCCATAATGCCATAAAGATGCTTGATTGTATTCTTGTTGTACATCAGGTTGAAAGTGGTGCGCCAAGTCAGTACACTGTTCTGAATATTGGTAGAATGTAAAGACAACTCCAAACCACGGTTCCAAATCTCACCAATATTAGCTTTCACACTGGAATAACCAATTAAACTTGGCAACTGGCGGTTGTTCAGCAAGTCGGTAGTACTCTTATGGTACACATCGATACTACCACCCAGACGTCCCTTCAGGAAAGTGAAATCCAATCCCAAATTATAAGAAGTCGTAGTTTCCCACTTCAGGTTGGGATTTGCCATATTATAGCAGAAGAATGTATTGATAGTGACCAACTGACCTGTAGCAGGATCTACATACATATATTTACGGGGATCCAACTGCATCAATGCAGCATATTCACCAATAGAACGGTTACCGTTCTTACCCCACGTAAGACGCAACTTAGCATATTCAAGCCATTCGGCATTCAGCTTCTTCCAGAAAGATTCTTCCGTAAAAATCCATCCAAGAGCCACAGAAGGGAAAGTAGCACGCGGATTGCCTTGTCCGAAAGCAGAATATCCGTCACGACGTACAGTAGCCGTAATCAGGTAGCGATTATCATACGTATAGTGCAAACGTCCCATGAGGGCATCACCAGTACGATAAATATCATCACTGTCTGCAATAGGAGAAGTACCATAGCCTATACCTCCATATCCCAGATTGTCACTCGGCTGGAAACCTTCATTCTTGGAAATTGTTTTCCAACGCTGGAATTTCTCCCAGTTCAGCAATCCGGTAAAGTCGAATGCATGTTTTCCAAATGTCTTATTCCATTTCAGCATATTATCCCATTGCCAGAAGAAGTCTTTCATGCCATAGCGTTCAACGAATCCTCCTTGGTCACCGGAATCCGGATGATCGGCTGATTTATGATACAGGTAATTGGTCCACTCGAAGCGGGGAGAATAAGTAGTTTGTAAAGAGAATCCCAACGGCAAATCCAACTTAAGATAAATGGATGCATTTAAGTTATTAACGTCATGCTTCTTACTCAGATAAGCCCTGTTCAACAATGGATTGGTGGCATTGTTATTATCATTCGGATAAAGTTTCAAAGAACCATCCTCATTATAAACATTTCCATAAGGCGACAAAGAGGTACTAAAACTTGAATAAACCGATCTGCCGCTTTCATACATATTGCTTTCGTCACGCGACGTAAACTGTGCATTAACACCATAAGTCAGGAATTTCTGCACTTTATTTTCCAGATTCACACGAGCACGGATAGCACTATACTTACCACCTCTGTTATTACTTTCATTCTTCACATAGTTAATAGAAGAATAATAAGACATTTCGTCTTTCTTGCCCGATACGCTGACTGTATAATCCTGTCGAAGCGCAGTGCGAAGAGTCAGATCTTCCCAGTCGACCGTTCTGCCCGCCATGTAATTGGCTATTTCCGTATTAGTCATCCTCAAACGGGCGAGCCAAACCTCAGTCGGATTTCCGGTATCCGTACCCAGCCATTCAGACAGTTCTGTGCCACTCATATTCGCAGGATTGTCAAAGTATCCGGTGGCAGCAGTCTTATATTCGGTACTTTTCATTACATCCTGACGGAAATTCACAAAGTCTTGTCCCTGATAGACTTCCGGCAGAGAGTTAACCATCGAAATGCCCCAACTGCCATTAAAACTGATCGTCGGCTTCTTGCCTCCTCCTTTTTTGGTAGTAACCAACACTACACCATTAGCTGCCTTGGCACCATAAACGGCTGCAGAACTGGCATCTTTCAGGACATCTACACGCTCTATGTCATTCGGATTAATATCCGTCATCTGTCCACTATAGATAACACCATCCAAAACAATCAGCGGGTCAGTGCTGGCAGCAATCGTACTTTTACCACGAATCATCATGCTTGTATTGCCTTTCGCATCAGTTTCCATACCTACCGAAAGTCCGGCAACACCTGTACGTAGCATATCCTGAATGGTCTGGCGTTGTTCTTTCTCCATATCACTGCCTTTGATAGAAGCTACCGCACCGGTCAGGTCCTGCTTTTTCATCGTACCGTAACCTACCACCACAACTTCCTGCAAGAGCTTGGAATCTTCCTGTAGTTTTATGACGGAAGGAATGGAACCGGCTTTCAGCGTTTGCGTAGTATAACCGATATACGATACCTGAATCCGGGCATCAGGAGCCACAGTCAAGGTGTAATAACCATCAATATTGGTGATAGTACCATTGGTAGTACCTTCGGCAATGACATTACCCCCTATAACCGGTTCTCCATTTTCATCTACCACTTGTCCCTTGATAGTGATTTCATGCCCCGAAGTCTCAGGTTTATCTTTAGTAAACAAAGCTATCTGCGTATTGGTAACCTCATATTTCAGGTCCGTGTTTTTCAACATGGTATTCATTGCCTGTTGAGCAGTAGCTTTCTTCACTTTCAAGCTTACTTTCTGCTTTACATCCACCTGATTGGCATCATAGAAAAAAGTGTATCGACTGACTTTTTCTATGCGGTTAATAGCCTCTGAAAGAGGAAGATCTGAGAAGTCTATAGTGATTAGCTTCTCTTTTACTTGTGCCGATAAAGGCACACAAAGGATTAGCAGCAATAAAAATGCTACACGTTTTTTTAGAATCATGCTTTTCTTTTAGATTTAAAATAATTAGAATAATTGTGATAGAAAATAAGGATGAACGTTATCATCCCGTAACATTAGTTTACTTCACAGTATTGTGCATAGGCGATTCTTTTTAGGGTTAGAATTTAACATTTTACTTTTTATAAATACTGAGCTCATTATTTTCATTAAACGTATACCCAATCGGATTGATGCGTGCCATCAACCTGAGTATTTCCTCCAAAGGTTCGTTACGCAACGTAAAGGTATAGTGGAAACTGTCGGCAATAGCCGGATCCAAATCTATCTTCACACGATACCACTTCCTCAGGAAACGGCAGATATCCTGCAGAGAACGTTGTTCAAAGACAATCTGGTCCTTAGTCCATGAAGCGGCAAAAAGTACATCATCCTTGGTGACAGACAATCTTCGACTACTCTTATTATAAGTCGCAATCTCACCGGGTGCAAGATAACGGTGATCGTTTTCCGTATCCAGTGAAACCGACCCCTCTAACAGGCTGACATAGATATTCTCCATGTCCGGAAAGGCTTCTACATTAAACTTAGTACCATGGACAACAATACGTACCCCATCTGTTTGTACAATAAACGGTTTCCGTTTATCATGAGCCACATCAAAGTAGGCTTCCCCACGCAAAGTTACCACACGCTCTTCTTTCTTATGTTGTATATCACATGTTAACTTCGTATTACTATGCAGCCATACGGAAGATTGATCCGGTAAAGATGCCATGGACTTTCCTCCCATGCTTTTATATTCCAGCAAAGTCTCTTCGGGAGTACCTGCCCACTGTCCCAGATAAAACGAAAAGCATACCATTATAACAATACATGCCGCCGCAACATATCTCCATATATGGAAGGTTGACTTCCGGTCAGGCTTCGCAACTGGTGTCGAACTACCAGTCTTCATCCGGCGACTAAGTTCTTTCCAATAATATGCCGAATCCGGCGTATAGCTGGAAGCATTGCTTTGTATTTTATCCCAAAGGCCTTGGAGTTCCTCGAACAGCTCACGGTTACCACTATCGGATAACCAAGCTTCGAGTTGATTATTTTCTTCCGAAGAACTTTCCTTTTTCAACTTCGAAATAATCAAATTCCATGGTATTTTTCTTATCATATTGTTCTTTTTGTCCATTTGTATTATAATGACACAAAAACAACCTACAACCCTTACGTTAAAAAGCTCTTTTTTTTCGAAAACCTGATTTTTTTATTGAAAGTTTACCATAAGTGGTTTAAGACATAGCAGACAGTATTCGCTAAAAAACGACAAACAGAACAATATTCTCTGTTCCAGACCTGCTCCGTATCTGCTCCATACCAAGTCCACACCAACTCCACTCATTCTGCTACTCTATAGACGTGGAGCAAACAAGGAGAAGGTAAGGCGTAAAAGAGAAACAGAACAGGAGCAGAATATATTTCTTATTATGAAAACACATCTTTTTTTTCAGATAGTAATAAAAGAAGATTTGGAAAATCATAATTACTTTTTAACTTTGCAAAATAACTTGATAACCATGACTACTAACGACGATATTCTTTTATTGAAGTTAATTAAAGAAGGAGATGAACATGCCTTTAAGCATCTCTTTGACAATTACTTTACACCATTATGTCGTTATATCAATATCTATCTGGATAACTTTGCAGAGGCAGAAGAACTTGCACTGGATATTTTTACTTATCTATGGGAAAACAGGGAACAGGTAGATATCAGGTTATCTTTCAAAGCTTATCTCTTTCAGGCTGCCCGCAACAAGTGCTTCAACGCCTTACGAGATCGGAAACAAACAACAACACTGGATGAAAACCTGCATGAAACCCTGCAGTACAAAGAGTATCCTACCTTAGAAATAGAGGAACTAAACAAACTGATACAAGAAGCTATATGTACTTTGCCTAACCGCTGCCGCGAAGTATTCCTGAAAAGCAGGCAGGAACAAATGGCAAACCAGGAAATTGCCGATGATATGAATATCTCGGTTAAAACAGTAGAAGCACAGATCACCAAGGCACTTAAAATAATCAAAAAGTCTCTGGGAGAGGGATATGCATACTTATTTTAGTCCTTTAAGAAGCACTTTCTTCCAACCATAAGAGTAAGCATTTAGATTAATTAACTCACTATTCATTGCTTCATTACGAAATTTTCGTAGATTTGTATTGAATTCATCCAAAAACTTTTATTCCATGGAAAAATTAACAATACAAGAAGAAGAAGCAATGATCTACATCTGGGAACTGGGCAGTTGCTTCGTAAAAGACATTGTTGCCAAATATTCCCAACCGGCACCTCCCTACACTACGGTAGCTTCCATCGTCAAGAACCTGGAACGCAAGCAGTATGTTACAGCCGCACGCGTAGGAAATACGTACCAATATACACCCGCCATCCGTGAAAGCGAATACAAACGTACGTTCATGAGTGGCTTTGTGCGTAATTACTTTGAAAATTCGTATAAGGAAATGGTTTCTTTCTTTGCCAAAGAGCAAAAGATTTCGACCAACGACTTGAAAGAGATCATCAATATGATTGAGAAAGGAAAAGAGTGAAAAAGATAACCTACCTGATTCTTAATTTTTAATTCAGAAAAAGATGTTGGCCTATTTTCTAAAAATCAATGTAGCCATCGCGCTATTTTATGCGTTTTACCGGCTATTCTTCTATAAAGACACGTTCTTCACGTGGCGCAGGGCTGCCCTGCTCTGCTTCTTTGCCGTATCTGCCGTCTATCCATTACTAAATATACAAACTTGGATTACGGAGCAGGAACCTATGGTAGCCATGGCAGATTTATACGCCGACATCGTTTTGCCGGAGTTTACTCTGACGCCGGAAAAGACAACCTTCGACTGGAAAGCAATCCTGCTCCAAACGGCTGGTTTTGTTTATTGGGGAGGAGTAGCTCTACTGGCTGGCCGCTTCCTTGTACAACTGGCAGGCATTATCCGGCTAGCTTTCCGTAGCCGGAAAACAAAGATTGGAAACACCAACGTACACTTGCTTAAGCAAGCAGACGGACCTTTTTCTTTCTTTCACTGGATATTCATTCATCCGGCTTCGCATACCGGAGAGGAATTAAGCGAAATATTAACCCACGAACAGGCACATGCCAATCAATGGCATTCCATTGATGTACTCATCAGCGAGACCGCATGCGTACTTTGTTGGTTCAATCCCTTTGCCTGGCTCATGAAACGGGAAATCCGCACCAATTTGGAATACTTGGCGGACAATCGTGTACTGGAAACCGGGCATGATTCCAAATCCTACCAGTATCATCTGTTAGGACTATCTCACTATAAGGCTGCAGCAACTATCTATAACAGTTTTAATGTATTACCTTTAAAAAAACGCATCAAAATGATGAACAAAAAGAGAACCCGAGAAATAGGGAGAACTAAGTATCTTATGTTTCTCCCCCTGGCAGCCTTACTAATGATTATCAGTAACATCGAAGCCGTGGCCCGTACCACGAAAGAGATGGCAAAAGATGTCATAGAGGCTGTGGAAGAAAATCTGGCACCGAACGAAACGGCACCGGATATGAAAGTTGCTACTGAACCAGTACCGGCAGAAACGCCAATGCCACAGCAGGATAAAGATAAGCTTGTGGCTTACAAAGGGAAAGTAGTGGATAAAGATGGAAAGCCTGTAGAAAGAGCTGAATTCTTCATTGATGGCATGTACAAGCTACCCCAAGACCAGTCATTTGTTACAGACAAAAATGGGAATTTTTCTTTCAAAGCATTTAAAAGTACTCCCATGATAGTGGTTTGGAAAAAGGATGGAAAACAAATGGCTGTGCAGGTTCCTGCCGAAACTCAAAACATCTCAGACATGAAGATTGTCATGAATAGAGAATGGCTGAATCCTCCTGTCGATGATCCGGACAATCCCGTATTCGAAGTAGTAGAATCAATGCCAGAATTCCCGGGTGGGGGCATGACAGCATTGATGCAATTTTTATCGAAAAATATAAAATATCCGGTCAATGCACAGAAGAACGGAACACAAGGACGTGTCACTGTACAGTTTATAGTAAACACAGATGGTAGTATTTCCAATATAGGCATTATCCGTGGAGTAGATCCGGAATTGGATGGTGAAGCAGTACGCGTTATCAGTACAATGCCCAACTGGAAACCGGGTACACAGAAAGGAAAGCCGGTTCGGGTGAAATACACTGTCCCTGTTATGTTCCGCCTACCGGATGAGGATAAGAAAGAGGAATACAAACCCGTACAAAAAATAGAAGAAACAGTAGTTGTAGGTTATGGTACCCGGCAAGAGTCACCTGTAGAAGAAGGTCAGGTATTTGAAGTGGTAGAGCAAATGCCTTCGTTCCCTGGTGGGCCGGAAGGACTTATGAGATATATATCCAAAAATATCAAATATCCAGTAGGGGCACAAAAAGCAGGGACACAAGGCCGAGTGGTTGTAGAGGTAATTATTGATGCAAATGGCAATGTTACCAATCCTAAAGTTAGTCAAGGTGTAGACCCGCTATTGGATGCAGAAGCCATCCGGGTTACTGCCAATATGCCTAAATGGCAACCTGGTACACAGAGAGGGCAGGCAGTTAATGTAAGATATACATTCCCTATCATATTCAGACTGCAATAAAGTAATTATTTCCCCAAAAATTCTCTCTAACATAATAGGTTATCCGCAAATCCTCCCCTGGCAGTCAAATTCAACACCAGGGGCAGGATGCAGATAACCGCTAACTCCCTACACGATGAATAAACTAATTCTGTTTCCCTGCTTCTTGTTCATTATCAATACAATTAATGCACAGGAAGGCAAAAAAGAGTATTTGCAGAAAGTTCTCAATAAGATTGAGAAAATTGAATCTGCAAGCTATTACAACGTATCAAAAACCTGGGAACCGGGAGATACTATACCTCTATCTGAATTCCGCCAATTAATTAATGAATATAATAATCCGGCAGATTCAACCATTGGAGCAAGCTACATAGCGCTTGATCCTGATGATACTAAAAAATTAGAGTTTGGTTACGATGGTCATGTAGTATCACACATGTTTCATGATAAAAAAGGGATAATGATTGATGACTTCACAACCAGATCTCTGCCTTTCAGATTAGTAGGGCCTCCTTTCTTCAACTATACAAAGAGTATAATCCGTTATGCTCTAAATACGAACGATAATATTACTACTGAATTAAAAGAAGAAAAAGACTACTATTACTTTAAATTGGTAATCAATGAAGATAAGCAAGTCGAGTTCTTTGGCAAGGATTATAAAATAGACAACCCATATTGCCTGGATCCAACTTCCGGCTATGAAATATGGATCAGTAAATCAAACGATTTACCATATCAAGTACGTAGAGAAATGTACCACAACATTTCTATGAATTCCTGTTCGGATGTAGAAATCAATAAATCATCAATTAATGATTTCAAACTATCAGATTATTTCCCAAAAGATTATGAAATTAGAAAAGTCGGAGAAAATAGAGCAGTTCCTACCTCATCTCTCGTTGGACAAAAGGCTACTGCGTGGACTCTGAAAAATGAAAAAGAGCAGGATATATCACTTAGTGATTTCAAGAGTAAGGTACTACTTGTGCAATTCACTGGAATAGGCTGCGGTCCATGCCAGTTATCCATACCTTTCTTAAACAAATTAAAAAGTAAATTTAAGACTGATGACCTTGACATTGTGGCAATAGAAACGTGGAGACGAAAATCGCACGCACTTCAAAACTATATTAACAGACACCACATAAATTATAAACTGACCACTGGTACAGACGAAATAGTAAAAGCCTATCAAGCCATTTCCGCTCCGATCTTTTTCATACTGGATGAAAATCGAGTGATAAGAAAGATAGTCACCGGATATAACAAAGACTCTACTGATAAGGAAATAGAGAATTATATAAAAGAACTTTTGTAGTACAAACAGAAAAATAAGAAAGAGATACCGCTCTCGGTTTATTGAGTGCAGTATCTCTTTCTTATTATTAATAGGATGTTCTCTATTTATGCATTTGCACCACTTCCGTCGGTGCCATCTCTACATTCCGCTTATCTACCTGGCGAACTACACTCGCTGCTAATTGCAGAAAGGCACGTCCTGTCACAGTATTCTCATCAAGTGCTACCGGTGTGCCTTTGTCACCACTTTCACAAATACTTTGCACAATAGGAATCTGTCCCAATAAAGGTACATTCATTTCTTCTGCCAGTTTCTTTGCCCCTTCCTTACCGAAAATATAGTATTTATTTTCCGGCAATTCGGCTGGTGTAAACCAAGCCATATTCTCCACTAAGCCCAGAATAGGAACATTTACTTTATCATTGACAAACATGTTAATGCCTTTACGGGCATCCGCCAATGCAACAGCTTGCGGTGTGCTGACAACAATAGCGCCAGTCAGAGCAAGCGTCTGAACCACAGTCAAGTGGATATCACTCGTTCCTGGAGGGAGGTCTATCAGGAAGTAATCAAGATCTCCCCAGTTCGCATCACCTATCAGTTGCTTCAAAGCATTGCTCGCCATACCACCACGCCACAGGGTTGCTTGATCAGGGTCTACAAAGAAACCTATGGAAAGCAGTTTAATGCCATATTTCTCAACCGGTACAATCAAATCACGCCCCTCTACATTCTCTGCATAAGGACGTGCATCTTCTACCTGAAACATCTTCGGCATAGACGGACCGAAAATATCAGCATCCAGCAAACCTACTTTATAGCCCAACTTTGCCAAAGCTACTGCAAGATTGGCAGATACCGTTGATTTACCTACCCCACCTTTACCAGAAGAAATTCCGATAATATTCTTTACCTGAGGCAATAACTTACCCGGTTCGGGACGTGCCGCCTGCTTACTCTCCGTAGCAATAATGACTTCTACCTCATTGGATACATAGGTATGAATAGCTGTTTCAGCAGCTTTTATTACCGACTTCATGAAAGGATCTGTCGGCTTCTCAAATATCAATGAGAAACTGACTTTCATGCCTTCAATACGCAGATTATCGGCAACCATTTCCGCTTCTACAAGGTTCTTTCCGGTGCCGGGATACCGCACTGTTGCCAGTGCATCTAAAATCAGTTTAGGATAAAGTGTCATAATCTAAAGTTGTGATAGAGTGATAAAGCGGTAAGGTGATAAAGTGACTATCAGTTCAGCACTTTATCACCCTAACACTTCATCACTATGTATTATTTTGAAGTTTGCAGTCCGCTCCGCTTACTGCGGTTATAACTGCGATATTCATCTAACTCTATTTCTACATCGGGTTCATGCAGTTCACCTTCTTTCGGCAGATGGAACTTGATATATTTGATGTTCAACCCACGATCCAACCATTGTTGTTCGTAATAAGTTTTAATGCTAAGGATTTCATCAGCCATACCGGAGTGATACAGATCTTCTGTCATCACATCCACTGGGAGGCTATTCTCCTCAATCATATAACGGGTATAAGTGAACATAAAGTTACTATCTGTCTTGAGATGAATGATACCATCCGGTTTCAGGAATCTACGATAGCGCTCCATGAAATAAGTGGAAGTTAAACGCTTTGTGGCCTTCTTCATCTGTGGATCAGAGAAGGTCAACCAAATTTCACTCACTTCATTTTCAGAAAAGAAACGATCGATGATTTCGATATTCGTACGCAAAAAAGCAACATTCTTCATGTCTGCCTGCAACGACTCCGTAGCACCGGACCACATACGGGCACCTTTAATGTCTACTCCGATAAAGTTCTTATCTGGAAATAGCCGCCCCAGTCCTACTGTATATTCACCGCGTCCGCAACCCAATTCCAAAACAATGGGATGGTCATTCTTAAAGAACGACTCATTCCATTTTCCTCTCTTCTCAAAAGGCACGTTATCTACTGCCGAATAGGGGTATTCGAACACATGCGGATAACTTGCCATATCGGCAAACTTCGCTAACTTACCTTTACTCATGCGTTATTCTACAATGGTTACCCAGCCATGCGTGTCAGGTTCGTCACCATATTGGATACCACGCAACTTATTGTATAACTTCATGCATACAGGTCCCGGTTTGCCGTCTTTGGCAATGATATAAGAATGATTATTCTCCGGATCGTCAATACGTTCAATCGGGCTTATTACCGCAGCAGTACCACAAGCACCAGCTTCCTCGAAAGTAGAAAGTTCTTCTTCTGCAATCGGACGGCGTTCAACCTTCATGCCCATATCTTCAGCCAACTGCATTAAACTCTTATTTGTGATAGAAGGCAGGATGGAAGTAGATAAAGGGGTTATATAAGTATTATCCTTGATGCCGAAGAAGTTGGCAGCACCACATTCATCGATGTATTTCTTTTCTTTGGCATCCAGATAGAATTCGGCAGAATAACCCGCTGCATGAGCCTCCTGACTGGCACGCAAACTGGCTGCATAGTTACCACCTACCTTATAGATACCTGTTCCGAGAGGAGCCGCACGATCGTACTTACGAGTAATCACGTAAGGAGTAGCAGCAAAACCACCTTTAAAGTATGGACCTACCGGAGTAACAAAGATCAGGAACATATATTCACTGGACGGACGAACCCCCACTTGTGCACCTGTTCCGATCAGTAACGGACGAATATAAAGAGAAGCACCGCTTTCGTAAGGCGGAATAAAACGCTCATTCATCTTCACTACTGCGAGTACAGCTTCTTTGAAACGTTCTGTGGGCAATTCTGCCATCATAATACCACGACAGGTAGACTGCAAGCGAGCGGCATTCTCTTCCAAACGGAAAATACGAACTTTACCATCTTTACCACGGAATGCTTTCAATCCTTCGAATGCCTCCTGACCATAATGCAGACAGGTAGCTGCCATATGCATATTGATCAATTCACTACTGCTGATTTCGAGTTTTCCCCACTCACCTTCCCGGAAATTAATTCTCACATTATAATCTGTCTTCATGTATCCGAATGACAGATTAGACCAATCTATTTCTTTCATATCTCAAAGTATTAGTAATCTCATTACGTACATTTTGCAACAAATTTAATCTTTATTCTTCACTTTCTCGCTTCTCCGACAGTAATTTTTCTATTTCCTTGTCGGCTTTGGTCAATTTGTCACTGCAAAACGCAATAATCTCATTCGCTTCCTTTATTTTTTCAGCAAGCGCATCGATTTCCAACTCATTATTGTCTATCTGACGGACAATCTTCTCCAGACGTTCTATTGCCTGGGAATAAGTTTCTTTTTTCTTCGGAGTAGGCATAAAGAAATTTATGATTTAAGTTTATGATTTACGACTTATGACCGAGGTTACTTCACCCCGGTAGAAACGAGTGACTATTTCGTCTTCTTCATTTAACATAGCAGCATTTTTCACTACTTTCCCATCTTTCAACGTGATACTGTAGCCACGTGCCAGCGTCTTCTCGGGAGAAGCATCAGCAAGACGTTGTTGTAACAACTCCAGACGATGCCGTTGACGCGAAAGTGAAGTCTGAACAGCCAGCGAAACATCTTTCCGGGTAGTCAGTAATGCAAGTTTGGCATCGGACACACGCCGGACAACAGCAGAAGGAATACGGTTTCTGTATGAAATCAATTTACGATGTTCTTCTGTCAGACGGGAGCGCACACTTTCATGCAGTTGACTGATAAGTACTTCCAGTTCATCAGCAGCAAGATTCATGCAATTTATAAGGTACTCCGCAGCAGCAGTCGGAGTCTTCACACGGGTATGAGCCACAGAATCAAGTACCGTATCATCTCTCTCATGTCCTATACCAGTGATAATGGGTAACGGAAACTGAGCGCAGGCAGCAGCAAGCAGATAGGTATCGAAACCGGACAAATCAGAAGTAGCCCCACCGCCACGGATAATAACCACAGCATCAAAATCTTCCTGACGATTCAGAATAGCATCCAGAGCGGATAATACAGATTCTTCCACCCGGTCGCCTTGCATCAATGCCGGAAATAATTCCGTATGAAAGAAAAAGCCACGGGAATTATTCTTTAGCTGATGGCAAAAGTCCCCGTAACCTGCGGCTGTAAGTGATGAAACTACTGCAATACGCTGGGGCAAGACCGGCATTTCCAGTTCCTTATTCAAGGTCAACACCCCTTCCTCCTCAAGCTGTTTTAATATCTCCCGGCGCCGGCGTGCCATATCACCCAAGGTATAAGTAGGATCAATATCCTGCACGGTAAGACTGTAACCATAAAGTTCATGAAAACTGACAGTTACCTGAACCAAAACCTTGATACCAGAAACAAATGCCTGTCCTGTGGACTCTTCAAAATAAGGTTTCAACAAACGATATACATTTGCCCAAATGGTTCCACGCGCCTTTGCTATCAAACTATTGCTACGGAGATCTTTCTGAATAAACTCCAGGTAACAATGTCCGGTACTGTTCGTACGCACATCGCTCAGCTCTGCCTGTACCCAATATTCATCGGGCAGGCATTGTTCAAGGCTCCGACGCACCAAAGCGTTTAAATCATACAAAGACAATGCTTCCATTCTGTTCATTTACGTATTACAGGTTACACATCAGCAATAGCAACATGTAATTCATTATTTATTCTTCAACTTATACTCATTGTACGCCTTCCACATATCAGGTACCCCATATCCATAGATATTATCGGGAAAATCCGCACGATCACCAGACCGACGCACCAATTCAATCACTTCCTTTGCTGTCAACTTCGGACAAGCCTGCCACAAACAAGTCACCATACCACACATAATAGGCGAAGAGAAAGAAGTACCATTGGCCCGTCCCTGATTGCCATCCGGACGGATGACGTCTGATCCTAACCCTACTGCAACAACATCAGGCTTCACACGATGGTCTGCAGTATTACCAATAGATGAGAAAGGGGCCAATGTGGCTTTCTTATCGACAGCTCCTACCGTCAATACATTTTCCGCATCTCCCGGAGGAGTAATTTTCTTCCAAGACCCCATACCGGAATTACCAGCACTACATACCAGCACCATTCCCTTATCAGCAATGCGGGAAGCCTGACGAGACATCAAAGCATGCCGTCCATCCAAATCACGATATTTATAATCCTTTGATTTGTCATCAAACGTATAATACCCCAAAGAGGTATTAATCACATCCACTCCCACACTATCGGCAAATTCTACAGCAGCCGACCAATAATCCTGCTCTACCAAATGCTCCGAATATTCGTCTTCACTGCGAAGCAACCAGAAAGAAGCTTCGGGTGCTGTCCCCGTCATAATCTCAGGTTGATTCATTCCAATACAAGACAGAACGCTCAAGCCGTGACTGCTCTCTGCAAAAATATCCGCTTGGGGATTCACAAAATCTTTTGTACCCAAAATATGAATATTTTGCATAGTAGTAATCTTATCTACATTGTGGAAACCGGCATCAATAACTGCAATCGTCATTCCCTGACCTTTGAAACCGGCTTCATGCAATTTATCTCCATTGCTCAATTGAACCTGAGTGATGGCACGCCCATAGATACTATCGGGATGTATGGTCGGTTGATTGATTACAGAATCCCGTTCCGTTGACATTGTCGGTTTATCAGCACCGGGAGACAACCATACTTTTTCCGCAGAACGTACAAAAGGTAATGCTGCAATGCGGTCTATTAAAGTAGTATCATTACAAGATACTGTTACAAAATTATCCCATTTTCCAACCACTACGATATTCACTCCCTGTTTGCGGATTTCATCTATATATTTGCGGCACACCGGCAAATCGGTAGAATCAATCGGAAGGTTCTGCTTTTTGCGGCGCTCAATAGCCTTTTCCGACAAGAACTTCTCAGGACGTTTTAATGAATACTCTGTAGCAGCCTTGTCTTTTAAGCTGATGCGATACTTCAATGAATCTTGCTGTGCGGACACACCTGTCATAAACAGGGTGAAAGCCAAAAGAAGAAATAATTTTCTCATTCTATTATTATCTATTACTTATTTATTTTCTGCAATAACCAGACCAATGCCACGCTGGGAAGCGATAAACGAGCCACCCACAACCCGCCTTCCAATATAAAAGACAGCAGACTGTCCCGGTGCAATAGCTGAAGCCTCCGACGCAAAATGCACAAACAAACGTCCGTCTTCCAATCTTTTCACTGTACATGGAATCGGTTTACTACGATACCGGATACGTACTGATAAATCCGGGGCCGAAAAGAACTCCTGCTCATCAATAATATGGTCCTGCTCCGCCAACATATATTCAGTCTGCAATTGTTCGGCATCACCTAACATCACTGTATTTTTCAGTGGATTGATCTTCAATACATAGGCTGGTTTACCTAAAGCTATTTCCAAGCCTTTCCGCTGCCCAATCGTATAATAAGGAAAACCTTTATGTTCCCCCAGCTTCACACCTTCAGAATTGACAAACCATCCGGGACCTATTTCCCTGTCAATTTCAGGGCTATGTTCACGCAAGAAGTCACGATAATCACCTTTAATGAAACAGACCTCCATACTTTCACCTTCTTCAGCCTTTAACTGATAACCTTTCTCACGCAAATACTCACGCACCCGTAGCTTCGTATAAGTTCCCAATGGAAAAATGCAACGTTTCAGCACATCCTGTCCTAATCTCCAGAGAAAATAAGATTGGTCCTTCTTTTCATCATCTCCGGCAACGATATATACTTTTTCATTCTTTTCTTCCAAACGAGTATAATGTCCGGTAGCAATCCATGCGCAATCCAATTTATCCGCCCATTCCGTCAGTATGCGAAACTTGAACATAGGATTACACATCACACACGGATTGGGTGTCCGTCCCTGACAATATTCATCTATAAAGTTCTGTACAATCACTTTACGAAAAGCCTCACGTTCATCAGCTACATAGTGTTCAATCTCCATACTATCAGCAAGCTGACGGGCCTCTACAGGTTCATCTCCCCATACCCACATGGTAAGGCCCACTATCTCATAACCTTGTTCCTTCAACATTAAGCAGGTAGCGGTACTATCTATACCACCGCTCATGCCTACCAATACTCGCTTTTCAGATCTATTCATTTTGGGAGATTCATTTTATTAGCTTACAAAAATACATGATTTCGGGCAGAAGAAATAGAAAAGGCATACCTTTTTAGCATGCCTTCACAGAAAATACTTAAACGACCGGGAAGGCACTCTTCCACATCCTCTCACCAAAATAGAGTCACGAGTAAGTTCCACAATAGAATATGCATTTTGTTTTTCTGTCTCTATCATTCCCTCATGTGTTATCATTGGTATTCCTTTATAATAGCCGAATGCTCCAGCATGATGATGTCCCGAAAAGACAGCTTTCACACATGGATACTTTGAAATAGTATTCAGAATTTCCACATTATTCAAAGCTGTAAACTCACTTTCCGGATAGAGCGGATGATGTGTAAAGATTAACACATTATTATTATTTCTCTCACATTCAGCTAACAAATTATCCAGCCATTTCATCTGTTTCTTACTGACTCCCCCATTCCATCTATATCCTTGTTTGCCGCCAGTCTGTTTTATATGCTCCAGCATCTCAGCCAGTTCCTGCTCTTTTTCAGTTCCTACGACATGAGCATATGCCGAAACTTCATTGGTATTCAACATAATAAAAATCCAATTTTGTTTCTGAAACGAGTAATACCCAGCAGGCATATTCAACTGCCGGTATAGAACAGAGACATCTGCCACCTCTTTATAATCATGATTACCCGTAAGATGATAAATCTCACGATCCAGACGAGAGAGACAAGACATGATTGTTTTTAAGTCGCTGTTTTTTCTATCAACAATATCCCCCAAATTAATTGTAAACTCCACATTCTGCCGATTGAAGTAACTGACACAAGTGTCCATTTTTCGTAGTGTCTCCCTATAGAACCGCGTATTTTCCGAAGGACAATCTGCATACTGCGCATCAGCAAACAACCCGAATTTGAGAATAAGAGGAGTATCTTGGGCCAATACATTGCCACAGAGGAAAGCCAGATATACAAATAATGTGATGAATGTTTTCATAATAACAAGCTATTTATAGTTATAAACAAAGTTCTCAAATAGTTTCAACGTCCCAAATTTACAGTTTTTCATCCTAACAGATTGATTTAAATCGTCCGAAAAAACAATTAATATTGTCCACATAGATTTTGAATCATAAACGAGTCTCCCTCTCATAGATAGACGTGTAACAAAAATGCAATATTTATGACACAAAAACATCATACGTATGTCCGACCTTTGCCGCCATAAATTAATCGACTACAACTTATTATGAAAAAAAGCGCATCCATGCTGCTCATCGCTCTGCTGCCACTGGCCGCAATATCTCAAAACCCTTACCGTAACGAAGACGGAAAGAAGGTAGACAAGGAAGAATTGGAAACAAAGGATTATCTACCGGAAATACACGGGACCATCCGTACCAAGTTTGAGTACCAAACAGAAATGGCTGCCAGCCGTTTTGAAGTGCGTAATGCACGCATCAGCATCACCGGCAACGTGCTGCCTATCGTAGCTTATAAAGCTGAAATCGACCTATCTGATGAAGGGCAAATAAAAATGCTGGATGCCTATGCACGCCTTTTCCCAATAAAGGACCTGACCGTCACTGCCGGACAAATGCGCGTACCGTTCACTATCGATGCCCACCGTTCTCCGCACCAGCAATATTTTGCCAACCGTTCATTTATTGCGAAACAAGTTGGTAATGTACGTGACGTTGGTGTTACATTGGGCTATAAATTAGGAACCGAAGTACCTGTCACGTTAGAAGGTGGACTCTACAATGGTTCGGGGCTGACCAATCAAAAAGAGTGGCACAAAGAGGTGAATTATTCTGCCAAAGCACAGTTCCTCTTTGCCAAGAAGCTAAACCTCGCTTTAAGCATACAGAGCATACAGCCACAGGACGTACGGATAAATTCGTATGACATCGGTGCTTTCTATGAATTCGGACGCTTCCACATTGAAGGGGAATACTTGTATAAAACCTATGCAGACAATGCCTACGACAATGTACATGCTGTAAATAGTTTCATCAACTACGACCTACCTTTGCGAAAAGTATTCAATAAAATGTCTTTCCTGGCACGTTATGACATGATGACCAGCCAAAGTGATGGCAAAGCCATCGATGAAGAAACCGGAGCTTTAGTCACCACTGACTACAAACGTCATCGCGTGACTGGTGGTATCACATTTAGCCTCAGTAAAGCATTCCGCACGGACCTTCGACTGAACTTTGAGAAATATTTCTATGCTAAAAACAGTATTGCCAAAGAGTCCGAACAAGACAAAATAGTGCTGGAACTAATGGTCAGATTCTGACACCTTTATTGGGAAGATATACTCCTCTAATTTACACTCGCCTAAGCAATGTTTATTTTGATTACTCTTCTTCAGATATATACCCTACACGTTGCAGAGCAGTACAAAGCTGTAAATATTGACTCGGCAGTCTTCAAAAACCCATCCAGAGCATACCTTAGCCATACTTGCTCCGTACCATCTCCGTGTTTTCTCCGTATAAAGGTACCTCTGAGTGGAGAATGTACGGAGCAAGTACGGTCTTGATACGGTTCGGATATGGAGCAGATATAAAGTGAATGCACCACACAGGAAAAGTGGATTGTAAGAATAAGAGATTATAAGTAGTATCATTCAAAGTTATCGAATAATATAATTTCAGTTATTTTATAAAATATAGATTATCTCTTTCTAAAACTTTCCATACAAAGTTTGATTATTTGCCTGAAAAATCTTATATTTGAGTAAATAACTCAATGCTTATGGCAAATCCGATTATTCCGGGAATACCCGAAGCAGAACAAGAACTGTTGTATCAGAAATTAAACGAATACAACCGGGGAAGAACATCTTACAAAGATGTAGGTGCTTATCTGGTAGCACTGCCCCGTCCCGATTACCCCCGTTATTCATTATGGATTTATTCTCCACTACCCGAACGCCAGTCTATTTTTTACATTCAAGACCTTTCTACAGATATTCATGAAAGCCTGCGGGCAGCAAGCAGTCTATGTTATTACTCTCCCCGCTGCATGCTATTGGTGGAGTATAATGCTAAACGTATGCAAAGTAAGGGAGACGATATTATTGCTTTCGGGAAATATCACGGACATTTCCTGCACGAAATCTTCCGCATCGACCCGAGTTATGTTAGTTGGATTGCCTATAAATTCACTCCCCGTATTCCTAAACAGGAACGTTTCGTACAAATAGCACAGATATACCATTCCGTTCATCTGGATATTCAAAAACGACAGGCAAGGCAGAAATATTCTACCAGCCGCTTTCTGGGTAAGGAGGGAGATAAAGTAGAGAACCTAACGCTGAAAGTACTACGTGTACGGTTGGAAGACGATCCTTACAAAACAATGGTCAAAGGAACAACTCCCTATTTCCATGTCCGGCAGATACTTACACTGGAAGACCCTATCGGCAATCTGATTACTTTCCGGGTAAGTTCCCGCACTGCAAGCCGGGAATCGTGCCAAGTGCCCGGTACAGAGCACGCTTTCCAACCTGGTGAAACGGTATTTATCGCTTCAGCACGTATCTCATGCACCTTTACTTCGGGAAACAAGCAATATACACGACTGAATTATGTTAAGTTTAAATAATCATAAAAGATAAGCCGGTCTCTTTCCGGTTAAAAACATTCGTCCTTACTTTGTCGGCAGAAAAGGGGGTGCTATAAATATAGCTGAGATTATACCCAATGAACCTGATACGGTTAGTACCGTCGAAGGGAATTTTTCTTCTTATCTTCTTACTATTCGTTTATACTACTGCCCCTTTCTGCAAGTATAATTTCTAAATTCAGAATTTGAATGTTTGACGTACAATTCATTACGCATTTTACGGCATCCATTTCTTATCCGGACTCCGCACGTATAGCCCTCGAAGGAGGCTGCCACTGGGTTCAACTTCGGATGAAAAATGCTTCCGAAGAAGAACTGAAGACCACAGCCATGCACGTACAGGAACTCTGCCGCCAATACGGAGCTACTTTCATCATTGATGATCATGTAGATCTGGTGAAAGAAATTGGTGCGGACGGTGTCCACTTAGGAAAACTGGATATGCCGATAGAAGAAGCAAGGAAAATGCTGGGCAAAGGGTTTATTATCGGTGGAACCGCCAACACATTTGCGGACATCAGGCAACATGTTACCGATGGTGCCGACTACATAGGTTGCGGCCCTTTCCGTTTCACAACTACCAAGCAAAAGTTATCACCTATCCTGGGACTGGACGGCTACCGTTCCATACTTGCACAAATGCAGAAGGAAGGCATATCCATTCCGATTATTGCCATCGGTGGAATCACACGCGAAGACATTCCATCCCTGAAAGCATTAGGACTGAGCGGGATAGCGCTAAGCGGCGGTATTCTGAAAGCAGAGAATCCTGTACATGAAATGGAGACAATTATACGACTGACCCAATAGCAATCAATTAGTGAACCATGGAAGATAAAACAAGAATTACTTATCCCGAATCCGAGAAAGTCTATATGCAAGGGCAACTCCATCCTTACCTGAAGGTGGGGATGCGAAAAGTAAACCTCACCCCTACCGTAGTAGTGGAAAACGGGAAAAAAGTCATGACGGAGAATGCACCTGTCTACATCTATGACACAAGTGGTGCATACAGTGATCCAAACCTGAAAGTAGATTTAAAGAAAGGCCTGCCACGCCTCCGCGAACCGTGGATACAGGAACGGGAAGTTGAACGACTACCGGAAATCAGTTCCGAATATGGAAAGATGCGTCTGGCGGACAAAAGTCTCGATCCCTTACGTTTTGACCATATCACCTTGCCCTATCGTGCAAAGGAAGGAAAAGAGATTACCCAAATGTATTATGCCAAACAGGGTATCGTTACCCCGGAAATGGAATATGTAGCCATCCGTGAAAACATGAACTGCAAAGAACTGGGTATAGATACTTACATCACACCAGAGTTTGTAAGGGAAGAGATTGCAGCAGGACGTGCCGCATTGCCTGCCAATATCAACCATCCTGAGGCAGAACCTATGATCATCGGTTCAAAGTTTCTTGTAAAGATCAATACCAATATTGGAAATTCGGCTACTTCCTCTACTATTGAAGAAGAAGTGGAAAAAGCCGTTTGGAGTTGCAAATGGGGTGGAGACACATTGATGGATTTATCTACAGGAGAAAACATCCACGAAACCCGCGAATGGATCATCCGTAATTGCCCCGTTCCGGTAGGTACAGTCCCTATGTATCAGGCTATGGAAAAAGTACGCGGAAAAGCGGAAAACCTTACCTGGGAGTTATTCCGGGATACGCTGATCGAGCAGTGTGAACAAGGAGTGGATTATTTTACAATTCATTGCGGCATACGCCTGAAGAATATCCATTATGCTAACGAACGCCTTTGCGGAATGGTGAGTCGTGGTGGCAGTATCATTTCACAATGGTGCAAGGTACATCAGAAGGAAAGTTTCCTGTATGAGCATTTTGATGATATATGTGATATATGTGCACAATATGATGTGGCACTCTCTTTAGGAGACGGTTTACGTCCCGGAGCGATTCGTGATGCCAATGACCGGGCTCAGTTTGCGGAGTTGGACACAATGGGTGAACTCGTAGAGCGTGCCTGGGCAAAGAATGTACAGGCATTCATCGAAGGTCCCGGTCATGTGCCGATGCATAAGATCAGAGAGAATATGGACCGGCAGATAGAAAAATGCCACGGAGCACCATTTTATACCCTCGGTCCGCTGGTAACGGATATTGCACCGGGATACGACCATATCACAAGTGCCATCGGCGCAGCACAAATCGGTTGGTACGGAACAGCAATGCTTTGCTATGTAACCCCGAAAGAGCACCTCGCCTTGCCTCAAAAAGAGGATGTCCGTATAGGAGTGGTCACTTATAAAATAGCTGCACATGCCGCGGATCTTGCCAAAGGGCATCCGGGTGCGGAGATCCGGGACGATGCCTTGAGTAAAGCCCGCTACGAGTTCCGCTGGAAAGACCAGTTTAATCTGAGTTTGGACCCGGAACGTGCCTTGCAATATTACAAGGAAGCAAACCATCTGAACGGAAAGTACTGCACGATGTGCGGACCTAACTTCTGCGCCATGCGGATCAGCCAAGGGCTGAGGGATTGCGATTATGATGCAGAAGCAGAAGAGATAGAAAATAACAAATAGACTTTTAGAATATCTCTCTTTGCATTATTCATAAAGAACAAAATAACTTTTTAAACTTATAAGAACATGATTGAAACAAAAGTATCCAAAGGTATCATTAGTACCTATTTTGAGAAATTAGAAAGAAACCTTGATCTGGATGTCGCCATTGTAGGTGGTGGTCCATCGGGTATCGTAGCTGCTTACTATCTGGCAAAGGCCGGATTGAAAGTAGCACAGTTTGACCGTAAACTTGCCCCCGGCGGTGGCATGTGGGGTGGCGCTATGATGTTCAACCAGATTGTAATTCAGGAAGAAGCCATTGATATTATAAAAGAATTCAATATCAACCACGAGAAGTATGAAGACGGGCTCTATGTAATGGACTCTGTGGAAAGTACTTCCGCATTGCTTTACCATGCCGTACATGCAGGAGCCACCGTATTCAACTGTTATTCTGTAGAAGATGTTATTTTCAAAAATAACACAGTAAATGGAGTAGTTGTAAACTGGACTCCCGTATTACGCGAAGGTATGCACGTAGACCCACTGAACATCCTTGCCAAAATAGTAGTGGACGGAACAGGACACGACAGCGAAATCGCCGCTACCGTGGCACGCAAAAATGGCAGTCGCCTGGCCACCGAAACAGGTGGTGTGATTGGTGAACGTTCACTGGACGTAATTGCAGGAGAAGAAGAAGTAGTAAACGGTACAAAAGAAATTTATCCGGGACTGTACGTTTGCGGTATGGCAGCTTCTGCCGTTTCGGGAACTCCACGCATGGGTCCTATCTTCGGCGGCATGTTGATGTCAGGTAAAAAGGTTGCTGAAGAGATTATTGCAAAGTTGAAGAAATAAATCTTTCATAGACTATTTTCCCATATATACCGGGCGAGCGATTATCCGTTTCTACGATGTCACATACAATTGATAGAGACGGAAATCTTTCGCCCGTATATTTAGATTATACCTCAAATAAGAAACCGGCTACTGCTTTAAGATTATTCTGCACAATACTTCAGTTTTCTGAAATGGGTAAGCAGTTGTTCGATGTCTTCCCATGCATGATAACGATTCCAAATATCGCCCAATAAAGCAGCACCACCGAAACCTAAAGACTTGATTTCTGCAAGGTTTGCTTCATTGACTCCACCCAGAGCAATCACTTTTTCATTGATAATACCTTTTTCTTGCGCTTGTCTCAGTGCCTCTGTTGAATAGCCCGAACGATATCCTTGTTTGGAAATACTGTCGTAAACGGGGCTCATGAGTACATAATCAAACCGAGGTGTTGTGGTTTCCACCTCTTCCAAGCTATGACAAGCACGACTTAATAGCCCATGATAATTTTCATGTGCTTCCGGATGACGGGAATTCAGGTGAATCCCTCCTAAAGAATACTTCTCTTTCAAAAGGAAGAAGTCATGAATAACAATCCGGCTTCTATATTCCATCGGGATTTCCTGCAGAAGACTTTCCACTTCATAGATTTCAGCCTCCGGCTTACGTAAATGCAATAAATCCAGTCCTGCCTTAAAAAGTTCAGTGAGGATACGCGCCTCATCCGGAAGAAAGTCCGGAGATGTAATGATAATGAGTTTCATGTCTTTATTTGTTATTTACAGGACTTATCAAAGACGGGAAATGCCATAAAGGACCATTCCCCTGCCCTATATGCAAATCTTTTCCGGCTTCGATAGCACAAGAAATGTATTCCTTGGCTTGCTCCACAGCTTCATACAAAGATGCTCCTTGTGCCAGGAATGTAGCAATTGCGGATGAAAGTGTACACCCTGTACCATGCAGATTGCCGGAACGGATGCGATTGCTGCCAAAGATATTCAGTTGATTTCCATCATAAAGCACATCACACATCTCATTACCCTTCAAATGACCTCCCTTAATAAGAAAGGCACAGTGATACTTTTCAAACAAGCGGCATGCAGCATCCTCCATTTCATCAACCGTATGAACAGGTTGCTGTAGCAGAACCTCTGTTTCGTGTAAATTAGGAGTAACAAGAGACACTTCCGGAAGCAATAGCGTGCAAATAGCTTCCACTGCCTCATCCGTCATCAGATTGTGCCCACTGGTAGAAACCATTACCGGATCGAGAACCACCTGCCGGGGTGAATATTGATGTAACAACCGCGCTATTTCACTAATAATCTCCACATTTCCGGTCATACCTATCTTAATGGCATCCGGTCGTAAATCTTCCATCACGGCCTGCATCTGCTTGCCTACCAGTTCTGCCGGCACAGGATGGACAGCTTGCACACCTAATGTATTCTGCACAGTGATTGCAGTGATTGCCGTAGCAGCATATCCGCCCAATGCGGAGATAGTCTTTATATCCGCCTGTATGCCTGCACCACCGGAACTGTCGGAACCGGCAACGGAAAGAACAATCGCTTTTTTATCCATAAGCCAGGTTATAATCTGATAACACTTCCTGTCCGACTGCTCTCCCAAGCCGCTTCAATCAGCCGGATGACACCAAGAACTCCGCGGGCATCACTTTGCAAGACCTCTCCCTTACGGACGTGCTGATAAATGTTCTCATAGAAAGCAGCATAGTTACCGGGAAGGGTTGGATAAGATTCACGCACCACATCCCCATTCTTTTCCGTATGAAGTATTCCCCACTGGGATTTATCTTCCTCTCCCCAACGCGGAGTATCCGGCAGTATGCCTTTAGTTAGATCTGCTTCCTGAGGATCAAGACCGTACTTCACATACGAACCTTCCGTGCCATGAAGTACAAAGCGAGGTTCATTCTCACACATCAGATAACTGGCTTTCAGTGTAATCTTCACTTCCGGTGCATGGGCAGGTTTCAGTAAATGGATAATGAAGTAATCATCCACTTTACCACCGGTACGCAAAGTTGCAATATCGGCAAATACAGCTTCGGGCATACCGAACAACTGCACAGCCTGATCTATGACGTGGGCACCCAGATTATAAGTCAGGCCTCCGCCACTCTCCCCGGTTTCTTTCCAGGTATTGGGTTTGATGAAATTCCGGTAACGGGGAAAGGTGGATTCAAATTCTACCAGACGGCCTAACAGACCTTTGTCCAATATTTCTTTCACAGTCAGGAAGTCGCAATCCCAACGGCGATTCTGGTAAACGCTCAGGGTCAGTTCTTTTTCCGCAGCAAGAGTCACGAGTTCTTCGCCTTCCTCTACGGTAGTGGTGAAAGGTTTTTCTACGACAACATGCTTTCCGGCTTCGAGAGCACGACGGGCATATTCGTAATGAAAACTGTCCGGAGTATTTACGACAACCAGTTCCAACTCCTCCATCCCTATCAATTCTTCAAAACTACGCACGATACGGGATTGCGGATACTTCGCCCGTGACAATTCCTTGCTGCGTTCAGTAATCGCAGCTAACTCAAAATGGGGATTGGTGAAAATAAAAGGAGCATGAAACACCTGCCCCGACATTCCAAAGGCAGCCAATCCTGTTTTTATCTTATCCATATGATTTTCTTTTTTTTGCAACAAAGGTGGCATCTTTTGCATGACATGTAAGGAAGTTCTTATCAGAAGGGTTATTCCGTAACCAACGGACGTTTACGCCAGTCGTCTTTCACGTAGCTATCAGGATAAACGGTCTTATCTATCAACTCGCCGCCTTTCAGGTGTATCCAGGAAGTAAAGGTGCGTTCGCCCTCCTTCAATACAATCACACGGGCACCGTTTGAAAGGTGATTATACTCCGTATTACCGCCAGTGAAGCGTCCATAGCCCAGTACGATGCCTTTCCACATGACCGAATAATCATTGTCATGATCGTGACCGACAAAAGTACCCATCACGTCGCCCGCCTCTTTCATAGCAGCAAACATACCGGTATTAATAGCAGGAGCACAAGCTTTTTCCATACGCGTACCATAGAGAATAGCATTCTCATCGGAAGCTGCTTCATTATATTCGGGCAAGGGGATGTGGAAGAATGCCAGAGCAGGCAAAGGTTTCCCATCATTCTTAGCGGTAAAGGCAGCACTTTGCTGACGATACCAGTTTACCTGATCGAACGTGAGCCAGTCGTACCCTTTCACATCGGGCAACTTGGAATACGAATGAGAGTCGAGGCAATAGAGCACAGAAGCATCTTTCTTACCATCCGAAGACTTCACTGTAAGAACGTAATCGGGAGATTCGACTGTTCCGCGATCGGGCTGAATGTTGTAAGGCATGGACCGGATGACATCATAGAGCTCGGCACGGGTTTTACCTTGTTCATTATCATGGTTACCGAAAGTAACAACAAAAGGCAACTTGCGGGAAGAAGCACAGGCAAGCACGGTTCGCATAGCCGTATCCGCAGGTGCGGCATAAACCACATCTCCTGTAAAAACAACCAAGTCGGGACGTTCGGCATCAAGCACTTCATTGATGCGCTTCAAAGCAATATCCGAAGCAGGGTTTCCATACTTGAAGTGGATGTCAGTAAACTGGACGATTTTAAACTCTCCGTTCTTGTTAAACTTTAAGGGGACAACCTGTGCCTGGCAGAACAGAACTGTCAGAAAAGCCAGACAAAGGGTTAAAGAGATTCTCTTCATGTTAGTGATTAGTTTTAGGTAGTTATTAGGTCAGAATCAATTATTCTTTGGTAATCAGAACTGTTGCATAAGCAGAGATACCTTCTTCGCGACCGGTAAAACCAAGCTTTTCCGTAGTAGTAGCTTTGATGGAGATGTCGTCTTCATCTATTCCCATTACTTTGGCAAGCGTCTGCTGCATGGCGGGAATATGGGATTTCAGTTTGGGGCGTTCCGCACAGATGGTTGCATCGATGTTGCCCACGGAATAGCCTTTGGTTGCAATCAGTTCTACGGTTTTCTTTAGTAATATTTTACTGTCTATGTCCTTGAACTCTCCTGCGGTATCGGGAAAATGATAACCGATATCACGCATATTGGCGGCTCCCAGCAAGGCATCACAAATGGTATGGATCAACACGTCGGCATCCGAATGTCCGAGTAATCCTTTCTCATGTTCCAAGCGGATACCGCCTAACCAAAGTTCACGCCCTGCCACCAACTGGTGTACATCGAAGCCAAAGCCTACACGTATTTTCATATCGTTCTTCTTTAATTTTATTGGATGAATGCACGAAAGTACGGAAAAAAAGCAAGTGGGGAATAAAGACAGAACGCAAATTACACAAATTACGCAATTTTTCGTCTTATATAAGGCAACCGATAGGGGGCCTAAAAGAAATTGCGTAACCTGTGTAATTTGCGTTCTATTCCGTATTCCTTAATGATTTACGGTCTATCCGGCAGTTGGGACAGCAGGTCTTTGTAGAATGCCCTGACGTCCTTCCAGTGATAGAAAGGAGCGATGTCGGTCTTCACCGGAATACTCACTTCTTTCTCGTTCAGCATGAACTTCACGATGATATCGTCTGCACTGCCTTTCTTACGGAAGAAAACAATCTGCACATTGGCAGCCATAGGCACCATTTTGAAGTTACACCATGCCTGATAGAATTTGGCCGGATCGGACTCTTCATTATAGCAGTTCTCCAGTCTCAGCAAGCCCACCAGAGGAATCACGTTACCGTCGTGTCCGAAGCGGAAAGTGGCCGAGTTTGTACCGGAGGCAATCGCCGCGTCTGCCGAGTCCATTATATTCTCAACCAGAGATTTGGCGTTTGCCAGCATCAGCCCGTTCGTCATGGGCGAAGGGCCGTCGCATACATAGTTCTTATAGTTATGTATCTGCCAGATATCAAATAATTCCTGCTTCTCAAAGATATCATAAAAACAAACCTCCGGTTCCACGTTCTGCATATCAGAAGCAACCCAATACAGACCGCGCATCAGTTCTTCAGGATTCACATTCTTACGAATATACTCTTTGCTATTGAACAGTGTATTCATCAGACGTTCCGGACGGACATGTTCTTCCTCGAACTTACGGAATTCCTCATACCAGGGCCCTTTGCGTGAAGTAAACTTCATAGCTTCCTGTGTATGGAAATTCAGGTAATCCATATATTTATTGCTGGATTCGCGCTCAATCCGCATCTTCGGGTTGAATTCCTTCAGGCGTTCGCAGAATGCATCCATGCTGAGCACGCAACGGATAACTACGGTAGAACGGGCAGACATTTGCGGTTCGCCTTTAAATACTTCGGGGAATGCCTGATACATACGTTCGGCAATGCCTCGTTGTTGCTTCACTCCTACCGGACTGAGGTCGCCGCCGTGTCCTTTAGCATCTGCCCAGACAATGTCCAGACGTTTACGGACATCTTCGCCCAAATCGGTTAATGCTCCGGCTGCATGGGCTTTCTCAAAGACTTCCATTACGCGGACGTAGTCTTCATCTGCAATCAGCCAGCGGGAACCATGACGGCCATAGTGACTGATATAGAACGGTTCATAACCTTTCGGAGCCTTGGTCTGGACGCCCGAAGGACCGGGGTAAGCGTAATATACACCACCTGTCGTTGCAATATCATTGAAGATTTCTTCGCGCGTAGCTTGTGCATATAAGCCTTGCACAGCAAAAACGGCTAACAGGACGATTGAAAAAAGAGTTCGTTTCATTCTCATAAACAAGTTGTTATTTTTAATGTATTTATTATTGTATGAGTAAAAAGGAATGGAAAAGAACAAAAGTGATTAGTGTTTGGTGATAAGTGATTAGCGCCATTCGGTATATTATTTTTTAGACGCGGATGACACGGATAACGCGGATTTAAAAGGCTGCGCTATAAAAGTGGATAAAAAAAAGATCCGCGTCATCCGTGTCATCCGTGTCTAAAAGATTATTTATCATTTAACTCATAACCGAAAAGTAATGAATCAACCTTCATCCTTATTTCTGATAATCCGGATTCTGTGTCAGATACGGGTTCGTGGTAAACTCATCCTGCGGAATGGGATACAATTTATACTTATCGTTCACATCTTTACCCACATACGTACCAACTTCACCGTCGCTGCTACCTTTCCAATCCCAGTTATATCCTTTTGTGAATTTGCCAAAGCGGATCAGATCTGTGCGACGCACCAACTCCATATTCATCTCACGAGCTCTTTCATCCAGAATGAAGTCCAGATTCAACTGGCCGTCGGTAATACGACCGGATACCCCGTCACCATAGTTGCCGGACATATAAGCACGGTCTCTGATTTCATTCACATAACCCAGCGCCTCAGCACGCGTGCCTTCCGCAGCCCCGCGAAGAATAGCCTCAGCAGCCATCAGGTAAGCATCTGCCGTACGGAACATCGGGAGGTCTACAGACGAATACTTAGTACCGCCATCTACCAATTCCTTACGGTCCTTAGTTACATTTCTCCATTTGATGCATGCATAGCCATTCTCAAAAGTCTTCTGGAAAGCCTTACCTTCTACCCAAGTTTCCTTTGTATGGCCGATGGTAAAGAACTGTGCACGCTTATCCTTCTTATTATCTCCCCAGGGATCATTTTCATAAAAGGTTTGGTCAGCCTCATCAAACTTATCTACAAGCGCCACCTTCACACGGGCATTACCCCAACCACGGCTACCTACTCCGGTTTTTACATAGCTATCCATCGGACCATTCATCAATGCTTTAATCAGGAAGTTGGTTCCGGCACTGCTCTGTGCATAGTCAGCATCCTGCACCAAAGGCCAGATGATTTCGGAACAAGTATTGTTATCTGCCAGGAAGATGTGACGGTAATCAGAAGCCAACGGATAATTACCTTCCGTAATCACTTTCTTGGCATATTTATAAGCATTGGCATATTCATTCTTGCCTACCCATGTTTCGGCATTCAGATAGACACGTGCCAGGAGAAACCAAGCCGATACACGATCCACACGCCCATACTCATTCCGCTTCGGTTCTTTCAGCAAGGTTGTCAGTTCTTCCGTTTCGGAAACCACATAGTCGTAGATTTCCTGGCGGGTCTTCTGATGGGGAATCGTACCTACATCCATCGTTTCATCAATGAAAGGACCCGAACCGTACAAGTCGCAAATCATGCTGTAGCAATAAGCACGGATGAAGCGTGCTTCGGCACGGTAATAAGGCATTTCAGCCTGCAAAGCATCGTATACGCCACGGTCTTTCAATTTCCCTTCCGTACTTTCGCGCAAAAACTCATTACAGTAGTTAATAGCCATATACAGACGATAATATGAATAGCAAATAATCTTTGTCGAAGGGTCCCAGTTCATATACAACAGTGACAAACTTCCATGACTGCCACCGGAATGGAAAACGATCTCATCCGTACAAGCCTCTTGCAGATAGAACAGAGCACGTGTATAGCCACTATAACCTTCATCAATACCCGGCACGTCACCGTTTCCGCCATCACCACCCTTTTGTCCGGTCTGGATAAGGCTGGCATAACACTTTGCCAATACTCCGATGTATCCCTCAGGCGTAGAATAAACCTTCTCGCCCACCAATTCATTGTCGTCCAAAGGCAATGTATCCAAATCTCCCAGACAAGAAGAAAGAAGGAAGAGAGATACCAGACATATACTTGCTAACTTGAAATATTTCGTTTTCATTGTTTTCTGATTTTTCATGAATTAAAAATTAAGATTTACTCCCAGCATGAACATACGCGGACGCTGATAGATGTTCTTATCAATACCGCTATAAATTTCCGGGTCAAGACCGCTATAGCCTGTCAGTGTACATACATTCTGCACGGTGAAAGAGAGACGAAGAGAGGTCTTTTCGTTCCACAACTTATCGAAGGTATGTCCTAACGTGATGTTGTCGATACGGAAGAAGTCACCTTTTTCCAGGAAGTAATCGGTATAGATGCGATCCTGCGTAAATCCGGTTTCAAGGGTAGAACGCAGAATGTTGCTGGAAACGCCGGTTCCACCATAAAGTCCGTCCAAAGAATCGGAGGCTTTCACATAGTTATAAACATAAGCACCGAAGCTTCCATGTCCGTTGATACCCAAATCCCAGTTCTTGTATGTCAGACGGGTAGAAAGACCGCAGTAGTAAGGAGCTTTGGAGCTTTTACCGGTCACGTACTTATTAGCATCTTCTTCGCTGCTGGTGACGGAACCATCTTTTGCGATATATTTGCCATCCAGCGGCTTACCATTATCGTCATAAGCCTGTTGCAACAGGTAGAAAGTATTCGGAGTTTCGCCTACCATGTGGACTTGCAGATATTTACCTGTACCACCGGCATTACCAGTCTTCACATAGTTATCTTCACGGTCGATGGTGTTCAGCTTCGTAATTTCGGAAGTATTCCAGGTAAAGTTACCGCTGACAGTCCATTCCCAATCCTTATTCTTCACGGGAATCACGTTGATACCGATTTCCAGACCTTTACTCTTCATATTACCGATATTGGTTTCAATCATATTGGTAAAGTTGCTTCCGGCAGGAACGAATATCTTATTCAGCAGGTCTTTGGTAGTACGCCAGTAGTAGTCAATCGTACCGGAGATGCGGTTGTTCAGGAAACCATAGTCGATACCGATATTATAAGTTTCGGTAGTCTCCCACTTGATGTTGGCATCGTAGCCATTGGGACGGTAAGTAGTGTACCATTGATCACCGAAATAATAGCGGGATTCGTCATAAGATGCCGTATAAGTCGGCAAGTGCTGGTAGTAAGAACCGATGGATTGCTGACCGGTCTGGCCGTAGCTCAAACGGAGTTTCAAATCGGACAGGGCTTTGAAGTTCGAGAGGAAAGCCTCTTCGTTCACACGCCAGGCTGCCGCAACTGAAGGGAAATACCCCCAACGGTTATCGGGAGAGAAACGTGAAGAAGCATCTGCACGCAGAGTAGCCGTCAGCATATAGCGTTGTTTCCAGGAGTAGTTTACACGTCCATAGAAAGAAAGCAGGTAAAGTTCGGCTTCGGCATGCTGGGGGGTAGCCAGTTCTTTGCCTTCGGTGTCGGTAGTTACACTATTATTCTTATACCAGAAACGTTGCCAGCCGTAACCACCCATGACATTGATGTGATGATCTTTCAGTTCCTTGTCGTAATTGGCATAGAAATCGAGCAAGGTGTTGCGCTTGGTCTGATGGTATTTATAGCGCTTGCCCGTACCGTCATTCTGATTTCCAGTGTACATGGAGGGAGCAAGATCGGGCACATTTTCACGATTGTCATTCTTCTGGATGTCATAGCCCATATTCAGATTGAAGCGCAAATCTTCTAATCCGTGCACCTTGTAGTCGAGGGCGATGTTACCGATAGAACGTTTTGTCTTTTCGAGTTTGTCAGCCAGTTCCAGATCGGCAACCGGATTCGCAGCGGCCAGCGTGATGGGTTTACCGCCATTCATCCATGTATAATATCCCAGACCTACATTACCTTCATAGTCTTCGTAAACGGGACGGGTAGGATCAAAAGAGATGGCACTGCCAATCACGCCTGTTGAAACCGGTTGATTATTCTCAATACTTCCCTTGACGTTGATATCTACAGAAAGATGTTTGTCGAAGAACTTCGGAGACAGCCCTACACTGGCGTTGATACGCTCGTAGTTATTATTCTTCAATGTACCATTCTGGTTAGTATATCCTACGGATACACGGTAAGGCATATTCTTCAAAGCTCCGGTCATGGACAAGTTATGATCCGTACCCAGTGCCACGCGGTAGATTTCTTTCTGCCAGTCTACATCTGCATTGCCCAGCTTGAAAGTCTCGGGAGCATTGGCATGCTCGGCAAAAGCCTGACGGAATTCTTCGGTAGAAAGTACGTCCATATACTGATATACATTGCTCACTGTCATGTTTCCATTGTAGTTGAAGGAGGGACGAGAGGTACCGTCGGCACTTCCCTTCTTGGTAGTGATGATAATGACACCATTGGAGGCACGCGAACCGTAGATAGCTGTGGCAGAAGCATCCTTCAATACTGTAAAGGAAGCAATGTCGTTCGGATTGATGGCACTGATAGAAGTATTGCTCACAGGTACTCCGTCGATAACAATCAGCGGATCATTATCTGCCGACAAAGAGGCTCCCATACGGATACGGATGGTACCACCGCTACCCGGCGCACCATTACCCGGCACGATATTCACACCGGCAACTTTGCCCACCAGAGCATCTTCAGCAGTCAATTGCTTGCCTTTGTTCAGTTCATCCGGTTTCACGGTCAGCAAAGATCCGGTCACGTCGCCTTTCTTCACCTGTCCGTAGCCGATGACTACTACTTCGTCCAGCAATTCGCTGTCTTCCTGCATGGTAACTACAATGAGAGGTTTGTTTGTCACGGTGATTTCCTGTCCTTTATAGCCGATACAGGTGACGGTAAGTACATTTCCGGCGACCGCCTTCAGTGTAAAATTACCGTCCACATCGGAGATAGTACCTATAGAAGTACCTTTAATAAGAATGTTAGCTCCGATAACCGATTCACCGGTAGCGTCCTTCACATGCCCTTTCACCACGATATCTTGTGCTGAAAGCGACAGGGATAGTAGTAATCCCAACAAAGGGAGAAGTCCCTTGACAAGTCTAAAAATGTTTTCCATAAGGTTATTATTATAGTTAATAAAAAAATAATTCTCTCTTACCTCTGTACCTGTAGGGGCGAATCTCTATTCGCCCGCACACGGCACAGACTTTTTTTTCTCTAATCCTCGTGTAACCTGTTTACCCAATAAAAACCAATACCCAAAGAAAATCTATTGTTAACTTTAATTTCTACGGCAAAGGTAGAGCATAACTTTCCGGGTAAGAGAGTTGAGTAGATACGTAAAGTAGATATAAGTAGAAGCTTTTAAATGATAAGTAATTGAAGTACAACATAAAATCACTTTCCCAAATGAGCCAGGAAAGTAGATTTAAGTAGACATTTGAGGAAAAAAGAAAGAGGTTTTATTAGCCTATTTGCTGCACGGCTTCCATAAATTCATCCTTGGAAAGCAAAGATTTGTTCCGTACTTTCAGACGATAGTTATACACCGTCTGGGCAGAATAATGAAGGAAGTTCGCAATCTTCCCACTATCTGTAATACCCAATCTGATCAGAGCAAAGACGCGCAACTCGGGTGTCAGCAGTTCACCCTCCTTCGGACAGATGCGCTCATCTTCCTGAAGCAAAGTATTGAACTGCTCTATGAACTGAGGATAAAGTTTCAGGAACACACTATCGAACGTGTAGAAAAATTCTTTCAACTCATTGGCAACAAAAGAAGAGGAATTGACAGTCTTATACAAATCGTCCAATTGTCCGGTCTTGATTTTACGGGCAAGCATTTTCCGTTGCTCTTCCTGTTTGTTGATATAGAGGGAACACATATTGAACACATAGCCGATATATTCTTCCTTCACCTGATTGGATTCCTGCAACTTATCATTCAGTGTATACAGATCGGAATTGATATGTTTAAGTTCCTCATTCATAGTGTTCACCGCTTTCCGGGCTACATTCAGCCGCTTCATCTGATAGAAAATGAATATCAGAGCAACCAACAATATAATCAGCAGGACAGATGTCAGGATGACCAGAGCAACCATCTGTGTTTTCTCCTCCTTCAACTTGTTTTCGTACGTCCTGCTGATAACGGGAAGCATTTCCGAAATTTCCTGCATACGATAGCGTGCATTGCAGAAGGTGGCATCTTGCATAGAACATTCTATATAGGTATAAGCACGTTTTATATCTCCTTCCTGAAACAAAAGGTTCGCTAACTTCCACAAGGAGATGTATTCCTTCGTTGCCGCCTGAATATCGGCAATTGCCGAAATAGCCAGATATTTCTTCTGCAATTCGGTATTGCCCATAAAGGCATAAGCATTGGCGAGGCCGATAGAAGGAATGGCAACACTGTATCCTTTCTCTTTGTGCGTCTTGTAGCAACTATTCAGTATCTCTATGGCCTCATCATACTTTTCTTCATACAACAATTTTTCACTCATCATCAGCAGATAACCCTGTGAACCCGGACGGCGCATACTGATAATAGAATCTTTATATTGGTATGCCAACCCCCGATAATGTTCTTTCATCTGATCAGAGAAAGCATAATCCGCCATCAGCGTATAAACCTGGTGATACTGATAATAATAATAGGAAACGCCGGAAGCGTCCAGATCAGCGGACTTGATTCCATCCAGTATTTCCAGCCCTTCCTTATACATGGCCACTCCTATCATTACTTCGGCAATATTCAGTTCAGCCGAACGAACGTAAAGGGGATTCTTCATGCGCTTGGCAAGTTCTACGCGCTGATTGGCCACCCATAGAGCCGAGTCCATACGGTAAGAGCGATATTTGCCGAATAATTCGCGGTAAAGATCATAGCGCTCCTGGTCGGAATGAGACAGACGGAGTTTCCGTTGCAAGGCATCTATTTGCTCCTGACGTTTCAAGGTGTACTGAGGACGGTTTCTGATAGACATATCAAGTTCACGAAGCAAAGAGTCTGTTTCATTGGCACAGATATGCAGGGATAGGAATGCTAAAAAGACTACCAGAAGTACTTTTAGTTGCCTCATACGGATTTTTTCGGTTTAACAATAGATTTTCACGGACAAAAGTACAGAATAAATATCTGAAAAGAAAAGTTTCAGATATCTTTCGGTAGTAATTCATCGGAAACGTTTGCTGCCGGATTCATGCATAATGAAAGAAAAATAGTATTCACTGAAAAAGACAGCAGATTCAGTGCTCTGTAATTCGATTATTTTATATATTTGTGCAGTCGTAAACACGACTATGATTTTACATATTAAAGAAAAAGCGTTTAGCTGATTCTTGTGCCAGAGAAAAGTCGAAATTATCTATACGCACATAGAACAGACTATACGCCTTACCGTTTATGCGGTAGGCGTTTCCTGTTTGTGCGTAAGGGCTTCGACTCCCTCTCTGGCGGATAGGCAAATGCTTACCGCTTTTTTTATGCTTATCAGACAACATTGGACGGGAGCAGTAAAAAACTCTTTTAACCTCAAAGGCAAGTCAAATCGGGTAGATGTGGATACCGGACGACTGAGAAGCCGAAAACGTAACATGAATATGTTACTACTTGCCTTTGACAAAAGAGGACGGACAAACAAAACTAAATATCAACGGGATACATATCCAGCTTTTTACATCACAAAATATCAAAGCCCATCAATTATGAATGAAAGATTGCTAACGGGATTCTTGTTAGTTTATTGATAATCAACCAATAGCATTTACCGACGGTTTACTGTTAGATGTAAAAGCATTTACTGCCGTATGTAACGGCCTTTACTCCTTATTGTAACGACCTTTACCTCGGCATGTAACGGTCTTTACCTCAGCATGTAAATGGAGTTACCGTGTGGGGTTACTAAAGTTACCATTTGGAGTAAACTGAACTTCCATGCAAGGAAACAACTGTGTACATATAAAGGTGAAGTAAGATAATTCATATCGGAAAAGAAAGGAATAAAAGTGATTAGTGTTTGGTGATAAGTGATTAGCCCATTCGGTATATTATTTTTTAGACGCGGATGACACGGATAACGCGGATTTAAAAGGCTGCGCTATAAAAGTGGATAAAAAAAAAGATCCGCGTCATCCGTGTCATCTGCGTCTAAAAGATTATTTATCATTTAGTTCATAACCGAAAAAACACGAGCTAATTTATTGTTTTTTAGACAGAAGAACAATATATTTCGTATATTTGAAGAATGAATCATCAAGAAGATTGGCTAACTCTAAACAATCTGTAGACATGAAGACAATACTGCTCTTTTTACTTCTCTGTATGAGCCTCAGCACATCTGCACAAACAGCTGATGAACGAGCCGGAACTTATATGAATCAGGAAAACTGGTTCAGTCTGCAACGCGAATTCGCCGTCAACAAAGATTCTTTACACCCTTTCCTGCAAGAATTCGGTCAGGCACTACTGGATAATTTCTTCAACCGTCCCCAAGCTGCCTACGAATCTATAGGCAAATTGCTGAACGAGCAACAAAGTAATATGGGCTTTGAGAATACTGCTTCCATGATTTACCTATTATCCGAAAACCTGAGCAAGCTGGGTGCTAACGACCAAGCTGCCGAAACACTGAAAAATTTCTGTGACCAGGTGGAAGGCCAGGTGGACAGTACTTTCCTTGCCGGATACCGGAGAAAAGAAAAAGAATATCGCGCTTTGTCCCAATATGCCCTATACCAATGGGAGAAGCCAGATACGGATTTAGCGCTGCCCATTCGCATAGACAGTGTAGGTCCAAAAGGTTCGGGAGCCACCGCCATAGCTATGGAAGGCAGTGTGAATGGAAAAGAACGGAACTTCATATTGGATACAGGTGCAAGTGTCAATGTAGTCACCCCCGAAGTAGCAAAAGCCTGTGGCATGAAAATACTGGACGTAGAAATCACTGCAAATGGGATAGGTACGGGAAGTGGACAATTCGCCATTGCCGAAGAGATAAAAACAGGTCCGCTCGTGATGCGAAACGTACCTTTCTACGTGTTGGATATGAAAACCGGAGAAGAAAAGGCCGACCGCTACATGAAATATCTGGAAGTCATCATCGGACTGCCTTTCCTCAATCAACTTCAGGAAATACAACTGGATTTACGCAACAACCGAATGATTATTCCCAAAGAACTGACTCCCACGCCCGGCTTTGCCCCGAACATTTGTTTTACAGGAAAGAACCTCCTGAACCTGGAAATCGTATACGACCATGAACTATTGCAAATGAACTTCGACAGCGGCTCCTGCTTCAGCCATCTCAATTATGATTACTTTGAGCAGCATAAAGATCGTATCGAACGAATAGCAGAAAGGGACTCGATGGGACTTGGCGGTTTCGGTGGCACAGCACGGGTATGCATTTACAAACTGCCGGGAGCATGCTTCCAGATAGGTGAGTATACGGGCTGTACAGACAGTCTCAACGTAGTGGCAACACCTGAACAAAATGCTCTTCATTTTGCCGGAGATGGAATAGTAGGAATGGACATGTTCCGGAGCTTCAGCACGATTACAATTAATCTGAAGGATATGTTCGTGAAAACCACCCCGAAGATGCAAGGAAAAAACGCAATGATCTACGATAGCAAAAAGCTACGTTTAAAACTACCGGAAGACCAATTGAATATAACAGATATACTATTGGGGATAGCAGATATATATCTGAATACTGGAACGAGCATCGCTGAATGCCCTACACACGACTCCCCTCTTCTGCCGAAAGGTACTTGTAGCCCGTAACTCGTAGCTCGTAACTACTTCATCTTCTGCGACGCCCGAACAAGTCCTTTATTCCGTCAAGGTCGAAACCTAACGTGAAGCGAAGTGTCTGGTCGAGCGGATTGCTCTGTGCTGTAGATACCAGGTAAGCAGCATCCAGTGAGAACACGCTCATTTTGAAACCTGCTCCGAAAGAGAAATACTTACGGTTCCCTTTGTTCTCATGTTCCCAATGATAACCACCGCGAATGGAGAACTGTTCGTGATAGGTATATTCCAATCCCAACGACCATTGTATCTCCTGCAATTCTTCCTTGAAACCACCGGGAGCATCACTGAAAGATTTGAAAATACCCTTAATGGGTGAAATGTCATTATAATCACGGTCCAGGCGTTCTTCATATTCTTCCTGTGACTCGTCTTCTCCACGGATAGGACGGGTGGGAACCATATATTTATTGGCGTCGAAACTAACTCCAATTGTATTGTAATCATCTATCGGGAACAATAAAGAAGCACCCAAACGCAAGTTAGTAGGCAGGAACTGACTGGTATTACCACTATCATAAGAAATCTTCGTACCGATATTAGAAGCATTCAATCCAAAAGAAAGCATGCACTCACGCTGGGCAAGTATGATGTAATTTGTATAATAGAAGGCAATGTCGGCAGCAAAAGCGGAACCGGCAGAAACTTCTTCGTCTTCTCTATATGCCAGGTCGGAGTAAATATACCGTAATGCAACCGCTGCAGAGAAACGTTCGGAAAGCATACGTGAGTAAGCTATATCCACCGCCATCTCATAAGGTTTAATCGTATATCCCGGAGAATTCTCATCACCGGTATATCCCACGGGTACTTCCCCCAAAGAGAAATAGCGCAAAGAACCGCTGACTGCCTGATAATCTCCGATGCGATAGTACCCTGCCAGATATGCCAAGTCAATATCATTCACCAGCTTACGCAACCAGGGAGTATATGAAACCGCTACTCCGGCACGGCTGATCGTAAACGGATACTTTGCCGGGTTCCAGAATTGGGAGTTCACGTCCGGATCTGTAGCCGCACCCACATCTCCCATACCACCACCACGGGAGTCAGGGGCAATACCCAGAGAGTTAACACCGGTATTAACAGGGTTAAACTGATTCTTGTCTTGGGCAAGAAGGTGTACGGACAAGAAAGCTATGATTAATAGTAAGATGTATTTCTTCATACGATATTATTTATAATACGATCTCAAATATAAAAAACAAAATCTAACTTAATTCCCCTCCTCTTGGGAGGAGGAGAATTTAGTTACTCCTTTCAATTGAGATGCTTATGATTTCTAATAACAATACTAATAAAACAGAGAATCCCCCTGTTTATTGTGACAAGATAATGATTTTCTGTGATTTCGTACTTTCACGACTGCCATCAGAGACAATAGACGCACGATACAGATAAACACCTGGTGCCAGACGTTGCCCACCGTTACTACACAAATCCCATTCCACATAATAAGTTTGTCCTTCAGATATTCCTTTCTCTATATGTGTCCACATTTCCCGCCCGGCAAAATCATACACGGACATACGGACTGAAAGTGTGGAACCGGGACGATTGTGAGAAAGAATAAATGTAGTACTTTCACGGGCAGGACTCTGTGTACAAGTTACCGAAAAGAGACCGGGACGCAGCCCTCGAACCACCTCAAACTCTAAAGTCTTTGTAGAAGAATTATTCAGTAAATCCCAGGCACGGAATGCCAGTGTATGTCTGCCCTCCGTAAGTTCGGGCACTGAAAAATGCACTGTACCCCGGGTATAATCTCCCGCTACCGGAGTATAATAATCATTCAGATTGTAAGTCGACACCGCACTGCCGTCTATACTAAGCGAAAGGTCATGCCCGATACCATTGCCAACCGTATTGATACCATCAGCATCTTCCAACTCAGCTACAAACAAGGGAGTAGTATTGGTCTGTCCACCGGAACTGAAATCCGGCGTATTCAGATAAATGGTTATCTTAGGGCCTAACGTATCTGACAAAGAAACACCATCATCCGTACCGCCTACCAGGAAACGGTCGAAAGCTCCGCCCGCTTCATTAGAGTGAACAGCATCCAGAGCGTAAAGGCTCAATAAACCTTCTTCATCGGAGTAATTGATATCCAACGGTACAGGGAAAGTAAACTCAAACCGTCCCTGACGAACCGAATCACTGCCCGAAAAGAGAGTTTTACTGCGCTCCGTATAAGTATAAGCACCCTCGCCACGATTATCAAGAGTGGTAACTTCTTCCTTACTATCCAGTACAGTAGGATGTACTGTACCGGTAAAGTCTTCTGCTAAAGTACCTTCGGGAGTCAAGATACGTCCTTTTACGGTAATCTTGCTACCTGCTTTCACCTGCGGATAGGTATTTGTTTCTTCTGCTACATTCACTCCGGCAAATTCATCTACCTGTATTTGATAATCAGGATATGCCAAGGTCAAGGCAGGATCACCGATCAGAGAGAAATTCAACTTATTCTTGTCAGCAGCCAATGATGCATCGCACTTTGAAAGCCGCATGACATCTCCCAATCGCAGGCGTTTACCTTCAGGACGGGAAAAGATATGACGAAGGAAAGCCTGGTTTAAAGTAGAATTCTGCGCAGCATATACCACCCGGGAAGTAGTGAGCAAAGCAATAGCCCCGCCTTTGGCATTCAGGAATGCTTGCTCTCCGGCGGAAGTCTGGATATCGTCAAAACGGGTAAAGTCACAAGTAGCTGTTATCCATAGAGGAAGACGTGGGGATGTCATTTGGGTAATATCTCCCATGTTCAGCAGATTCTCCTCTGCCCAAGCGGAAGTACTTCCGTGCCCTGTATAGTTGACTACTAACATACCTTTGTCGAATAATTGCAATAGGCGTTTTGTTGCATCGGGATAAGTTTCTCCGGTAGCAGAAGATTCGCGGCGGAAAGCATCGGCATAGATTCTTTCAACAAGGAAGGAAGGATAATTCCGTTCTGTATAACTTGCCAAGATTTCAGATTGGGACATGTGCAGTCTGCCATCTCCGTCATCGCCCACATAACAGACGGTGTGTTTCCACGGTCCTGCATGCTCATTTTCCATATAAGCGATGGTCTTATCAACAGTAGCTTTTGCCTCAGCAGCCGTGCGAACCGGGAAACGTCCGATACCTATATCCAGCATGGCATCCGACAGATTTTCGCCTTCTCCATCATCGAGAAAACCGAAATAATCGTCCGTTACATAGGAAGAGGTTTCCTCGAGAGAGGTTTCCGATTGATAAGATAGCAAAAAGTTTTCAGGCCGGTAATTCTTCCAGGAAGAAGTCAGCATACGATTATCATAACTGCAATCTCCGAAGAATAACAAATATTTAGGGCTTTCAGCCTTATTGGGAAAACGATCATACAACATCTTCATCAAACGACGGTAAGCTGTTCCATCCGGTGTACCGGAAGAGAATTCATTGTAGATTTGTGGAGCAGCAAGAACAAGAACAGACAGGCCATCTTTTTCACGATGTGCTTGTGCCAGTCGTTCGGCCTGTGTCATCAGGTCTTTCCGATCGGGAGAAATGATAATCATATCCGTAGCTCCCAGAGAGTGCAGATTTTGATTTGCAATATTCCCTACCGTTTCTACCGTATCAAAGCCGGAAGCTTCCGGAGTGATGGCTACGAACTCACGCAATTTTCCTGCAGGAATGGTAAACGTATATGTGCCGCCTGCAAAGCTGCCTTCCATCCTGCAAATATTTGCGGGATCGGTGACATCCCACACGACAGTAGAAGCTGTGGCACCGGAAAGTACAAATGTCGTCTCTTTATTGATGGAGGCCAAAGAACGGAAAGTAAGGTAAGGAGCATTCAGCGTAAGCGAACGGATATAGTTCAAAGCAATATAATCCAGACGCCCAGATGTCCCGGAAGGGCGGGTATGGGTAACGGTCACTACAGTATTCTCCGACTCTGTGCCCAGCCAGGAAGTACTTATGGAGGCGGAAGTAGCTCTTGTGTAATATTGATTGTCGGAAGATATGGATGCCAGTGTAGCATTTCCTCTCGCCTTACCATTCACTGCAACCGAATAATAGGTAGATGCTCCAATGGAACGGGCGGCAAAAACAGTGGTCAACTCTACAGCACTTTCCGGAACGATACCCGGCAAGTTCAACATATAATTCTTGGTGTTACCCGCTACATAATCATAATCTTCATAAAGTTGTCTGCCGGTACTTGCCCAACTATAGACCTCTTTCTCATGCAGAGCATAGGAATTAGAGGTTGTCAACCTGTTGGCAGAAGATTCTTTCAAAGAAGAAAGGACTTCTACTTCCATTTCCGGAATATCCTCCCGGTCAGTCAAGAAATAATAGCCCTCATCGGAATAGAAGTTACGTTCGCGAACAAAGTAAGTGTTATCGGAACTCAGTTTCCAGGATACAGTGCCACGACCATAAAACAATACACCGTCTGACAAACGCAGCAAGGGGACTTCGGGCAAATCTGCTGCCGGATGTTCATTGAAACGCTGGGATAATAAATAACCACCATAACCAAATACGCGGACTTTCTCGGGTCTTGAGAATCCCATCTTCTTTAATTCGGCATTCGTGATTTTAAAGATTCCGGTATTTCTCACACCTATCTTTGTCCAACGCCCTGAAGCGAGAAGCGAAGTTGTGCAATCTTTTAAAGAAACTCCGGTTAAAGTTGTTCCCGAGCCTCGAGTAGCTGTTCCCTCCCCTATTCCATCTTTCTTCGGATAGGATTTCACGGATAGTTTGAACGAGTTCAGCCGTTGGTAGCTTCCTTCACGAAAAACGACAGGGACAAAACTTATGGAGAGAAAGCCATGATGTGCGGAGATTTTAGTGAAGGAGTTTATCTGTGGAGATGCCGGTAAGCCCTTCCGGAAAGCAACATTTTCATTGGATAACTGACGCAAACTGTCGAGTCGCATCTCTAATACTGTCACCTCACTCCGGCTTAGTTTCTGGTATTCCGGAAATTCAATTTCTACCTGATAAGTAAAGGAACGGAAGTCGTTCCCTAACGGAAGTTCGCGCGTCACTACGGGAAGCGTCTGTGCAGAAGACAATTCCTGCCAGTTCAGCGTGATGAATTCCTGCGCTGAAACCGGAAGAAGTAGAGCAATAAAGCAACAAAGCAACCAGCAACGTTTGATAAACATATCGTAATAAATTGACTCAACGAATATAAAAGTCGAGCAACTTATCTTCTCCGAGGTATCCTTGTAAATGCTGTCCTATCTGTACCGGACCTACGCCTGCGGGAGTTCCCGTAAACAACAGGTCGCCTATTTTCAGCGTCATAAAGCGGCTGACGTATGCAATAATCTCATCCACTTTGAAAAGCATATCCGAGGTATTGCCGTGCTGCACTTCCTTTCCGTCTATTTCCAGACGGAAATCAAGCTGCTGTAAATCGCCTCCTGCTTGCTCCAAAGGAACAAAAGTTCCGATAGCTGCCGAATTGTCGAACCCTTTGCAAAGTTCCCAAGGATTACCCGCTTCACGGAACTTACGTTGTAAATCGCGTGCCGTAAAGTCGATGCCTACAGTCACTGCGTCATAATAACGGTTGGCAAAGCGCGGCGCAATGTTTTTTCCCAAACGGCAGATACGTACCACCACCTCAGTTTCGTAATGAACCTCATCCGAAAAATCGGGAATAAAGAAAGGCTTTCCGTCTTTCAATATAGCCGAGTCGGGCTTCATGAAGATAACCGGCTCTTTATTAACTAACGTATGCCCCAGCTCTTTATTGTGCAGTGCATAGTTCATTCCGACAGCAATAATCTTCATTATTTGATTTCGTTAAAATTCAGGCGGTTGAACATCACCGCCAAATGAGCATATAGAGAAGTATTCTGAACAACGATATTTTCCGGCACACGGATACGGAACGGGGTAAAGTTCCACACTGCTTTGATGCCACCGGCTATCATGGTGTCCGTAATGCATTGGGCTATCTCGATAGGTACAGTCAGCACACCGATGTTCACATCATATTCGCGCATCTTCTGCTCGAATTCACTGGAATGGAAGATAGGGATTCCATTCAATGTAGTACCTACCAACTCCGGGTTCACATCAAATGCGGCTACAATTTCCAGCCCGAAGTGCTTCAAACCGGAGTCGCGCAACAATGCACCACCCAAGCTACCTACTCCAAACAGAAATGCTTTATGCATATCGGTAAATCCGAGGAAGTCTTCCAGTACGGCTATCAGCGTATCGACTTCGTAGCCTACACGCGTACGCCCGGAGATGTTGACATACGACAAATCCTTGGCTATCTGGGAAGCATCTATATTGATTTCTTTGGATATCTGTGTAGAAGAGACGTACCGTTCGCCCCGCTGCTTGAGCAGCTTAACATTCGACAAGTACCACGGCAACCTGCGCAAAGTAGGCTCCGGCACTTTCATGCTATCCTTATATTGAATTGCCTGGTTCGTGGTCATTTTCTTCATTTCTTTAGGTTACGGGTGGACAAAAATACGCTTTTTTTGGAAAAGAATACTCCAACAGAAGAAAGTTAACATAATTTCTACAAAAGTTTTACTTATCGCCAAAAAGGGATAACGGCAAACTAAGAGAAACTCCCACCGAATGGAAATTCAGGCAATCGAAACCGGCAAAGACACCTATCCGTGCCATATCAGAAAACCCGATCGAATATCCAATCTCCGTATAGGGTCGCCGACCATATATCACAATGGAACGAAGATGCAAGGCTTCATCAAATGCTTTTCTTGACAGAAAAGGAAGATGTTTCAAAAGCAGATATGGAGTATACCAGGAGACATTAGCCTGTGCCCAGCGGGTATTAGTGGACAAAACGTAGTTATCCAATAAACTAAACCCGGTATCGAAAGAACGTTCCGTAACCAATATGCGGGTAGAAGCGAAATGCTTAAAGTCAGGGAACTGAAGATTCTTTGCATCAAAGAATGAACCTGCATTCACTGACCAATGCAGGTGATTGAACATACCGAATTCGATTTTCTGTTTAGCAGAGAATTGCATCAGGTGGTACGAGGTAAGATAACGGCTTCCGCTCATAGGGAAAGCTCTGTCATATTTCAAGGTAAATGTAGGGTAACGGGAAGCTTCATACACTTTCTTACCTTGCGACATATGATAGTAGTGAGCCGGAGTGTACTCCAACTCAAAAGAAGCTTTCAGGATATCATTCTCCGGCATCGGTCGGAAAGCAGTGTTTTCCGGAATATTCGGTTCGGCATCCCTCTTGAACCAACTTTTACGGATATGATTATCCAGCATCTTCCTGCGTTGCCAGGAAAGTGAGGAAGAAAAAAGTAATCCGTTAACCGGCTCTATCGCATGGTCAACTGTGAAGAAGGTATTCTCATAAAGTTTCAGATGGTTATGACCGAACAACGAGCTGGACATACTGTTAATCAAACGAGATTCTCCGCTTTCCGAATTATAATCGGCAGACAGAAGACCTCCGGAAAGAGATAAATAACCACGGTTCCGTGGAGCATAATCCAGCGTCAATTCTCCTTGTCCAATCCAGTTTTTGCGGGCTGTAGTATAATAGAAAGAAGGCACAAAACGAAGTGTAGAAGATTCTGATAACTTCACTCCTGTCTTTAGCTTAACTCCTAACCAGAAACCATCCACAAAATTATATTCGGGAATATAAGCGGAAAGACCGGGTAAAGTCAACCAGGCATTCTTATTGGAAGTTCTGAAAGTCTTTCCCCACATAATGGTATTCAGTACTTGCCCAACAGCCGTTTTCTTCTCGTTTTTTTCTCCGGGTGACAAATCTTTCAGTGCAATCTTTTCTTCTTTATATTGATAACTCTGCACTTCTTCCAATCGCAACGGCACACTACGGATAGTGGTCCAATAAAGAGAATCCCGCTTATCGGCAAGCGAATCAACCTGAGTATCTTTGCGTCCGATCCGTGCAGGACGTTCAAATTTATGTTTCTTTGGTTGCACTACCGCAGTGGCAGTTACAGGTTTTGCCGTTTTATCTGTATTGGCCTCCGGCTGGATATCCGTTTTTACCTCTCTATAATGTATTGCTGCCAGATAGGAAGCCTCCGCCTTGAAACCCATTATGTCGATGGTAGAAGAGGTAGTAATAGAAACCGGTAGAAAGACAGAAGACTGCACCTCCTTGCAAGTGATCTTAATCTTTGCTTTCAACCCGGTAGCACGAACATTGACATCAGCAGCCGATATGCACCACAAATCTTCTACAATGAACAGGTCTCCTTCCAGCAAACGGTTATCCTCTTTCTTGGGGATCACACGGATCTTATTTATCATTTGTCCTTCTTCCACAAAGCAAGCGTCAAGTCTGAAACGATAGTATGAAAAGGCACTTTTATTTAAAGGAGAGACTTTGCCGAAAAGCTCAGGAGTATAGAGATTAATCGTAGTTATTCCCATATCTACCTGTATTTCCTCAGGAAAAGAGTTCTTATTAGCTAATACCTTATTATTCCAGATATTGGGAGCAGTAAAATTCACGATCTGCTGTTGCTCCAAGACAAACAGCTTTCCAAGCCATTCTTTTGCATCTTTCCGCACCTCTTTGGATAGTTTCAGGACAGCAGGAATAGAGGTCCCTTTACCGGTTCCTTTCAGATACGTACCGGCAGTGTAGCTTTTTATCTGAGTGCGATAATAAGGAGCACGCGCTATCGCTTTGCGCATCACTGCATAGGCGGGATCTTCATTTCCCTTGGTGATGCTTACTTCCGGCAGGCTATAGGTACGTTCGGCAAGCACTATATCCTTCTCATAATCACGATTCAGCATTTGAAAAGTAAAGGTCTGGGATATGAATCCTAAAGAAGAGACCTCACAGGTATATTGTCCGGCAGATAATTTCGTTTGAAACCGCCCATGCTCATCGGTAGTTAAACCTGACTTAATTTCTCTTAGATAGAGGGCGGCATAAGGAACCGGCTTTCCGTCAGTATCCGTAACAGTACCATTGAAAGATTGCGCAAAAGATAGTATAGTAACCAAAGACAATAGAAATAGCCAGATGATTCTTTTCATATTTTGTATATTTGAAGCTAATTAGCGTTTTCTATTAGACGACAAAAGTCTCAAAAGATTGCAAAGTTTCGCGCAAAATATTACTTTTGATTCTTAAAACAGAACGAATATGAAGAATAATGATTGGAAAGAACGGTTGAATGTGGTTTATTCTACCAATCCGGACTATAGTTATGAAAAGGAAAATGAAGAAGATCAAATCACTCCGGCAGCTTCCCAACAGAAGTTGCGCGTGCAATTGGATCGCAAGAACCGGGGTGGCAAAGTAGTCACACTCGTCACGGGTTTCATAGGTACGGAAAATGATTTGAAGGAATTGGGTAAATTGCTGAAGTCTAAATGTGGCGTAGGTGGAAGTGCCAAAGATGGAGAAATCATCGTACAGGGAGATTTCAAGCTGAAAGTACTGGAGCTACTTAAAAAAGAGGGATATACGCAAACTAAGCCGGTAGGATAATCCGGTTCACCGAAACAGATGGTCTGTTTTCAGTAAGTATATCACTTCTTCCAAAAGAGGCAAATATGCATAAAAAAACGACCGCAACGGGAATTCCCGTACGGTCGTTTTTTTATATATTGAGTTGAATTATTCAGCTTTCAAAGTGAAACGTTTGAAATCTACAATCTTCAATTCAGGGTCAGCTGCTGCCAACACTTCTCTTACAGTCTTCTTAGAATCCATGATATTTTCCTGGTTCAGTAAGCAAACTTCTTTCAAGAACTTAGCCAGACGACCTTTAGCGATATTCTGGATCATTTGTTCAGGCAAATGTGCAGCCTTTTCAGCAGAAACAGTAGCAATGATTTCTTTTGCTTTTGCTACATCTTCAGCTGTAATCCAGCCTTTAGCCATGTTACTTTCCATGTGGTCTTCGCTGTCCACGTGAGCCGGATTGATACCTGCTTTCTTCAAAGCAGCCTCAACAGCCTTCTGTACCTGTTCTGCTTTGGTCTTTTCGATAGCAACTTCAATTTCTTTCTGCTTTACTTCTTCAGAAACACCATCCTCGTCAATTGCAATCGGGTTCATGGCAGCAATCTGCATAGCCACTTCCTTAGCCAACTGCTCGTCAACTTCCTTATTGAAAGCAACGATCGTACAAAGACCATTTCTGTTCATGTGATTGTAAACAACAGTGCTTGCACCTTCTACAGTCAGATAGCCATCAAGCTCCATCTTCTCACCTGTAATACCGCTACGGTCAGTCACTGCATCCTGTACAGTACCGTTACCCATCGGTAATGCTTTCACTTCATCCAAAGTCTTGCAGTTGTTAGCTACAGCAAGATCCAGAATATCTTGAGTCAATTTTATAAAGTCAGCATTTTGAGCTACGAAGTCAGTTTCGCACTTCAAAGCAATGATAACGGCAAAGTTACCGGTAGTCTTAGCCAGAACACAACCTTCCGAAGCTTCACGGTCTGAACGCTTAGCGGCAACAGCCTGTCCCTTCTTACGGATTATTTCCATTGCCTTGTCGAAATCGCCTTCAGCTTCCGTCAACGCATTCTTGCAGTCCATCATACCTGCTCCGGTCATTTTACGGAGTTTGGTAATATCAGCCATTGTTACAGCCATAATATATTTCCTCTATATTTTTAATTATTAATAAATTCTTCACAAAACAATTGAGAGTTGAGAATAGAGAATTGAGAATTGCCGTTTAAAGTAACTCTCAACTTTCAATTCTCAACTCTCAACTATATCTTAAGCCTCTTCGTCTTCCTTCAGGAAAGCAGCAGCTTTAGCTGCATTGATTGCTTCCTCGTCAGATTTGTCGAGTCTTGCTTTTGTAGCTTTCTTCTTGCCTTTATTGGCAGGAGCTTCACCAGCTGCTTCCATGTCTACTTTTTCAGCTTTTCTTTCTTCCAAACCTTCCTGCATAGCAGCGCAGCAAGCATCCAGAATTACTTCTATTGATTTAGTAGCATCATCATTAGCCGGGATAACGAAATCAATGTTAGAAGGATCAGAGTTCGTATCAACGATACCAAATACAGGGATACCCAAACGGTTAGCTTCGCGAACTGCGATGTTTTCTTTCATAACATCAATAACGAACAGTGCAGACGGCAGACGAGTCAGGTCAGCAATAGAACCCAAAGTCTTGTCCAGTTTAGCACGTTGACGTGAAATCTGCAGGATTTCTCTCTTAGACAGATTAGAGTACGTACCGTCATTTGTCAATTTGTCGATGGTAGCCATCTTCTTAACAGCCTTGCGGATAGTGGGGAAATTAGTCAACATACCGCCCGGCCAACGCTCGATTACATAAGGCATATTTACAGAGGCCGCTTTATCAGCAACCACTTGTTTAGCTTGTTTTTTAGTAGCAACGAACAGGACTTTCTTTCCTGATTTTGCAATTTGCTTCAAAGCTTCAGCAGCTTCGTCTACTTTAGCAACTGTCTTGTGGAGGTCAATGATATGGATACCATTGCGTTCCATGAAAATATAAGGAGCCATTGCAGGATTCCACTTTCTTTTGAGGTGACCAAAGTGGCAACCGGCTTCCAATAATGTATCAAAATTTGTTCTTGACATCTTGTTTTTTCTTTAAATCGTTTACTTTCTTTTTTGTTTTTTCTAAACCAACCGCCGGGTAGTCTATCAATCCAGAGTCCCGGTAGTTTAGATACTAAACGCTCTTTCAGTTGAGAGTTGAGAGATAAAAGTTGAGAATTAAGCAACTTGTCCGCCCCAACATTTCTGCAACTCTTAACGTTTACTGAACTGGAATCTTCTACGAGCTTTCGGTTGTCCCGGTTTCTTACGTTCAACAGAACGCGGATCACGAGTCATGAAGCCTTCAGCGCGGAGAGCAGCCTTGTCTTCTGCATTCATCTTCACCAATGCGCGGGCAATAGCCAAACGCAAAGCCTGAGACTGACCGGTGAAACCACCACCGCAAAGATTTACTTTAATATCATATTTTTCAGCAACACCCAGCTTGCTCAGCGGTTGTTTTACTACATACTGAAGAATAGTTGATGGAAAGTACTCTGCAAGGTCTCTCTTGTTAATAGTAATCTTTCCTGTACCTTCGGTTACGAAAATGCGTGCAATTGCACTTTTACGTCTGCCTAATGCATTTACTACTTCCATATCTATTATTTAAGTAAGTTTATATCAATTGATTTCGGGTTCTGAGCGTCATGTTTGTGCTCGCTGCCGGCATATACGTACATATTGCTCAGCAATTTAGCGCCCAATTTGTTCTTAGGCAACATACCCTTTACTACTTTTCTCAACAGTCTGTCATCACCGTTCGGTTTAGCCTGCAGACGAGCAGGAGTCATTTCTCTCTGACCACCGGGATAACCTGTGTATGACAAATACACTTTGTCAGTCCACTTATTACCTGTCATTTTAACTTTGTCGGCATTAATAATGATAACATTATCACCGCAATCTACGTGAGGAGTAAAGTTTGGTTTATACTTTCCTCTCAACAGTTTCGCAACTTTTGCGCCCAGACGACCCAATACTTGGTCTGTAGCGTCAACAATAACCCATTCTTTGGTTACCGTAGCTTTGTTTGCAGAAATGGTCTTGTAACTTAAAGTATCCACTCTTGATTTGTTTTTTAAATGTTACTACTAAAAAAATTCTTCATTACGGATTAGCTACCCCGGACAAAGGTAGATTAACTCGCTCTGAATTAATTGCTTATCCTTATTAGATAATAATCGGCTTGCAAAGGTACGGATTTTCCCAAAACTGGCAAACGTTTTCTTCTTTTTTTTAAAGAAGCTAACTATCAATCACAAGCAATGTTATGGTACAAAACAAGCAATGTTACGATGCACAAGATTACTTGTTCTGCATCGTAACATTGCTTGTTATATCAGGATAGCCCGCTTTAGCGGACAATATCTTCAGGGAATGCAGGTGGCATCATTACCCGTTTCCAGGTTTCATGATACCAACAGTTCAGTTCATTGCCGTTCAAATCTTTAGAAATAAAATACTTCAGATGCATAAGTCCACCCTCTCCCATCTCAAACTCCAGAATATTATCTTTATTATCCAGCATGGGCAGATGAATGTTTTTCTCAATACTTTCCCGATAGCTATTATCCGTCAGTTGAGTATAGGTACCATATCCGGTGATTATAGCATCTTTGCCGGGAATAAGAGTGAAATTGACAATACGCCCGTCGTCGCTCAACACCTTAAACGTGTTACTGGGCTTCAAAGTACCGGGAACATCCGGAATTTCAGATACATAGTGGCACAACTGCCAGATGCCTTTCAAATCCGCAGGTTTGAAACTCGCCTTTTTTTGTGCCATCGCTCCTGTTACCGCCAGCAGCACCGCTGCCAACATGGTAATGAAATACTTCTTCTTCATGTTCGTATATATTGGGTTAACGTATTGGCATCTGACTGTCACAAATATAAGTATTTATTTTGATATTATAACAATTTATCAGTAAAAAAAGAGCCCGCACAACCAAGATTGTGCAGGCTACTTCATCTATGTATTTACGAGTTAAAACTCTGCATTACGCGGTGTACGCGGGAAAGGTATCACATCACGAATATTCGCCATACCCGTCACGAACAGAAGCAAACGCTCAAAGCCCAGACCAAAGCCTGAGTGAGGGCATGTACCGAACTTACGGGTATCGAGATACCACCACATATCCTTCATCGGAATATGCATTTCGTCAATACGCGTCAACAACTTGTTGTAATCCGCTTCACGCTCGGAACCACCGATAATCTCACCAATCTTCGGGAACAATACGTCCATTGCACGTACCGTTTTACCATCTTCGTTCTGCTTCATGTAGAACGCTTTGATTTCCTTCGGATAGTCAGTCAGGATAACCGGACGCTTGAAATGTTCTTCCACGAGATAACGTTCGTGCTCAGAAGCCAAGTCCACACCCCAGTATACCGGGAATTCGAACTTATGACCTTTAGCAACAGCCTCTTCCAGTATCTTGATACCGTCCGTATAAGACAAACGTACGAAAGATTCTTTCAATACACTTTGCAGACGTTCAATCAAACCTTTGTCGAACATATCGTTGAGGAACTTCACATCATCAGCGCAGTTATCCAAAGCCCACTTCACACAGAATTTGATAAATTCTTCTGCCAGATCCATGTTGTCCGTAATATCATTGAACGCAACTTCCGGTTCTACCATCCAGAACTCAGCCAAATGGCGCGGAGTATTGGAATTTTCTGCACGGAATGTAGGACCAAACGTATAGATAGCTCCCAATGCCGTAGCAGCAAGTTCACCTTCCAACTGTCCGGAAACCGTCAGACTGGCCTGCTTACCAAAGAAGTCGTCATCATAAATGATAGAACCGGCTTCATCCTTCTTCAAATCATAGAGGTTCTTCGTTGTTACCTGGAACATTTGTCCGGCACCTTCACAGTCAGAAGCCGTGATGATAGGTGTATGGAAATAAACGAAACCTTTCTGATGGAAGAAAGTATGGATAGCTATCGCCATGTTATGACGAATGCGGAACACTGCACCAAAAGTATTCGTGCGGGGACGCAAGTGAGCAATCTCGCGCAGAAACTCCAGTGTATGGCCTTTCTTTTGCAAAGGATATGTATTATCACAAGTTCCCAGAACTTCAATTTCACGAGCTTGAATCTCAGCTTTCTGACCGGAACCTACAGATTCCGTCAGTTCACCGTTCACACTTAGACAGGCACCAGTAGTAATATCTTTCAGCATCTCTTCATCGAAGCTTGCCAAATCTACCACAACCTGCACATTATTTATTGTAGAACCGTCATTCAGGGCGATAAAATTAACTTGTTTACTACCTCTGCGGGTACGAACCCAGCCTTTCACGTTGACCATAGCGCCAAAATCTTCGCGCTTCAATACGTCAACAATCTTTGTTCTACTAATCTTTTCCATAAATTTGTGTTAAACCTATATTATATAATTACTCAAAAGAGCCCATGCGCAGGTAGTTTACTTCCTGTTCGCTCAAATAGCGCCATTCGCCACGACGCAAGCCTTTCTTAGTCAGTCCGGCAAAGAATACGCGGTCGAGCTTCACTACCTTGTAGCCCAGTGACTCAAATATACGACGAACAATACGGTTCTTACCTGAGTGGATTTCAATGCCCACTTCATCCCGTCTAACATCGTCCGTATAACTGATAGCATCTGCATGGATTTCACCGTCATCCAACTGAATACCGGCTGCAATCTGATCCATATCAGCTTTTGTCACATTCTTATCTGTATGTACGTGATAAATCTTCTTCTTCAGGAACTTCGGATGAGTCAACTTAGAAGCCAAGTCACCGTCATTCGTCAGCAGCAATACACCTGTAGTGTTGCGGTCCAGACGACCTACCGGATAAATGCGTTCATCACAAGCACCTTTCACCAAATCCATTACCGTGCGGCGTGCCTGCGGATCATCCGAGGTAGTCACAGTATCTTTCGGTTTATTCAGCAAGATATAGATCTTACGCTCGATGCTCACCGTCTGATCGTGGAATTTCACTTCGTCACCGCGTTTGATCTTGGTTCCGAGTTCTGTAACCACTGCTCCGTTTACTGAAACCACACCTGCTGTGATGAATTCATCTGCCTCACGACGAGAGCAAACGCCTGCATTAGCCAGGAACTTATTCAAACGGATCGGTTCATTAGGATCAGTAAACTGCTCCTTATATTCTATCTGCTTCTTACGGCTATACTTTGCATTCGGATCATAATCCGGTGTACGGCGTTGTTGAGGACGACCATATCCACCCGGTCTTCCACCACCATTGGGATTAAAACGCGGACGTTGAGGACGATCACCATAAGAAGAACCGCCATAAGAGGAATTTCCATAAGGACGTTGAGGACGGTCGCCACCATCACCACTATTGTAGCGTGGACGGTAAGGACGGTCATTGTTATAGGAACGCTGTCCACCATCACCACTGTTAAAACGTGGGCGCTGAGGACGGTCACCATAAGAAGGACGCTGAGGACGGTCGCCACCTTCACTGTTATAGCGAGGACGGTAAGGACGGTCACCACCACTGTTATTTCCATAGGATGGGCGTTGAGGACGATCGCCACCTTCGCTGTTATAGCGCGGACGATAAGGACGGTCGCCACCTTCACGGTTGTAAGACGGGCGGTCACCATATGAACGTTGTGGACGTTCACCACCTTCGGCATTAGGATTAAAGCGCGGGCGATACGGGCGATCACTGCTGTAAGCACGCTGTGGACGATCACCACTCTCGCTGTTAAAACGCGGACGATAAGGTCGGTCACCACCTTCACGGTTGTAAGACGGACGGCTGTAATTGTTTTCTCTGTCAAATCTGTTGCCTGAATTCTCCTCATTGGAAGAATCGTCACGCCAAGTTTCGTTTTCTGTACTCATTGTTTTATTCGAATAAAATTAAACGTTGGCCTCACGGCCATTCTATTATCACTCTTATACCTTATATTATATATGTATACTATATTAACAATCACCGGATTTAAAATGTTGGCTTCATTATCCGGCTATTTTTCCTACTCATTTTAAATACCTGTATATGTATGGGGAGTAATGACGCGCAATTCGTTCTTAATTTCTTCGCTTACATTCAACCCTTCGATAAATTCTTTTATGGAAGCTTCCGTAATAGCCTGATTAGTACGGGTCAATGCTTTCAATGCCTCATACGGATGCGGATATGCTTCACGGCGCAGGATAGTCTGAATAGCCTCAGCTACCACGCTCCAGCAATTATCCAAATCACGATAAATAGCAGTTTCATTCAGCAACAACTTACGCAAACCCTTCAACGAACTTTGAATGGCAATTACGATATGTCCAAACGGAACACCTACATTACGCAATACAGTAGAATCTGTCAGGTCGCGCTGCAAACGAGATACCGGCAGTTTCACAGCCAGATGTTCCAGAATTGCAGTAGCTATACCCAAGTTACCTTCCGCATTTTCAAAGTCAATCGGATTCACCTTGTGCGGCATAGCGCTGGACCCCACTTCACCAGCTTTGATCTTCTGCTTGAAATATTCCATGGAAATATATTGCCAGAAGTCACGGTTCATATCAATCATCACTGTATTAATGCGTTTCATTGCATCAAAGATAGCGGAAAGATTATCATAATTGGAGATCTGCGTAGTATACTCTTCGCGTTCCAATCCCAGCTTTTCAGCTACGAATTTGCTACCGAATGCTTTCCAGTCAAACTCCGGATAGGCAACATGATGTGCATTGTAATTTCCGGTAGCACCACCAAACTTAGCAGTAATGGGACAAGCCTTTAATGTAGCCAATTGGCGTTCAAGACGATAGACGAACACCATTACTTCCTTCCCTAAACGAGTAGGAGAAGCTGGCTGACCATGTGTTTTAGCAAGCATAGGGATAGCAGCCCAATCTTCCGCATACGTGCGAAGCTGCGCTATCAATTCCTCTATCTGCGGATAGTATACCTGTTCCAGAGCTTCCTTGATAGACAGAGGCACAGAAGTATTATTGATATCCTGTGAAGTCAGTCCGAAATGAATAAACTCTTTATAGTCATCCATTCCACCCATCTTATCAAACTCTTCCTTCAGGAAATACTCCACGGCTTTCACGTCGTGGTTTGTCACACTCTCAATATCCTTGATACGTTGTGCATCAGCTTCCGAGAAGTTACGATAGATATTTCTTAAAGTTTCGAATACACTTTTGTCTACGCCTTTCAACTGCGGTAAAGGCAGCTCGCACAAGGTGATGAAGTATTCCACTTCCACTTGCACGCGGTATTTGACTAAGGCAAACTCCGAGAAATAAGCCGACAAGGCATCCGTTTTTCCTCTATATCGGCCATCAATCGGAGAGATAGCTGTAAGTAAATCAAGTTCCATACGTCGTATTTTGATAATTATCGAGCCGCAAAATTAGCGTTTTTTTCTGAGTAACAAGCCATAAAGACATAAGAAAGTTAAGAAAGGACGTTAACAGATAAAAAAATAGCTTTGCAAGAACTTGCAAAGCTATTTAATAATTTTACATCTGTGGGCGTTGACGGATTCGAACCGCCGACCCTCTGCTTGTAAGGCAGATGCTCTGAACCAGCTGAGCTAAACGCCCTTTTGGACCGAAAGTGCTTGTTTTTTTAGTGGGCGTTGACGGATTCGAACCGCCGACCCTCTGCTTGTAAGGCAGATGCTCTGAACCAGCTGAGCTAAACGCCCGTACACTTTCGTTTCAAAAGCGATGCAAAGGTACAGCTTATTTTGATATTACCAAAACAATTGCGAACTATTTTCTAAGAAATTTATTCAGAAAGATATATACTTATTGAAATTCAGCATTTTAAATAAGTAACTTTTTTCTGAGACATTTCAGCAACATAATCGCCATAAACCGATTCTTCGCCTTACGGAAGAATATGAGTACCCGGTGAAAGCACTTTTTCCTTACTGCCAGGCAATGCCACTACTGCCGTGGTGCCTTGCGGAACGACCACTTGAATACCGATTTTATGATCTTGCTGCCTTATATCAACCCTGATGTCACCATAAAGAGTAGGCACCACCGCCGAAGCTTTATTCAACGAACCAAGTTGCGGAGCAACACGGAACTGCTTAAATCCGGGAGCAAGTGGTTCTATTCCACACAGTTTTTGACTCAATATAGTCAGTGGACCACCACTCCATGCATGATTTATAGTGCCTCCACCAAAACCTTCGGCACCTATCCCCCACCCTTCAAATAAGGTGGTATAAGGATATGACATCATTTTAGCATAACGGTCGCGCATACGTTTCAATGCAAACTCCGGTTCGCCCATCATAAACAAGGCTTCCATTACATACTTTTCCATATAAGGACTGGCATGATATTCCTTCTTGAAAACCTTTAGCAAAGCTTTATATCTACCGGCCGGCGCCAATCCACTCACTACAGCCATTGCCTGCGCACGGTCATCCGTCTCCCCATTATACAATTTGGAACGATAAGCCTTACCATTCCAATAGCGGGCGTCAAAAGCCACAGAGATACGTTGCATCATTTCACCGATCTGATTGGCATCATACAGTTTACGCAGATGAAGGGCAAACTCTTTTTCAGCCTTAAGAGCCAGATAATACCAACAAGTAGTAAGCACCTCCATATCGACATCCGTTCCCCAATCGCCCCAGTTCCAATCACCCGGACGAGCCACAGGCATACCTTGGCCATCAACCTGCCAGACTTCATGCAAATACTTCTTCAGGCCATCGTAAATATGCGGAACAAAAGAATAATCGTCACTATAGAACGCTTGCGTATAGAATCCATACCAACCTACAGACGCAAGCATCTGCAAAGGAAGTTCCTTACACCAGTTCAACGACGGAACAGGAGAAGCAATAACGCCGTCCGGACGTTGCCAGTTCATCAGTTCATAGATACCTTTTGTCGCCAACTGCCAGCCGCGCGGATCAAGTACATAGAAAGCTTCACCCAACTCATTTACTTCATCTCCCCACCATTGCGCACGCTCACGATCAGGACAGTCCATGTAATTATCGCGCATGGTAATATATAAAGTACGTGCACTTCGCTTCCACAATTCATTATAGAAATCATCATCGCATGCGAAAGAACCTTTCATATCCGCATTATAACCCGTTTCCCGGTATTTAACGCCCAGTACTTCCACGCCGGCAGGAACAACATAAAGCACCTCATGACCATTCATCCAGCCGAAACTTTCATATTCCTGCTCACCCTCACGAGTAATGTATTCAGCCCTCACATTATTAGCGCTTCCTCCCGTATAATTATCGGTCAGCATGCCAACCACCAATCCGGCTGGAGCCTTTACATGCAGATAAGGAGTTATCTGACAATTATAGGGCAAACGGCACCTAATCGTATCCCCTTTTTCATTTTTGACTACTTCCGGATAATCCGTTAGGCCACCATTTTTCCACATCGGGATAGGACGGGCTACCAATTTTCCAAACGGCATTTCGTTCGGAGCCACAATTTCGATAGATGCTCCCAACTTTCCACTGAAATCCGGCATATTCCAACCTGCCAATTCCTTACGGGCATCAAAGCGGATATTACTTTCGGATAAACGATAATTGGGGAATGGGGCTTCTGTATTCTGATAAGCCCGATACACACTACATTGCCAGCTCTTATCACTGACAATGGATAAATTTGCCCCTTGGGCACAAAACAACAAAGCTGCCGTTCCACTATTCACATGGCTGAATCCGTTTTTCCCGAAATGCCACACCAGCAGAGCAATGGTATTCTCCCCCTTCTCCAGATAAGGGGCAATATCCACCTGATCATAATAAGTCGCTCCGGGAGCAGGTCCCCGCTTCAATCCGCCTTCAAACGCCACCATCTTGCCGTTAATCCACAGCCAATACTTAGAGTCTACAGCAATATTTGCAATCATCTCACCCGGAACGCCGGGCAGATGCACCGTTTTACGAAAACAAAGCCAGGTATTTGGAGTACTTTGACACTGTTCACTGCCAATCCATTTGGATTGAGGAAGGAAATCATCTGCTGCTTTTAATTGTGCAGCCAACATACAAACCAAAACAATAAAGAAAAGGGGGATTTTTTTCATGGTTTAAGAACGTATTTTGATTGGACAAATAACAGTTCCCTTTAAAAGGTACTATCTATCCACAAAGATAGGCATAAAAAAAAGAGATGCCAATTTAGCATCTCTTTTTTAACTTCAGGTAAATACCCGATTACTTATATTCTTGCCAACTCTTGATAGCAATATCTTCCAGCTTCAATTCGCAGAATGCTTCGATAAAGGCGCTTGCCAGACGAGCATTCGTAATCAACGGAATGTTATGGTCGATGGCACCACGACGAATGCGGTAACCGTTCGTCAATTCACGCTTCGTATGGTTCTTCGGAATGTTGACGATCAAGTCGAACTTGTGTTCAGCTATCATCTTCATTACGTTATTCTCAGCATCAGGGCGTTCATCCGGCCAGTAAACAGCTTCGGTAGATACACCATGAGCATTCAAGAACGCAGCCGTACCTGCCGTTGCATAAATCTTGTAGCCTTTATCGAAAAGTACACGACTGGACTCCAACAAATCTACTTTTGATTTCATTGCACCGGAAGAGAACATAACACCTTTTTGAGGTATCTGGAAACCTGTAGCAATCATTGCACTCAACAATGCTTCTGAGAAGTCATCACCGATACAACCTACTTCACCCGTAGAAGACATATCCACACCCAGTACCGGGTCTGCTTTGTGCAAACGAGAGAAGGAGAACTGAGAAGCTTTCACACCGATCCAATCAATATCAAATGCTGATTTATCAGGACGTGTATAAGGAGCATCCAGCATGATGCGGGTAGCCGTTTCTATAAAGTTACGTTTCAGTACTTTAGAAACAAACGGGAAGCTACGAGAAGCACGAAGATTACATTCGATTACTTTCACTTCATTGTTACGTGCCAGGAACTGGATGTTGAACGGACCGGAGATATTGAGTTCCTTCGCAATCTGACGGCTGATCTTCTTAATGCGACGTGCCGTAGCAAAGTAAATCTTCTGTGCCGGGAATACCAATGTAGCATCACCAGAGTGCACACCCGCAAATTCCACGTGCTCGGAAATAGCATATTCCACCACTTCACCATTCTGTGCGACAGCATCGAATTCGATTTCCTTTGTATTCTGCAAGAATTGAGAGATTACTACCGGATATTCTTTTGATACCTCAGCAGCCATCTTCAGGAAGTTTTCCAATTCTTCTTCATCATAGCATACGTTCATCGCAGCACCCGAAAGTACATAAGACGGACGAACCAATACCGGATAACCTACCTTTTCTACGAAACCTTTCACATCTTCCAGACTGGTAAGTTCCTGCCAAGCCGGCTGGTCAATACCCAGTTGGTCGAGCATTGCAGAGAACTTGTTACGGTTTTCAGCACGGTCGATAGAGATAGGAGAAGTTCCCAGGATGGGCACTGACTGACGGTGCAGTTTCATTGCCAGATTGTTCGGGATCTGTCCGCCTACAGATACAATTACACCACGAGGCTGTTCCAAGTCGATAACATCGAGTACACGTTCGAAAGAAAGTTCGTCGAAGTAAAGACGGTCGCACATATCGTAGTCAGTAGACACTGTTTCGGGGTTGTAATTGATCATAATAGACTTATAACCCAACTTGCGTGCTGTCTGTACTGCATTTACCGAACACCAGTCGAACTCTACGGAAGAACCGATACGGTAAGCACCGGAACCCAGTACAACTACTGATTTTTCATTCTTATAATAGTTCACATCATACCCTTCAACGGCGTATGTCATGTACAGATAGTTGGTCAGTTCAGGATGCTCGGAAGCTATCGTATTGATACGCTTCACAGCCGGCAGAATACCCAATTCTTTACGACGGTCACGTACCATCAGGTTTTCTTTCTCCATATTGCCTTGCGGATCGAGTACGAAACGTGCAATCTGGAAGTCAGAGAAGCCCAGCACTTTTGCTTGACGCAATACATCTGCCGGAATATCTTCCACCTTATTATATTGAGAAAGTTTCAACTTATAGTCAACAATGTTCTTCAGTTTGCCAAGGAACCAGGGATCAATCTTCGTCAGGTCGAAGATGCGGTCTATTGTATAACCGTTTTCCAAAGCCTCAGCGATAGCGAACACACGCAAGTCCGTAGGACGTGAAAGTTCGCGGTCCAGATCATCAAAGTGCAGGTCATTACCTACAAATCCATGCATACCTTGACCGATCATGCGCAAACCCTTCTGGATAATTTCTTCAAAAGAGCGTCCGATAGACATGATTTCACCAACAGACTTCATGCTGGAACCGATTTCGCGAGATACACCAACGAACTTCGTCAAGTCCCAACGAGGGATTTTACAAATCAGGTAATCCAGCTGCGGAGCCACATATGCAGAGTTCGGAGTTCCCATTTCACCAATCTGATCGAGCGTATACCCCAATGCAATCTTAGCGGCAACGAATGCCAACGGGTATCCTGTAGCCTTAGAAGCCAAAGCTGAGGAACGTGACAGACGAGCATTTACCTCGATCACACGGTAGTCGTTTGTTTCAGCATTGAATGCATACTGAATGTTACATTCGCCCACGATACCCAAGTGACGGATACACTTTGTTGAGAGGTCTTGCAACATCTTCACCTGTTCGTCAGTCAGCGAACAAGTCGGAGCTACTACGATAGACTCTCCCGTATGGATACCCAGCGGGTCGAAGTTTTCCATGCTTGCCACTGTAAAGCAGTGGTCGTTTGCATCACGGATTACCTCAAACTCAATTTCTTTCCAACCTTTCAGAGACTCTTCTACAAGAATTTGTTTAGAGAAAGCGAAGGAGCTTTCAGCCAGTTTCAGAAATTCTTCCTTATCCTGACAGATACCGCTACCCAAACCGCCCAGTGCATAAGCGGAGCGAACCATAACCGGGAAACCAATGCGTTCAGCAGCCGCAATTGCATCTTCCATGCTCTCTACAGCCTGGCTGACAGGAGTCTTCATCTCGATCTCGTCCAGTTTCTTCACGAAGAGGTCACGGTCTTCCGTATACATGATAGCTTCTACCGAAGTACCCAATACGCGTACACCATATTTGTTCAAGATACCGCTTGTGTACAACTCAGCACCGCAGTTCAAAGCAGTCTGACCACCGAAAGCCAACAGGATACCATCAGGTTGTTCCTTCTTGATGATTTCTTCTACGAAATAAGTAGTTACAGGCAGGAAATAAACCTTATCTGCGATACCTTCCGAAGTCTGGATAGTAGCAATGTTCGGGTTTACCAATACTGAACTGATACCTTCTTCACGCAAAGCTTTCAATGCTTGCGAACCGGAATAGTCGAACTCCCCGGCCTGACCGATCTTGAGTGCACCTGAGCCCAAGACCAACACTTTCTTCAAATTCTTTTCCATATATTCTCTTGTTGTCTATTAAGTTTCCTTCTATACATTCGGGCACAAAAAAAATGCGTTACCCAACAAAGGATTAACGCATTACCAAAGAACTAACAATATCTTCTCAGAGAAAGAGAAATCATCGACTAACGAATGAAATTCATTCGAATGCAGATTATATGTATCTCTTTTCCCGTGTTGTTGCATCGTTGCTTTAAAATTTGTGCAAAGTAACGACTTATTTCAATAATAAACAAAAAAGAGAAGAGTTTTTTCTTTCACCCTTCTCTCTTTTCAATTCTGATTTATACTGAATAGAGTGATAAGCTCACTTATACAAACATACGCTGATGCACTTATCTGCCTACCATTTATTTCAGGTAATGAAACCATTTGTTCCTCGGCGTGAAACCATTTGTTTCAAGTAATGAAACGGTCTGTTTCCCTGCATGAAACAATTTGTTTCACACCGAGAAACAATATATTTCATGCAGGGAAACAAATTACCACTTATAGACTTCTGAATATGAATCAAAAATGGGTGTCTCAGCAATACCATTATTAGCGAATATATGAGCTATAACTTGCTGGTCTTCAGGAGAGATAAAACGTTCCTTCCGATAGATTCGGTAATAGTGCGTACGACCAAAGTAAGCGATAATCTGATTACGGACATCGGAAGCTTTATTGTAAGGAAGGTTATCAAAGAGGTTTTTCACACCCCATGCCACACGCATTTTCCGAATAGGAGCGAAATAAGCACATCCGGCAGAAGTGGCAGGAAAACAAGCCGGACTTAGAATTGTAATGAGAGGAACATCGACAGTACAATGCTGTGCGATCCAATGACGCAGACAGCTACTGGCTTTAGAGCAGTTGTCGTTGAAGCAATGAGCATAGCCATGAGGGACTATCTCATAATCAAAATCTGTATTCATAATACACTTTTATTAAATTATCCCGCAAAGGTAAATGCTTTTCTTCAAGAAAAACAATGAAAGCAATAATCTTTCAAGAAGTCATCCACCTCTTTATATATTTCATTGAGATGGGGAGCATATACCTTAACTGGCATATTCCTAATTTGCAAGGCTTCTCTATAGGCTTTCTCTATATCGGTTTTCTGATACAATTTAAATAAACGGAAATGAGGTACGACTCTATAAGGAATCATATCAGATGCCATCCGCCAATAATATTCAGCAGAATCACTCCTTTGTAGTTCATCATAAACTTCCCCTATCAACATAGCCGTATTGTAATCGGGAAAATATATAAAAGAACATTTCAATGCATCTTTAGCTTCAGTATAGTTTCGTGCCGCGTATAAGTTTTTTCCCTGATTAAACAGCATCTGCGTTTTCTTGCCATACAGAACACCTCCCCCAAGCATTATCCCTACCCAAACAAGCAATCCGAATCTATAGACATTTCGTATAAAGCCATTCTTATGTAGTACATATATTATATCCCCACCGCCTATACCAGCCACAATAAATAACAGAATAACAACAAACTGCCACATAAAGAATGGATAAGAAAAGAAGGCTACAATCCCCCAGCTCAACAATAGTATTTTTGAAAGAGTAACCTTTGGTTCTTTATTATTAGTCCGTTTCAACAAAACATACAAGCATAAAGAAAAGAAGAGAAAACCAGCTATAGTACCATGTTCTACAATAAACCTTATATATTCATTAAAGGTAAAACTACTATCATCTGCCAGCATCCGCCACTTATGCATAGGATGCTTTTTAAAAAATGAAGCTTGATAGTACATATAGTTCTGACGAAATCCATTTACCCCATGTCCAAGTAAAGGAGCATCTTTCACCATTTCATAGGATACACGCCATACAAGTAGTCTGCCATCACCAGAATCTTTCTTATATAAATAAAAGGTGTAACATAGTACCGATATAAATAATGAAAGAGACAATATTGTTAAAAGCAGATGCACTTTTTTCAGCCGTATCCTTCCTTTAGACAGATACATCCAATATGCTCCCCCTGTCAATCCTATCAACACCGCTAACCAACCTGTACGCGAATCACTTTGCCACAATAAAAGACCAAGTGATATACATAGAAGCAACAATAATAATAGATACTGCTTTTTCACCCACACTATTAATCCTAAAGACATCATCAACAACAAAGCTAAATAGTTACCCCATACCGAAGTATTTAGAAAAGAACCATATATCCGACTCCATTTCTCTGATAACAAGAAGTAATCAGCTTGCGTATATAAAGAATAAATAACCTGAATTCCTCCAGCTACCCCAAAAGCGACTACATACCACACAAAATGATTCTTAGGGATATTTCTAAAACAATAATAACCAAGTGTAGCAACTCCTAATTGCAATATGATAAAACCATTTTCTTTAAAGTTCACACAAGCGCAAACAAACAAGTACAACATCAGCAATACAAAAAAAGAATCCATCCATCTCCATGAAGTAACTTTTTCTTGCCCTACATCTAAATTCCTTTTAAATATTAAGCAGAACCAGATCATAAAATAACAACCTGAATAAAGGAGATATTCATACTGCACTAGAAAATATGAATAAAAGGAAACTGAACGTGGATAGAAAACGAATAAAAGTCCCAAAAATCCCCAAAGTAACTCTAATTTTTTCATTACTTCTCAGTTATATTAAAATCATTCTTTACTCATTTAATTAATTATTCTTATTCACATCCCCTTTACTCTACTCCCCGTCCAAAACCTTAGTAAGAATAGCATAAGCAGGTAAAGGATAAACAAAAGAGGGAGGATTTCTCTGAGTGGCTGATGGTGGTAAGTGATATTTTTAGTTCTTTTCATTTATTAAGGTCGTACTAATTGACCTTTTGAGGCCTCTCGTGAAAAGAAGACATATTTTGGAAAGAAAGAACATTCCAATACAATTCACTACAAATCCATCTTCCATTGATATACGCCCTATGATACCTATCTTTATTCAACAAGTGCACATCACTATTTTTTAATTTCGTACAAAATTCATCGACATCTTTTAAACGTATTATATCTTTCAATATCGCCGATCTATACGAAAAAACAACCTCTTCCAATGTACCCTCCATAGTAAAATAAAGGCTAAAATGGAAAAGTATAACATTTTCAGTTTGAGGATCCAAATGTCGTTTAAGTCTTGGATATAGAACATCATGAAAAATTTTCCTATAACTATCATAGTTGCAAAATTCAACATTCATATCGTGACTTATATAATCCCACTCATAATTGCAATCAAGTAAACGTAAAGAATCGTTCTGATTATAAATAGTAGTAAATACTTCTCCAACTTCTATTAAATAAGTATTTTTTCCAACACTCTTTACAATACTACAAGTCTGAGCTTTAATTGTAGTACCTATGACAATAGATAGAATGGCTATCAGTAAAACTTGGTTTTTCATGGTATATTCTTTTTATTTACATTCAGAATTTGCTAAACTAAAAATTTGATATAATGCATTAGGAGAATATGTATTTACATTACAATTATACCCCTTAACTTTTCCATAATTTCTATTTTCATTCCAATAAAGATTTAGAAAAGCCCTATATTCAGTCAAAGCTATTTCATTCGGATATATTTGTCCATTATATCTCCTCTAACCTCTACATAGGTACATATATCATCAAAAAAAATCGTTTCATAACTATCCATTTATAACCAATCCTCACTCCAAAACCTTAGTCAAAATAGCATAAGCAAAGGATAAACAAAAGAAAGGGGATCTCCCTGAGCATCTGATGGAGATAAATAAAAATTCGGATCTGAACTCAAAACGACTTTCCACTCTAATTTATCAGGCGATATGAGCTTTAAAGTATTTTCAGAAAAAACATATTTACCATGCATTTTTCCATTGTACATTCGAGGAAGCCAAATGCGAAAATCCATATAACTAAAATCTATTTCCATATCTTTTGTTCGATGATTTCTTGCCACTATCCGAAAAAGACGTTCTAATTCTCTTGAATCATATGAGGTTGATAAAAATTTCGACTCTAAAGGCATAGTGCTATCAATTTCTTTTCCCCCAATGGAAATAGAATATAAACCACCCAAGAAGTGGTGCCATTTCATTTTGGGAGATGCACATTTTATCAATCGTAATTTAAAAATAGTATCATTAGACTGGTATATCCATAAGCCTTCGTAGTCTTCAGTGCCCGTTATATCATTCTCAAAATTCCATTTACTTTGAGCAAAAACAAATCCTCCTAAATAGAGAGGAATAAAAAAACAAATACTAAACGTTTCATATCTTTCAATATCACCGATTTATACAAAAACTTTCTTATAGTTTACCCTCCATAGTGAAATAAAGACTAAAATGAAAAAGTAGACCAACATTTTCATCAAAAGAGTCCAAACCATTTTATGACTGTATGCTACACAAGTAGTATAGATTGTGAATCCAGACAGAAAAACCATTTCTGAAATTACCATCCTCACTCACCATTTATCATCTGCATCTAGTCTTAGTTCCAATACATTTCAATTTCTACATCGATATTTATCAACAATAACAGAAGATCTATCAACTACATTTTTTAAGTCTCAGGCTCGTATTGCTGCAAAGTCTCAAGCCACTGACTGTCTACAATAGTAAATATACATCTTACCCAACGTCCTTTGGCAAAAGCAGGATTTTTACGATCAACATATATCCGGCAGTTAAGTAAACGCATCATGACTCTATCAAAATCAACCACAGAAAAATACGGATGTAATTTCGCAGGAATACCGGGCACTATTTCCTTTATATTACCCTCCATGTCGGCATAAAGAAAAAAGTTCAAAATAAAACGACCAATTTCATTACATACCTGTTTGGTTATTCTATAACGAAGTTCTTTAACTATCATTTCTACCATTTCATCATAGTTGGAAGGATAAACAGGATAATTATCTCCCAAATAGCGCCAATCTACATTATCGGGCAAATGACGAAGAGAATCACGGGTATTCTCATATATATATAAACCATCATTTACACTAACTTTATACACACGTCCTGAAACACGGACTGTATCAATAATTTGCCATCCGGTTTCTTGACTAAAAGATACAGTACAAAGGCTCATAAGCACTACAATCAAACAAAAAAATCGTTTCATAATTTACCTCCTCTATTTACAATTTACATACATTACTCCCAATATATAATTCACACAATCCGGTTCAAAATTTGAAGCATTACATTCATATCCGGCTTTAATCCCAGATGCAATATTATACTGAGAATAATAAGACAAACATTTTTGATAGCCAACAACATCCACTTCAGCAGGAAATTCTGTTCCGCCATTCGTTATTTCACGTAACCAGTCCTGATATGCCTCACACTCTCTATAAGGGAATCCATTATATCCCCATGTATAATCCTCTTTAGATTCAAAACGTCCTTTTTTTTCTATATATAGAGTTATATCTCCAAAGACTTGTCGTTCAAATTCTCTTGCTGTACGATTAGCTACATCGGTGCAATACTCAGGCCCTCCATACGCATACTGATACATATGAAAAAACTCATGTTCGACAGTAGTGCTTTTTAAGGCTGATTCATCACGAAACTCTAAATATGCTCCAGAAGTAACCCCACCATTTGCTCCCATAGGCAAATCTCCATTATATCTAACGCCATGCATTTTAAACTCATTTTCCCTCATATAGGCACCCATTTGAGAATATCTGCACTTATCCAACATATCTTTAAACAGTTCATCCAATTTTGATATGCCTTTCCCTATCTCATTCTTTTCAAAGAAACTCGCCAGCCTGTCCGGAACACCATACTTTTTGGTATCAACAGGTGGTTTATAGCCACCATCAGATTCATTAACCTCTACCGTTCTACATTCCCATTTCGAAGTCACATATTCCCAGTAAGTATAACAGTAGTCTTCTTCACAAACCTCTATAAACTCATTCTTATAACACCACAATTTACATTCTTCAACTAATTGATAATAATCCACCAAACCACACTCTTCTTTAGTTGCACGAGTTTGCGCTTTATACCGATCAATTTCTTCTTTTGAAAAAGTAGTGCCTTCTATAGAATGAGTAATCCTACCATCTGAATACCGCCATCCATTTGCAAAATAGCCATCCAGTTCATGAAAAAGTATAACTCCACTAAAATCCTTATCTTTTTGCACATAAGTATTATAGAAAGGCTTGAAGTTTGTCTTTTCAAGATAATCCAAATCAGGCATTATAGTCATTGTAAAAGCTTGTTGCTCCCCTGTACCCAAATCAGTTGTTACTACCAGACGAGTCATAGACTGTTTATAACGCGAGTCTTTGGTTTGCTTATATTTTTCACGGACTTCAGGCAGCATAAACACAACCCGTTTACTTCCGTCCATAACAGCTTCTACTGTACGAATTTTCTTATTTTTCCTACGATAAGCAAACTGCTTTCCCCATAAAGGTTCCATATTCGCAATCATGCCGGATTCTGTTTTAAAATCCGCATCCACACCACGCGTTTTAGAATCTCTCATTGACTCATAAAACTCACGTGCAGCTGTCACTTCCTCTTCATAGGTCATAAAAACATTTTCTTTAGACCGTTCTGTATCCAACTCCTCATAGCAAGCAACCAACAAGATTGTCACCCCGATAATAAAGGATATAAAAGTAAGAACATTCTTTTTCATTATAAACATTTTTAGTTAATAAATGCATTCCCTATTTTAACATACATATTCACTTCCTCACCAAAAGAATACTTGGCCATCTTTATATGTAAAAATACGATGCTCGGTTCCTCGGGTCTTATCTTTCAGTAAATACAAGCCTTCAGCTGGAACCTGTTCAAACGTCAGTGACGAAGTCAAAGCTTTTTGTTCAGCTAGTGATTGGAAAGTAAAGTTCTGATAAAAAAATAATTCATATACATCACCTGCCATGATGTGATTGCTATCTGTACGAGGAAGGTATTTAATCTTTCGTATTTTAACAGGATGCATAAAATCGATACCAAGCCAATTCTTTATCTCTACGTAATCTGTAATATCCCTATTGTACAAATCATATGTTTTGCCCGCAAGTAGATGAGATTCCGGTAAAAATAACTTTCCATAATAACATCTCGTTGTATCTACATCATAAGTTTCCAACTCGGATAGTTGTAAGGAATTAGCGGGATGATGGATACGAAAATATCTATAGGGAGGAATACTCATATCCGTATATATTGAATCGTATTGGGTGTTGGCATCACGAGAAATAATTCCAAGTGTATCAACTTTTCGGAAGTCCGGATAATCAGAAGCCTCTATTGCAGTTCCGATAAGATGACGGCTGTAATTAGCAAATCGATGAAGCAAAGGATATTTACGCACAATAGTTAGTGCTATCTTTTCTGTTTCAACAGGTGATATATAAGTGACCGTTCCATCTAAGTTCACATGAAAAGGCAATGAAGCCGGCACTATCTTATCATCTATATAATACCCAGCTATGAACATCGTCTGCGGTCCTACATGTGTAAAGGTGACCTTACTTTTATTAATCCGTCCATAATGAACAGGTGTCCAATGCTCATTATTGAACACACATAAATAAGCATATTCACGCTTCTCCTCCGGAAGACATCGCAAATCTACAGTGATGTCATAACACGTCATATACTCATGCGTCACATCTTTCACAAAGCGGTCTTCAAAGAAAGCCGGGATTGGTTCATCAGGATATTGACGAATAAGTGTCTGATTATTGGCAGCATAAGTCCTACGATATACTTTATTCATCTTATAATCCTGATTCAAACCACGGGGACGGGAATCGAAACCAGTAAAAGGATATCTCAGACCGGTAAAATGATAAACAGCATTCCAATAATGTCTCCCTCGTCGACTTGACCATTGCTCTATCATCTCGAATGATACAGGGATCCCTAATGAACGCATAATCAATACCGCAGTAGGAACATATTCTAAACACCTCATCCCAACTACAGTTTTTGTACCAATCAAAGAATGTGTAAAACATACAGAATCGGAACGAGCTTGATTCATCTCCTCTATTAATTTATCATTCAATCGCATACAAGCCTGATAAGGCGATTCGAAGAGTTCATCAACACCTCGCATTTTTTGCAATACAGAACAATAAACACCCTCCAATGAATCACGCCAATTGTTCAATGGTTCATTGCCTATACGATAAGGCAATAAATATTCGCAGAAATCATCAAAACCTAAATGTTGTGCCCAAGGATATTTCCAGCACTCGAAGGCCTTTTCTATATTCGAAATCAAATAAGAAGCCGTGATACACTTCACATCCTCCACGCGCTTGACATCCATTAATGAGTAAACATCCTGATAAGGATACAGATAGAATATGTTACGAATGCTCCAGGGAAGCCGTTTTAATACACTTGATGAATCTACAGCATTTTTATAAGCATCCAAAGAAGAGCCATAATAAGAATAATGTCCAGGCATATTAGATATGAGATACTTTGCAGCTTTCAACTTCAAAGAATCAGCTGAATTGTGAGAAAAATGAGACAACACCTGTTCCAGTTCGGTACGATTCTCTCCACTCAGGATTAAAGCATACTCCAAATCCGAATTCTTTTTGCCGCAAGAGGACAAGATAATTATTACGAACAGTAGCGATGTGAGTCTCATAGTATATATTAAACAGTTTTCTTTGTTTGCAATATAGGGAAAATTAATATCATGTATAAATTATAAAAAGAAAAGTGATTGGACACGAGCAGCCTATCTATAAATGCAACAACCTATAAATCAAGGCATAAAAACAATATAAAAATTTATCATATGGACATTACAGACCTGAATAGAAAATTACCAAATTTGAAACAAGAATTCATCTAAAGTTAATCCAACTTTATCAAAATGAACTTTTTTCTTTACTCGGAGTTTCTTCTTATAAATTGTATCCATTTCTTTGGACATTAGAAGAGATATACACGATATGGGAATCCGCATTCGTATGAAGCAGCAAAGAAGCAAGTCATCAGAAGATAATTGAGGATAGTCAGTTAATAATTGATTCACTTTGCCTTCAAAACGATTGTTACATGCCACAATCAAAGCTTCTGACTCTTCTTTCGACAAAGGATGAACAAGACGCAAAAATTTATTTTCTCCTTGTTCTAATAAAGCTAATATGTACTGAACTATCGGAGTTGTTTTCCAAATAATATATTTTAGTTTGTTCTGAGAAGAAATTAGTAATTCATTTTCTTGCTGCAAATCAGCAACTTCCCTAAATATCTTTTGATTATTTCTCTGCATACATATCAAACGATATATACTCATAAATAGCATAATAGTAGAAACCAACCCCCATATGGTAAGGAATAAATAGCTCATCATATTTCATTTTGTGACAAAATTCGCTCTTTTCTAAAAAAACGATTTGCAATATCATACCAATCTCTATAAATTTTATCTCAAAGCTTTTATAATAAAACTTCTTTCCACTTATTATAGTGCTTTTCAACCATACGCTTCATTAAGTATATACCTTATATATAGTATCCTTTTGCCGAAGAAAAAAATTATCGGTATCTTTGCAACTAATTTGTTGCCAGCCAGCAACAAGCCCAAAGAAAAAGATTACTAAGAAATTTAATATAAATATGGCTAAAGAGAAAATCATCCTCACGGGCGACCGCCCAACAGGACGCCTGCACATAGGACACTATGTAGGCTCATTGAGAAGAAGAGTGGAGTTACAGAACTCCGGTTTGTATAACAAGATATTTGTCTTCATTGCTGATGCGCAAGCATTAACAGACAATGTGGACAATCCGGAAAAGGTACGCCAGAACGTTATCGAAGTGGCCCTTGACTATCTGGCTTGCGGACTGGATCCGGAGAAAAGCACCATCTTCATCCAATCACAAATTGCCGAGTTATGCGAGTTGAGCTTTTACTTCATGAATATGGTAACCGTGAGCCGCCTGCAACGCAACCCCACTGTGAAGGCCGAAATCCAACTACGCAACTTCGATGCCAGCATTCCCGTGGGGTTCTTCACATACCCCATCAGTCAGGCAGCAGATATCACAGCTTTCAAAGCAACAACCGTCCCTGTGGGTGAAGACCAGGAGCCGATGCTGGAACAAGCCCGCGAAATCGTTCGTCGCTTCAACTATATCTATGGCGAAACACTGGTTGAGCCGGAAATCCTTCTGCCCGACAATGCCGCTTGTCTGCGCCTCCCCGGAACAGACGGAAAAGCCAAAATGAGCAAGAGCCTGGGTAACTGTATCTACCTTTCCGACTCTGCCGACGAAATACAAAAGAAAGTAAAGGGCATGTACACCGATCCCGATCACTTGCGCGTACAAGACCCGGGTAAAGTAGAGGGCAATCCTGTCTTCACTTATCTGGATGCCTTCTGCCGTCCCGAGCACTTCGGCCTTTACCTGCCCGACTATCCGAATCTCGATGAACTGAAAGCGCATTATCAGCGTGGCGGTTTAGGTGATATGAAGGTGAAAGGATTCCTGAATTCCATCATGCAGGAGACACTGGAACCGATTCGCAACCGTCGTAAAGAGTTTGAGAAAGATATACCTGCCATCTATGAGATGCTGAAGAAAGGATGTGATGCAGCACGCGAAGTTGCTGCTGCCACATTGGACGATGTACGCAAAGCGATGAAGATAAACTACTTCGACGATGCAGAATTGATAGCTGAACAAGTGAAGAAATTCAGTGCAGAATAATTTCCGCACTATTATCAAATAGAGAAACGCCCTGTCTCCCGTAGATTAACGAGAAGGCAGGGCGTTTCCTTGCTTATGAAAGAACTATTAATTGGCAGATTTTACTAATACCACACGGTTCAGAATTGGCTGACCAAATTTGTCTACACCACCACCGGCTTCAATATTCAAGCGGTCGGCAGCAATACCGTAATTCTTAACCAGTGCATCTTTAACAGCTTGTGCACGTTTCAAGCTCAATTCTTTATTGAATGCCGGAGTACCGGTTGCAGAGTCTGCATAACCATTCACGATGTAAGTTGCATTCGGGAACTGCTTCATCTGTTCTGCCAGATAAGACAGGTTCATGATTTCACGCGGAGACAGTTCAGCAGAACCGATTGTGAAGAATACAGTACGCGGTGCGATATCCGGATCCGGAACAATGACTTCTGTTTCTGTAACTTCGGCTACCGGTTGGTTTTGAGCCTGTATCAAAGCATTCTTCAACTGTGCATTCTGTGCACCCATTGCGGCCAACTTATCTTGCATAGCAGCCAACTCGATTTGAGAAATCAACTGCGGCATCGGACGACGGAAACCACGGGCAGGGAAACGGTAAGTCAAACCGACTGTAGCACTCAGTACGCCATCATATCCATGATCGCCACCAACTTCACCATCGAATTTATCTTCAACGCCCATTGCACTTAATTCCAGATTAATATCGAACGCATTCGAAATACGGAATTTATTAATGATACCTGCATTCACAGACAATGCTTCGCGATGAGGTTTTGAATAGTTGTGGGTAAAACCGGCACCGACATAAGGAATAATTTCATAAACACGATGCTGATTGTAACCACCGAAAAGCGCATTCAGATTGAACATCACATCAGCATGGAGGTTCATATAATCAAAACGCTGTTTATAATAACCGTCTTTCATTTGAGTACCTTTTACATAATCTGCCCCTGCATCATATGTAAAACCTCTCGCTTGAAGACCGCTATATTGCAAACGCAATCCTAAACCAGGGGTAAACCATTTACCGACGGAAACATTCAGCGTCGGACTAATACGTTTGCCAAAACTTCCGGCTGAATCATTGTCACCAAATGTAGCTTCGGCACCACCGCCAATAGAGAAGAACCAATTGCTCCAGAAAGGATTCGTTATCACCTGATACTTATCCTGTACCTGGATTACTTCATACTCTACAACTTCACTTGTACTGTTCTGCGCCCAGGCGGCAGAAGTCAGGCCGGCCAAAGCCAGCAACATTAGAATCTTTTTCATATACCTAAATAGTTAAGTGGTTAATTTAAATTCATTATTATAACTGACTAAATAACACCATCCCCACTAAAAGGTTTTTGAAAGAGATTATTTTTTGTTATTACCTTTAATCTTTATCGCGAGAATAATTTCTCAATATCCTCTTCTTTTATAGTTGACAATACAGTACGTCCATCCGGCGTGTAGTTTGGAGTAGGGCAAGCAAACAAACTATCTACCAAGTTTACCATTTCTTCATTGCTCAGCACTTGTCCATAAACGATTGCCGCCGCCTTTGCCAGCGTTAAAGCCAACATGGTTTGCACTTCTTCTTTTACATCACTTCCTTTTTCCATGGCAGTATGTACCATATTACGTACCAGTTCTACAGGATTCAGTCCCTCAATGCCAGACGGAATACCATTGATAGCATAACTGCCACCGCCCAACGGGGTTAATTCAAAGCCAACTGCCGAAAAATCTTCCATAATGCTTTCCAACACAGCAGCTTCCGAAGCCGGTAACTGTACGATTTCCGGAAAAAGTACACCCTGAGATACTCCCTGCTTCTGACTAATCTGATTCATGTAGCGTTCAAACAATACCCGGATATGTGCCCGGTGTTGGTCTATCAACATCAAGCCGGACTTCACCGAAGTCAGAATAAAACGTCCCTTGAATTGAAAATGCTGCGCTCCCTTTTCCACTGCCGGCTCATTAGCATACAACGGTGCAGATAAGGAAGAAGAAGCCTGCGTTTCCGGTATATATGGTGTACGTTCTTCAGACATATCAGTCGATACCGGCGCAGAAGCCCAATCTGTTTCATCTACAAAGGGTTCTTCTTCCATCGGAGCATTCATTTTACTGGCTTTTTCCAGCCCATCGTACAATCCTTCCCAATCTACTTTCGGACGGGAATAGTTGCCACCACCGCTATAAGAAGAGGAGGAAGATGTTTTAAACGGATTAAAGTCTGAATTATAATGTACTTTCGGCGGTTCTATCGGGCGTGTATGGTCGAATGCCGGAATATCAGGCATACCTTCGGTGTCAAAATCGATAGATGGTACAGCATTAAATTTGCCCAATGATTCTTTAACAGACGCAGAAAGTATCTGCCAAATCGCTTGTTCATTTTCAAATTTGATTTCCGTCTTTGTGGGATGTATATTCACATCTATATTTGCCGGATCTACCTCAAAATAAATAAAGTAAGAAATCTGCTCACCAGCCGGAATCAGCTGCTCATAAGCATCCATCACTGCTTTATGGAAATATGGATGACGCATATAACGGCCATTCACAAAGAAGTACTGATGAGCACCTTTTTTTCGTGCCGTCTCCGGTTTGGCTACAAAACCCGATACCTTCACCATGGTGGTATCCACATCCACCGATAACAAATACTGGTTCAGTTTTTTGCCAAACACAGCAAGAATACGCTGCCGAAGCGGCATAGCCGGCAGATTAAACAGTTCGGTGTCATTGCTATATAAATAGAAAGCCACTTCGGGATGTACCAAAGCGATGCGTTCAAATTCGGTAAGGATATTGCTAAGTTCCGTAGAATTCGCTTTCAGGAATTTACGACGAGCAGGAATATTAAAGAATAAGTTTTTAATGGAGAAGTTACTTCCCTTAGGGCAGGATACCGCTTCCTGGCTTTCTACTTTAGAACCGGCTATCACAATCCGTGTACCCAGCTCTTCATTTGCCGTACGGGTTTTCAATTCTACTTCTGCTACCGCAGCAACAGAGGCCAATGCCTCGCCACGAAATCCCATCGTACGCAAAGCAAACAAATCGGCTGCTTCTTTTATCTTAGAAGTGGCATGGCGTTCAAAGGCAAGGCGTGCATCCGTTTCGGACATACCTTTTCCATCATCAATCACCTGAATACAGGTTTTTCCTGCATCCGTTACTAATACATGTATTTCTTGTGCTTCGGCATCAATCGCATTTTCTACCAATTCCTTTATCACAGATGCCGGACGCTGAATCACCTCTCCGGCAGCAATCTGGTTGGCAACCGAATCGGGCAGCAAATGAATAATGTCGCTCATTATAATTACAAATTATGAATTATGAATTACAAATTACAAATAACGAATAACAACAGATTACATGATGCCACATTGTAATTCGTAATTAAATTAAATGACTCCGGTACTTATTGCATACCACAAGTATATCAGCAAGGCTATAATAACCAATATCACCCCCAGATGTACCGGTTTACGCCCGCTTTCCTTGCGTCGCTTCAAGTGAGTAGTTCCTTCTACAAACTTCCCCCGGATATCTTCCGGTGAGAGCTCTTTTTCAGGTAACATCCCCAAATCACGCTTGGCGCTCTCTTCCATTTTCGCCAACTTCTCTTTCCGCTCATCCACATATATGTATGGATGGTTAAAGCCGCGCGGCTTTCTCATAGTGAACATTCCCATAGCGTTTATTTATTTCGTTTAATATTCATATTCCTTGGTGAAGTTAAAGGTTTCCGGTCTGATTTCTGCAATTGCTGACCAGCCTTCTTTCCTCTCCATTCAAATATATCTTCCTTATTTCGCGGACGAATATAATCGAACCAAGCAAAGGTAGGCAATTTGTATTTCTCCGCAGGAATCTGATCCATCGGATACATCGTACCGTTAGCTTTACCAATAAAAGACCCTTTCTCCATACGTCTATCTTTCAGCAACATACGCAAGAAGCTACCTTCGGCATAATTCAATCCTATCAGGCTACTATCTTTTTCTTCCACCGGATAAAAGATAACCAGCACATTGCCGTTCACGTCAGCCTGACGCATGTCTCCTGCTACAAAGAAGCCTTTCATCTCTTTACCCGATACCTGATTATAATGGATAGAGTCTTTCTGTTCTATGGTAAAAGCCTGGTTAATAATATGTACCCAGTCTATAGTACTGTCATTCATATATGCCTTGATCTCCTCACCTAATATCTGTTGCGAACCGTGCCACAAAATAGGATCAGTATACATCGTCATGCAAGAATCTTTTGAATTATAAACCAAAGAATCGCATACAGCCTGTACATCGGTACGGTAAGCACGGACTTTATGATAAACACGCATTTCACGATACATGGAATCCGTATTTATATTATAAGTAATCAACCGCAACGTATCACCATGCATAAACAAACTGTCACCTTGTGAATAATCAATGGCGACAGCACGCTGAGTAGCAAGAGCGCTTCCCGTTATTTCATTATAGAAACAATAGTTACCTGTCAACATGTTTTTGTTGATAGTATCATTCATCTGCACATTCTCAAATGCTTCGCCATATCCTAATACACGATCGTAGAAAATGCTGTCACCTGTCAACTTCTTACCTTCGTTAGTTAACACGGAGCGATCCAGAAGTTCAGCTTGTTCAGTAGTAGTATTATAAAATCCTCGTTCAGAGTAGATATGGTTATTGTCACTCACGATATCCGAAGGCCCCAGAATCGTGGCTATCTTAGTTGCAGTGCTATATTTCAAGGTATCCGAAGTCAATATGAATTTCGGATTCACCAACTTCACATCATGATTGAATACAGAAATTTTCGTTGCCGGACTATATTCCCCCCACTCAGACGTCAGTACATTCTCTTCATCAGTCAATGTACCGCCCTCAAAGTAGTAACCCAGATTATACAAACGGTCGTAGTTCAAACTATCAGTTGTCAAAGTAGTATTTCGATTGATCATACGGACATTTTCACGAATCATGGCCAACTGTGCCATACCGTCATAATACAGATAATCTCCATAGATAAAAAGCGTATCCCCTTGCTCCATACGAACATTACCAAACGCTTCTACCGAATTTGTCTTTTCGTAAATCAACGCACTGTCACAATACATATACATGCTGTCGTGACGCAACTTCACCGACCGGATCAGTATCTGGATATCCGGATGTAACACTTTGTCCGCCTGTGCCTCTTCAGCATAAAGCAAATCGACCCGGGTTTTCTTCTTTTCCGGTTCTTTTTTCTTATCCTGAGCGCTCAGTAAACAGACACCAAACAGGCATAGAAGGCCTGCGAGAAGGAATCTATGCCTGTTCAGAAAATTAGTTCTTGTATTATTTTTCTGCATACAAAAAGAATCAATGTATCATCCGGAATCAGTCTTTAACCCAACCCGGATACTTGAATGTACAGTTCTTCCAGTTATCGTTGATACGTACGTACGTATGCTTCTGCTTTTCACGAATCCACTTATCCAGCATTTCATCACGGCGTTTTTCCAAAACGATTTCTTTCAGATTCTGATAGTCTTCTGAAATTGTAGCTTTGTGGCCGTTGATGCGGCTTTTCAGTTTCACGATCACACACTCTTCTTTACCGGTCTTTTGCGGAATCATAGTAAATGCTGTGGAGATTTCTCCTACTTTCATATTATCTACCACTTTGGCAATCTCAGGCGGAAGTTCCTGCATCTCAAACTTGGAAGTATTATTGTTAGGATTAGGCAACAAACCGTGGTTGTTGCGTGTATCTTTATCCTGCGAAAGTACAGAAGCAGCTTCCTCAAAAGAGAACTTACCATTACGGATGTCATCTGCAATAGAATCCAGACGGGCAGTACCTGCCATCAACGCTTCTTCCGGTACATGAGGCTTCAGCAAGATATGACGCACCTTGATTCGGTCACCACGTTTTTCCATCAACTGGATAATGTGGAAACCATACTCAGATTCTACAATCTTAGAAACCTTATTAGGGTCTTGCAAGTTAAAAGCCACATTTGCAAATGCGGGGTCCAAGTATCCACGCCCTGTAAATGGCATTTCACCACCATTGATAGCCGTACCACGGTCGTCAGAATACAAACGTGCCAACATAGAGAAACTTTCCCCCTTATTCACACGCTCGGTATATTCACGCAGTTTTCTTTTTACATCTTCAATCTCATCCAAAGGAATCTTTGGTTGCTGTGTGATGATCTGCACCTCTACCTGGGTAGGGATATAAGGGATACTATCCTGCGGCAGGTCTTTGAAGTAACGACGTACTTCTGCCGGAGTAATCTTAATCTCGCCCACCAGTTTCTGCTGCATTTTCTGCACCTTCAGACCTTCGCGTGCATTTTCACGTAAAGTCTCACGAATCTGACTGGATGTCTTATTGAAGTATTCTTCCATTTTTTCACGCGAACCGATATTGGCGATATACATATTCGTCATATAGTCCACACGCTGGATAACTTCACTTTCAGGTACTTCGATACTATCGAGAGCAGCCTGATGCAAAAACAACTTCTGTACAGCTATTTCTTCCGGAATCACGCAGTAAGGATCGCCGTCAAACTTGCGTCCTTCGTAAGCAGCACTCATACGTGCTTCTTCCACTTCAGACTTCAATATAGCCTCGTCGCCCACTACCCAAACTACCTCGTCAATCACGTTGTCTTGTCCGTAAACGGCAGAACCGGTCATCAGCGCCAAGGCACATAAAACTACAAACTTAAAGTTCATAAAATTCTTCATTCTGTGTATCTAAACTAATTATATTTAATCTTATCTCTTTTCACTGCCTGCTGATACAAGTCATCCTTCACAGCTCTCATAAATTCTACTTGTTTCAGATTCAACACCATATCTTTTACTTTAGGACGGGCAAACTCATATGGTTCCTGTTGGCCCACCGTGCGGAAATCGCTCACATTCAGAAAATAATGAAACGCCGTATCTTTCAGTTCAATATGACGGTTCTTATTCACATAATCCTCTACCTCCGGAACTTTCAGCGGTATCAGATCTAACACATCCGCCATCGGTACCCATTTGTCATAAAAGTATTCATACTTTACAGCATTCTGCAAACTATACTTCTCCAAATGCTCCACTGCATCTTGCGTAGGAGTCTTATACCAACGACGTACTTTGTTTAGTTCCGGTGCAGTGAGGGGTACTTTAATGAACAACCCTTGCATAAGCGGGCGTTCCAATCTGAATAGTTCTTTATTCTTTTCATAATAATCCGTCAACTCCCCTTCTGATATCTCATTCGAGAGCCTTTGATGAATCAACGCTTGTTGATAAGTGTGCATAATCAATGCCTTGCGATAGTTCTCCACTAATTTTTCTATTTCCCCATTATCAGGGATATTGCTTTGAGCTTTCTCGTACAGCAAGATATCTTCCACCCAGTTGCGGATATAATGTTCAGCAAACAGCAAACTATCATCTTTCGACAATCTTGCCGGAAGTGCAGATTGCAAATCTTCCTGGTAAAGGAAATTGCCGTCCAGCTCCACCAATGGCGTCTTACCTTTATGGTCGTGCTGCTCGCTACAAGCCACACAGAAAAGGATGGATAGGATTCCCAGAAAGATTATTCGCATTACCGATTGATATTTACTTTATTTCAAGTTACGAAGATAGCGGTTTAATCGGTTGCATCAGTGCTTATTAACGGTTTTTAAAACCTCTTGGTTTATTTCAACCTTAGAAGCTGCCCGCAATCGTGCTACCCAACGCTCCTCCAGGTAATTCTGATAATCACCGGCAAGCAGTCCACGCACCTCCTGATAACTCTCAGGACCCTTTATTTTCTCACCCAGGAAAGTGGTAAAAGGAAATGACGGTATAGGTTCAGCCTTCTTTTTTTTGAATATTTCGTCATCCACATAGATATTATCTCCAAGGGCAAATAATCCTTGTTCGGCCTGTACTTGCTGTTTTTTGGCATTAAATGTCAACCGGATGGCATCCTGCCACTCTTCTTCCGGCAAAGATTTTAAAAGTTTACGAACTTGTTTCCCTATTCGTTTCGTTGCAGAATGTATCACAATTCCCTTATAATGAGGATTTTTCCAATGGTAATCTGAACGATGCTTATCAAAGTAAGCAGCCATTCCCACCTCATCCGAAAGCACGCGTTCCCATATTTCCCGGTTACTGATTTCAAACAACAACATACCATCACGATACTCTTGCATAAGCATACGAAACTCCGGATACTTCTGTTCCAAACGATTGTATTCATAGTCGAGCACAGATTTCATGATAAACCCTTTCAACTGACGTTGTATCCCCTGAGAATGAGCAATAGCAAAATTTGCAAACATTTGCCCCGTATATTCTCTGCCACCAAGAGTAAAAAGTCTCTTTTCAGTCTGCCCTTTTGCCAGCAATTCATCCATTCCCGCTTTATCCGGTGTATATTGATACTCTTTTTTCAACTTCTCCACCAAAGATTCTGTTCCCTTATCCATTCCATGACGACGGGTCTGGCGACGGATAATTTCATCTTTCACATCCTCGAAAGGCAAAATATCTTTCCGTTCAAGCACCTTGACAATATGAATACCCTGCGGAGTGAAGAAAGGACGGGATATTTCACCCGGTTTCATTTCAAAGACCGTATCTTCAAATTCAGCCGGCATCTGTAGCCAACTTACCCAGAAAGACTTCTTTTCGTCAGAAAAGTTACGTACGCAAGCATCAAAATCCGCTTGTCCGTTCTGCAATGCAGTATAAAGAGAATCCATGCGGGTTTCAGTAGTACGGAGTAAATGGCTGGTAGCTGTCTGGGGCAGGGATTTAAAGATATGACTAACCCGTACTTGTCCCGCACGCTGATTGGCTTTCATCTTGTTATATACCTGCCGCGCAGCAAGTTCTGATACGGTTTCATCTGTTAAATAAGTCTTTGCCAACTGACGACGATAACCTTCCAGTTCTTCACGGAAAGCACGGGTAGTATCCAATCCTATAGCCTCAGCTGCGGCAACCTTCAACTTAAAGTTTACAAATAGATCAACATATTCGTTCAATGTTTTCCGCTCTATACCGGAAAGAGCATTATTCTTATTATAGATATATTCAAACTCTGAACGGAGAATATCTTTCCCGTTAATACGCATCAGCACAGGATCTTGCTGAGCAAAAGCTGTCCATCCCAGACAAAGGAGAATTATTGTCAATCCACTTCTTATCATAACTATCTTCTTTTGAAAAAGAACAATGTAATAACGGGGAAACATCTTTTATATTGTTTGCCTTCAACAGCTTTCTTTAAACACATCATCTGCCTGCCTCAAACAGATGGTCTATTTACCCTAAACAGACGGTCTATTTACTTCAAACAAATGGTCTGTTTATACCGAATAGACCATGTATTTTTAGAAATCAAAATACCCGGAAAGAAACTGCTCCTTTCCGGGTATTCTTATCTAACTTGCCTATACTTTTATTCGGGACGACTGTAATTCGGAGCCTCGCTTGTAATCGCTACATCGTGCGGATGACTTTCGAGTACACCTGCATTGGTAATACGGGTAAACTTAGCATCGTGCAACTGCTCGATATTGCCTGCACCACAGTAACCCATACCAGCACGCAGACCACCTACCAACTGGAAGATTACTTCATATAAAGTTCCTTTATAAGGAACACGAGCAGCAATACCTTCGGGTACCAACTTCTTCACGTCATTGGTTCCGCTCTGGAAATAACGATCCTTGGAACCATTTTCCATTGCTTCCAACGAGCCCATACCACGGTACGACTTGAATTTACGTCCATTAAAGATAATCGTATCACCCGGAGATTCTTCCGTTCCGGCAACCAGCGAACCGATCATTACACTATAACCTCCGGCAGCCAAAGCCTTCACAACATCTCCTGAGTAACGCAATCCACCGTCAGCAATCAAAGGAATACCTGTTCCCTTCAATGCCTTGGCAACATCATATACAGCAGACAACTGAGGAACACCCACACCTGCTACAACGCGAGTAGTACAGATAGAACCCGGACCAATACCTACTTTCACGCCATCAGCACCAGCTTCTACCAATGCCTTTGCAGCCTCTCCGGTAGCAATGTTACCCACTACAATATCAATATTCGGGAAACGCTTCTTTGCTTCTTTCAATTTCTCTATCACATAGATGGAATGTCCGTGAGCAGTATCGATAACGATAGCATCGGCACCAGCATCCACCAAAGCTTGCATACGGTCGAGGGTATCAGCAGTTACTCCCACTCCGGCAGCTACACGCAAACGGCCTTTAGAGTCTTTGCAGGCCATCGGTTTATCTTTAGCTTTCGTAATATCTTTATAAGTAATCAGTCCTACCAGCTTACCATCTTTATCCACAACCGGCAATTTCTCAATTCTGTGTTCCTGCAAAATCTGAGAAACAGCTTCCATATCGGTAGTCGGATTTGTAGTAATGATATTTTCTTTTGTCATCACTTCATCGATATGCTTATTCATATCTCTTACGAAGCGAAGGTCACGATTAGTAACAATTCCTACCAAATATCTTTCATCATCTACTACTGGAATACCACCGATTCTGTATTCTGCCATCAATGCCAATGCATCTCCTACAGTAGAACCTCTCTTAATGGTTACCGGATCATAAATCATACCATTTTCAGCGCGCTTCACAATGGCAACCTGACGTGCCTGTTCCTCAATGGACATATTCTTATGAATAACACCGATACCACCTTCACGTGCAATGGCAATAGCCATTTTCGCTTCAGTAACCGTGTCCATAGCGGCCGTTACAAACGGAATTTTCAACTCAATGTTTTTTGAAAACTTTGTCGAGAGTTCGACAGTTTTAGGGAGTACTTCAGAGTAAGCGGGGATTAACAAAACGTCGTCATAAGTTAATCCATCCATTACAATCTTATCAGCAATAAATGACATAGGGCTATGCGTTTAAAATTTATTGCGTGCAAATATACGGTTTTTATTCCATTCCGTATATCTGCACGCAATATTTTTTTCTTTTTTTAAACCAACAGCCAAGGGTTAATTCGCCATTTCAGAAATGAACTTGATGCGAACCAAACGTACTTCTTCTTCCGTAAAATCATCCCCCAACTCATCGAGGGCATCATCTACTTTGTCTGTGGTTGATTCTTTATAATAATCATAGATATCCAACATATGGTCTTCGTCCATAATCTCATCCAGGAAGTAGTCGATATTCAACTTCGTACCGGAATAAACGATAGCTTCTATTTCGTCCAGCAAATCACTGAACTCGATACCTTTGGAAAGAGCGATATCATCCAATGCCACTTTCCGGTCTATAGACTGAATAATAGAAACCTTCAGTTTTGACTTATTGGCAACAGTACGAACACGTAAATCTTCCGGACGTTCAATCTCATTCTCTTCACAATGACGCTTAATGAGTTTACAAAACTCTTCACCATAACGTTTCGCCTTACCGGCTCCTACACCAGGAATATTCTGCAGTTCGTCCAATGTCACCGGATAGATGGTAGCCATGGCTTCCAACGAAGGATCCTGGAATATAACGTAAGGCGGCACTTCCAACTTCTTAGAGAGCTTCTTACGCAAATCTTTCAGCATGGAATAAAGAGCCGGATCGACAGCGCAAGAACCACCTCCCCGTGCCGGAGCTTCTTCTTCCACTTCTTCGAAATCATTATCTTCGGTTATCTTAAATGACTTAGGATGTTTCAGGAATTTCTTTCCGTCATCCGTCACTTTCAGCAAACCGTAATTTTCCACATCTTTACTAAGGTAACCGGCAATCAACGCCTGACGAATGACAGCATTCCAAGTCTTGTCCTCTTCGCCCATGCCAGAACCGAAAGCTTCCAGATCTTCATGCAGATGCGCTTGTACTTCGGTAGTTTCGCGTCCTTGTATAATGTCGATAATATAATCTGCTTTAAAATTCTCTTTCACCGCGAGAATAGCCTCTATCACGGTACATAATAATTCTTGAGCCTCCACTTGTTTTTTCGGGTTTAAACAGTTGTCACAATTTCCACAGTTCTCTTCCAAATACTCTTCGCCGAAGTAATGCAACAGCGTCTTTCGGCGGCATACAGAAGATTCGGCATAAGCAGCAGTTTCCAACAGAAGCTGTTTGCCAATTTCCTGTTCTGCTACAGGTTTGCCTTGCATGAACTTTTCCAGTTTCTGCAAGTCTTTATTGGTATAAAAGGTAATGCACTGTCCTTCACCTCCGTCTCTTCCGGCACGTCCTGTTTCCTGATAATATCCTTCCAGACTTTTCGGAATGTCATAGTGAATGACATAACGTACATCGGGCTTATCAATCCCCATACCGAAAGCAATCGTCGCCACAATCACATCTATTTTCTCCATCAAGAAGTCATCTTGATTTTGCGTACGTGTTGCAGAATCCATGCCTGCATGGTAAGCGCGGGCATTGATGCCGTTTGCCTGCAGAATCTCAGCAAGTTCCTCTACTTTCTTCCGGCTCAGACAATAAATAATACCTGATTTTTCCGAGTTATTCTTGATGAACTTGATGATATCTCTATCTATATTATTAGTCTTGGGACGTACCTCATAATAGAGGTTCGGACGATTGAACGAAGACTTGAACACCTCTGCATCCACCATACCCAGGTTTTTCTGAATATCGTGCTGCACCTTAGGAGTAGCAGTCGCCGTCAAAGCAATCACCGGAGCTTTTCCGATTTCATTGATAATAGGGCGGATACGTCGGTATTCCGGACGGAAATCATGTCCCCACTCGGAGATACAATGTGCTTCGTCTACAGCATAAAAGGATATCTTCACTGTCTTCAGAAACTCCACGTTTTCCTCTTTCGTCAGCGATTCGGGAGCCACATACAGCAACTTCGTCTTACCGCTGAGGATATCAGACTTTACCTGATCTATCGCACCTTTATTAAGGGAAGAGTTTATAAAATGGGCAATACCATCTTCTTCACTGAAGTTACGCATCGCATCGACCTGGTTCTTCATTAGAGCAATCAGAGGTGAAATCACAATGCCCGTGCCTTCCATCATTAATGAAGGTAACTGATAACATAATGATTTGCCACCACCCGTAGGCATCAGCACGAATGTATCGTTGCCTGCCAACAGATTTTGTATGATAGCTTCCTGATTCCCTTTAAACGTGTCAAATCCGAAGTACTTCTTCAGCTGGTCTGTCAAATTAATCTTCTTCCCTGCCATGATTCATTAGGTTGTTTTTTTAAGTGATTGTTCAACATCTCTTTTAGCCATTCTTTTTAATAAGAACTCTAACAAAGTTATAAACAACTTCTTAATTTTCAAGCATAATCCAATGAATATTTTTCAATAAAAAACAAAAAAGTCAGTTTTGTGCATCCTTATCGTTTGATTTTAAGCAGTTTGCAATCTTGCAATGTTTGCTTTTTCAAGTTGTTGTTTTGCGTAATCCAACGTCACAACAAAGGTATCTTTGTGTTCAGAAGGGATTTCGAACATAGCATCCATCATTATGGTCTCCACAATAGATCGCAATCCACGGGCTCCCAATTTGTATTCCACAGCCTTATCGACTATGTATTCAAAAACCTCATCTTCGAACTTCAATTCCACTTTATCCATCTCGAACAGCTTTACATACTGTTTGATAATAGAGTTCTTAGGTTCAGTCAGGATGGAGCGCAAAGCAGCACGGTCCAACGGATTAAGATAAGTCAACACCGGCAAACGACCGATGATCTCAGGTATCAAACCGAATGACTTCAAATCCTGCGGAGCGATATATTGCATCATATTGCTCTTATCAATCACCGCAGTATTACGCACTGCACTATAACCCACCACATGCGTATTCAGGCGTTGAGCTATTTTCTTCTCAATGCCATCGAATGCACCGCCGCAAATGAAAAGGATATTCTTCGTGTTCACCGGAATCATCTTTTGGTCGGGGTGTTTACGTCCACCCTGAGGCGGCACGTTCACCACTGAACCTTCCAACAATTTCAGTAAACCTTGCTGTACACCTTCTCCACTCACATCACGGGTGATGGAAGGATTATCACCCTTGCGAGCTATTTTATCAATTTCATCAATGAACACAATGCCTTGTTCTGCTTCGGGAACATTATAATCTGCCACCTGCAGCAGGCGAGTCAGAATACTTTCAATATCCTCACCTACGTATCCTGCCTCGGTAAGCACCGTGGCATCTACAATCGTAAAAGGAACATGAAGCAGTTTGGCAATAGTACGCGCCAGTAAGGTCTTTCCCGTACCAGTACTTCCTACCATAATAATGTTGGACTTTTCAATTTCCACATCATCACCGCCGTCCTTTTGCAACAGGCGCTTATAGTGATTGTATACCGACACGGAAAGGAAACGCTTGGCATCATCCTGTCCAATGACATATTGATCAAGGAATTCTTTTATTTCTAAAGGTTTCGGAAGTTCTCTCAGATTCAGTTTTGTTGTAGCGCCACCTCTTTTTGCTCCACCCAATGCCTCCTGAGTAATCTCATAGGCCTGGGTAGCACAACTGTCGCAAATGTAGCCGTTCATTCCCGTAATCAGGAATCCGACTTCATCTTCCATACGCCCACAAAAACTACACCTGTTTTTGTTTCTTTTTGAGTCTGCCATATTTATTTTTTTATCAACACTTCATCTACCATACCATACTCTTTGGCTTCCTGTGCTGTCATCCAGTAGTCACGGTCAGAGTCTGCCCAAACTTTATCAAAAGGAGTATGAGAGTGATCAGCAATGATAGTATACAGTTCTTTCTTCAGTTTTTGTATTTCACGGGCTGTGATTTCAATATCTGAAGCCTGTCCCTGTGCACCGCCCATCGGCTGATGTATCATTACACGTGAATGAGTGAGCGCCGAACGTTTACCCTCAGCACCTGCCACCAGCAACACTGCAGCCATACTTGCCGCCATACCGGTACAGATAGTTGCGACATCACTTGTAATAAACTGCATTGTATCATAAATACCTAATCCTGCATATACAGAGCCACCCGGTGAATTGATATAAATAGAGATATCTTTACCCGGATCTACCGAGTCCAGATAAAGTAACTGCGCCTGTAAAGTATTGGCGGTATAATCGTCAACTTGCGTGCCGAGGAAAATGATGCGGTCCATCATCAAGCGGGAAAAAACGTCCAACTGTGTTACATTAAGCTGACGTTCTTCCAGGATATAAGGATTTAAATACCCGGCTTGTGATTTAATCACATCGTCCAACACCAAACTATTCATACCTAAATGCTTGGTAGCGTATTTTCTAAAATCATCCATATTACTTTCTTTATTTAGGTTTAGTAAATTGAAATGCAAAGAAACAAAAAAGAACACAGAGACACAAAAAAACACAGAGTTATATACTATAAAACTCTGTGTTTCTTAATGTTTTTAAACTGTTTTCAGAATAAAAAAGCTTATTCAAACATCTTGTTGAAGTCTTCTGCAGAAATTGTTTTGTTATTCAGCTTCACCTGAGACTTCAAAGCAGAAGCCAATTTGGTTTCAACAACGCGGTTCACCAAACCTTCTACACTTTCTTTCTTCTTCAGCATTTCCTTTGCATAGTTTTCCAGAAGATCTTCGGGAACGCTCATCATACCATATTGTGCAAACTGAGCACGAGTAGCTTCCTTAGCCATATTGACTACATCTTCCTGTTCAACTTTAATATCATTTGCCTTCACCAACTGTTCCTTGATCAGGTGCCATGTAAGTTCTTCAATGCTCTTATCATAGTTGTCATCAACAAACTTTTCGTCTTTATCCTGATTGTTCATACGCATGATGCGTTTCAGCAATGCATCCGGGAATTCCAGTTTGCCAACCTTTTCCATCAACATTTTACGAGCATCGATCAGGAATTTATAATCGCTGTCTGCTACGAACTGATTAGCAATTACTTCTTTTACTTTAGCGCGGAATTCTTCTTCAGTCTTCACTACGTCTTTACCACATACCTGATCAAAGATTTCCTGAGTCAGTTCTCCTTCTACGAAACGAGTTACTTCTTCTACCTGATAGCTGAAGTTAGATTTCATTTCAGCAGCCTCTTCCTTGTCGATCTTCAACAGAGAAGACAGTTCGGCAGCATTACCTTCCCATGCAGTGTGAGGATTGAATACAAGTACATCGTTAACCTTTGCATTGGCGAAAATAGCTTTTTGCTCATCGTTCTTCATATAAGACGGCATCATTACAGCACCTTCTACCTGGATACCACCTTCTTTGGTATTGCCGTTTTCGTCCAGCTCAGCCAACAGACCTTTCAGCATATCCTTATCTTCGTAAACGTCTACTTTCTCGTACTTACCGTTACGTTGTGTATAAGCTTTCACCTGATTGTTTACCATATCTTCGGTAACATCAATCAAATAGTAGTCTACTTTATCTTTAGCGTCTACTTCAGCCTTGAATTCAGGTGCCAAAGCAATATCAAACAGGAATTCGAATTCTTCCATAGTGTCGAAGTCGATCTCCGGTTGCTTGTCTTCGTTTGGCAACGGTTCGCCGAGGATAGATACATTATTATCTTGAATATACTTATATACAGCTTCTGAAAGCGCCTTGTTCACTTCTTCGGCAATAACAGATTTACCATACATTTTCTTCACCAAGCTCATCGGAACCATACCCGGACGGAAACCCGGAACCTGAGCTTTCTGACGAAGAGTTTTCAGTGATTTATCAACTTTTTCCTGATAATCGGCTTTCTCAAGCTTTACAGTAAGCAGAGCGCTTACTTTGTCAATGTTTTGTAATGAAACGTTCATTCTGACAATTATTTATTTGATTTATACTTTGTTCCAATCTCAAATGAGGGTGCAAAATTAGCGTTATTCTTTCAATTATCAAAAAAACATAGCTGAATTATTTCTTTATAACAAAAGGAGAGAATACTTACCATTGAATGGCACCTCCTATCATTAAAAAGAAAAGTTTGCGCCCCATAAACAACAAATTGTTATTTCATAAGGCATTTATCTATAGATTCGAAAGAAAAAGCAAAAAAAATAGAAGAGAAATATTGTTAATTCGAAATAATTCAGTTTCTTTGTTGCGGAATGGTAATGCGTTAGTTTTTAGATTTTCAGTACATGGTTTTTACTTCCGTTTTTATTAAAACGCTTTTGTAAACTCTCTGTTGTTGTGATCCTTTTATTATAGTTACTGTTCCAAGAGAGTTTTATTCATTTATTTATTTTTACATTTTCATTATGAACATTTACGTAGGAAACCTTAACTACAAAGTTAGGGAATCAGACCTGCAAAAGGTCATGGAAGATTACGGTGCTGTAACCGCAGTCAAATTTATCAAAGATCGTGAAACCGGTCGTTTCAGAGGCATTGCATTTGTAGAGATGGAAGATGCAGCTGCCGCAGCTAAAGCGATTGAAGAACTCGACGGAGCTGAATATTTTGGCCGCAACATGGTAGTTAAAGAAGCAAGACCTCCGAAATACTAATATAAAGGAGAAAGAAAACAAGACCGCCTGCTCACTCTTAAAAAAGAGAACAGGCGGTCTTTGTTTTACCACTATCATTATTTCATAAAATCCTTGCGACGAAGCACAAAGCTATTACTCAGATACTTTTCACGTACGATTTTATTTTCCGCCAACTCTTCCGGCGTTCCCTGGAACAAGATTTTCCCTTCGAACAACAGATAAGCACGGTCTGTAATACTTAATGTTTCCTGTACATTATGGTCAGTGATCAGGATACCGATATTCTTATCCTTTAATTTCCATACGATTTGCTGAATATCTTCTACAGCAATCGGGTCAACTCCCGCAAAAGGTTCATCGAGCATAATAAACTTAGGGTCGATAGCAAGACAACGGGCAATCTCCGTACGACGGCGCTCACCACCCGAAAGTTGGTTACCTTTATTTTTACGCACTTTCTGCAAACGGAATTCCGCAATCAAGCTTTCCAGTTTTTCCTTCTGATATTCCAGAGGTTTATCCGTCATTTCCAGAACAGAAGCAATATTGTCTTCCACACTCATCTGGCGGAATACAGATGCTTCCTGCGCCAAATAACCAATACCAGTTTGCGCACGCTTATACACCGGATACTTCGTAATATCCAGGTCATCCAGAAAGATGCGTCCCTCATTCGGCGTAATCAGTCCCACGGTCATATAGAATGAAGTCGTCTTACCGGCACCGTTCGGTCCCAGCAAACCAACAATTTCTCCCTGCTTCACATCTATGGAAACATGGCTTACTACTGTACGTTTACCGTACTTTTTCACCAAGTCCTCGGTGCGAAGCACCATTTTGTTTTCTTCCATATTCTTTTCAGTTACAAGCTACAAAAACTACGAGCTACAAGTAGACCTACCACACAACTTCTTTTTACTTGTAGCTTGTAACCTGTAGCTCACACATTTTGCCGCAAATGTAGCAATTATCAGCTGAAAATGGGCTATATTTGCAGACAAAATAGTTAAGAGTCATGATAAAAGCACTTAAAACTGTCGGAAGATACATCATGTTGATGGGGCGTACTTTTGCCCGCCCAGAGCGTATGCGCATGTTCTTCCGCCAATACCTCAACGAGATGGGGCAACTCGGCGTGAACTCTATCGGCATTGTGTTGCTGATTTCGTTCTTCATCGGCGCTGTTATCACCATACAAATCAAACTGAACATCGAGAGCCCTTTTATGCCACGCTGGACAGTAGGTTATGTGACACGTGAAATTATGTTGCTGGAATTCTCTTCCTCCATCATGTGTCTGATATTAGCAGGAAAAGTAGGTTCCAATATAGCTTCTGAGTTGGGAACCATGCGAGTAACCCAACAAATCGACGCATTGGAAATCATGGGAGTCAATTCAGCTAATTACCTGATCCTTCCCAAGATTTGCGCCATGGTGACTACCATTCCTTTCTTGGTAACGTTCAGTATCTTTGCCGGCATTATCGGAGCCTTTGCCACGTGTTGGTTCGGTGGCATCATGTCGGCGGTAGACCTGGAATACGGTTTGCAATATATGTTCGTAGAATGGTTTATCTGGTGTGGCATCATCAAATCATTGTTCTTCGCTTTCATCATCGCCAGTGTATCAGCCTTTTTCGGTTATACCGTCGAGGGTGGTTCTATAGAGGTGGGCAAGGCCTCTACAGACTCTGTAGTATGCAGTAGCGTACTTATTTTATTTGCCGACTTAATATTAACTAAACTCTTAATGGGATGATCGAACTGAAAGGACTTTGGAAATCATTTGAAGGCAGAGATGTATTAAAGGATATCAATGCCACTTTTGAAAACGGAAAAACCAATCTCATCATCGGACAGAGTGGTTCGGGAAAAACCGTATTGATGAAATGTATCGTTGGATTGCTCACACCGGAACGGGGTGAATTATTATACGACAACCGTAATTTCCTTGCCATGGGCAAGAATGAAAAGAAAGCATTGCGCCGCGAAATGGGAATGATATTCCAAAGTGCGGCATTGTTCGACTCCATGACGGTACTGGACAATGTAATGTTTCCTTTGAACATGTTCAGTAACGATACATTCCGCGATCGTACCCGCCGTGCCATGTTCTGTCTGGATCGCGTAAATCTGGCAGAGGCAAAAGATAAATTTCCGGGTGAAATCAGTGGTGGTATGCAAAAACGTGTTGCCATCGCCCGCGCCATTGCCTTAAATCCGCAATACCTGTTCTGTGACGAACCGAACTCCGGATTAGACCCAAAGACCTCATTGGTTATCGACGAACTGGTACACGATATCACCCATGAATATAATATGACCACCCTCATCAACACCCACGACATGAACTCTGTAATGGGTATCGGTGAAAAAATTATCTATATCTACGACGGATACAAGGAGTGGGAAGGCAGTAAAGACGACATCTTCACTTCCAGTAATAAGAAACTCAACGATTTTATTTTTGCATCCGACCTCTTCCGGAAGGTAAAGGAAGTGGAAGTTCGGAATATAGAAGGATAAGATTTTAAAATTTAGCAATCTCCTATAAATAAGGCGTCCGGAAAAACATCCGGACGCCCTTTTCCTCATAAAACCAGTTAATAGAATTGACATATATCCTCACGATATACTTTGATTGCCCTTATATCTTCATGAGAAAACATGAAGAACAACTTCAATTACGGCAACAAAGATAGCCAAAAGATACTAATAAAAAATCACGGAAAACCGTTACACTCTGAATTTCCCGTAAATCAGTTCAGTGAAATCCACCCTTGTGCAACAGCCTTGACCACCATATCTATGGCATTTTTTGCTCCAAACTTACTAATAAGTCTTTTACGAAATGTTTCTACAGTATTTTCTGAAATTTTCAATAAGTCAGCAATTTCATGGGTATTCATTCCCTTGGCCACAGCCTCCAACACATCACGCTCCCGACGGGTAGGTGCATCCTTAGGCTGCAAACCTGCCGATGCAGAATTCAGTTTCTGCGAAATAGCAGCAAACCGTGGACAAGCATACGCTTCTCCCCTCAACACACAACGAATAGCTGTCATTAACTCCGCAGAGGCCGAAGATTTCAGAATTACAGCATTCACTCCGCACTGTACCAGCCTGTTAACCATCCATATTTCTTCGTGCATTGTATTCACAATAATCTTTGCCTGGTCATTCATTTCACGGATTTTAGCTATCAACTCAAATCCGGACATATCAGGAATACTGACATCCAGAATATATATATCATAATCTCGTCTTTCAATCAATTCTGCAGCTTGTAATCCGGAAGTTACAGCATCCACCACAACTACTTCCGGCATCTTATTCACCACCTTACAAATACCTTCCAGAATCAGATTATGATCATCCACTACCAATAATTCCGCCTTCACATTCTTTTCCATCGTTCGATTAGATTAATACGTTAATTTTCAAACGGGTTCCCTTCCCAGGAGAAGAGTCCAATTCAACTTCAGCACCTATGGTCTCCGCTCGCTGCCAGATAGTCCGTAAGCCGATACCCTTAGTTTTCCTGCTCATATCAAACCCTTTTCCGTCGTCTGCTACAAGTATGGAAAGGTCATTATTTTCCAGAGCTAACTCTACCTGTATACAGGCTGAGCCGGCATATTTCACAGCATTGCTCACTGCTTCCTGAACAATGCGATAACATTCGAAACTGATTGATTTAGGCACTACATTCCAATCTACACCTACCGTAGAATGATATTCCGCATGCGTACCTTCTGGCAATGATAAGTGCAAAACATAGTCAGCAAGCAGTTCATCGAGTGTAGCATACTGGAAAACCGGTGGCATCAGTTCATGAGAAAGTTTTCTCAACCTTTCCCTGGTATTATTCAATAAATCCAGCTGCTTATCCAGATCAGCTCCTTCTTCAGTAGAAATAGTGCGAATATTCATTTCAAGTGCAAGCAGATTATTGCATACATCATCATGCAATTCAGTTGCCATACGCTCCCGTTCACTCTCCAAACCATCAATGTATTTTCGCGTTAAGCGCTGCTCAGTTTCTTTCTGGAGTTCCAAGAATTCACGTTCTTTTTCACAAGCTGCATTTGCCAGCAAAGCAATCCTTGCCCGCTGACGCTGACGCGCATAAAGTGAGCCCAGCAACAAAATTCCCAGCAAAGAGATCACCGAACCTACAATAATACGGTGACGCAACATATACGTCTCCTGTTCCAACTGTTCACGCCTCAGACTTACAATCTCCAACTCCTTCTCTTTGGTCCTATACTTCACGGAATATTCGGATAACTGGTCAGTCTCTTCCGTCTGGAACACAGAATCACGAAGTGCATAAGCCTGCATCATATAATTATAAGCCAAAGACAGATTATTCACAGCCAGATAGCATTCCGACAATTTCTTGTAATGCTCATAATCACGCGCATCTTTATATCCGTTACGGAGCATATCAACTATCTTGCGATAATAAACAATAGCATCCGCATAATTCTTACTTTCCTGCAACAATGCAGCTTTTGCTTGATAATACTTGAAACGCTCTATATCAGTCTGCATCTCATGTGCCAATTTATCCAACTTCTGCAAGTACTGCATTGCCATATCCAGATTTCCATCCAACCGGTAGGCATTTACCAAATAATTATAAGCATTACATAGCTGCCTTCTGTCATTCACCTGCTCCAAAAAAGGAATAGCTTTCAGTAATGTGTCAATGCCCTCTGTACGCATTTTCTCCATTCGTACCAAGATAGCACCCAAATTAACATAGCACGTACCTATTCTCCGTTTATTATCCGTCTTCAAAGCATATTTCAAAGCTTTTTCGGAGAAGGAAATAGCATCTTCCGGTCGGTCCCAGTCACAATAAGCTGTCGCTATATTTCCATATATAAAAGCGACCGTGTTGTAATTTCCACACAATTCACACAAATGGAGCGCTTCTTCAAAGTTAGCGATACAATCCTCCAAATTCTTTTTCCGACGATAGATAGTACCCAACTGATTCAGATTTTCAATCAACATAGCTGTATCTTTATCGGCAGCAGAGCGCTCACTGGCACGAATGGTATAAACTAGGGCCGAATCGGTCTGCCCTTCGAAAAGAAAAGAACTGGCGTAATTCGTCAATATAGTGCGACACGCCTCCTCTGCCCCCGGCAAACCCTCACCGGCTGCCAACCCTTTATGAAAATAATAACGTGCAGAGTCATAGCGGGCATCCGCATTACAATAATATCCCATGTCACAGCAAGCCTGAGCTATTGTAAACCTCAATCCAGCCTTTTCAGCCAAGCCAATGGCTTTCCGTTTCAAAGCGTACCCCTGCTCGAAGTCGCCTTTAATGAAGTAACCTTCACTTACCCAGATGTAGTATTCGATAAATATTTCCGGCTTTCCACTGTCTATGGCCAGTTGATGAATGGAATCGGCGTATGAAAGAAGTAAATCAGGATCTTCTTCTGTCTGATAAAGGAGTTTACAGACCTTGACATAGCTATCCAGGTTTCTGTTTTGGGCTGCCTCTTGTTGCAATGCACGTAAATCCGACTTGCCCTCTGCCCACAGCACACCTATGGAGAGGAGCAAGCAGCATCCCAATGCCCACCTGTAACGTTTCATCTAATCCTTTTTTTATGTTGTCAGAGCAAAAATAAATATTATATTCATATTAACCTATTTTTTATTTACATTTTCCTGATAAGCAACAAAAAAACCGCCTGATTTATAACTAAATCGGGCGGTTTCATACCAATATCTCAGTAATCGGTTTATCTACTTCTGACGGATATAAATATTTATCGGAGTTCCTGTCAGGTTCCACTTTTCACGCATCTTGTTTTCTAGGAAACGTTTATATGGCTCTTTCACGTACTGCGGCAGATTAGCGAAGTAAACAAAAGAAGGCACCTGTGTATTCGGCAACTGCGTAATATATTTAATCTTGATATACTTACCTTTGGTTGCAGGAGGCGGATATGCCTCAATCAGCGGCAGCATTTCCTCGTTCAAACGGGCAGTCGGAATACGCGTCATACGGTTATCGTATACACTGCGTGCTTCCTCCAGCACCTTCAGGATACGTTGTTTTGTCAATGCCGAACCGAAGATGATAGGGAAGTCAACGAATGGAGCAAAACGGCTACGGATTGCATCTTCAAAAGTCTTCATCACTTTCACAGTCTTATCCTGTACCAAATCCCACTTATTCACTACTACCACCAGACCTTTGGCATTCTTCTGTATCAGTGAGAATATATTCAAGTCCTGGCTTTCAACGCCACGCGTAGCATCCAACATCAGAATACACACATCCGCATTTTCAATGGAACGGATGGAACGGATTACAGAATAATATTCCAGATCCTCATTCACCTTATTCTTTTTACGGATACCGGCAGTATCTACCAGATAGAAATCAAATCCAAACTTATTATAACGGGTATAGATAGAGTCACGTGTTGTACCGGCAATCTCCGTTACAATGTTACGTTCTTCTCCGATAAAGGCATTCACGATAGAAGATTTACCAGCATTCGGGCGTCCTACCACAGCAAAGCGGGGAATATCCTCATCCAGAATCTCATCCGTATCCTTTTTAAATGTACCCACAATCAAGTCCATCATATCCCCCGTACCGCTGCCCGTCATAGCCGAGATGCAGTAAGGATCACCCAGACCCAACTTATAAAATTCGGGAGCATTGTATTGTAATTCCCCATTATCAGTCTTATTGGCAATCAGTAACACCGGCTTTTGAGTCCGGCGCAAAATGGCTGCTACCTGCATATCGAGGTCAGTTACCCCATTCATCACATCTACTACAAACAATATAACGTCTGCTTCATCCACAGCCATCAGTACCTGCTTGCGTATTTCCTCTTCAAAGATATCGTCAGAGTTCACCACCCATCCGCCGGTATCTACCACGGAGAACTCTTTCCCCAGCCATTCGGACTTACCATACTGGCGATCTCGTGTTGTTCCTGCTTCTTCGTTCACAATTGCCTGACGTGTTTTGGTCAAGCGATTAAATAAAGTAGACTTTCCCACATTGGGGCGTCCTACGATTGCAACTAAATTTCCCATAGTTCACTCTTCTTGTTTTTGCGACTATCACAGTCGTATGAATACTCTAATCCAGTTGATAGCCAAAATTGCGCAACTCTTTATCCGAACTACGCCAATCCTTATCCACCTTCACAAATGTCTCCAGGAAAATCGTTTTTCCGAAGAACCTCTCTAAATCACGGCGTGCTTCAGTGGCCACTTTTTTCAGTGCTTTACCTTGCTTGCCGATAATAATTCCTTTCTGCGAATCGCGCTCCACATAAATCACAGCGCTGATATGTATCTTCTTCGCATCCTCCTTAAACTGTTCCACCACTACCTCTACCGAATAAGGTATCTCCTTGTCGTAGTACAACAAAATTTTCTCCCGGATAATCTCATTTACAAAGAAACGGGCCGGCTTGTCCGTCCACTGGTCCTTATCGAAGTAAGGCGGTGAATCTGGCAACAGTTCTTTCACCCGCTTCATCACATAGTCTACATTGAACTTTGTCGTTGCAGAAATCGGAATAATCTCCGCATTGGGCAATAATGCTTTCCAAGCTTCCACAAGTTCCACCAGTTTCTCCTGATTCGACAAATCAATCTTGTTGATAAGGAGCAACACCGGTATTTCCATGTGTGCCACCTTCTCCACAAACTCATTATGCTTATCGGGTGTCTCAACCACATCTGTTACATATAGCAAAACATCCGCATCTGTCAGAGCCGAAGTAGAGAAATTCAGCATAGACTCCTGCAACTTATACTGCGGCTTCAGCACTCCCGGAGTATCCGAGAATACAATCTGCATATCATCCGTATTATAGATCCCCATGATACGGTGACGGGTTGTCTGCGCCTTGAAAGTAGCAATCGAAATCCGCTCGCCCACCAAGGCGTTCATCAATGTAGATTTACCCACATTCGGATTTCCCACGATGTTTACAAAACCAGCTTTATGCATCACATTCCTGTATTTTAGTTGAGACAAAAAAACGCATCGAATCGAAGTAGGATGCGTTTTTTTAGTTTATATGTTTAGTAACCGTAATTCGTAATCCGTGTGATTATACAGTTACTCTTTCTTTCCGTCGTATCCCCACTTCACGTAAACGGCTCCCCAAGTAAACCCTGCACCGAATGCTGTAAAGATCAGGTTATCACCTTTTTTCAGTTTATCCTCGAAGTCCCACAGACAGAGCGGAAGCGTACCGGCACTTGTATTACCATAATGCTCGATATTAATCATTACTTTCTCATGAGGAACCTCCAGGCGATGAGCTACTGCATCGATAATACGCAGATTTGCCTGGTGAGGGATAATCCAGTCAATATTCTCTTTGGTGAGATTGTTTCTTTCCGCAATGGCAGCACAAGCATCCGACATGTTCGATACGGCATATTTGAATACTGTACGGCCTTCCTGATAAATGAAGTGCATATGGTTATCCACTGTAAAATAAGAAGGAGGGCATACAGAGCCACCTGCTTTCATATGCAAGAAAGGTAATCCTTTACCGTCTGTTCTCAAGATAGCGTCCATGACGCCTACATCTTCCGTAGTAGGTTCCATCATAACCGCAGCTGCACCATCACCGAAAATCGGGCAAGTAGCACGCTCTGTGTAATCTACCATAGACGACATTTTGTCAGCGCCCACTAAAATGATCTTCTTATATCTTCCCGAGCGGATAAAGTTAGCCCCTGTTTCCAACAGATACAGAAAACCGCTGCAAGCAGCCTGCAAGTCAAAAGCAAAAGCATGTTTTAAACCGAGCTTATCACATAAGATAGAAGCTGTAGAAGGGAAGTGATAATCAGGAGTAGTAGTAGCTACAATCACCAGATCGATATCATCAGGATCAGAACCAGTACGCTGCATCAACTGCTTTGCAGCCTTGCGAGCCATGTACGAAGTGCCCAGTCCCTCCTCGTTCAGGATATGTCTCTCCTTTACTCCGATACGGGTCATAATCCATTCGTCGTTGGTATCCACCATTCTTGATATCTCTTCATTCGTCAAGATATAATCGGGTACATATCCGCCGACTCCTGTAATTACTGCATTTATTTTTTCCATTAATCCTGCTTAAAGTTAATAAATACCTAAACAACGGTAGTCTAAAAAGGTTTGTGTGTTACAAATCTTTTTAGACATCCGGCATTCAAGTATATTCTTCATCAGGCTGCAAATTAAACAGCAGCTTCTTTCTCGATAGCAAGCTTGCCTCTGTAATATCCGCAAGCACCACACACAGTGTGATATACATGCCATTCGCCACAGTTCGGGCAAATAGCCAATGTAGGAGCTACTGCTTTATCATGAGTTCTTCTCTTTGCAGTTCTTGTTTTAGACTGTCTTCTCTTAGGATGTGCCATTTTTCTTAATCTTTAATTGTTATCTAATATTTTCTTTAATTCATTCCAACGCGGATCAATCTGTGTTTCCTCCGCATCACCCTCCGGCATAGCGTCTTCACCTTCGATAAAGATTTCATCTTCCGCATCATCTTCATCTGCTTTTGTGCGCAGGTGCTTATGCAATTTGCTGCTGACCGCCTTATTACATTTTCCAGGAGCATGTACATGCTTCATCGGAATTGCCAACGCAACAAATTCATACATGAACCATGCCACATTGATTTCCCCTTCTTCTTCAGGAATCACAATGAGGTTATCACCTTCTTCAGCATACTCATGACCAAACTTTACCATCAGTTTATCTGTAGAACTAACCGGTTGTTCCATATCGTCCAGGCAGCGGTCACATGGCACCCACACCATACCCTCCGTCTGGAAGTTGAATTCGAAAGCACGAGATGTTTTCTTTACAACCAATGTAACATTAACTTTGCCCTTCTGTACTTCCGGTCCATCAATGTTAGCGAAAAAAAGGTTATCCAGTACAAACTCATACTTACAAGAGTCTGCCTGCATGCCTTTCAAATCTATTTTGTATTTATCAAACTTTCCCAAAGCTTCTTTTATTTATTCGGGCGACAAAGATACAAATAATTATCCTCATAATGTATAAATTAGCCACGAAATATTCATTTTTTAAGCTCTATTCTGAATATCGTCCCTTTATTGATCTCCGATTGCTTTACAAAAATACGCCCTGAATGATATTCCACCACAATCCGGCGTGCCAATGACAAGCCCAGTCCCCACCCTCTTTTTTTGGTGGTATAACCGGGAGCAAACACAGTTTCAAAATTCCGTTTGTCAATTCCCTTTCCCGTATCAGCCACATCAATATGCCAAAATCTTGACGTTTCCTGTACCGAAATAGTCAAAGTTCCAACTCCTCCCATTGCATCAATCGCATTCTTACACAGATTCTCTATCACCCATTCAAACAAAGCAACATTCAGCCTTACAGGCGGAAGTAAATCCGGCAAATGGGTAATGATCTTTACCTTATCCGAAGTACGATGGGCAATATAATCCGTCACCCGTTCCAGCAGAGCTTTCAAGTCCGCCTCTTCCAACTCCGGAACAGAACCTATCTTCGAGAAACGATTGGCAATCATCTGCAAGCGCTCCACATCTTCTGCCATGGCAGGAATCAGGTCATCCTGCGGATATTGCGTCTTCAACAGTTCCGTCCATGCCATTAATGAAGAAATAGGGGTTCCCAACTGATGGGCTGTTTCTTTAGATAATCCCACCCATACCTTATTTTGTTCTGCTTTTTTAGAGCTCAACAGAGCAAAAATAGCAATCAAAACAAAGATTAGTACCACTGTCAACTGTACATAAGGATAAACAGCCAGCCGGGTGAGCATCAGGGAAGGACCATAATACACATTCAGATAGTCACCACCACCATTCAAGTCGATACGGATGCAATTCCCTTCATGGCTGAAGTGATTCAGTTTTTTTTTCAGCGAAGCGATTGTATCGGTTGGAGATAGTTCAATATTCCTGTAAGTCTGTACATCTTCATTCTGATCCACAACAATTACCGGAATCGTATGATTGGCATTCAGGACTTTCAGCACCATAGTCAAATCCGTATTTCCATCAGCGGTTTGGAGATTCTTCATTGCTTCGGCCCACACTTCCATACGCACCCGTTCTTCAGCAGATAAATCGCTTATCAGAGAATGGGAAACATACAGGGAAGAGATAGCTATAATCACAGCAATCAATATCAACCAGAACTTTATAGGACGGATTTGCTTTAGCATATATAAATAAGGTGTAAACTTACAGTATATAAACGAAAAAACAAAGAGAATATTATCTGGACAGGGGTATAAATACAAAAAGCCCCCATATCGTTAGATATGGAGGCTTTCCTCTAAAAA
>NZ_QROH01000039.1:370-615 GCF_003474285.1 Bacteroides sp. AF39-11AC | reverse complement strand
AGCATCATACCCAGCGTCATTTCTCCTTTCACCACCAAGCTTGCTACAAGTGCTGTTATCAACAGGTTTTTGCTTTGATTTATCAGTACTGCTCCCGAGTCTTGATATTGACGCAGGGCAAGGCTCTTAATGTTTACTTTGAATAATTTAGCTTGTATCCGTTCCCATTCCCAGCGTTTTTGCTGTTCGCAGGCGCTGAGCTTTATTTCCTGCATGCCGTTTACCAGTTGCACTACCGTACTTTG
>NZ_QROH01000039.1:0-360 GCF_003474285.1 Bacteroides sp. AF39-11AC | reverse complement strand
TATTTCCTGCATGCCGTTTACCAGTTGCACTACCGTACTTTGATTGGCACTTTGTTGTGCAAAACGTTTATGATCCAGTTCGGCACGTTTCTTCATGAATAGCCAGACGTATGCCACGTACAAGGCACTTCCACACATGAAAATGAGAAATATCATACCGCTGTACACCAGCAATACAATGCCGAAGATTATGATATTGAACACGGAGAAGATAACGCTGAGGCTGCTTCCTGTCAGAAAGTCCTGTATGCGCTTGTGGTCGTTAATGCGTTGCAAGATGTCTCCTGTCATCTTACTGTCAAAGTAGTTGATGGGCATCTTCATCAGTTTGATGAGGAAGTCTGATATGAGGGCAATGTT
>NZ_QROH01000038.1:0-782 GCF_003474285.1 Bacteroides sp. AF39-11AC | reverse complement strand
CCGTTACTTTATAGGTAATAAAATCTCGTTAAATCCGTTAACATTCAAGGAATAATGGCCGTAGGAGGGCTATTTGGTGGGAGATGAGAAAATGTATTAGTATGAATATGTGAGAGAAAAAAGTAGTTCCTAAAAGGAGACATGGAAAAAGGAGAAAAGAAGATTTTAAAGAAGGTAAGAAGATAAAAACCGAATGTAATTCATTGATTATTATAGTATTATTAAAATAGAAGTCTATTCTAATAAAGTCAAGTCTTTCCCTTCCTCAAAGTGCTCCTTGAAGAATATGAATATTATGTGACAATACTAATCTATATTATAAAGAGGAATTACACCTTTTATACTAAATATCCGCCACTTTTTACAAAAGAAATTACTATCCGATTAGCTTCATCTATCTTCTTATTACTAAAAGGCTTCAGATAAGTTTCTGTAACTGCAATGGACGAATGTCCCATTGCTTCCGAGATGATTCCGGGATGAATTTCACAGTGATAAGCCATTGTAGCCCAGGTATGTCGGGCAGCATAAGTGCTGAGAGCAGATTTCATTCCAATAGATTGCTTAAGACTAGATAAGCGCCGGTTAAAGCTTCTCAAAGCAGACTGGTATTCCCGATATGCAGCCTCTGAACCTTCCTCACTCTGCAGAATGGGGAACAGATAAGGTGAATCCATATTCCTATCAGCTACCAGACGCACCAACTGCATTACTTCAGGGGTAAGCATCACCGTCAAAGCCCGTCCTGTTTTACGACGACGGTAAGACAATACATTGCCCTG
>NZ_QROH01000037.1:0-966 GCF_003474285.1 Bacteroides sp. AF39-11AC | reverse complement strand
CACGCACAGACATTATTATTTAAGCGATTTACTTATTTAGGCTCTTGTGCCCAACAATAAAAAATATAACTCAGCATTTTTCCCTCGGTAGTAAGAGTAAACCAAAGGTCTTTCTTTATTTCTGTTTCTATTTTACGATAAACGGAAACAGGAATTGTTGCAAAAGGATCGGACTTATGAAACTCAAAACTTACTTCATCAACCCTACCTGTACTTGAATTTATATACATAATTATATAAAAATCATGTCCTTTTAGCATTTGTTTTTCACTATCAGAGAATGCGGCATTTACAATAGAAAAACGTTTTGAACGTGTCCAAGTGTCACTCTCAAGCAATTTAATGCCCGCTTCTGTTTGCACAAAAGATTCACCAGTATTCTTATAAACAGGATAAACATTAATTAATTTATTACTTTTGTTATAAAGTGTAACAAAACCAGAGGCTCGTACATCACACTGATAAATATAGCCATCTTGATTGAAAGTTTTAGTTGTGGCATAATAATTTGTCTGTGCATGCAAATATGCAACACAAAACAATGTACTAATAGCAAGAATTAAAGTTCTCATTTTTACACGCACAGACATTATTATTTAAGCGATTTACTTATTTAGGCTCTTGTGCCCACCAATAAAAAATATAACTCAGCATTTTCCCCTCGGCAGTAAGAGTGAACCATATGTCTTTCTTAAGTTCTATTTCAATCTTACGATAAACAGAAATAGGAATTGCTGCAAAAGGATCAGACTTATGAAACTCGAAACTCACTTCATCAACCCTACCTGTACTCGAATTTATATACATAATTATATTAAAATCATGTCCTTTTACCTTCTGTTTTTCACTATCAGAGAATGCAGCATTAACAATAGAAAAACGTTTTGAGCGTGTCCAATTATCATCTTCAAATAGTTCAATGCCTGCATCTGTTTGTGCAAAAGATTCACCTGTACTTTTATAAAC
>NZ_QROH01000036.1:0-970 GCF_003474285.1 Bacteroides sp. AF39-11AC | reverse complement strand
CACCACCGGCATTCAAATCACCACCATGACCATGACCATGTCCGTGACCGTGATACATCTCTGTCAATACCGGAGTATTGCTGAAGATTACACTAACAACACGTCTTGTCTTAGCAACATATGAAACGCCATTATATGTAAAGTTGAATGTCTTATCATCATACATATATTGAACTGAAATCTTCTGCAAAGCAGACTTAGCAGGCAGCAAGAAAGAGTAAGGTCTTATTTCTGTTGAGAAATCAGTTCCTACTGTACCTTCTACGCTTTCAATATACTTCTTCAGTTCAGCAATAACATCGATAGCTTTCGTCTGAGCAGGTTCTTGTACGTATTTAGCACCAATGAAAACTTTGATGTTTTTAGTAACTTGCATCGGATCATCAGATGAGTTGATGATATCCATGTTTTCTACATACTCAACATTGTCGCCTTCAAGAGTTTTATCGCCAGTGAAAGAACCAGTTTCAGAAGCCAGGTTAGAAGAAGTTTCTACCTTCAAGCCTTCCGGTTCATATTTGGTCGGATTTACGATAATGTTAGCGTAGCAAGTAATAGCTTGACCATTTTCGATAGTAGCTACGTTTACTGTTGCTGTTGCTGCTTCATAATCGCTACCTGCTGCAACTGATACTGTCACTGTAGACGGCATCTTAGTTCCAGTCTGGTCGTTAGTAACAACTGCCTGATAAACACCATTACCTACTCCTGCACATGCAGTAGAGCCAGCAGTAACAGTTGCACCTTCTACAGGCTTACCTGTGATACCATTACTAACCGTAACAACGAATGTGTAAACAGCGTCCGGTGCTTTATACGGTTTTGAAACATCACCGTTTTCTGAATCATAGCAGCTTGTAAACATTGTACCGACTGCTAAAATGGCCATCGCTAACTTAGCGGTAAAACCAAAAAACTTACTTTTCATTTTCATCTCAATAAAAAATTAAAAATTTAATAATTCTGATTT
>NZ_QROH01000035.1:310-1125 GCF_003474285.1 Bacteroides sp. AF39-11AC | reverse complement strand
GGTTGTAAGGGCTTATACGAAATCTAATTTGCAGTTGGGGCAGCAAATGCATAAGGCTTACAAAATAAATGATGTTATTGACGGGACTGCAATGAAAGAATTTAGAGGTATCCCTGGCATACGCCCTGATTTTGTAGACTTTAGTACAAAAACGATTTATGAATTAAAACCCTTTAATCCTAAAGCTATGCAACAAGGCTGGAAGCAACTTTATAAATACCAAAGTCTGTTTCAACAAAAATATGGTGGTACTTGGAATATTATTTTAGATACTTATTAGGAAATGGAAAAGAAAAAAATAATAGAGCTTTTAAATGAAATATTTTTCCCATTGGGATTTAAGCGAAAAGGAAATAATTGGGTTTATAATGGAAAAGAATTATCCAAAATAATAAATTTACAAAAATCCAATTATAGTAATTCCTTTTATATAAACTATGGTTATAATATTAATGGTATAGAGTTAACTACTACAATGCATATTTATAATCGTTTTGCATCTGTTGACAAAGAAGAACAAAAAACTATTACAAATTTACTTGATTTGGATTGTGCATTTCCACAAGACCAAAGATTAATGGAATTGAAAAAGCTCATAACTAGTATAATTATCTCGAAAATGGAGATAGTTAATTCTGAGGAAGATATATTGCAGTATTTAAAGAAACGGCCTCAGCTAAATGACATTCCATTGATAGTAAAAAAACACTTTCACTTGGAATAATCTGTCTGTATTGAATATTCGGGTTTTTAGTCCGCCCGTTTGAAATATCCCTGTCTCTTACTGTAAAATATCAGTATAGGCAGGGATTATT
>NZ_QROH01000035.1:0-300 GCF_003474285.1 Bacteroides sp. AF39-11AC | reverse complement strand
CCTGTCTCTTACTGTAAAATATCAGTATAGGCAGGGATTATTTATTCACCGTACTTAGGTACCGACCACTTACGCCATTATAGTGCACTGATTGTTTCTTCTTCCACGTTTCCGTTTGTAGTAGGTAAACGTTACCATTTTGATGATTTTGAGCGAAATATTAACACAGGAAATGGGACAATTACCGATTTAGATTATATCTTTGCCGATGGACGTTTAGTTGTTTTGGTCCGTACTTCAGGTGACGGTAAAACCTGCTACGGGGTGTTGACCGATCGTCTGGGTTCTTTGATGTCGCTT
>NZ_QROH01000034.1:901-1284 GCF_003474285.1 Bacteroides sp. AF39-11AC | reverse complement strand
ACAATATGGCTAATAAGTTTTCTTTTACTAAACTCATGTACACGACAGCACAATCACAATATACTGTTAGTACAAGCAGATTCGTTAATGGAAGAATATCCGGACAGCGCATTGCATATTCTGGAAAGCATAGAATCTCAACAACTGACAGTACAGGCGGATCGCGCTTACTATGCTCTGCTACTGACGCAAGCCAGAGACAAAAACTATATTGTACAAACTGATGATTCATTGATACGGACGGCTGTGCAGTATTATGATTCTATTGGAGATGTACAAATGCAGGCGAAAGCGTATTATTACAAAGGATGTATATATAGAGATGCAAATCTGTGCGGAGAGGCAGTCAAAGAATATCTGACTGCCATTTCACTTGCAAAAAA
>NZ_QROH01000034.1:0-891 GCF_003474285.1 Bacteroides sp. AF39-11AC | reverse complement strand
AAGAATATCTGACTGCCATTTCACTTGCAAAAAAAGCCGGAAACCCAAAACTACAAGGATTAATATGCAATCATGCGGGCTACCTGTATTACCTGCAAGACTTATTAGAGCAAGCTGACTCCATCTATCAGCTAACCGAACAACTGGCAATACAGCAAAATGACACAAGCCTTTGGGCAGATGCATTGTCGTTTCAAGGAAAGATAAATATAGAAAGAGGAATACCATATTACCCCAAAGCGGAAGAAAAATTATTGAAGGCATTTGATATGACAAATACGCCCAATCACAAGCAGTTACAGGCAGATATAGCTGCTGCACTCAGCTCATTATACAATAGTATGGAATTAAATAAAAAAGCGGTTCATTACGCCAAGCTAAACATATCGTTGCGAAACGATACGGCACAGCATTACAGAGCCTTTCTACTTTTAGGCGATGCTTATTTTAAAGCCGGGCTATATGATTCCGCAACTTTATATATCAATAAAAGCCTATCGAGCACAGGATATGGCACCCAAGCCAGTGCCTATATGCGTTTGGCAGAGATAGCCAAAGTGCAAGGAGACTTAGACAAATCACTGGAATTTACAAAGAAGCATACGCTTTACCTGGATAGTCTGCATTTAGCAAAACAAAGCAACGACATTCTCATTGCAGAAAAAGAAGTAGCAAAACAGCAATATACCAACAACTTAGGGCACCAAAACAAGAAGCTGCATATTTTAATAATAGTCAGCGTTCTGCTCATCTGTATCACCGGAATTGTCTATGCCGTATTAAGAAGAAGCCAACAAAAGGCGCACCACATTGAGCAAGAACAATCTCTTTTAGAAAAAGAGAAACAAGACTTGCAGCAGAAGTACATACAACTTAAAAACGAACTCACCC
>NZ_QROH01000033.1:885-1359 GCF_003474285.1 Bacteroides sp. AF39-11AC | reverse complement strand
CGTTTTTGGTATATTGGTATATATGTCGGATCTTTGCAGAGTCAAAAAGATAAATTATTTAAAACAGAATTAAGCAGAAATGAATAAGCACTTTTACCTTAAACATGAGATTATGGCTTTCAATGATCCCCGCATCCAGAACATGCTCCGTCAGGAAGGCGGCAAGGCTTACGGCGCCTACTGGTATATAATGGAAAAACTGAGCCTGCTGCCTGATATGGAAGCGGAACTGAAATACCTGAAACCTTTCGCCACTCGTAATTTTACCTATCCTTATATGATGAAGATCGTCACGAATTTCGGTTTGTTCACCGTCACCGACAGTTGTTTTTCACCTGTGCAACTCAATACGAAATGCGTTGCAGAACCGCAAAAAGTAGAAGAAAACACTGCGGAAAACAGTGGGCAAAATGGCAAAAAGTACCCGGACAATGATGTAAAACCGGGCAAAAATGCCGGCTTTTCGACGAAAAA
>NZ_QROH01000033.1:0-875 GCF_003474285.1 Bacteroides sp. AF39-11AC | reverse complement strand
GTACCCGGACAATGATGTAAAACCGGGCAAAAATGCCGGCTTTTCGACGAAAAATAGGCAGACAATGGACAAAAATCGCGATGGAAATGAATCTGAAATAAATCGCAATACTCCGAATATCAGTGGTTTATCGAATGAAAATCTACAGCATAAAGAGAATATAAGAGATATAATAACAACAGCAGCAAAAGAAAAAGAAATATCTGCTGCTGTTGATCGTAATGATACCGGTGTCCCTGCCGATACCGGTGTCCCTGCCGATACCGGTGTCCCTGCCGATACCGGTGTCTCCGCCAATGCTTCCGTTTCTCCTTTTTCCGGCGGTAGTACCCTTCACGCCATTCGTCCCTGGCAGGAATTGGTGGACGGGTTGTGCCTGGAGAGCAGCTGGGCGGAAATAGCCTGCATGAAGAGCGGGTATGGTGGTTTGCTGAGCCGGTACTTCAAAGAGGCTATAGGCTTTTTCAAGCAGCACATTCTGCTCTACGACAAGGGCCCGTCCTTGCTGAACAGTAGTGACGTACACCAGTATTTTGCTAACTTCACGGCTCCCGGCAGCCGTACTTCGGCCTGCTTGCATGCAGAGCTTTTGAAGCTGGAGACTGCCGAGCAAAGCCATTCCCTCGACCCTTACCGCTTCGAGAAGCGTATCGGCGGGCAACGCACCTACATGGGTTGCCCCATCCCCGACGAAGCACCTCCCCGCCCGGAAGACAATGCTATCTGGAACGACCGGACGAAGCAATGGATTCTTCCCCGGCTTAGGAGCAAAGCGGCCTCGTGAAGCGACGAAATCCGTCTCACGGGACGGGATGAGCTCGCCCCGTGGGATGACAATAATCCTTCCACGGGACGAAAAGAACGGTCTCGTGAGG
>NZ_QROH01000032.1:0-1361 GCF_003474285.1 Bacteroides sp. AF39-11AC | reverse complement strand
CTCCTCACAGGTACGTGTCATTACTATTGGAGCATACTGACTATCATACCATTGTCGGGCTACTGATACGGTTAGTTCGTCCGTAGGCGAATTATCGTCGTGCAGCATTTGTTCCGTACAAGCTAACAACGTACCCAAAACACCTATACATATCAGAGTACGCCACTTTTTCCACTTTCGTATGTGTTTCATGCGTTTTTCATTTTTTATTAACATTATCTTAACTCATAGATTTCCTCTAAATCACAATACAGATAGAAAGTTACAAAATTGTATGCCTTAACTTTCCCGGTCAGTAATTTGCAAGTTATTGCTACAGCCACTTCTTTCTTTCCTTTTCACTATATAAAAAAGTTAGTTTAGCATATATTGCTTTAAAGAAAACTGTAAAGCCCATTCTTTATTCATTATAAGTGCAATACCATTTGTTCAAACACAAGTTAGACATATAACTCCTGTTGTTTATTTTATACATCTTAACTAAGTACTATTTCAAGAAAGCAGAAAACTGGAAAGCGAAAACAATCCCGCTCTCTACTCTCTCTACAGTCAAGGAGTACTAATTTTTAAATCTTCATACGGGAGCTCAAAAGCATCTGATGAATAAAAACTTGCTTTAGACCCTTTCTCAGATTCAATAACAGAAACACCTGTCATGTCATATTTAATCCCTTTATATCTCTGAAGTATTTCATAAAGCTCCTGATCTGTCAAAAGAGATTTTGTTCCAGGAAGAACCCAGAAATAAACATAACTTACAATTCCAGTTTCATCAAAGAAGACCTCTATAATTGTTTTATCCTCTTTCTTCAATTCCAATATCCTTTGTTTAGAAAAGATCCCGTCATTTACTAATCCCTGCAAAGGTTTTACTCTCGAATACTCTCCCCAAGAAGTTCGAGTATCAGATGTGAGTTCCAATAAAGCTCCACCCTTCTCCAAAATACGATTGATTTCGTTTTTTGGTTTTATTATCACAGAACCACTATTAGACTTTTCATACAAAAAATGTTGGGAATCAGTCTGTCCCTTTAAAGTGGTTGCACTTAACAGAATAACCACAATCATCAAAAGATTCTTTTTCATATTCTTTATTTTTTTATATATTGATACAATGCTTTGGGCGGAAAGGACTCTGTATATGTCCCTGAATACTGATACCAATTATTCGCAACCTCTCTATAAAGAGGTAATTGCTCATTCGAGAAACCTCCTCTATCTAATATTGAATTCATCAATGCTACTACTGCCTCTTTAAGAGATTCAGTACCACCATATCCTATTGTATTAGATCCACTTTTGAAAAATTTATTATTCAATAGAGTTAACGCAGCATCTACAAAAATATGTGCTTCCAATTC
>NZ_QROH01000031.1:0-1395 GCF_003474285.1 Bacteroides sp. AF39-11AC | reverse complement strand
CTTCAACCCCAATATCTGGAGAAGCTGCACGGCCCGTTCATTACCCAATTGGAAACAAGCCATTCTACATTCTGTCTTGTTGAAAAGATAGAACAGGACCGGCTCATTATCACTACTTCCGAAGTCAGCCACATGCCCATAAGTAGAAAATTATTTATTCACCAATGGACAGGAATTGTCCTGTTGGGTGAAACTACTCGGGAAACCATCTGTGAATCTCATTGCCTGATCAGAAATATTAATTACATGTGTCGGCAACACAGAATACTAATTGCCGGGATCATATCTGTCCTCTTAGTTTATTCTTCAATCTGGAGCAGAAATTATCCCCCCGGATTACCACTCTATCTCTCCGCATTAACTTGCGGTATTCTCATTTCTACTATAATCCTATACAAAGAAATGGTAGACCATCATTTTCTACACCGTTTCTGCCATATAGGTAAAGTTATAGATTGCAATGAAGTACTCAAATCCAAGGGTGCAAGTATTGCAGGAATAGGAATTGGAGAGCTATCGTGGATGTATTTCACCACTATGTTCTTCTTCACAGCCGTCTGTCCCGAAGAGTTTCATCTTTTGGCCGCCCTGTCTGTTTTCATAGCAATTGCATTTACGCTATACTCTATTATATATCAGATATTCTTTATTCATAAAGCCTGTCTGTTTTGTATGCTCACCACCTTCTCGGTCTGGCTGACAGCAGCAGCACTTTATATCATACGGAATAACTTTGAATGGAGATTTTCCATCCGGATTCTCTTTTCCATGATTGCAGTCAGCGTTATCTGCCTGATATTCTGGATACAGGCAAAAGCACTTGTTTCTTCAGACAAGGAGAAGCGCTTCATGAAGGTTAAGCTATCCGGTCTACTCAATCCAATCACTTTCCAAAAGCTACTGGCGTTAAAACCTAAAGTCAGAACGATGATTCATCCGGATATAGCTTTACACAATTCTGCCGATCATACAAAAGACAGACTGATGGTAGTTGTAAATCCCAACTGCAAGGCATGCGCCAAAGTGCACCACCACATTCGGGAGATCTCAGCGGATATATCCATCTCATTAGTCATATACACCAATGATCGTCTGGGAGCACATATTGCACAAACAATTCTCTCCGCCTATCTCTCCGAAGGTTGGGAAAAGGCAACTTATTTACTGGAGGAATGGTTCGAGATTCAGGAAATACCGGGTGTAGAGAAATACTACATCAATGACGTTGCACAGCTACTTTGGAGACAGCAACAAGAATATTGTGAGCGAAATAATATCAGTCATACACCAGCGGTTATTGTCAACGGGCACTATATGCCAAGCGTTTATCAATTGGCAGAATTGAAGTATTTATTAGTATCCTCGGATAACAGATAAGAAGCAAATAGAAGCTTT
>NZ_QROH01000030.1:311-1549 GCF_003474285.1 Bacteroides sp. AF39-11AC | reverse complement strand
GAATTGGAAGCACATATTTTTGTAGATGCTGCGTTAACTCTATTGAATAATAATTTTTTAAAAAGTGGATCTAATACAATAGGATATAGTGGCTCTGAATCTCTTAAAGGAGCAATGGAAATATTGATGAATTCAATATTGAATAAAGGCGGCTTCTCAAATGAACAATTACCTCTTTATAGAGAGGTTGCGAATAATTGGTATCAGTATTCAGGGACATATACAGAGTCCTTTCCGCCCAAAACATTGTATCAATATATAAAAAAATAAAGAATATGAAAAAGAATCTTTTGATGATTGTGGTTATTCTGTTAAGTGCAACCACTTTAAAGGGACAGACTGAATCCCAATACTTTGTGTATGAAAGGCCTAATAATGGTTATGTGATTATAAAGCCCAAAAACGAAATCAATCGTATTTTGGAGAAGGGTGGAGCTTTATTGGAACTCACATCTGATACTCGAACTTCTTGGGGGGAGTGTTCGAGAGTAAAACCTTTGCAGGAATTGGTAGATGACGGGATATTATCTAAACAAAGAATATTGGAGTTAAAGAAAGAGGATAAAACAATAATAGAGGTTTTCTTTGATGAGACTGGAATTGTAAGTTATGTTTATTTTTGGGTTATTCCCGGGACAAAATCTCTTTTGACAGATCAGGAACTTTATGACATATTCCAGAGGTATAAGGGAGTTAAGTATGATATGACAGGGGTTAAAGTTATTGAATCAGAGAAGGGTTCTAAAACCAGTTTTTATAGTTCGGACTTTTTTGAGCTCCCGTATGAAGATTTAAAAATTAGTACTCCTTGACTGTAAAGAGAGCAGAGAACGGGATTGTTTTCGCTTTCCAGTTTTCTGCTTTCTTGAAATAGTACTTAGTTAAGATGTATAAAATAAACAACAGGAGTTATATGTCTAACTTGTGTTTGAACAAATGGTATTGCACTTATAATGAATAAAGAATGGGCTTTACAGTTTTCTTTAAAGCAATATATGCTGAACTAATTTTTTTATATAGTGAAAAGGAAAGAAAGAAGTAGCTGTTGCAATAGCTCACGAACTACTGACCGAGAAAGTTAAGGTATACGATTTTACTACTTTCTATTTGCACCGTAATTTAAAGAAAATCTTCGAAGATGAGTTAAGATAATGTTTAATTAGAAAATGAAAAATGCATGAAACACATTGAAAAATGGAAAAAATGGCGTATTCTGATATACATAGGTGTGTTGGGTA
>NZ_QROH01000030.1:0-301 GCF_003474285.1 Bacteroides sp. AF39-11AC | reverse complement strand
GCATGAAACACATTGAAAAATGGAAAAAATGGCGTATTCTGATATACATAGGTGTGTTGGGTACGTTGTTAGCCTGTACAGAACAAATGCTGCACGACGATAATTCGCCTACGGACGAACTCACCGTATCAGTAGCCCGAGAATGGTATGATAGTCAGTATGCTCCAATAGTAATGACACGTACATGTGAGGAGGATGGGAAAGAATTACCTGTAAAGCCTGATTGGAAGGGAGCTAAAACGAGTTCCTGGGGGCGATTTGAAACCGTGGAAACTCCTATTCTGACGAATGGAGTACACTT